>DAISZK010000031.1:0-31571 GCA_036824855.1 Chthoniobacterales bacterium | reverse complement strand
GGGATGCGGAGGTCTCGGTCGGGGTGCCGGCACTCCAACCCGCCGGAAGAACGGGCATCGCCTCCTCCCGTTCCCATGCGGCCAGAGCCTGCGCCATCCACTCGTGCCAGGAGGTCAGATTGGTGATCGCCTCTGCGGAAAATTTACCCGAGCCATCGAAGATCTGGTTGATCCAGCCTCTGGCAACGGCAACCGCGGAGATGACCTCCGTCGGAGCCTCCTGCTCCACGGAATCCTCCAGATCCATCAGGATGCTGTTGATGGGCAACAATCCCGTGTCCTGATCAGGAATCACGAAAGCCAGTTCCATGGCCATCTGTGCGTGGGACTCGACGACCTGAGAAAACGTGGGGGGGGTTATGGAAGAAGGCATTGAAAAATCAGTAGCGGGAAAGAATAAGCAAAATTTGTGCCTACACAGCAGGTATCTATTGTTACAAAATCGTCACAATCTAGCGGGCTTCAAAATGGGGATACGATTTTCCGAAAAGAAAAATCCATCTCACAATGAGGAAAGGATGAAGTCAAAATGATGAAGGATAAAAAATTAAGCCACAACAGCGAATGCTGGGAAGTATGATGGTGCCGTTGAAAAAGCCCGCAAGGAGAGTTCTCCCGCAGTGGCGCAGAGGCGCGGAGGTATTTCTAGTAATGAATGATCAAAAAAAACCGCCTCCCTTTTCAGGAAGACGGGTCTTCTTGAAAGTGCTGTAAGCGATTAAGCAGCGAGGGCTTCTTGGGCGGAAGCTTCGTTCCTACGCTTCACGATCACGAATCCTGCAACGCCAGCAGCAAGGAGCAGGGAAGCTGCCACTTGGGAAGGCTCGGGGACTGCAGCGGTGGATCCTCCGATAGTGATTGAAGCTCCAGCCGTTGTATTAAAGGCCGCATCGTTTATAGTCATAATTCCACCAAGATCTGTAAAACTTGCCCAGCCGTAGTAGAATTCTTTATTTTTACCGACAGCTTCTAATCCAACATATTGTTGATTGGGAGAGCTAGAGGGGTAGTCATATGAAAAAGCACCAAGGAAAGTACTTGTACTACTTATGGTGGTACCCGCAGCAAGAAGTGAAGTCATACTCATAAAGTTTGCATTACCACTCACAACTTTTTCAGGCTGATTGACGACCATAGCGGGTATGCCGGGCATGCCGGGCATGGTTAAACTGAATTTATTCCTAAATTCTATGCCATTGCCATTGTTATCAAGACCAAAAAAACCTGCAGCCTGAATACCTGCATCGGAAATATCATTTCCAGTGGATGGGACATACAATAGAGTTCCATGGGAACTTTGATTTAGTGATTGATAGATTATTTCAGCATTCGCAGATCCTGCGAATGAGGTGAGTCCTGCAGCAAGGGCAAGAGCGAGGATGGTTTTCTTCATGGGATTGTTTTTTTTTGGATGAGTCTGATGGAGTTGGTGTGTTTTCGCTTTGAGAAGAAAGTGTTCTTCCGGTGATTTGTTTTTTCCAAAAAATCTCACCCTTCCATAAAAAATCGACGAAATGGGAAAATCGTGGGTGAAATGGGATTCGAAGTGGGGGTCAAGGCTTTTACCTCAGGCTAATGATCGCTAATTTTACTACGACTCCCCCATACCACATGATTCCCAGGAGCCCATCCCCGAAGTCGGAATTACCCAAGCTATTCCCATCGCTTTCTTTCTGGCATCTGCAGATCCTCGGCTGGGGTGCCTTTTTCATCGTACCCTTCTTTTTCTGGGCCTCCCATCGGGCGGATGCACCGCTGATGTGGTTGCTGATGACGCGGCCAATCAATGGATTCCTGATCACCACGGCTGTCAGCCCGGTGTGTCACCGCCTCTATCAACGCCGGGTGAAACTGTTCCCGCTTGTCGCGATGATGGTCTCCTTCTCGCTTGTCGTCTCCTTTTTGGAACTACTCGTCATGATCCCGCTTGGGCAGGCACTCGGCATCTACCCCTCAACACAGAGTCTGACAGCGATCTTTCCGATCCTGCTGACCGTAAGGTTCTGGTCACTCCTGCTCTGGTTCATTCTCTATTTCGGACTCAAATCGCAGCAGGAAACAGCACGACTCAAGCTCGAGTTCCAGCAATCCGAAATCAATCTACTCCGCTCGAATGTCGACCCTCATTTCCTATTCAATGCCCTCTCCACCATCATGGCGATCCGCAAGGATGAGGAAAAAGTGGCCCTGGTGACGCAGGAACTTGCGGACTATCTGCGTTTCTCCCTCTCTCAGTATCGGGAGAACAAAAATTCCTTCCTCCACCCGCTTCAGAAGGAACTGGATGCCTTAAAAAACTATCTCGAAGTGGAGCAGGTGCGGTTCGGGGAGTCTCTGGAGTGGCATTATGACATCGGGGAGGGTGCGGGGGATTTCCCGGTTCCCTCCGCGCTCGTTCAACCCTTGCTCGAAAACGCAATCAAGTATGGGCAAAGGACAAGTCCCAAACCGCTCATCATCAGGATCACGGCTCGGATTAAAAAAAAGACTCTCTCCCTCTGTGTGGAAAACACGGGATTCTGGGAAACTCGCCAAGAGCCCGATGATTCGCTGAGATCGGGGATTACCAACCTCGAGAGACGTCTTGAACTTCTCTACCGCGGATTAGCAAAGCTCTCCTACGAAACGTCGCATGGGGTCGTGCGAGCCCAAATGCTCATCCCGTTTCAGAATGAGTGATATGAAATCTCCCGATTCATCATCCCGAGGGAGAGTCCCTTCTCCGATCAAGGCGATCCTGGTCGATGACGAGGAACATCTAAGACATCATCTCAGGGAGCAACTCGGGGACTTTCCAGAGATCTCCATCGTCGGGGAGGCACACGACGTTCAGTCCGCTCTCTCCTTGGTCCTAAGCATGAGGGTGGAGCTGATTTTTCTCGATATCAGGATGCCTCCCGATAATGGATTCGATCTCCTGCCGCTTCTCGCAACGGCGGATCCGATGCCTGAGATCATCTTTGTGACGGCCTATGACAAGTATGCTATCGAGGCGTTCGAGAACAATGCCCTCGGCTACCTCACCAAGCCGGTGCATCCCGAGCGTCTCGCCAAGACGATCGAGCGACTCAAGAAGACACTGATGGCAGGCAGCAGTCATGATCTCGATCAGAATAAGAATGCTGTAGGGAACGCACCCCTCACCGATCTAACGGAGCAGAGCCTGCTGCCTTTGCGGGATGGTTACATGTTATTCATGACACGCGTGTATGAGATCTGTGCCATCAAGTCGGAGGGGGACTACACCCGTCTTTCTATCGAGGGTAAAGAGGCGATCATGGTGAGAATCACGATCAACAGCTGGGAAGAGAGGCTCCCAAAATCGATCTTTCGACGAATCAGTCGCGGTTTGATTCTCAATAAAAAGAAGGTTTTGAAAATCGTGACGCTGGACCGGAACAATTCACTGGCACACCTCACTGGCATCCGCACCCCCCTGCCGATCAGTCGCCTCGAAATGAAGCGACTGAGGGAAACGATGTCGCAGCTTTAGCTCCTGTGAAAGCTATAAAATAACTCAACGAGTGACGACACGTCGTGCTCTAAAACTGATCTTTGTGATCTGTCTCATGTTAATAGGACAGTTCACCATACTCCCCTTACAGGCTATTACTCCTACTCAACTGCTTGCAGCTGCTCAAGCCCAAGGCGCTCTCCTCAAGGCAGCGCAACTTAAAGCAGCGAAGGAGAGAGCCGCTCTGCTCCAAGCGCTGGCTACCTCCGATTTACTTTTCCAATCAGCGATGAATCGCGCCTCGCTGCTGCAGGTTCGCCAACTCGGCTATCTGCTCTACAACCATTTTGAGCTTAAAAGGACTGAGCGCGAATTGAATTCAGGCGGTTCCAACCGTGAAGACCGATGGGAACTCTGGACGAAGGAGAGTGGCAGCTTGATCACGCCAAATAAAAAAACCATCCCCTTAATCAGAGGATGGGTCTTCTTGAAAGAGCTATGAGCGCTTAAGCAGCGAGAGCTTCCGGGCGGCAAGTGCCGTCAACCAAGTCCGTGGGAACGGACGCGGATGGGGCTGCAGACTGAGTTCTCCCGCAGCCGTAACAAATCAGCGACTGGCGGGAGCTGATAGGACTGCGAAGCAGCCCCGGTAGGGGCGAGTGGCTTGGGAAAGCCCGAGTTCAAATACGAAGTACCGGCCGGGCAAGCAAACGTGGAGGCGCGGAGGTATTTCTAGAAATTACTGATCAAAAACTAAAAAACCCGCCTCCCTTTTCAGGAAGACGGGTTTTAAGTTTTATGATGGAGCCATTTACCCAGGCCTAGAGCCTTCGTCGCTTAGACAGCGATGGCCTCAATCTTATCCATGGATGATGAGGGACGTGCGAGTGATCTCGATGTGTGTTGTTGTTTCAAAGGCCTTTTGAATTCCGTCCAGATTGGAAATGAGGAGCTTTTGAAGTTCGGGATTGGTGATATTGCCAGTTGCTATCTGCAGGAGCCTGCTGGGCTTCTGATGCAGGAGATGGGATACCACGAAGTCGGAATCCTTGCTCATGACAATCCATCCCTCCCTGTCGGCCAGATCAGAGATCACGTGATCGCCGGTTCGATTCCCATCGGGAAGGTCGAGCGTGTGCCTAGCTTCATGACCCGCGAAGATCAATGCTCGGCACAGCGACCGGGGAAGCTGCGCATCCAGCAGAAACCTCACGCTGCCACGGGCTCAAGACTCTTCACGCGACTCATGCGGGCCGCATAGGCGAAGGCAGCCTTGATGTCGTAGGATTCCAGATCGGGATACTCCGCAAGGAACTCTTCGATCGTTGTCGGTCCACTCAGCATCTCAAGGACGAACTCCACAGGGTAGCGAAGTCCCCGCAGACACGGTTTGCCATGACAAATGGCTGGATCCGTCGTGATACGTGCGAGCAGCTCCTTCTCAGACATAAAGGTAACTTATTCCAGGGATCACTCTTTGGCAAGGTAAGCAGCTTGAGAAGAAACTAATCACGAACGGCACGAACCCCACGAAAGGAAGTATCAGAAATCAACCCCAGCTTTCCCGGTTCGTGACGTTCGTGTTGTTCGTGTTGTTCGTGTTGTTCGTGTTGTTCGTGTTGTTCGTGTTGTTCGTGGTTAATTGCCTCCTCTCCTGACCAACAAAAAACCCGTCTCCCTTTTCAGGAAGACGGGTCTTCTTGAAAGTGCTGTAAGTGATTAAGCAGCGAGGGCTTCGAGCTCGGAGGCTTCCTGACGACGCTTGACGATCACGAATCCTGCAACGCCAGCAGCAAGGAGCAGGGAAGCTGCAACCTGGGAAGGCTCTGGGACTGCAGCAGGGTCACCTCCGCTAGTGAGGGGTGTGAAGGTTACGCCGTTAAGTCCATCATTATTTGCGACAATAGAAGCACCATTGACATAAGCATTAAAAACACCCACGACATCTAAATAAAAGCTATTGCTGTCTTCCATTCCATAACTATTAAAATTAGCGAAAACTATTTGCCCATTATGCACTGTGAAACTGTTACTGATGACATAATTATTTTGTGTATCGACCAAGTTGTACAAAGAATTATAACTACTGGTTGAACTCGTCACGTAAGCGCTGGTTGCTTGTGTCCCAGCATCGTTGAGGGTTAGAACACCAGCCACTGAACCGGGGTAAATACTATTTCCATTGAAACTCCAATTATAGGTGATTCCGGCTTTCGCAGTTCCAGCGAATGAGGTGAGTCCTGCGGCGAGCGCAAGAGCGAGGATGGTTTTTTTCATGGGTGTGTTGGTTTTATGAAGTTTTGGGTTTTGAATGATGAAAATATCAGCTCCAACGGATGTGCTTTAGCGATGTTCCCTGCTCGCTCTCAATCGAAAAATAGCTCTGAGAACCCAAAAAATGACGAACTGGGCCAAAAGGGTGACGAATCGGGCAGGGAGGCCACCCTTCCTGCTTCCGAGGGAGGCGTGAAGGGGGCTATGGTATCGGGGTCGCAATGCTCCACACCTCCTCAGATTCTCAAACGGATTTCCTGCATGGACAGCGGGGCCAGCGTGCTCTGCGTCATCATCAGGACTCCGGCTCGCTCTCGAGAAGGTGGGTCTTGGAGCTCTCCTTCTGGCCACTGCAGTTCGGTGGGTGGGCTCTTTTCTGCCTGGTGCCGCTCGGGGTCTGGCTGACCCATGCCTTCACGGATCCTCTCCTGCTCTGGCTCTTCTTTATCCGGCCGTTCTCGGGGTTTGCGATCACGAGTGCCCTGAGGCCTCTCTGTGGTTGGATCGTCGCGAGGCGATGGGGGATGGTGAGGTTGTTCCTGCTCGCTCTGCTCGCCTCCGCACTCCTCGGTGCCGTGGAGTTGCTGGCCTCGGTGCTGCTGGGCCGTCTGCTCGGCTACCACCTGTCGCTTCCACTGGATCGGGGAGTCTGGACGGGGATGTTCCTGATGAGGTCGGGGCTGCTCTTCATCTGGCTGATCCTCTACTTCGGCCTGAAGAATCTGCGTGGCAGCGTCGAGCTGGAGCGGAAAACCAGGGATGCGGAGCTCCAGCTGCTTCGCTCGCAGGTGAATCCTCACTTCCTCTTCAATGCCCTGACGACGATCATGGAGGTGGGGCGGGAGAATCCCCGCGTGGTTGCCCTGACCCAGTCGCTGAGCAATTACCTTCGCTTCTCCTTGATTCAGGGAAAGGGGCATGGGGAGGCGCTGCATCCTCTTGATGAGGAGCTGGAGGCCTTGAGAAGCTATCTGGAGGTGGAGAAGGTGCGATTCGAGGAGAAGCTGGAGTACCGATTCGAGGTGGACGAGGCGGCCCGCAAGGCCCTGGTCCCCTCGGCCCTCGTCCAGCCGCTGCTCGAGAATGCGATCAAGTATGGTCAGAGAACCAGTCCGAGTCCTCTGCGGATCCGGATCTCGGCCTCCATGGCGGAGGATGAGTCTTCAGCGATGCTTCATCTGACTGTCAGCAATACGGGATCGTGGCTGGAACCGCATCTCGCCAACTCCCTCGGCACGGGGACCGGCAATCTCCGGAGGCGACTCCAGCTGATCTACGGTGACGCGGCCTCCCTGGAGCTGAGCCATGCCGACGGGCTGGTGACTGCCAGCGTCGCTCTCCCGACACGATCCCCGCGAGGCTCCGGTGCACATCCATCGGTGAGCCTATAAAACCATAAACCCATGAGTCCTCATTCCTCGCGACTCGGCGCGACCGCCAGGAAAACGATGGCGGGAACGGACTCCCACCCGATCCGGGCGATCCTTGTCGATGACGAGAGGCTCATGCGTCAGCATCTGCGGGGGCATCTGAAGGAGCATCCCCTCATCACGATCGTGGGAGAGGCCGACTCGGTGGCCTCGGCTTGGAAGCTGATCGCGCGGGAGAACCCCGAGGTGGTCTTCCTCGATGTGCAGATGGGAGCGGAGGAGGGATTTGCCCTGCTGCCGCTGCTGGAGGAAATGAAAGAGCCTCCGGCTGTGGTCTTCGTGACGGCCTTTGACCAGTTCGCGATCCGGGCCTTCGAGGCCAATGCCCTCGATTACCTCACCAAGCCGCTCGATCCGGACCGCCTCAAGCGGACGGTGGAGAGGATTCGGCAGGAAAGGATCCTATCCAGGGTCCTCAGTGCCTCCCCGTCCACGCCAGATGCAGCGATGAGCGAGGAGCCCTCCCCCGACGTTGGCCAGAGACTTGGCCCGGAGGATCTCGTAATGCTCTCGGAGAGGCCCGCTCTCCGCATGATCCGATCAAGGGAGATCCGTGCCGTGGAGTCGCAGGGGAACTACACTCTCTTTTATCTGGAGGGTGACAAAACCATCCTGATTAAAAAGCCCCTACACCAATGGGAAGTGCGTCTCCCGGAGGAGCTCTTTCTGAAAGTGAACCGCAGTCTGCTGGTCAATGCCGAGCTGATCACCAGGATCGTGAAGCTCACCCGCGATGAATATGAGATCTCCTTGAGAGGACTCTCGAGGCCTATCCCTGTGGGGCGTCTCGCCATGCAGCGAATCCGAGAGAAAGTGCCGAGGGTGTAGGAGAGGGTTGATCGGGTATCGGTGATGGGGAATAGGGAAATAACAAGCCTACGTTCTCCCGCAGAGGCGCAGAGGCGCAGAGCCACTGAGGCGCAGAGCCACTGAGGCGCAGAGCCGCTGAGGGGAATAGCGGGTGGAATGAAGTCCATGACAACAAAAAAGCCCGCCCTCGCATCATGAATACTGAAATAGTATGTAAAGAATACTTTAAAGGTATTTCGGCTTGATTTCTGCGGGGTGCACACTAGACTGCACTCGTGACCTTTGAGTTCGATCAGGCCAAAAGCACCAGCAACAAGATCAAACACGGCATGGATTTTGTGGAGGCGCAGGAGCTCTGGAACTCCGAGCGCATTGAGATCGCCGTCAGGATTGTCTCCGGGGAGCCTCGCTTCGCGGTGATTGGCACGATCAGGGGGCGCTTTTACACCATCATCATCACTTACCGCGGTTCCTCCATCCGGATTATTAGCGCCAGACCAAGCCGTCCCAACGAAAAACAACTCTATGAAAAAAACTAAGAATCGAATCCCAAACCGGAATCTGACTGCGGACCAATTCGATGCCATCGTCGACTCGGGAGCCGACATCCTCGATCAACTCGATCTCTCAACGGCTCAGCGCTTTGCTGCCAACGAGGAACGACTTGACCTCACTCCCACCAAGGTGAATATCGACTTCCCCCGCTGGATGGTCGAAAGACTCGATCATGCCTCCGATCGAGTTGGTGTGCCCCGCCAAAGCCTCATCAAGATGTGGCTCGCCGAGAGACTTCAGAAAGCCTGAGGTGGGAGGGAATGAAGAATTAGCCATAAGAGGCACAATAAGCACAAGGTGTGGAACCAAGTCCGTGGGAACGGACGCGGAAGACTACCGAAGGTAGCCCTGAAAGGGCGGCACCGCTTGCCGGGCGGCAAGTGCCGTCAACCAAGTCCGTGGGAACGGACGCGGATGGGGCTGCAGACTGAGTTCTCCCGCAGCCGTAACAAATCAGCGACTGGCGGGAGCTGATAGGACTGCGAAGCAGCCCCGGTAGGGGCGAGTGGCTTGGGAAAGCCCGAGTTCAAATACGAAGTACCGGCCGGGCAAGCAAACGCAGAGGCGCGGAGGTATTTCTTGAAATTGCTGATCAAAACAAAAAACCCGCCACCCCTTGCGGAGAGACGGGTCTTTGAATATCTTAGCGACTTCGTGCCTTGGGTCTTAGAGCTCTCGACGCTCGACCCTCGTAACTCGAATTCGGTGAGTAGATTAGGCAGCGAGGGCTTCGAGATCGGAACCTTCCTGACGACGCTTCACGATCACGAATCCTGCGATGCCAGCGGCAAGGAGCAGGGATGCTGCAACTTGAGAAGGCTCGGGGACTGCAGCGGTGGAAGCAACTGCGTACGAAGACACTACTTCAGTAAAGAGGGCAACACTGTGATCGAGACCCGTATAACTCCAATTCTGCCAAGGGTCTGTAGGTGTATTCCAATTATTGAATATATCTGAGCTATCCTGACTGTGCTTACCACCAATCCAATAGATACCATCCCCACCCCCATTAGGGTTGTAGAAATTAGAACCTCCAATCAAAGCTACAGCATACTTTTGTCCGGCATCCACACTCCAATTGAAGGATGATACATTGACAGCTGTGTAGGGGCCTTTGATGTCAGTGAGGTTAAAATCACAAGCCTGTCCAACTTGCGAACCGATACTATTGCCAGAAACATTAAATAATTTGGCAGTCATCGAACCCGTAGCCGCAGCACCCTTATTTGCAGCAAGATTGTAAAGTTGAAATGCTGCGGTAGCTATAGAGGCGCTTTCACTTGCAACAAAGGACTGGGCCTCTCCACGATAGGCTGATGTAATCCGATCTCCACCAGACCAATCACCACCATTATATGGCAAGGTTCTGAGGTTATTATAAATGAGTTCTGCCTTCGCAGATCCTGCGAATGAGGTGAGTCCTGCGGCGAGCGCAAGAGCGAAGAGGGTTTTTTTCATGGGGTTGGTTTTTTTGAGTTGGTGTCGGGTGTTTAGGTAACGCCTTTTTAATTCCCTGTAATCTTGCAGTTGAAAACCCATTTGGGACGAAGTGGGCTGAAAATGTGACGAAATGGGCTTTGGGGCGCCCTTCCATGCTTCATCGGGAGGATGTTCCGGACTAAGATCAATGCTCACGCATGTCCTCTACGGCCACCCCTTCACCGTTCCTTACCGCCCTCTCCATCCTGCGGGTGCCTTCGTTCTGGAGGTTCCAACTCTCGTTCTGGACCTTTGCGGTGCTGGTGCAGATCCTTCTGATCGGCCTGATGGGGGATAATCCCTCTATTTTCTTGAACCCCCGGCTCATTGTGGTGCGACTGGTAACGGGACTCCTCTTCAGCTCGGTCGCAGCGGTGATTCTGGGATGGCTCGACACCATGCGGCTCTCCACCGTCAAGTTTACCATGGCCACGGGAGGGGTCATCATCGTTCTCTTCAACCTTGCCAGTCTGGCGGGCTACAAGATCTTCCTCCAGATCAACCATCAGGCTCCTCCGAGAGAAATCCTGCTGGCTTTCCTGCTGCTGCGTCTCGGGATTTACATACTCTGGAGCTTTCTCTTTCTCCGTTTCCTTTCCCAAAGACGTCGGGAAAGACTCCTCCGTGAGAATAACCGCGCGGAGCTGGCCCTGCTACGAGCGCAGGTGAATCCCCATTTCCTCTTCAACTCCCTCAATGCGATCGTCGCGGAGTCGGAGGATCCGGGGAAAGTGAGAGAGATCACCTCCTCCCTGTCGGAGTACCTCCGCTTCTCGGTGAAGCAGGGTGATGGAGATGTCGTTGATCTCCGCCCTCTCGGTGAGGAACTCACGGCCCTGGAGGATTATCTCAGGATCCATCAGATCCGCTTCGAGGAGAAACTGATGAGCTTGATCGATGTGGAGGAGGAGGCCCGCTCCCAACAGGTCCCTCAGGCGATGATCCAGCCACTGCTGGAGAACGCCATCAACTATGGCCAGAAGACAAGCCCCCTCCCGCTGGTCATCAGGATCACGGCCCAGCTCTCGCAGAAGAGGCTGGTGATCGTGGTGGAGAACTCGGGTCACTGGATCGAGCCGATGACTCCCGGGGGCAGTCTCAAGACTGAAAGCACGGGTACAGGGCTTCGCAATCTGCGACGACGCCTGGAACTGATCTACGGGAGTAAGGCCTCTCTCGAGATTGAGAAAACCAGTAATAAAGTCCGTGTGGTCGTGTCGCTGCCTGTGACGGTGTAAGAACCTCCCTCCCCGTTACCATGAGTCCCACTAAGACGACAAACACCACAAAGTCTACAGAGACGACAAAGTCTTCAGAGACACCGAAAGCTAGGGTCGAGGCAATCCGTGTTATCTTGGTCGATGATGAGCGTCTGGCCAGGAAGGCGCTCCGTTCCCTGCTCAAGGAGCATCCCTCGATCGAGATCGTCGGCGAGGCAGATGGTGTGGAGGCGGCAATGACTCTGGTGAAGGAGTTGCAACCCGAGGTGATCTTCCTCGATGTGCAGATGTCTCCGCTGGATGGATTTGCACTGGTGAACCGACTGGCGCTGCAGGATTCCGCCCCCAAGATCGTCTTTGCGACCGCCTATGACAGGTATGCGGTCGAGGCGTTCGAGGCTCATGCCCTCGATTACCTGACCAAGCCCGTCCTGCCCGAGAGACTTGCCAAGACGGTCTCCCGTCTGGTGGCGGAGAAGACACTGAAGGAATCGGCCAACCTCCGGGCTCCATCGGCCGAGGAGGTCCATGTGCTACGTGACGGGGACAAGGTCAGGATCGTCAGGGCCCGAGAGATCCATACCGTCCGTGCGGAGGGGAACTACACCCGCCTTCAGCTTGCGGGAGGCGGTACCCTCATGGTGCGGAAGCCGATCGGGCTCTGGGAGGCGAGCCTGCCGTCGGAGCATTTCCTGAAAATCTCCAAGAGCCTTCTGATCAATAGAAGCAGCATCAGGTCCATGGATCGCATCAGCCGCGACATCACCAAGCTCCGCCTCGCCGACTCTCCGGATCCCATCATCCTGAGCAGGATCGAAAGCCAGCGGATTTACAAGGCACTTGCCAAGAGCAGAAATCCATGACACCGATTATCCCTTCGATGTGTCACCCCCTACCCCGTCGATCCCATAGCTTCTATAGGACCGCTCTTGCCCTCATGGTTCTCGGGCAGTTCGCCGTACTTCCCCTACAGGCTCACACCCCGCATGATTTGATCGCGGCTGCCAAGGCCAAGGCAGCCCTTCTTAAAGCGGCGCAGCTCAAGGCAGCCATGTTGAAAGCTGCACAGGAAAGATCTGCCTTGATCAAGTCTCTGGCAACTTATGATTTGCTCTTCCAGTCGGGGATCAATCATGTCTCCCTGATGCAGGTTCGTCAGCTAGGCTACCTGCTGTATGACCATTTCGAGCTAAAGCGGACGGAACGAGAACTCTCATCATGGGATACTCATTCTGAAGACCCATGGAATCTCTGGACGCAAGAGAGCGGTAGCCTCTGGAGAGCACCCTCCAACGCCTCCTCCCCAAGCAGGAATACCTCCAGTGGCGCCTTCCTGCTGGGGGTCGACTACCAGCTCTGCCGGGATCTGAGGGCAGGTCTCTTCTCGGGTTACCTCCCAAGCTACACGACGCTCTCCGGAGGGCTTGGCTCGGCAAGCAGCGAGGGTCTGACTTATGGGGGCACCCTCAGCTACGCGAAGCCGCAGGGGGGATTCTATGCCGACGGGGTGATCAGTGGCGAAGGGTTCCAATCCAGCACCTCTCATCCTGTCATCTCCAATGGCACTCATTACGGGACGGTCTCGGCCAAGCCGGTCAGCGCGGCCTACACGCTCGGTGGCGACATGGGCTATGACGTGCGGCGCGGTCGATGGACCTATGGTCCCGTCGCGATGATGCAATATACCGAACTGCAGGCCGACTCGATCAGCCTCAGCGGTCCCGGCAAGTCATCCGGTATGGTGAACGGGCAGTGCCTGGAGAGTCTCTACACGGGATTCGGGAGCCATGTTCTCTACTCCCTTCCCATCAATAGCTCCGTAACCCTAGTCCCTGAAGTGCGTCTGTTCTGGAGTCATGAGTTCCTGGACGGGGCCACCACGGCGACAGGAACTCTGAGCCAAGCTCCGGGGCACACCTACTCCGCCACGACCTCCCCGGGGAAACAGAATGCGGGTAATGCCTACGCCGGCCTCACGGCGCTCTTCGGAAAAAATCTCTCCTCATCGCTCTTTTACGGCGGGTCTCTCAGCAGCGGCAACTCGGTGCAGTCTCTCCTGCTCTCGATCAATCTCTCGCTCTAGAAATTCGCTCTAGAAATTCGCTCTTCCGGCCTGAGTCATCAAAGGAAGCGTCGCAGATTCTAATCGGGCTTTCGTGATATCAGGAATCTATGGCACGATCCCCTGCATGAATTCCTACCTGATTGCCCTCATCTCCTTTTTCTGCATCTTCGGCGGTGCGTTGATCGGAATGCTGATGCAGAGGTTCATTCCCTCTCACCACCTCAGTAAGGAATCACAAGATAGCGTGAAGCTGGGCGCGGGCCTCATCGCCACCATGGCTGCCTTGATCCTGGGTCTTCTGGTTTCTTCCTCCAAGGGATCCTACGACCGCGTCAATGCCCTCGTGAACGAGGCCGCAGCTAACACGATCAATCTGGATCGGACTCTGCGCACCTACGGACCAGGAGCGGAACCGCTTCGTCAAGCCCTGCTTGAGCGCGTCACTAGAATCAAAAACGACATCTGGCCTGAGGGTGTAAAGGCTATCAAGAAGAGTTCCGTAACCTTTAAGGAGGAATCAACCATTCTCGCTCTCATTAGCAGGATCTCCAAGCTGGAGGCAAAAACCTCTGAGGAACTCGAGATGAAGAGCAATGCCATAGCCATTGCGGCAGATCTGAACAGGGAGCGCTGGCAGATCACGGTGGAGTCGACCTCCAAACTTCCCATGCCTCTGGTGGTGATTCCGGTCTTCTGGATCACCTTTCTTACCTTCGTCTACGGCATTTTCTCCCCGCGCAATGGAACCGTAACCATCGTGCTTCTATTCTGCTCAGTCAGCATCGCGGGGGCCATCTTCCTGATCTGTGAAATGAGCATGCCTCTGGACGGGTCGATCAAGGTTCCCAGCCAGCCCTTCCAGACGGCCCTGGAAATGATCAGTCGATAGGAGCAATCACCACGCAGTCGACTGGTATCACCCTCCGGTTGATCGGTCTACTGCTCGTGGTAGTTATGGAGGAGTCCGCCATCCACGACGAAGGTAGCTCCCGTGACATAGGAGGCATCATCGGAAGCGAGAAACGCGGCGAGGCCTGAAACATCGTCGGGCTTACCGAGACGACCAAGGGGGATCTTCGACTCCAGGAGGGCGAGGAGTTGGGGATTGTTCAGCAGGGCGGTATTGATCGGCGTGGCGATGGCTCCCGGAGCAATGTTGTTGACCGTGATCCCAAGGGGGCCGAGTTCGACCGCGAGGTCGCGGCAGAGCATTTTTAGGGCTCCCTTGCTGGCGCAGTAGGTCGAGAAGTGAGGAAAAGGGAGTTCCTCATGCACGGAGCTGATATTGATGACACGACCGGGGCGGTTCGTGGCGCGCAGGTGATTCACAAAATCCTGAGTGATGAAGAAGGTGCCACGCAAGTTGATCTGAAGGACGAAATCGAAGTCCTTCTCGGTGACATCCCAGAAATCGGCATGCTTCTCGACGCCGGCATTGTTCACCAGAATGTCAATCTTCCCCATCTTCTCGACTCCCTCGGTAATGACACGGCGATCATCCTCCGTATTGGCAAGATCCCCTTGGATCATATGAACCCTGCGTCCCAGTGCCGTGATGGCATCTGCTGTATCCTGAGCGCTCTGTCCCAGGGCACGATCATCGACAATGATGTCGGCCCCTTCTTGGGCAAGACGGATGGCGATGGCTTGTCCGATTCCTTGGGCGCTACCGGTGACGAGTGCTACTTTTCCTGCGAGTTTCATTGGGGATTTGGAGGTTTGTTGTGGGTTGTTAACTGAAAAATGGGGATGAGGACGGCTTCAGGGATATCTCAGATATCCTGGGAAAGGATTTCGGCCACCAGCGCGGTCCACCCGGTCTGATGCGAGGCACCCAGTCCCTTGCCCGTCTCTCCGTGGAAATACTCGTTGAAGAGCACGAGATCTTTCCAGTACGGGTCGTTGGCATAGCGGGCATCCTCTCCATGACAGGGACGCTGACCCGACTCATCTGAAAGAAATATCGAGGAGACTCTCTGGGCAAGAAGGCGTGAGGCTTCCCCAAGCGTGATCCAGTTGCCGGAACGGGTGGGAAATTCCACCTTAAAGCTCTCTCCATAGAAATGATCATAAGTCTCGAGCGACTTGATGATCATGAAGTTGATGGGCACCCAGATGGGCCCTCGCCAGTTGGAGTTGCCACCGAACATACCGGTCTTCCCCTCCCCGGGTTCGTAATCCACGGAATAGACCTGGCCATTCACCGTGTAGGTATAGGGGTGCTTCTCATGGTACTTGGAGACCGAGCGGATGCCATGCGGCGACAAAAACTCCTCCTCGTCGAACATGTAGCGGAGGATTTTTTCAAGGCGCTTTCTGGGAGTGACCGTGAGGAGATGCTGGGAGTTGGGATCCTGGGAGGCGGCACCGTTGATTTCCAGAAGCGTGGAAGCAAGCTTCGGCCTGTTCTTAATAAACCACTGGAGGCGGTTCTTGTACCCGGGGTTCATATCCCGCTGCTTCGGCGTGACATAGCTGGTAGCAAAGAGCGGAATGAATCCGACGATCGAGCGGACCTTGATGGGAATGCTTTGTTCCCCAAGCTGCAAATGGTCGTAGTAGAACCCATCCTCATCATCCCAGAGTCCAGTCCCTCCGAACTCGTTCATCGCCTCGACGATCCGGGCAAAATGGGTGATGAACTTCGTGCCCATGTCTGCGTAGACGGGATTATGGACCGCGAGTTCCAACGACATACGGAGCATGGTCAGGCAGTAGAAGGCCATCCAGGAGGAACCATCGGCCTGCTTCAGCACTCCTCCTGTGGGCAACGGTTTGGAGCGGTCGAAGACCGAAATGTTGTCGAAGCCCAGGAATCCTCCCTCGAAGAGATTGTTTCCATTGCTGTCTTTGCGATTCACCCACCAGGTGAAGTTGATCAGGAGTTTTTGGAAGACCTTCTCCAGAAACTCAGGATCAGGCCTCCCTGCCCGCACTCCCGAATAGTAGAGCCGGAGTGCCGCCCACGCATGTACTGGCGGATTCACATCGGAGAAGTTCCACTCGTAAGCGGGCATTTGGCCGTTCGGATGCGTGTACCATTCGCGGAGCAGGAGGATCAGTTGGTCCTTACAGTAGTCGGGGTCAATCCTCGAGAGTGCCGCGGTATGGAAGGCGAGATCCCAAGAGCAGTAGTAGGGATACTCCCATGTGTCGGGCATCGAGAGGACATCCCGGTTGAAGATGTTCTCCCAATCCTGATTTCTGACGGAATGTCCGGGAGGTGGTGGTGGCTCCGTAGAATCCCCCTTCTCCCACTCGGTCTGAACCAGATTGTAAAACTGCTTGGACCAAAGAAGTCCCGCATAGGCCTGACGGGTCACGTTTTTCTGCTCGTCGTCGAGTGAGGATTCGATCTTGCCGATGTAGAACTCATTCGCCTCCTCAAGTCTCGTTGCAAAGATATCCTCAAAGCTGTCATCAAGCGCCTCCCCCTGAGCCGCACCTTTCTCCGTCAGGCGCATTCTTAGAACAACGGAGCCGCCTGCTGGGATCGTCAGGTTGTACCGACCGGCCGCCTTGGTTCCGAAGTGTTCGGGATTCACGGCATCCCCCTTGCCGTGAATCACCGTATCGTGGAAAGCATCCTTCGTGTAACGCTTCTTGGAGGGCGCTCCGTAGAGCCGCTGGGTATTGGTCTCGTTGTCAGTAAAAAGAAACTCAGGAAGTTTGCCGTCAGGCCCCTGATCAAAAGTCATCTCATACTCGCCCATCACCGCATGCACAGCGGAAAGCGTGCCGGGTCGTGCAGGGGAGATTTTAGGTTCCACAAGGCACTCCTCGCTGATCTGACCCCACGACCAAGTATTGCGATACCAGAGGGTCGGGAGAAAAACGAGATCCGCCTGATCAGGCCCCCTGTTGCTAATGGTGACCTTGATCAGAATGTCCTTGATCGACCCCTTCGCATACTCGACCTGGACATCGAAATAGCGGTTCTGGTCAAAGACGCCAGTATCGACAAGCTCGTACTCGGGTTGGAGGTGAGAACGACGGCCATTCTCCGCGACCAGATCGGCATACGGAAACTCCGCCTGAGGGTATTTGTAGAGACCCTTGCAATAGGAATGGGTCGGTGTGGCATCTAGGTAGTAGTAGAGTTCCTTGACATCCTCGCCATGGTTTCCCTGCGGCCCGGAGAGCCCAAAGAGCCTCTCCTTGAGAATCGGATCCTTTCCATTCCAGAGCGAGATTCCAAAGCAGAGACGCCCGAAACGATCGCTTAGACCGAGCAGCCCATCCTCACCCCAGCGATAGACCCGACTGCGTGCCTGATCGAAGGGGAACGAGGTCCAGACATCGCCATTACCGGAATAGTCTTCGCGAACTGTTCCCCACTGGCGTTCGGAGAGATAGGTGCCCCAGAGTTTCCAAAAACGCTCTCGGCGCGTGTCTTCACCAAGTCGGATCTCCTCGGCTGTTAGCGAAACAGGATCAATAACGGGCATCTCGGTCATGGAGTGATAGCTCAGGCACCGGCGGCAAACTTTAGCTTTTTCCTGAGTCGGTCAAGGGCCGACTGGGAGACGACTTGCTTGAAGGTAATTCGGTCCGCAGGGATGGTCTCCTTCCACGCATCAGTCTCCCCACCCGCTGTTGCCAAGGCGATCCAGACCGTGCCGACTGGTTTCTCCGCACTCCCTCCATCCGGCCCAGCAATACCCGTCGTGGCAAGGGCATAGGTGGCCCCACTTTTATGGAGCGCTCCCGTCGCCATGGCCCGTACAACCGGCTCACTGACAGCGCCGTGAGCCTTTATCACCTCAGCAGGAACACCCAGAAGATCAGACTTGGAGCTGTTGCTATAGGTCACAAATCCCTCCAGGAAGACCTTGGAGGAACCAGGCACATTCGTGAGACGATTAGCAAGATGACCTCCGGTGCAGGATTCCGCAGTAGCGATCGTCCTCCCACGCTCCGCGAGCAGATGAACAATGATCTCCTCCATCGACTGTTCATCTCCTGAGACCAGATAATCACCGATGACAGCTAGAAGCGCAGGCTCCACCTGATCGAGAATCTCACGAGATCCTATCAGGCGGAAATCGACCTCATTGGGGCGCGCACAGTAACCGACCTCCAGATCACCGCGCTGTGAGAGTTCCAGTCCGATCTTGGCCTCAAGCATCGACTCCCCCATGCCGACAACTTTATAGATTCTACATTCGTGCGAAATACCGCCGGAATCTCGTTGAGCTAATTCCTTCAGAACAGGAAGCACATGGGCAGTTGCCATCGGTTGCAACTCACGCGGGGGCCCAGGGAGCAGGAAAATATGAGGGGAGGACCATGAGATGCCCTCGACGGCCGGCAGATAGAGGCCGGGAGCAGTGCCATTGTCATTCGGCAACACCCTGGCACCCTCGGGTGCCATGGCCTGACGCTCCATGCGAGGCTGAAACGCAAATCCCCGCCGCCTGCAACGCTCCTGAATGCGCTCCAATGTCTCGGGATGATTCATCATCTTCCTGCCCAAGAGTTCCGCAACCAGTTCACGAGTGATATCATCGGTCGTCGGCCCGAGGCCACCGGTCACAATAATGACATCCGTGCGGCGAAAAGCCTCCAGCAAGGCATCACGGATCGGGGCACCATCAGGCACCGTGGTCTGACGGGCGATTCTGAGCCCGATCGGGAAAAGCTGTTGTCCAAACCATGAGAGATGGGCGTCACGGACATTCCCAAGCAAGAGCTCGCTGCCAGTGTTGAGCAGTTCGACACGGAGGCTCATTGCTCGGCCCCCGTCACAATGCCGAGCCAACGGTCGACCATCCCCTTCTGCCAGACTGATTCCTCCATGGAATAGGCATGCCCCAGATTGGCCAGCATTCGCGCAATGACCTCCCTGGAGCCCGGATTTTCGAGATGCTCGTCGCTCAGTTCGATATTCTGACGCGCGAGAATATCCGCACAGTCCGCAAGGGAAAGGATCCGACCGGAATGAAAAGGATCAAAATAGGTCTCACCGCAGCGGGCAATAAAATGACCCGGGAGATTCACCCCGTGGAGGGTTATTCCCGCGCGCTCCGCGACGAACATGTAAAGGAGTGTAAGCGTCAGGGGAAGACCACGGCGGCTCTCCATCACGCAAGGCAAGATGGAATTCTCGTGGTTGTAGTAATCATTGGCATTCCCGTCAAATCCGAGTTCCCCATGCAAGTACCGGGTCAGCACGCTGACCGGATCAGAAGCTCCCTCACTGAGGCGACGGCGAAACTCACCACCCCATTCATTCAACTGGGCAAGACACTCTGCCTGATCGATCCAAGGCATCAAGGCACCGGCAATGAGCCAGGAGGCCTGCTCCAGAGAAATCTCCTCACTCTTCAAAAGCACCTCTAACTCAGCCCCGGAACGCTTCCCCTCGATTGCATGGAGAACCTCCTGTGCATGGGCCGCGACGATTGCCGAATCCGCATTCACCAAGTCGCGAAGGTCAGGCACGGCACTCTCACCCTTCAGAACCAACTGCTCCTTGACCAGGACGAGAGTATCAGGATCATCGTCGCGAAAGAGACGGGCCAGAGCATCACACTGCGTTGACATGGAGGTAAGGATGAAACCTGAAAGCAAAAAGCAGAAGCACTAAAAACAGGGTGTATCACGCCACCACCACATCCACAGCCGTGATCTCCCCATCTTCAGTCGTGACCCTCACCGTGGCGGGACGGCAGCAGACCGCGCAATCCTCGATCATCTCGACAACACCATCCTCGGCGGTCTCCACCTGAATGGCATACTCCTCACCGCACTGCGGGCATTGGATAAGAATTTCTTCAAGCCAATCCATAAGATGAAAAGGATGAAACAGGAGCCTGAGGATCCAAGCAACCGATCTTCCAGTTTCTACTCCTCGATCTCGAGGCGAGGAGCATCTCCCCAGAGAGACTCCAGTGCGTAGAGGTCACGTCTCTCCTTGTGAAAGATATGAATAATCACACTGCCATAATCGATGATGACCCACTGACTAACAGGGAATCCATCCTCGGCGATCGGGCGAAGTCCTGTGGCCTCGCGCACCTTCTCACGAATCGAGCCCGCAATGGCCTTGAGCTGTGGCTCGGAAGTTCCTGAGACGATCAGGAAAAAGTCGGTGAAGGATGAGATCCCCCTCATGTCGAGAACAACGACATCTTCAGCCTTCTTGTCGAGCGCCCCTTCAGCACAGAGTCTCACCAGAGCCTCGTCCGGATCGATCTTCACGATCTTCTTCTCTTTAACCTTCTTCTCCGGCTTGAGAGGAGCGGTTGCCTTGGGCTTCTTAGCTGTTGCCATGGAGAGAGGAGCGGTGCGGGTGATGGGTCATTAGGAAATCATATACCCCCTCGGGCACCATAAAGCGAATGGAAAGCCCCTTCGACAATCGATCCCTGATCTCCGTGGAGGAGAGATCGATACGACGGCGTACTACGGGAAAATCACCTGGGGGCAGTTCAGCCGCATTTCCTCGGTCTAGCACCGCGAAATCCACCAGATTCTTGAGCTCTTCAATCTCATGCCACTTGGGAAGATCCTTCAAATTATCAGCTCCAATCAGATAAATGAATCGCACGCCGGGATGGTCCCCAAGCAATTCCCTGACCGTGTCGATGGTGTAGGAGGGACCATCGCGATGAAGTTCCCGTTCATCCACGGAGAAACGAGACTCGGAGGAGATTGCCTCTCGGAGCATTGTCAGACGGGACTCCTTGGAGACAGAGGGCGGAGATGACGTCTTAAAGGGGGAAATCCCTGCAGGAATGAAAATAATTCGATCCAGCCCCAGGTCCTCCATCGCCGCCTCGGCAAGAATCAGATGCCCTAAATGAATCGGATCAAAGCTTCCCCCGAAGAGTCCCACCCGCTCGACATGGCCTGGAATGCGCTTCGTCGTCATGGTCAGATCCTCAGCCAAATCTGCTAATAAAGGAGGTACGGCTGCCTCTCGCTGCGGAAACGATTGAGGAATGGCTGCCAGGAAGCCACGATTTGCTCGGGACGACGATTTGCAAGTTCTCGTCGGATTGTGTCGCTGCCATAGACCTTCTCGAAGAGATTGATTTTGGTTTTACTCGCCTGGGTGAAGATCAACCCGTGCGACTCCTTATTGCACTCGGCCAGCGCGTAGAGGGCTGCAGCTCCTAAATTACCACCGCCATTCGGATTGGCATGAAAGATCACCCCAGGTCCGCAACTCGTCGTGGTGGGGCCGACCCCGATCCCCTGACACATCGACTGAAGATAGGAAACCATCCTTGGCTTCACCCAGTGTGCTCCCAAGACCTGAAAGGCCCTCGGCGAGAAGAGCCCTTGATCAAGGCCTCCTGCCAGCTCCCCTACCACTCCAGTGATCACATAATAATTGGGAGTCATCTCATTGGGAATATTCGGCGAAGGAGCAACCCAGCGCAGTCCGGTCATCGGCCACGTCATCGAGCGATTCCATCCGCGCATCTTGACTACCTGAAGATTGGCTTTCGGCCCCATCCAGCCCTTGGCGTTCGCCATCAGGGCCAACTCGCCGACAGTCATCCCATGGACATAAGGAATGGGGAACTGCCCCACAAAGGAGATCCACTTTTGATCGATCCCCTGCCCCTCGACACGATCCCCTCCCAGAGGATTCGGACGATCAAGGACCACAAACTCCTTCCCTTGCTCCGCACAGGCCTCCAGGCACTTGCCCATCGTGCTGATGTAGGTGTAGCTGCGGCATCCGATATCCTGCATGTCATAGACGAGCACATCAACCCCAGCCAGCATCTCACGGGTCGGTTTCCGCGTATCACCATAAAGTGAGTAAGCCTTCAATCCTGTAAGCGGATCGCGGCGCGAGCGCACTTCGACTCCTGCCTTCTCCGTTCCATCAAGACCATGCTCCGGAGTGTAGAGTGCCACGAGATTGACATGCTTCTTCAGGATCATCCGTGTCTTCTCCCCGGCGGAGTTGACTCCGGTCTGATTCGTGACGAGCCCAACCCTCTTGCCTCGCAAGAGATCAAAGTTATTCCCCTGAAGCACATCGATGCCGAGTTCCACCGCGTTTGCGGAGGAGATCGAGAAGGTGAGTCCAAAGATCAGTGCTAGGGAAGAGATCAGGGTTCGAGGCTTCATAAAAATCGTTTCGTCAGTCGGCGGGTTATCTGGTTTCCTGCACGCTATGAAAAGCCCCTCTCCCGGTCAACTTCTGCTCCTTGGTGTGCCCGGCATGGAAGTCGATGATTCCTATGCCGATTTCATCCGCAGGGTTCAACCAGGTGGATTTATTCTCTTTGGCCGCAATATCCAAACTCCCGATCAGCTCCGTCGTCTCACAGACCGACTCAGGGAGCTCAGCGATATCGAGCCGATCATTACAATTGATCAGGAAGGAGGACGCGTCTCACGACTCAAGCTCCTTGGGAACGAGCCTCCCAATGCCCGCCAACTCCGTGACAAAGGAGATCTCGAACTCATCGCCTGTCATGGAGAGTTGACAGGACAGTTGCTCCGGATTTTCGGATTCAATCTCGACCTCTGCCCGGTCCTCGATATCGCCTTCGATGACGAGGCCGATAACTCGCTTCGGGGACGCTGCTACGGTACGACGGCCGACCAAGTCATCACCATGGCCGGCGTCTTCAACAAGGCTCTTCAATCAACCGGCGTCCTCTCCTGTGGCAAGCACTTCCCCGGATACTCCTCGGCTTCCAGCGACCCCCATCATGAACTCTCCGCCCTGCCACGCTCACTTGCTGAGTTGGAAGCCCATGAGCTGAAAGTCTTCAGGCACTTTGCTGCCGGCGAGAATACCGTCGACAGCATGATGATGGGACACATTTCCTTTGCCGAGCTCGATTCCTCAGGACTTCCGGCATCTCTCGCTCCAGCTATCACGACAAGACTCCTTCGTGAAGAGATGGGATTCCAAGGACTCGTCATGACAGACGACCTCGACATGGGAGCGATCATCAACCATCACGGATTCGACGAGATGATCCGTCTGGGACTGGCTGCCGGAAATGACCTCCTCATGATCTGCCACAGGACCGAACTCGCAGAACAAGCCTTTAAGATTCTGGAAAAGAGCCCCTCTGATCAGCTCGAGCGCGCCTATGCGAATCTGGCCACCTTCAAGGCCAAAATGGCTCCGCCAACCACCTTTAGCCTTGAGAACTTCCAATCACTCGACCAGGCAGTCTGGGACTTGCGCGTCAATGTGCTTGGCGCCGAAGAGGCCGTGAAACGGAGCCCTGAGGATGGGAAGCGATCCCCAGTGGAGACTTACTGAGTAACTCCCCGATCAGGCAGAGACCAGATCAGAAGCGGCAAAGAGCAACGGCGCTTTGACCTCACATTCGAGAGGCTGCATTTCGGGCTCAGGAGACTCATCAGGAAGGGAGTAAATCAGCGGCTCATTGAGGAAGTAGGAAATCCCTGCTGCCTCCAGCATCATGCAGATTTCGTCGAGACACCGGTGACGGAATCCCCCTGTCACTTCGACCACTTCTCCCCCAAGCGACCCCTTCAGTGACTCCAGCCAAGGAATCATACCACCCTCGAAGAGGTAGGGCATCGCAATAGCCCCCACCCTCATCTCTTCCCAGGCCTCGGGTGAGCAATCCCAGAATCCCTCAAAATCATCATGGGAAGCAGCCACCATACGCTCCAGATCGACCGCCGCGATCTCGGAACTGTTCGAAAGACCATGATCCATCAGATGACGAAGAATTGTGATCGCAACGTTCCGTTCACGCCCCGCGCGAAAGAGGTGGGAGACCCAGCCGAAATTCTTTTGGATCAGTCGGGCACGGTCTAGCTCCAGGCACTCTTGCATACCCCATTCCTGCACACGAGACAGGGAATCACCAAGCTCTTCACCCTCCAGCGAGAAGACATCATTGTAGATAAAATGAACCAGCTCATCCCGTTGGGTAGCAACACGAAGCCTCTCACGCAACGGCACAACAAGATCCCCGAATGCCTCGACATAGGCTGGTTGGAAATCGATACAGAGAAGCATGGGGTAGAGGAAAAATCGTTGCTTGGGGCGGAGACTTTAGCGTCAAAAACACTTCCGTCATGGAATAAATGACAAAGTGACGAAAAAATAACAAATCACCCCGGCCGACCGCCGATACTCGTGGCAATGAGAAGCTTCTTCCCCTGCAGCTGCTTGCCTAGGCTTCCATAAGCCCATCCGTAAGTCAGCACGTCATCCTGCCACTTCTTAAGCAGAGGGGGTGAACCGTGAACTCCGAATGCTTGCGGACTTCCTCAATCAACCGACGGTTGACCCGTGAGATGCCTCAATATTGGGATGTGCAAGGATGACAAGCGTCTTCATCGAAAAGCTCGCTTAGGCAGAAAGCTTAGGCTTTGCCGCCGAAGGTCACGTAGTCGTCCACATCGAGAAGGTCGAACCAACCACCGATGTCGTCGCGGTTGGGGGCGATCTTCTTCTGAGCCTCGTGCATATACTCGCGGGTCTCCACGGATGAGGGGACACGGCTCTCCTGCCATGCCGACCAGGACTTGATATCCAACTCGTTTGGACTGGATTTGGAGTTAGCCTTGATCCACTCAAGGATCTCCCCGTCACTCTTGCCAGCCTTGAGTTGCTCCAGAAGCTCCTCGGGATTAATGCCTGCGAATTTCAGGAAATGCTCATCGAGGGGACAGTTGTAGTGGTACTCGCCGTTGGTGCCGGCGATGGTGGCGCGGCCCTTGTCGAGCATACGGGGAAGGATGACATAGCCGCCGAGGCGGACACGGGGACTGCGGGGAGGACGTTGGCTGAGGTTCATAGGAATGAAGATAGTAGACCTTCATCATGAATCCGGATCCCAAAAAGGTCGAGGGAGATGAAGGGAGGTTTTTAGGCTGAAGACTGAAGACTGCTAGGGGCTGAAACGGAAGAGAAATCAGTGGAACCACGAAAAACACGAACTCACACGAAAGGGAGGATGCCGCAGATTTGACATGAGCTAGCCAGATAGCTAGCTAGATAATATGAACTCGGCAGGAACAATCCAGATAGGAACTTTTGAAGCCAAGAACCGGCTCTCGGCGCTTGTCGATCGAGCCTCCAAAGGAAGTCGGATCTGGATCACCAAACGTGGCAAGAGAGTCGCACTCCTCTCCTCAGGCAATGATCCCAAAGGTTCAAGCGATACAGATCTCCTCACATCCTTCCGCAAAATCAGAAGTCGCTCCACTGGCAAAGCAGGCAATGACTCCCTCAAATCCCTGATCGCGGAGGGCCGTCGGTGAAACAGACCGTTGCGGACGCATCCTTCTGCGGGGCCTGGATCCTGGCCGATGCACTATCGGACAAGGCCGAGGATCTTTTGACACGGATCGTCAACGGTTCCGTCGAACTCGTGGTGCCTGCACTTTGGCACTATGAGATGAACAATCTCCTCCGCTCGGCCCACCGTAGAAAAAGGCTCACTGAAGAGGATGCCCGCGAAGCGTTGGAAACGCTCAATCAGGTTCCACTTTTCAACGAGGATCTTCCAGAAGGGCCTGCAAGAAAAAGAATCCTGCATCTTGCCCTTCAGTTCGATCTCTCCTGCTACGATGCCGCTTACCTGGAATTGGCCGACCGACACAAGATCCCGCTCTACACAGCGGATGCCAGACTCCAAGCTGCTGCTAAGCAGTTGGGGCTGCTAGCAAAATAGTTTTAGGGCTATCGGTTATCATAGTAATTTAGAAAAATGATTCCTATGGATAAGGAAGGTGCTCCACAACATCGTGATGACGAATCATCTTTTGAGATTTCTAAGGATCAATTCTCCGATTCCTCATCCTTCGGGTATGGCTCCGGCCCGTTCACCCGTCCACTCCCCAGACCGACCGGCTGCTGGGCAGGTTGCATCCGAACTCCCTGCTGCCTCACCAACCGTCCGGATCGAAAAGACCATTCACTGCAGTGAGGTAAAGTTGCCTGAAAAAGCAGACCTTCTGACTACAGGACTGTTTTCTGAGGAATCTTGACGATCCGGCTTAAGTCGTACCCTTGAGCTGCGGCATGTTGCAGGAGTTTTTGATAAGTGCTCTCAGGGAGTGACGGCGTTCGGGCCATAATCCAGATCAGATCACGGGAGGGATAGCCAATCGTCGTCGTGCTGTAATCAGGTGCCAGATCGATGACGAGGTAGGGAGCCTTGAATGGCCAGAGGAACTGGACACCCCACCGGGCATTGGTCTTTGTATCCAGAACGCTTCCGATCGCATGCATCTCCTGGCGCTTTGCCGAAAGATCCTTCTTATGGAAGGCATAGGTGATGTCGATGCGACCATCAGGCCTCATCTTATAGATGTCCATCGTGCCCACGTTGTTCCTCTCCACGATCCAAGGGATCGTGCCGATCACATACCAAGCCCCCATGAAGCGCGGCAGATCTACATGATTCACCGTTCTCAAAGGTGCTTGTTTAGGTGTCGTCATGCATCCACACAATAACACCAAAGTACCGAGCAGACAGGTAGGGATGATGGCTTTCATAGACTTCATAGAATGATTGCTTGTTCAGTGATTACAACGTCCGAGAAAGGTGAGTTCGGCAATTCCTGATTTATCAAGATCTCCAAATCCCTCGGCAACCAAGCGGTCATACTGCTTCTTGGTCGCCTCGGCGAGTGGAAGGGTGAGCTTTTGATCCTCAGCCAGAGCAAGGGCGATGCCGCTATCCTTGGCGGCATGAGAGGCAGAGAAGAAGCAGTCGTGGTCGCGGTTCTGCATATCCTCCCCATCCGTTGCCAGCACCCGGGAGTTGGCTCCCGTCTGCGAGAAGACCTCACGCAGCATCGTCAAGTCTAGTCCCAGGGACTGCCCGAGTCCAAGTCCCTCGGCGAGGCCAGCCGTGTTAATGTTCATGACCATATTGACGAGTGCCTTCACTTGGGCTGCTTTACCCGCAATCCCAATGTGTCTGAGCGAAACACTGAGATCCTTGAGAATAGGTTCCGCTCGAAAGAAAGCCTGCTCGGTTCCACCGGTCATCAGATAGAGGGTCCCTTCTCGGGCCTGAGTGATGCTCGAGGCCATGCATGCTTCGAGGGACTCCGCACCGACTGAGTGAGCGAGTTCCTCGACGGCGAGATGGATGGAAGGTGAAACCGTAGCGCAGTTGATAAAGAGCTTCCCCTTCGCCCCGATCAAGAGGCTATCGCCATGGGATTGGAAGATCGCATGCATGGCAGCGTCGTCAGTGACAACCGTCAGGATGACATCAGCCAGTTCCGTCACTCGAGATAGAGTGCCTGCGGCCTCTGCCCGAAGCTCAGCGGCTAGTTCCGCAGCTAGGGGCGCCTGGCTGTCGTAGACGGCTGTAACTCTGTATCCCTGATCCTTGAGACGTCGGGCCATATTGGCACCCATGCGTCCGACTCCAACGATTGCAATGGTTTCTTTGGTCATGTGGCCGAATTTAAGAAAAGCTGAGCGCCATGAACAGCCTCGTCAGTTGGATGCAGATCCGTTAATTGTCCCACATCCCTATGCCGCTGCACCCGAAAGCCAGAGAGTTTGCGAAGTCCGGGCTGTTTTCAGGGCTTTCCTCGTTTGAAGATCTAGAGAAGCGGATTGCGGCGATTTCCAAGAACAAGGGGAAGGGCGATGCTTGCCTGAAACTGCCCGGAGGATTAGTTTTTGTTCATGGCTTCGTTGAAAGACATCCGTGAAGTTGCGGCGGCTGTGGCTGAAAAGTTTCATCCCAATCGCATCATTCTGTTCGGATCTCATGCCAGCCAGACCCAGCGGGCAGACTCCGATGTCGATCTTCTCGTTGTGATGCCCCATGAAGGACCGGCCGCCAAGAGCGCCGCCGCCATCAGGGAATCTGTGCGCCTCCCCTTCCCTTGCGATTTGCTTGTCCGCAGCCCGGAAAAGCTCGAGGAACGCCTGAACCTTGGAGATCCCTTTATCCGCAATGTCGTCCTGAACGGTCAGGTGCTCTATGAATCCGCTCACAACTGAGTGGATTGAGAAGGCCTCGGCTGATCTGGCAACCGCTGGCCGTGAAATGCGTGCCAGGAAAGACCCCAATTACGATGCTGTCTGCTTTCATGCCCAGCAGTGCGTGGAAAAACTACTGAAAGCGGCTCTCACAGAGACGGGGAAGGATATTTCCAGAACACACGATCTCAACCACCTTCTGGATCTACTCCTTCCCGTTCATCCACTTTGGGAAGCTTTCAGATCTAGTTTCCAAGAACTTGTGGCCTATGCCGTCGAGTACCGTTACCCGGGTGAAAGCGCTACCAAGGAAATGGCCGAGACTGCCCTGAAAGCCGCCAAGGTGTTCAGCAAAGAGTTCTCCGGTAAGTACCAAAAGTAACTCAGGATATAGGACACTTGGTGTCTGGTCGGGGTGGTATCATTGGCTCGTCAGTTGGCAGCCAGAGGCTGCAGGGGGGGGTGGCTGAAGACTGTTAGACTGTTACGGGACAAGAGCCTGGAGATTGAATCTGGAAAGCAGGAAGGCAGGAAAAAACCAAGGGGTGGTACACTTGGTGTCAGCTCAGGGTGATAGCATTCGCTCGTCACTTGAAGAACGAACCGCTACATCTCCCCTAACCCATGCCACTTCACCCCAAAGCCAGAGAGTTTGCAAAGTCCGGGCTGTTTGCCGGGCTTTCCTTGTTTGCCGATTTGGATTTTTCTGTTTGAACAATGATCACTCCACTCAATCACGCCTAGAAAACCAGCTGCAACTATGCTGACAATTACTCGAGCACGGTCCATCGTAGAATATGCCGAGAATGAATATTCTAGCGGGAAACTAATAGAATATTCATTTACTCCATTTGAATCAGGCGGAGCATCATCTCCGCTAGAGGCTCTACAAGCTTTATATATTGTTATAGCTGATTATTTTAAATTATCGGACTCATCTTCAGCCAAGAAAAATTTTGATGATTACGCTTCTTCATCACAGTTCGTTGCCATGAGTTTAGCTATGGAATCTACAGAAGTTCACTCTAATGCTAAGCGTTTTAGTCCAGAAATTATTGCTAGCATCAAATCATTTATTACTCTTGATTCTTTTGTCTCATTTCTCCACACACTAGATCCAATTAGTCCAGACTATTGGAGTAAGGTTTATACTCGTATTTGTTTAGATTTTCCCGTCGATTCGAACAAAAACACCCTCCAAACAGCTAAAAAGAAGCCTTGGTGGAGATTTTGGTGCCAAAGCTAGGCGATCAAGCGAAGCTGTATGAGACATACTGCAAGCGCAGAAGACCCAGTTTCTGATTCCAATCCTTGATTCGTACATGTCCCATCATCAGGGAAACAGATTAATGCACTAAAGATGCACTCTACACTTGAAATATGTAGCGTGCATGATATGTGTATATTATGATCCCTCTCGAAAAAGCCCTCCGAGCCTATTGGCTTGAGATGACGGCGCGTGATCTATTACTTCAGGAGGCCTCGGATGAGGCCCTGCCTCTCTTTTTGAGACATCGTTATCAGATCCGAACAGCCAGTCTCTTTGGCACTCAATACCATCTCGCCATTGAAAATGCCCCTACTGATCCCTGTTCCCCCGGGGAATATGCGGATCACCTACGCGTTCTCACAGAAACGCTTCAGGCCCCTGTTGCCTTGGTTCTCGCGGGCATCCCATCCTACGCACGCAACAGGATGGTTCGGTTGGAGATTCCCTTCATTGTGCCGGGGAGTCAGGTTTTCCTCCCTCCCCTCTTGGTGGATCTGAGGGAGCGCCAACCCCTCACGCTCAAGAGGACCGACAGGAAAAAACTTACCCCGGCGGCACAGTGCCTACTGCTGTTACATCTGCAACGGGAGTCTCTCTCCAACAAGCCTCTTCAGGAAATCGCGAAACTCATCGGCTACTCCCCGATCATGGTGACGATGGTGAAACGGGAATTAGAATCCGCCGGCATCTGTGAAGCCCTCAAGCAGGGAAGGTCGGTGACTCTGAGCTTCCTCCATGAGCGGAGAGAGCTATGGAATCGAGTGGAGCCGCTCCTTTCTTCTCCCTGTCGCAGGAACTGGGTCAAGTGGGCAAAGCCTGATACAGAGGCTCTCTCAGCGGGAATGTCGGCTCTGAGCCATCTGACGATGATCAGCGATGATCCCCTGCCAACTTATGCGCTCGGTCGGAAAATCTTCCGAGCTCATAACGAGCAGGGCGTTTTTCATGTGTGTCACGAAAGAGATGAGGCCAATGCCTGTCTTGAATCCTGGAGCTATGCCCCTCGGATTCTATCCCGTGGTGAGATCGTGGACACTCTCTCCCTGTATCTCAGCCTGCGAGGCTCCGCTGACGAGCGTGTCCAGCAACAACTCGAAACCCTCATCCAAGAGTTCCCATGGTAAAGGGAATGGAACTTTTCCGCGAGCGGTTCGCTGGATTTGAAGATTCCTTCGTCCTGATCGGAGGCGCCGCCTGCGATGAGTGGTTCACCTCCTTCGGACAGGGCTTCCGAGCGACTAAGGATCTCGACGTCGTGCTGATCATTGAAACGATGGATCCTGCCTTTTTAAGGACGTTGCGATTCTTCATCGCTGAGGGAGGATATGAGATCAGGGAAAGGACCGAGGGAGTTCCGTCACTGCATCGGTTTGCCGGACCGCGAAGGGAAGGGTTCCCCTTCATTCTCGAATTCTTTTCACGAAAGCCCGACGGCATCGAACTCGCCGATGGTCAGAAAATCATCCCGATTCCAACAGATGCCGAGTATCGCAGCTTCTCGGCAATTCTCCTCGACGAGGATTACTACTCCCTCGTGCGACAGCATCGGGAGATCCGGGAGGGGATACCCATTGCCTCGACGTATGCCCTGATCCCCTTGAAGGCGCGTGCATGGATCAATCTCACTCGGAGCGAAGCTAACGGTGAGCAAGTGGACTCCAAAAACATCACGAAACATCGGAATGATATTTTCAAACTGGCCAGCATCCTCCCCGGTGGATCGGCCCCTAGTCTCCCTGCATCGATTAGCTCTGATCTAAAGCAATTTTTGGAATCCTTCCCCATAGATTCCCATGAATGGCCAGGCATCCTTGCAGCACTCAAGTCCACCCTTGGGGGAGCTATCAAACCTGAGGATCTGCGCTCGGCAATTCGGAGCTATTTTCAACTGGGAGGATAAGCTTTTCTCTAAAAAGGCGCAGGGATTTTGATGCTGTGGCAAGGCGGTCAAGGGAAGCCGTAGTAGTCCTACGGCGACCGCAGGCCAACACAGCCAGAGCGCAAAAGAGCAAGCCTCAAAGCCAAGAAACAGAAAGAGCCGGGTTCTTGCGAACCAGGCTCTCTGTTGAGCTTCTGAAGCTAGGCTTGGAC
>DAISZK010000095.1:0-3403 GCA_036824855.1 Chthoniobacterales bacterium | reverse complement strand
TCCTAAAGCCGTGATCGCCGAGGCGAAGATGCCGTCGGCCATTATCGCTGTCCGTCAGTCTGCTGCCGCCGGAGTCGATGTCGCCGCAACCTCGAAGGCGCTCTCATCTGCCGCCGAAACTTCCTTCAATGCCGCCAAAGTGGAGGAGTTGCTCAAGTCGACCAAGGTTGGGCCGGAAACTTCCGACGCGCAGTTGGCCATCAAGATCCAGGATGCCGTTGTGAACGACTACGACGGGGTGATCCTCTCGCTCGTGAAGCGCTACTGTCCGAGCGGTCTTCTTGGATTGGCTTTGACAGCGCTCTTGGCCTCCTTCATGTCCGGCATGGCTGGGAACGTGACCGCCTTCAACACGGTCTGGACCTACGATCTCTATCAGGCCTACATAGCCCCCGATAAAAGCGACGAACATTACTCCTGGATGGGGCGTGTGGTGACGGTGGCCGGTATCCTGCTCTCCATTGGCGCGGCCTATTTTGCTAGCATGTGGACGAATGCGATGGACATCATCCAGTTGGTGTTTGCCTTCGTGAATGCCCCGCTCTTCGCCACCTTCCTGCTGGGTATGTTCTGGTCGCGCACGACCGGTACCGGGGCATTCATTGGTCTCCTCTGCGGAACGGCGGCCTCTGCGCTCTTTCATGCATGCACGATCTCGGTGGGGAATCTTCCTGGGGTCAAAGGTGGCTACATCCACACCTTCTGGACACTTCCCAGCGATATGGCACAGAACTTCTGGTTGGCGAGCTTCGCCTTCACGGTCTGCTTCCTCGTCACTGTGGGTATCTCCTTGGCAACCCGACGCACTAAGAGCGATGAGGAACTGAAGGGGCTCGTCTATTCACTGACGCCAAAGCAGACGGTCGATCAGGCTTGGTATGCACGTCCGGGCACGATCGGTATCGTTCTTTTGATCGTCTGTGTCATCCTGAACTACATCTTCTGGTAGTCCTTCGTGAGCTCTTTTTCCTCCCCATACCTCATCACCTAAACCCTAATACCTATTATTACCATGGGCCTCGATATCCGCTTTCCAATCGGCATGATGTTCACTCTAATTGGTCTTCTGCTTGCTGCTTCAGGTTTTCTTAGTCCTGATAAACTCTCCCTCGGGATCAATATCAATCTGATTTGGGGGTTTGCCCTCCTGATCTTTGGGATCTTAATGTGGGGATCCGCGCTCATGTCCAAAGGCAAATGAGCATCGGGGGTGAGGATGGCGAGATTCTTGGAATCCTCAGGGATCTAGCTAGCAAATCAGGGCTATCTCTCGCCGGAGCCAAGATCCGTCGCTCCTCTTCCCGCTTCTGCCTTGGAGTGGAGCATGGAGATTACAATGGAACAGAACTTTTTGGTGTCGGTACCGATCGATTCATCTGGATGGCTTACAAGCCGAATGATCTGGGTCGTCTCCGTCTCTTTAGTGGAAACTTCGAACAGGATGGCCTGATCGACATCTTTCTTGATGAGATTCCTGAGCCGGGAACGTCTCCTGACTCCTGGTCGCGTTTTCCTCTGGGGGTTGCGTGGATCCTCAAGAAAAACGGATACGATCTTCGCAAGGGAATCGATGCAGTCTGTTACGGAAATATTCCCGGGGGTGGAATGTCCCGCTCCGCATCGCTGACGCTCAATCTGCTGATTACCATCGCGGAGGTGAATGGGATCGAATTTCCCTCGGAGATGGGAATCGTGGATCTCGCTCAGGCCGTCGAGAACGACTATATCGGCTCTCCATGCGGAAATCTGGATCAGATCATGATCCTCTTTGCGCGAGAGGGGATGGGGACGCATTATAACCCGGCCGACCGATCGATCCGACATCTCCCTCTCGGTTCGGGCGCTCCAGATTTCCGCATCATGAGTCTCGATACAGGAACGATCAGGCCGGGACTTGAGAAGTCGACCTACAGGATCCGCCACTCGGAATGCCGTGAGATGGTCGCTCTCTGTGCGGAGCCCTTCGGTATCAAGACCCTTGGTGATGTCCATTCCGAGGAACTCTTCCGCTCAATTCTTACGAAGTTCGGGGAGAGTCATCCTCACCTCTGCAAGCGACTCGACTATATCTACCATGCCCAGCAGCGTTTTGAGCGAATGCTCAAGGCCTGGCAGCAGGGTAACATAGCGAAGGTGGGAGCGATTTTCCGAGCTGATGGGCTAGGTCTTCGTGATGACTATCAAATCTCGGGCAAGGAACTCGAAACCATGTGCGATATCGTGAGGACCATTCCGGGCGTTCTCGGCGAGCGGATGCTCGGTGGGGGGGATCGGGGAGCCAGTGGCGCCCTAGTACTCAGCGAAAGCGAAGGAGCGGTACGTTCCGCTGTGGAGACTGCCTACCCACGCAGTCATCCTGAATACGTCGAAAGCTACGCCGTGCACTCCTGCAGGATGGTCGATGGAATCAAACTCTTGCCTGGCCTGGAGTAAGGCTCGCTGAGTCATGAAGACTCTTTTTATAAATGCCCGGGTTATTCTGCCACCCGGCCAGGGAATTCACTCCGGTTCCTTGCTCGTCGAGGAGAGGCTGATTCGCTCGATCGTTCACACGGGGGAAGAGGTTTCCATTTCTAGCTATAGCCAGAGTGTTGATTGCGGTGGTGACTTTATTGCCCCAGGTCTAATTGACATTCACTGCCACGGTTCTTTGGGGCGGGATGCCATGGAAGCGACGCCGGAAGCCTTCGCGAGGATTCTGAACTATCATGGATCCAGGGGCACGACGACGACCCTGCTGACCACGGTAGCCTCCTCGCTAGGGGAGATCCTAGCTGTGCTGAAGTGTGCAAAGGAATATGGGGCAGGGGAGGGGAGTGCTGTTTCGCACCTTGCCGGGATTCATCTGGAGGGCCCTTATTTCTCCCCGCATCGACGGGGAGCCCATCGGATGGAGATGCTTCGGCATCCTTCGCGGGAGGAAACCTCCCGTCTTCTGAATCATGCGTCGGTGATTCGGCGCATGACCCTTGCTCCTGAGATTCCCGGTGCATCGGATCTTATTCGTGAGCTCGTGAGCAACGGAATTAAAGCTAGTGCAGGTCATTCAAATGCCACGGATGAGGAGGCGATAGCGGGTTTTAGGTCCGGAATCACCCAAGTGACGCACCTTCACAATGCGATGTCCTCTCTGCGCAAAACGGACTCGCCTTCGAGACGCGGCCTTGCTGAGGCGGCACTGGAGACTCCAGGAGTCGTTTGTGAGTTAATTGCCGATGGGATTCATGTTTCCTCGGAACTTCTTCACGAGGCATGGATGGCAAAGGGATGGGAGGAAATCGCTCTGGTCTCCGATGCAACTGCGGGGGCCGGGCTAGGGGAGGGTGAGAGCTTCGAGTTGGGGGGGCTTCGTTGTCGTGTTGAGAAAGGGGCGGCTTGGACGGGGGAGAGTGGTGCTCACTGT
>DAISZK010000030.1:0-32435 GCA_036824855.1 Chthoniobacterales bacterium | reverse complement strand
CCCAAAGAAGTCCTGGATACCATTCTCGGGCACCTCGGATTCGTCGTGAAAATCGAGGAGGAACTTCGTGACGGGCACCTGATCCTCCAGATCCGGACCAATGAACCCCAGCGCCTTATTGGACGCAGGGAGGAGACCCTCGAGAGTCTCCAGTTCTTGGTCAACCGCCTCCTTATCTCACAGAATAACGAGGCTCCGCGCGTCGTTGTGGATGTGGAGCACCACCGATCGATGCGTGATGCATCATTCCTCCAGCGAATTCATCAACTGGCTGAAGCCGTAAAGATCGACGGACGCCCTGTTGAGACCGAACCCTTGAACTCCTACGACCGCCGCCTTGTCCATAACGCCTATCGTGATGATGATGAGCTCATGACAGAGAGTCAGCAGATTGAGGAAAAGCTTAAGCGCATCACCATCAGGCGGCGCGGGTAGAAGCCGTGCAGGGCGTTAGCGGTTCAGGCTGTATACTCTGAAGTGCTGATTGCTACCCTAACCATTTCTTTTAATCCCTTTCCTCTCGATGAGGACAAACTCTGTGTTCGTTATAAAGAGAGGGTACGATACCCCTCACACTGAAAAATACGGATGGTTTGCTGCTTGCCGTTAATAAAGATCGGGACTTCTTTAAGTAACGCCACAGCGTTGAAGGCACCGGTGATGGTCTGGGGCAACTCTTCCTGGGATTCCGTCGTAATGTAGAGGGCGTTGCGACCGAGGAAGGGGCTGACCGATTTCTCCTCGGTATAGAGGTTGTCCTTCACTCCTGCCGCGACGGCATCGGGATAGGAGGGCCACAGGGCGTAGGAGCTATTGAGGCTAGGTGACTCGGCGACGAAGACTGAGGGGGAGCCAGGGCGCTCCGGATAATCGATGGCAATCCTACTGCCAAGCATGGAGGCCAATCCGGGGGTGGATGCAATCAGGAAGGGAGATTCACTCTTCGGATCAGGGCGTTCCTTGCGAAGGGTGAGTACGACACCCGATAGCTCGTGAAGCCCTACTACTCCTATAGGCGAGGGAAGACCCGAGGGGAGCACTTGCCGAGCAAGGAAAATCAGACAGCTCATCAATGCAGCAACTGAGGCAATCAGGATCACAAGAACCCTCCAGAACATCCCGAGATAGGCTAATCTCACGAGGAACGGGGTTGCCAGGGACCCCACGGTCACAACTAAGCCCAAGGATAGCGTAACCGTACCGATCGAAACGGAATCAAACCCATGAGCCACACTACTCCATTGGATCCAGTCATGCTGTGCATTCCAAGCAAGAGAGGGAACCGATCCCAGGATCAGCAGAAACAAAGCGAGGAGAATCCCTCGCCAGGGAATCGTCTTGGTGCCCTGATTCACGAAGCAAACGGCAACTGCCACAGGGAGCAGCAATCCGATCATCTGCCAGAACTGCATGCCCACGGCCAGGGCCACACCGAAAAGAGCCCAGGGAGTGAATCCCTTGACAGTTTTTCCCGTTTCAGCAGCAGCGCTCCATCCAGCGATCATTGCGAGCAGAATCGTCATTGCTGTGACCATGGCTCCGTCCATGACCAGGGAGGCCATATTTACAAAGGGTAAAAGATTGAGCCCCAGCACCGACCAAAGGGCGAGCACCTGACGATGGGGGGCGATTCGTCTGCCAATCCACCAGACACACCAGGAGAGAATCAAAACGGCCAGGGGGGGAATGCATCGCAGACAGAAGATTCCAGATCCTCCGCAAAGCTTATAGAGCGTCAGAAGAAGTGGAGTGCCCGCAGGTCCCTCAATATACCCACCGGCAGGATGAGCCCCACAGATCGAAAGAAAGGCTTCACTCTCTGTGAAGGAGCCACTTGTAGCCACCGAGAGGCGAAGCACGGTCATTGCAAGAACCGCCACCCCGAGCATCATGCTCTGGGTAACAGTCATCTTAATCACCTTGCTGTTCTTGCCTTTCATGATCAGGGAAGAAGGATGGGATACTTACCAGCGAGTTGCGGCATCAGTTTCTTACCAAATCGTCTCCAGAGAAAATTGAGAAGCCGTGCGGCGATCACTCCTCCGAACAGCCCCAGAATCATACCCGCTGTGACATCAAGTGGCCAATGCGAGCCGGTGTAGATCCGCGAGTACCCAATCAGGAGAGCGATCGGAAGGTAGAGCCATCCCCTGCGTGGAAAGAAGAGGATCAGGACAACTGCGACCGCCATATTGTTCGCGGCATGCCCCGAGGGAAAAGAACGCCCCTCCAGAGGAGGATTGTCGATCAGCATTCCGGGGATTTCGGGAAGAGCATTCCCGTGAGGAAAATTCACCACCGGCTCTGAGAGCAGCCCACAGATTCTTGGAAGGTTCGTTGGAGCACTTCCCATCATTACAACACGGACACCAGGCTCCACTTGACTCGGCCGGGGGCGCCCCACAGCATGCTTCAAAAGATTCACTCCGACTCCGTCGCTCAGTCCCACAGCGAGACCGGCAGCCAGAATCGCTGCACGGAAGCGAAAGTTTCCAAAGACCAGTGCCAGCACTAGGAGCAGGAGGAGCCAGGGAGCCCAAGCCCCGTAATCGGCGATAAAGGAGAAGAGGCGATCACTCCAGGGCGCAGTCCATTCCCGATTGATGAGAATTTGGAGCTGCTGGTCCATCAGAAGCGAATTGTGAAAGGGAAATGGAAAAATGAGGACTTAAAACTTAAGTTGATTGAAGGAGATTCAAATCCCTGAAGCGACCTAGTAGAGTTTTGGGATGTCCGCCGAAGGCACCCCTGGCAGTTTTGCCTCTAAGACCAAGCGCCCTCTTTCTAGGGCGGGCATGATCGCGGAGCGTCAGAGAAGGTCTCCCACCTGGAGACTGATCCACCTTCTCGGATCACTGAAGTTGGCCTTGGTTCTTCTCGCGACGATCGCCATTGCAATTGCCACAGCGACTTTCACGGAGGCCCACTTCGATGCAGCCGTGGCGCGTGCCTGTATCTACAAGGCCCCTTGGTTTATCGCCTGGCTCGGGGTCCTCTGCATCAATCTGTTTGCCGTTACACTGACCCGCTGGCCCTGGCAGAAAAAGCACACCGGCTTCATCATCACCCACTATGGCATCATTTTGCTCCTCATCGGTGCGGTTGTCGGATCAAAGCTCGGATTCGAGGGGAACGTGACCCTCCGCACCGATGGTCAGCCCCAGCGGAAGATCGTGACCGACCGAAGCTGCATCCAGGTGGAGAGCCCTGCTGACAGCTATCTGTACCTGATGCCGCTCGACACTCGCTTCATTCGCCCCTCGACCACATCGCCGAAGTATCTTCCAGTTCCGAGCACCGCACTCCGGATCGGAATCGATTCTGTCTCAGAGCACCTCAACCCACAGCCACATCTGGCACCTGCCACTGAGAGGGCTGCTGGAACAGGCGTCCTGTTGGATTTCTCCAGCGGCATGATGAAGCAAACGCTCCATGTGGGACTCAGTACCGGAGAGGGCTCCCCGAGAACCTATGATTTCTTCGGACGAGCATCAATCGCCCTGGCCTCGAATGCGGCACTACTCCCTCCTCATGATCCAAATGATAAAAAACCATGGCTTGAGCTGATCACCAGCACCGAAGGCAAGCCTCTGGAATACCGGATCGGTCGAGGGGTAGCAGTCACCTCTTCCGGCAATCTTCACGAAGGCGATTATCTTGCCCTCGGCTGGGCCGACTGGCGCCTCCATGTCGCGCAGATCGCAAGCAAGAGTACCGTGGTGACAACACCCTCACCGGATGATTCAGGTGCTGAGAGTGGCGTTCCCGGCTTCCGTGCATTCCTAACGAATCCGGCGGGAGAAAAATCGACTCCTCTCTGGGTGGCTTCCGGGGAGGTGGTACCTCTTGTTCTAGGCAAAGAGATGGTGCGGATCGGCTATGGATTGGAACTCCGACCAATCCCCTTCTCGATTGCTCTCACTGAATTTGAAGTCCCTCGTGATGAAGGAACTGAAACTCCCTCGGATTTCCAGGCTACTGTCCGTTTCAAGAATACAAAGACTGGAGCCGAGCAGGATGGCCTCATCAGGATGAATCATCCCGCCTCCTATCCCGGAGGTCTGCTGGCCAATACGACTGGCTTCAACTACAAGTTCTCCCAGGCCGAGTGGAATCCGCGTGATTTGAAAGAAACCACCCTTCAGGTCCTCTATGATCCCGGTTGGCTGCTGAAATGGATTGGTTCCCTTGCCATCTGCATCGGGATCGCCACGATGTTCTATATACGCCCGCGCGAATCATGATGACCCGCTCCCTAGCATTGCTTTCCCTCCTCTTCACACTGACCAGTGTGATCTCCTCCGGATCACTCTGCGCTGAGGCCACGCCCCGCTCGCTGGAATCCCTTGTGATCCAGGAGGGAGGCCGCAAGAAACCATATCTTGTCTTCACCGAGGAGACGCTCCGTTCCCTCTCAGGGAAAACCGCACTCACCTTGAATGGTGAGAAGAAGGATGCCATGACACTGATCACCGGACTTTGGATGAGTCCCGATGACTCTTGGAAGGGAAAGGAACTGATCCTCGTTTCCAACCGACCTCTTAGGCAGCAGATCGGACTCGATCCAGTGCGGAAGCTCTACAGTTGGAATGAGCTCTCCTCCAATGAATCCCTAGCTAAGGAGATCACTGCCGCAGCAACCATCCGGCGGCGTGATCCGAAAGCCAAATTGGTAGGGATCCAAAAAGAGGCCTCAGATGTAGGCATGAGGATGGGCCTCTTCGAGGAACTACTCAAAGGAACAGATTTTAAGATCATCGCCCCTCTCTCGGGGAGCGATTGGCTGACCTCCGCACAAATCGATCCCTCCGAGGGGAAAGAGATCATCGACACCGTTGACTCGATGCGCTCAGCCTGGATGGCAAGCGATCCAAGCCGCTTTAACCAAGCGACCAGTGCTCTTATGAGCATACAAAAACAGATGGGGGGGCTCCCTGCTGAATGGAAGATCTCCTTGGAGATTGCCTATCAAAAAGCCCATCCCTTCCGTTGGGCCTGGATCCTCTATGCGGCCGCCGGCATTATTCTCCTGCTCTCACGAAACAGCTGGGAGCGCCTCGGCTATCAGCTTGCCTGGGTCTTAGCAGGAAGCGGTTTCCTTCTGCAGGCTGCGGGACTCTTTACTCGCGTGCTGATTGCAGGACGGCCTCCGGTCACCAACATGTACGAGTCAGTAATCTGGGTCGCTTTCGGGACGATCCTTTTTGCTCTGATCTTTGAAACCATTTACAAGGCCGGCTCCTTCCTGTTGGGAGCTGTCCCTGTCGCAGTCGCTTCACTGATCTTGGCGGACAGCCAGCCGGTGATCCTGGATCACTCAATCCATCCCCTCACTCCGGTACTGAGGGATAATTTCTGGCTCTCCACCCATGTGCTCTCCATCACGCTCAGCTATGCCGCCTTCGCCCTCTCACTGGGCGTGGCCCATGTGGCACTGGCTCAAGTGATTGCGGGGAGGAGGCCTACCGCAACCCTCTATACCTATCTCTACAAGACCCTTCAGGTCGGTGTGCTATTGCTGGCGATCGGCACCATTCTTGGCGGCGTCTGGGCCAACTACTCCTGGGGACGCTTCTGGGACTGGGACCCGAAGGAGACGTGGGCACTCACGGCCCTGCTCGGCTATCTCTTCCTGCTACATGGAAGGATTAGCGGTCTCTGGGGAGGCTTTGGGCTGGCAGTCGGATCGGTCATCGCCTTCATGAGCATCCTGATGGCCTGGTACGGGGTGAATTTCGTGCTCGGAGCCGGCTTGCACAGCTACGGATTCGGAACGGGGGGATTCCCCCTAGTGGCGGCGTTCGTCGGATGCGAACTCATCTTTGTCGCCATCGCCTTCATTAGGAAAAGGCAGTCGTCTGCAAGCTAGATTTTACTGACTCCCAAAGGAGGGACTGACACGGACGCCGGCCGAGGATCCCGAAAGAGGAACCGAAGAGTAACTGGGACGGGTACTGTACGTGGTGGTCGGTGAGCGCTTGGCGTTGTTCCGATCGTGCTGGTAAAGATTCATCCCCTTGCGGAGAAGAGCAAAGGTGTTGTTGTCCCCGTAGTACTTCCATGGTCCATCGGGAACACTCGCTGCATCGACAAACTTCCAATCACACAGATCGTTTTTGCCCATTCCAAGATAGTCTCGTGTAGCTGGGGAGATATCGAGGCCGGCACCACGGTTTAGATTCCAACGAGGGGACTGCGTGCCAAAGACATACTGCCAGTGATCAGTGCGAAAGGGCCCGCAATCCTCCCACTGCGCGAAGACCGTCCTGCCTCCGTGATGAATTGCGACCCAGCGCCCCTTGAGAACAGACTTTCCTTCTTTTTCAAAACAGTCGTGGAACCAAGGAACAACTTTCCTGACTTCAGCCTTGGTATTGCCCCGGGAAACGTCGCAGTAAGGGAGGGCGCAGTAGAAAGGATTCTGCCTGGGAATGAATCCGCGGGGAGCATAGGTCCTGGGATCGCGGTATCGGGTGTCGGGGTTGTCATAGCCCCCATAATTCCTGGCCCAGTTGGCATCCCAGGCACTCCTGTTATTCGGCACCGGGTTGCGGGCCGTGGGGCGCTCACCGATCCAGAAAATCGTGGTCATGATATTCCTATGCCAAGGATATCTACCAAAACCAACCACGGGGGCGGTAGGAATGCTAACCGTGGGAGGACGGGTTTGCTGGATCGCCTTTTCCCTGATCTGCATGGCCATTCGTTCGAAATCCGCCGAGGACATGGCCCCGGAATCCGAACCGAAGTGAGCCTTCACCGAGTCCACGACATCAGAGATCGATGCCGATGACAAAGAAGGCAAAAGCAACGAGAGCAGAATCAGGAAACGGGTGAAATTCACCATGAATACTTAAACTTTAGGCCAGGATCAGGTCGGGGCAAGGGGTAAATCCCCCTCACAGAGATCGCTCGTTTCAATAAAAATACCCGAACCAAGCGCAAAAGCGACGGGTTCGGGTATTGGAAAGGCTTATGATGAAGCGAGGTAAGTCGCGAGGACCCTTCTGAAGCGTCTTTTAAGCCGTGTAGGTGGTGGAAGCAGTGGTGCCACCTTGACCAGTCCAGTTCGTGTGGAAGAACTCACCGGCGGGCTTGTCGGTGCGCTCATAGGTATGAGCACCGAAAAAGTCGCGCTGGGCCTGAAGGAGATTCGCGGGAAGGACGGCGCTGCGATAGCTGTCATAGTAGCCAAGGCTGGCAGTGAAGGCAGGGGCAGCTACACCACGCTCAACGGCGGCACAAATGGCACGGCGCCATCCGGCTTGAGACTTCACAAAGACCTCCGTGAAGAAAGGAGCAAGCATCAAGTTCTCAAGATCCGGATTGGACTCGTAAGCCTCCTTGATGCGGTTCAGGAAGGCAGCCCGGATGATGCATCCGCCACGCCAGATGGTGGCGATGTCGCCGAAGTTCAGGTTCCAATTATAGAACTTGCTGGCCGTTGCCAGGAGATCAAGCCCCTGGGCGTAGCTGACGATCTTGCTGGCGTAGAGGGCATCGCGGACATCATTGATGAACTGCTGGCGATCCCCGGTGAAAGGCTTCACCTCGAGGGAGGGCAGGATTTTGCTGGCGGCAACACGCTTCTCCTTCATCGAGGAGAGGATACGGGCCTCCACGGCGGCATTGACTTTCGAGAGAACGACACCGTGCTCGACGGCATTACCGACGGTCCACTTGCCTGTCCCTTTTTGACCGGCCTTGTCGAGGATGACATCCACCAGGGGCTTGCCGGTCTCCTCGTCTTTCTTGGTGAAAATCTGCTCGGTGATGTCGATGAGGTAGCTGTTCAGCTCTCCCTTATTCCACTCGGCGAAGATCTGATGAAATTCCTCGGCGGTCGGGTTGATCGTGGTCTTCAGAATGGCATATGCCTCGCAGATGAGTTGCATGTCACCGTATTCGATGCCGTTGTGGACCATCTTGACGTAATGACCGGCACCATCGGGACCCATGTGACGGCAGCAGGGCTCACCCTCAACGATCGCGGCGATCTTGCGGAAGATGGGTCCAACGGACTTCCAGGATTCCTCCGAACCACCAGGCATGATCGAGGGGCCTTTGAGCGCACCCTCCTCGCCGCCGGAGACACCGCTACCGACGTAGTGAAGACCTTTCTCCTTGAGATATTTTTCACGGCGCTGAGTGTCGGTCCAGAGGCTGTTACCACCGTCGATGATGATGTCGCCCTGCTCGAGCAGAGGAATGAGTTGCTCAATCACGGCATCCACGGGGGCGCCGGCCTTCACCATGATCATCGCCTTGCGGGGACGAGCCAGGGATCCAACGAATTCCTCAAGGGTCTTCGTCGGGATGATGTTCTTACCTTTGGCGCGACTCTCTGCGAACTTCTCGGTCACAGCCGCAGTGCGGTTGTAAACGCTAACGGAGAAGCCTTTGCTCTCCATGTTGAGGACGAGGTTCTCGCCCATGACGGCGAGGCCGATCAGTCCGATGTCGCTCTGGTTCGTGCTGTTAGTGGTGCTCATAGTTTTTTGGAAATTCAGATTGTCCGAAAGAGTGAGAAACCCTATCTCCCATGCAGGCTGGTTGGCAACCGCGTTCTGGCCTCCTTTCTTTCACCATCACCGTCGATGAATCTACCCAACCGCCTGACTATCGGTCGCCTGATCCTGACCGTATTCTTCGTCGCCTTCCTTTCGACCGAAACACACTGGGGCGATGTCGTGGCGCTACTACTCTTCATTATCGCTTCACTGACTGACTGGCTTGACGGATACTTGGCTAGAAAGTTCAACCAGATCACGAATTTCGGGAAGCTCATGGATCCACTGGCCGACAAGGTCCTCGTCGCCTCGGCTCTGATCTGTCTCATCCCACTGGGCGCTCTGCCCGCGTGGGCAGTGATCGTGATTATCACCCGCGAATTCCTGATCACCGGTCTTCGCCAACTCGCGGCAGGCCAAGGCCAGATTCTTCCTGCGGATCCCCTCGGCAAGCACAAAACCGCCTGGCAGCTCATCACGATCCTTTTCTTCCTCATCCTTCTGGCAGCCGGGGATCTCTTCGGTGATGAGTCGCGCTGGCTGAAGTTTCTTTGGATACACGTGGGCCCAGTCCTCATCGGGATCACCATCCTCCTGACGATTTATTCGGGACTCGCCTACCTCTGGAAGAATCGGAGCCTGCTCCGCTGAGAAGGTGCTTTGACTTATTCCGGCTTCTCCAAATCTACCTTTTCGATCTCTTCCTCCTCGATCTCCTTACGAAGAGGATGGGAGAGAAGGGGGCGTATGAATCCATAAAGAAGGAATCCGACGAAAAGCACGGCCGGCATCCACTCGTAGTTCAGTCCGGCGAATGCAAGAATCACAATGATCAGCAGAAAGCGGGGCAGGGAGCGCTGCGTCCGCCAGTTCAGTCCCTTAAAGCTAGGATAGCGAACATGGCTGAACATCATAAACGAGAGGAAGAGCAGGAGAACTGGCAGGGCGAATTTCCACTTCCCGATTGTCCGCTCACCCTCCTCCAGCCAAAGCATGAAGAGGGTGAGCGAAGCAATCAGTCCAGCGGCAGCGGGGATGGGGAAGCCCATGAACTCATTCGAGTGCTCCTTGACCTCGGAGGGATCCTTGACTGCTGCGGCAATGCAGTTGAACCGGGCCAGGCGCAAGGTGCCACAGAGCAGATAGATGAAGGCGATCACCCAACCAGTCTTGTGGAAGTCCTTCAGGACGATCTGGTAGACCAGCAGGGCCGGAGCCAAGCCGAAGGAGACGACATCAGCCAACGAGTCAAACTCACGCCCAAAGGGACTCTCGTAGCCGCCAAGACGTGCGACACGCCCATCGAGAAGATCAAAGACACACGCCCCGAGAATGAAGGCTAGCGCCTGATGATAGCAGTTCGTGACGGGCTCACCCCCATTATTCAGGAGAGCGGCCTCGATGATCTTGAGCACTGCGGCAAATCCACAGAACAGGTTGCCCGCCGTCATCATGTTCGGCAGGAGATAGATCTTCGGTTCGTGTTTGCTCACGGAAATTATGGGGATTGGGAATTGAAAAGGGGTCAGGAGGCCATGCGGGCGACTGGGGTCTCGCCACCTTTCACTTTCTCTCCCACCGAAACAAGGACTTCTGAATCAAGCGGGAGATAGAGATCGGTACGCGAACCGAAGCGGATCATTCCGAAACGTTCTCCACGCTCCATCGACTCACCAAACTTAGCCCAAGGCACAATCCTGCGGGCAATCGCACCAGTGATCTGCTTCACGGCAACGGCCTTATCAGGATGATTCTTGGAGCCAAAGACCCAGAAGAGACTCTCGTTCAGCGTCGAAGCCTCGGGATGACGAGCATCAAGATAGAGACCGCCACGCCCCTCGGTATAGAGGACCTCGCCAGCAATCGGTGTGCGGTTCACGTGAACATCAAAGACAGATAGGAAGATCGAGACACGCTTCATTCGGCACTTGAAGAACTGCCCCTCATCGAACTCATCGACATGAGTGACTGTCCCATCGGCAGGGGAAACAGCCAGAGTAGGATCGGCAGGCGGCTTACGCTCCGGATCGCGGAAGAACCAGAGGCAGAATGCCGCGAGCCCAAGAATGGGAACCCTCAGAAATAGAATATGCAGATAATTGACCGCAATCATTGCTAGAATAAGAAGAAGGAAGATCCAGCGACCCTCGTACATTGCCTTGGATGGCCTTGGTTTAGTCATGCGGCGGGAACCCTAGTACGGACACTCGCCCCACTGCTAGCTGATAAATCAGGGTTTTAATATGAAACTCAGAAAAATTGGAATTGATGAGCATCGCCAACATCCAGAGCCCTTTCTTGAGTTCCTGAGTTCCATATTCATTTTTTTGCAGTATCCTCCGCACATGACTACAGCCGCCATCGAACCAACTCCCGATCTGACGATGGAGGAACTCCTCGGCATTTTCCCCGGGGCGCGGCGCACGCTTTTCCAACTCCACCATATCGGCGGCTGCAGCAGTTGCGGTTTCTCCCCGTCGGAAACACTCGCCCAGATCTGCGCGCGCAACGGCGGACTCGATCCAGTCGTTGTGCTAGGTGAAATCAAGGAGGGGCACCTCAAGGATGAAGCTCTCCTTATCTCACCAACCGATCTCCATACAAAAATCGCGGATTCTTCATTCCGCGCCACAAACGATTCAGCCATACGCCTTTTGGACATCCGCACCCGCGAGGAATTTGAGGCGGTGGCGATTCCCGGCAGCCGATTCATGACGCAGGAAATCATGCAGGAGGCCATGAACTGGCCCAAGGAGACTGAGATCATTCTCATCGACCATACTGGAACCCGAGTGCTTGATGCGGCCGCCTACTTCGCAGGCCATGGCTTCTCTCATGTAAAGGGGCTCAAGGGTGGAATTGATGCCTACTCCGAGCAGGCGGATCCCTCTCTTCCTCGCTACACCACCGAGTCTGCATAAGCCATGGAAACCAACCAAACAAAAGCATCAATCACATCGACTCAATCCGTCGAGGAAGCCGCCAAGAATCCGAAAAATCTTGGTGAAATGGAGGGAGCCGACTCCGTCGGCACCGTGGGTCGCAGCGATTGCGGAGATATGCTTCGGATGTGGGTAAAGTTTAAAGAGGAGGACGGGCGCAAGGTGATCGACCGGGCGAGTTTCCAGACCTTCGGTTGCCAGACGGCAATTGCCGTGGCGAGTATCGCTACAGAGATGATACGGGGAAAGACAGCCTCTGAGGCACTCTCCATGAGTGGGGTAGAGCTCTCATCACCTCTCGGTCCCCTCCCCCCGATGAAGATCCATTGTGCACAACTTGTGGAGGATGCTCTCCGCTCGGCACTCGATCCGTCGGCTGAAAAACCCGTTGCTTCAGCAATCCCATCAGGTCCCTCACTCGCCGATCAGATCACCCCTGCCTCAGGAAAAGTCAAAATCACCCTTCTAACAAAAACCCCGACGTCATAGTCTCCCGCCATGAATACTCACCAAGAAATCATCCTCAAGCGCGATACCGACGCGATCCAGATCCCGAGCGGCAACCCGCTCCAGCTTCCAGCCGGCACCAAGGTCATGGTCACCCAGTCTCTGGGAGGCACCTACACCGTGGCAACCCCCGGAGGTCTTGCCCGTATCGATGAAAAGGATGCCGATGCACTGGGTCTGGAGGCTTCCTCGGCCCCAGCTCCTGTCAAGACTGCCGTCGAGGGATCACTAGAAGAGGCTGTATGGAACCAACTGAAAACCGTCTTTGATCCCGAAATCCCGGTGAATGTCGTTGATCTCGGCCTGATCTACGAATGTCAGCTTCAGCATCCCGAGGAGGGAGTCACCAAGGCACATGTAAAGATGACCCTCACCGCCCCTGGTTGCGGCATGGGTCCAACCATTGCGGCGGACGCCCGCGGCAAGATCCTGACCCTAGAGGGAATCGACGAGGCCGAAGTGGAACTCGTCTGGGATCCAGCCTGGAACCAGAGTATGATCAGCGAGGCTGGCCGCATGAAGCTCGGCTTGGTTTGATTTCACACCAGATTTGAGTTGCCTTTCCCCGTTCACTTATCCATATTCCACGCCCCATGAGTCAGCATCCCAGCCTTAAAGGACAAAGCACGATCGCCGCAAAACGCAGCGTGCTGAAGCGGTTCGAGCGCGTCGAACTGCTCAAAAAGCGCGGTCAGTTCAAAGCCGGACAGCGCGTCATCGGTCTTCCAAAGACCAAGCCGGAAGATTAATTCCGATCATTGGAGATCATCCATCAGGGGATTCCGCCATGGACACCCCAACACCCAGGCGCACGCCCAAAGAGACGGGTTTGCGCCTGAATCGTTTTTTAGCGGCGGCAGGCTTCGGATCCCGCCGCTCCTGCGAGGAACTAATCCTCAAGGGAAGCGTTTCCATTAACGGATCCGTCTGCCGCGATCTCTCGACGCGTGTCCTGACTGAGGATGATGTGCGGTTGAGCGGGCGCGTCATTCATACCTTCGCTCCAAGGACAATCCTGCTCAACAAACCTGCCGGTTACACCTGCACCCGCAGTGACAAGCACGCCGAGCGCACCATTTTCGATCTCCTCCCCCCCGACACGGGCCACCTTTTCCATGTCGGTCGTCTCGATAAAGAGAGCGAAGGACTTCTCCTTCTGACCAATGACGGGGTGCTGGCACAGGATCTCATGCACCCCTCCAAGGGAGTCGATAAGGAATACGAGGTGATCCTCGACAAGACCTTCACCGAGCGTGATGCCGCCTCCCTGCGTCGCGGCACCTGGATCGAGGGTTCTGTCGCCCGGATCGAATCAGTGCGCAATCTCGCTCCGAACAAGATCCAGATCATCCTGCATCAGGGTATCAAACGTCAGATCCGCGTCATGTTGGGCCAACTCGGATTCAAGGTGAAGCGCCTCAACAGGGTTCGTCTCGGCCCGCTGACGCTGCGCGGGGTGAAGCCCGGCAGTTATCGTGATCTGCGTAAGGAGGATCTCGAAATCCTCCAGAAAGCACTCAAGGCTCCCGAGCCAAAGAAAGAAAAACCTCCTTTCCTTACCAAGCCAAGAAGCAAGAGCGCCCCCACCAGCAAGGGTGAGTTGTTCACGACAATGGCTACTTCTTTCAAAGCATCGCCAAAATCCTCTCAGCCCGCGCATTCCAAGCGATCCTCCGTAAACCGTCGCGACTCCGAGGAGCGTTCATCTGCAAAGCGCCCTCGCAAGACCTCACCGACGCTGAATCGCGTGAGAGACCAGAAAAGTAGAGAGCTTAGGGGATAGGAAAACGCTTCTTTGATGTTCGTTGGGTAAGCCGGATCCCATTTTCACTTCTTCATTATTCATTCTTCATTTTACCTTTAATTGATGAAATCGACTCATCGTACCATTCCCGGTTGCCCACCGGCGCTCGGTCCCTACTCTCTCGCAGTGCAGACAGCGTCACCACTTCTCTTTGTTTCAGGCATGACCCCTTGGGATCCTGCAACTGGAAAAATCGAGCGGGGAAGCATCTCCGAGCAGACACGCCTCGTTATTGAGAACATCAAACGCGTGGTTGAAGGCTCGGGAGCCAACCTCGCAAATACCGTCTCCTGCCGTGTCTATCTGAGCAATCTCTCACCAGAGACCTTCCAGGAGATGAATGCCGTCTATGCAGAATATTTCGGCGGCGATCATCCCCCCGCCCGTGCCACAGTCGGCACACAGTTGCTCGGTTTTGATGTTGAGATTGAATGCGTTGTCGCTCTGGAGAATAAGTAGAGAATGCATCGTTCCATCATCTCGCGCTGGCTACCGCTGATCCTGCTTTTCACAATCGCTCTCCCGGGCATTCTCCGTGCCGAAGAAAACTTTCAGAAAGAATATATCGTCATTACCGGCGGCCCCTCGCTGATCGAGTGGGAGAAGTTCAAGAAGGTTCCCCATGATCATTGGTGGGCAAATTTTGCCCATGCCTCTAGGATCCGTCTCGACGAGCTTCGGCAGCAGTTCGGGCCCGAAGCCCGGATTACGTGGCTTGTCTACAAGCCCTCTTATGTTCGTCGGGGAACCCGTCAGGAAAAGCGCGATCTTTTGAATGAGCTGGTCTCCATCCAGAAGAAAACCGGGGCAAACCTCGTCTTTTTCAATAATCAGAAGCAGTTGATCGATTATCTCAATACGGGAAAGCCTCGTGATCAGGTCAAAATCGCCGATCTCGAGTACTTCGGCCACTCCAACAAATGCTGCTTTATGTTTGATTACAGCAACGAGATCGACAGTGGCTCAAAGGTTTGGCTGCACGAGACGGAACTTGGACAAATTAACCGTGCCGATTTCGCCCCTAGGTCATTTATCAAGAGCTGGGGATGCCACACAGGGGAGAGCATGAGTGCCCTCTGGCGCAAAGCCACCGGACAGCGCATGATCGGCGCCATCGGATCGACTGATTACTCCGGCAGTGATGTGCCGGGATGGCATCCGACACTTGGCAGTAGCACCGGTCGCTGGGTCCAGTAGCCTCATGACGAGGGAAGAATAACACCGTGGCCGACCATTTTCAGGAAGGCTTTGTCAGTAAGGTGCTGCGTTATTTCTGGCGAGCGATGATCCTGCGCTGTCCAGTGTGCGGCAAATCACCGATTTTTGCTTCCCTTCTTCACACACGATCCCTGCGTGACTGGTTCTCCCCCTTGGATGGATGTCCACGCTGCGGCTATCCATACGAGCGGGAACCGGGTTACTTCCTCGCCTCGACCTGGGTCATCAACTACGGCGCGGGAAGCGTCCTTGGAATTATCATCTATCTGGCACTGGATCTCACCATCCATCCCCCAATCGGTTGGCTTCTCGCCGCGGTCATCGTGCCGATCATTCTCTTTAATCTTCTCTTCGCCCGCCACTCCAAGGCTCTCTTCATCGCCATTGACCATCTCTCTGATCCCCATGAGAAAGATCCGGGCGAGGATGGTGGGAACCTTCCGAAACCCGATGCCCCGACTCGGGATTCAGGTGGGCCGGCCAAACCAACTCCCAAGCCGGAACCAGAACTTGCTTCACATTAAAGAATAAGTCCTGGGGATGGGGATTGAGCTGACCAGCGTCATAAACGCAACGGCGCATTGCCAGAGGGACACACCTGTTTTTAGTATCTTTCATTCAAGCCATGTCCGAACTTCTCTACCTTGACCATAACGCCACAACCCCGATCGACCCCGAGGTGCGTGCCGCCATGCTTCCTTGGCTCGAGAATGAATTTGGCAACCCCTCCAGCGTCTATGCCCTTGGACGCCGCTCCTCCGCGGCACTCACCAAGGCTCGCGAACAGGTCGCCGCACTTGTCGGAGCTCAACCCTCAGAGATTATTTTCAATAGCTGCGGTACCGAGGCGACCAACACCGCCATCCTTTCCGCCCTGGCGATCGATCCTGACAAGCGCCACATCATCACCTCGACCGTCGAGCACAGCGCCACGATCAAACTCTGCGAATATCTCGCCACCCGTGGTTATGAGATCACCTGGCTGCCAGTAGATAACGACGGCCTACTTGATCCCGATAAGCTAGAGACCGCCATCACCTCCGAAACCGCCATCGTCTCGCTGCTCTGGGCAAACAACGAGACGGGTGTCCTGTTCCCCATCGAGGAAATTGCGGCCATCACGGCACGCAAGAAAGTCCCTCTCCATCTTGATGCTGTGCAAGCTGCAGGCAAAGTGCCGATCAATCTTGAGGAACTCGGTGCCCAGTATGTCTCTCTCTCGGCTCACAAACTCTATGCGCCGAAAGGAGTGGGCGCACTCTACGTAAACCGCCGTGCTCGTTACACCGCACTGCTTCGCGGCAGTCAGGAAGAAAGCAAGCGGGGAGGCACCCAAAATGTCGCCTCCATCATCGCCTTTGGAAAAGCTGCGGAGATGGCCCAGTGCCATCTCTTAGCTGCGGCAGAGCGGATCGCCAAACTCCGTGATCGCTTCGAACAGACCCTTCTCTCCTCAGTTGAAGGGGTACGGCGCAATGGAACCGACGAACCCCGCCTTCCCAACACGAGCAACCTCACCTTCTCTGGCATCGAGGCCGAGACGGCCCTTCTCCTCTTTGATCAGGAGGGGCTCTGTTGCTCAGCGGGATCAGCCTGCAGCAGCGGATCAATCAATCCCTCCCATGTCCTCACCGCCATGGGTGTCACCCGTGATGAGGCACGCGCCAGCCTCCGTTTCTCGCTCGGTCGCACCACGACCGAGGCCGATATCGATCGCGCTCTGGAGATCATTCCCCGCGTCGTCGCCAAACTCCGCGCCGAACGCCCTGCCTGTGGCTCACCCGTTGCAATCAAAAGCTGAGTAGGAGTTATTTGTCGCGCAGAGACGCGTAGGGGCAAAAAATCAAAGCTTTCTTAAATTCTCTAATTTCTTCACTACCAATACCCATTATTATTGATTCCATGATTCTCAAATTTGCTGCATCTCTGCGCCTCTGCGGGATTACTTTCTTTGCACTTCTCCTCTCAGGGTGCCTCACCACTCCAGTTTCCCAGTCCGGAGGCATGGGATCGGTCACTGTCACCAACTCCAACCCCTCGGCGATCATTGCGGCCGCGCAGTCTGTCTTTCCGAATTACGGCTACACTCCAGCTTTTGGTAACGGCATCAACTCGATCTCCTTTGACAAGAACTCCAACCAACTGGCTAACGTTCTCTGGGGCAGCTACGGCGATCCCCAGACAATACGTGTGAAGGTAAAGATTATACCTATTCCCGGCACGAATGATTATCGGATCAGTCCGAAGGTCTACACGGTCAGCGACGCTGGAGAGGCCGGCTTCCAGAGCAAGCGTCCCTTGATGGGACTTTGGAATGCAGAATTCGGCCCCCTCCTCAAAAAGGTCTCGGCTCAGGCTTCCGGCGCAGGAGAGTAGCTACCTGCACTAATTGCGAACTCCCAGAGCCTTGATGAACAACTGGCTCCTTTGGTCACTACTCTCCGCTCTCTTTGCGGGTATGACTGCCATCCTTGCAAAAGTCGGTGTAGAGGGAATCAATTCCAATCTGGCCACGGCCATTCGCACCTCCGTGGTGCTCCTTTTCGCATGGCTTATTGTGGGAATTTCCAGGACTCCCATCTCCCTCTCCACAATTTCACGAAGAACATGGATCTTTCTGATCCTCTCGGGAATCGCAACGGCTCTCTCCTGGATCTGCTATTTCCGTGCCTTGCAACTCGGCCTCGCCTCGAAGGTCGCCCCCATTGACAAGCTGAGCGTCATCTTCGCCATCGTTATGGCAGCCGTGTTCCTTCATGAACCTATCTCGTGGCAACAATGGGCCGGTGGCGGCTTGATCGTTGCGGGCGCCGTTCTCCTGAGTCTTTTTTAGTTTTTTTGAGGCCGCTTCTGAGAGCTCTTCTGAGACCCCCTCTAACGGAGGTGCGGCCTACTTGCGAGAATCCACCAGCACGCACTGCATACCAGCGGCTTCCGCAGACTGACGTCCGATTTCGGTATCCTCAAAGACAAGACATCCCGCTGGATCAACGCCGAGACGGCGTGCAGCTTCCAGATAGGGATCGGGAAAAGGCTTGCCGTTCTTGTAATCCTCGGAGGTGACGATCGTCTCGAAAAGATGGGTCAATCCCAGTCCTTCTAGAGTCGCATGGACCGACTTGCGACCACCACCAGAGGCCACGGCAAGCGGCTTCTTCCCATGCAGGGAGCGCGCGATGGCGACAACGGCATCAATGGGTTGAACACTCGGAAGAAGCTGATGATAGAGCCCCTCTTTATGATGGACCATGACATCGGGATCCATAAAGAGCCCATGCATCTCGTTGAGCGCCTCAACGATCTCACGCGTGGGACGACCTCCCCATGTGTAATAGAGTTCCTCGGGAAGATCCGCTCCATGGGGCTCCAGGGCCATCTTCCACGCGTCATAGTGCAACCCCATGGTATCGGCGAGGGTACCGTCACAGTCGAAAATATAGGCGTCAAAATCACGCTCGGGAAGTTGAAGAGATTGCATGGATCATTGGTAATCGCTCGCTTTCCGTTTGACGAAAAAAAAGAGCCCCAGCATTCTTAAGGACTAGCCCCGCCATGGGGCAGAGCTTCCATGCGCCATACCATCTCCATCCTCGTCGAAAACAAATTCGGCGTCCTCACCCGCATCGCTGGAATGTTCAGCGGACGCGGATTCAACATCGACACCCTGAACGTCGGGCCGACACTTGACCCCGAAACCTCCCGAATGACCATCGTGGTGCGTGGGGATGACAAGGTTCTTGATCAGGTTAACAAGCAACTCGATAAGCTCGTGAACGTCATCAGTGTCGAGGACTTCGGTGAGTCCGACTATGTCGACCGCGAGCTGGTGCTCATCCGTGTGAAGGCTGACGCCAAGGCCCGGGGCGAGATCATGCAGATCTGCGATATCTTCCGCGCCAAGATCATCGATGTTCAACCTAAACGCCTCGCGATCGAGGTCACCGGATCCGAGAGCAAGATCGACAAGTTCCTTGCCCTTATGGATCAGTTCGGAATCACGGAGCTAACCCGCACGGGCAAGATCGCACTCGCCCGATCCAAGTAACCATTTCACCAACGATCAATCACTAATTCCCAATCACCAAAAACAACAACCACCAACCCATGCCCGCTAAAATCTACACCTGCAAAGATGCCGACCTGAAGTTCTTCAAGGGGAAAACCTGTGCCGTGATCGGCTTCGGCTCCCAGGGACACGCCCATGCCCTCAATCTCAAGGAAAGCGGCGTCAAGGTCATCATCGGACTTTACCCCAAGAGCAAGAGCCGCGAGGTTGCCAAGAAGCTCGGCTTCCAGGTTTTCGACACAGCCGAGGCAGTCAAGAAGGCCGATGTGGTCATGGTGGCGGTCCCCGACCTCGTCATCCCCGAGGTCTATGAGAAGGATATCGCCCCCAATCTCCATTCCGGGCACACCCTGCTCTTCAGCCACGGCTTTGCGATCCACTACAAGACGATCCAGCCGCCGAAGCATGTCGACATCATCATGGTTGCACCCAAGGGCCCCGGTCACACCGTCCGCCGTCAGTATCAGGAAGGCAAGGGTGTCCCTACGCTCATCGCCATCTACCAGAACAAGAGCGGCACGGCCAAGAAGACCGCCCTCACCTGGGCGAAGGGCATCGGCGGCACCCGTGGAGGTGTCTTTGAGACCACCTTCAAGGAGGAGACCGAGACCGATCTCTTCGGCGAGCAGGCCGTTCTCTGCGGTGGTACCGCAGCACTGATCCAGGCTGGATTCGAGACGCTCGTCGAGGCTGGATATCAGCCCGAGATGGCCTACTTCGAAGTTCTCCATGAGCTCAAACTCATCGTCGACATGATCAATGAATCGGGTATCAGTGGTATGCGATTCTCGATTTCCGAGACCGCCAAGTACGGCGACATCGTCGTCGGACCTAAAGTCGTTGATGCCTCCGTAAAGAAGCGCATGAAGAGCGCCCTCAAGGACATTCAGACCGGCAAATTCGCCAAGGATTGGATTGCCGAGGCCAAGGGTGGAAAGAAGAAGTACAATGCCCTCCTCAAGGCCGGCGAGAAGCACCCCATCGAGAAGGTGGGTAGCCAACTCCGTTCCCGTATGTCCTGGATCAAGAAGAAGAATATCAAGGGAGCTCAGGCTGCTTACTAGTCCTCGATCATTAGATTCATTCAATGAAAACGCCCGGGTCACACCGGGCGTTTTTATTTAAGGGCCGTCTGTGTCAACCCATAGCATCCGGGGATTTTAGCGAGCCTTTCTGTGTCCTTTCTGTAATCGATTTATCCTCGACGCGGCACGCGATTTGCTACGAAGTATTCTGATCATGATCAACGAAATTAAAAACTACCTCGGGGCGGACGCCGACTCCCTTCTCAATCACCAATGCAAGACGGTCTCCAAGGACCTCCTTCATCTGCCAGGCCCCGACTTCGTCGACCGCATTCACATCGGCAGCGATCGCAATCCCCGCGTCCTTGCCAATCTCCAGCGTCTGTACGGCACGGGACGTCTGGCCAATACCGGCTACCTCTCGATCCTGCCCGTCGATCAGGGAATCGAGCACTCTGCGGGAGCGAGCTTTGCCAAGAACCCGATCTACTTTGATCCAGAGAACATCGTGAAGCTCGCCATCGAGGGTGGCTGCAATGCCGTCGCCTCGACCTTCGGCGTCCTCGGTTCCGTGGCGCGCAAATACGCCCACCACATTCCCTTCCTGGTCAAAGTGAACCACAACGAGCTCCTTACCTACCCAAATGTCGCCCGCGAGATCATGTTTGGCACGATCGATGAGGCCTATGACATGGGTGCGGCGGCCATCGGTGCCACCATCTACTTCGGCGGCGAGGATGCCAGCCATGAAATCATCCAGGTGGCCGAGGCATTCCATCATGCCCACGAGCTCGGCATGGCGACTGTTCTCTGGTGCTATCTCCGCAACGATGCCTTCAAGAAGGACAAGGATTACCATCTCTCGGCAGATCTTACCGGTCAGGCAAATCATCTCGGCGTTACTATCGAGGCCGACATCATCAAACAGAAGCTTCCCGAGAACAACGGTGGCTATAAGGCCCTGAACACAGGTAATTCGAGCTACGGAAAGCTCGACGAGCGCATCTACACGGAGCTGACCACCGATCATCCGATCGACCTCTGCCGCTATCAGGTCATCAACTGCTTCATGGGGCGCTCCGGTCTCATCAACTCCGGAGGCGCCTCCGGAACCCAAGATTTCCATGACGCGGTCAAGACCGCCGTCATCAACAAGCGTGCCGGCGGCACCGGACTCATCTCGGGACGTAAGGCTTTCCAGCGCCCGATGGAAGAGGGAGCCAAGCTCCTTCGCACCATTCAGGATGTCTACCTCTGCCCCGAGGTCACCATTGCATAAGGTCGAGAGCATTGAATAAATGAGCGAAAGGGCGCTGCTAGCTGCCCAAGGTTATCTAGAGCTCGGCATGGTCGAAGAGGCCCTTGCCGAGCTCATTGCCGTTCAGAGCCCGATGATTTCGGATCCTGATCTGATTGAAATGCGTCTGCATATCCTGATGCAGGGAGGCAGATGGTCGGATGCCCTCGCCTCTGCCGAAGAGCTCTTGCGACTCAACTCCTCGGCTCTCTCCGCCTACATCCATGGCGCCTTTGCTCTCCACGAACTGGGGCGCACGACCGAAGCGCGCGATCTCCTTCTCAAAGGCCCTCAAGTCCTTAGGAACGATCCCACGTTTCATTATAATATCGGCTGTTACGAGGCTGTCCTTGGAAACAATGATTCGGCGATGCGGAGCCTGAAAAAAAGTTTTGCCCTCGATGAAACCTACCGTGATTTTGCAAAACAGGATCCTGATCTGGAGGCGATCCGTGCGGAACTGGAGTGAGGATGCACACCTTCGATCATGATGAGGTCAGGGAACGGCTTGAACGGGCCTTCGATGAAGTCATGGCAGAGACAACCCAAGGAGGATGCTCTCTGGCCATTTATCAGGAAGGCAAACAACTCTTTTCATTGCATGCGGGGGAGTCTTCTCCGGGAAGAAGATGGGAGGATTCGACTCCCTGCTTGATCTGGTCAGCCAGCAAGGGGGTGGCAGCAGCCTGCACCCTTCACGCTCTTCAGACCCGAGGAATTTCTCTGGAGACTCCTGTCTCTGAGCTTTGGCCCGAGTTTGCATCAAACGGAAAAGAGTGGATAGCGCTGACAGCATTACTTTCCCACCGTGCCGGCTTGGCAGCGATCGATCAAAAAAACCTTCCCATCACGGATCATCAAACTGTCGCTGAAGCCCTGGCCACTCAGGCTCCCAATTGGCCCTATGACGCAACGCATGGCTATGGAGCTCGAACCTTTGGATTCCTGCTCGATGAAATCATCCGGCGGATCACCGGCGAAACACTCTCCTCGTATTGGCAAAAGGTCTTCCAAGTACCTCTGAGTCTCGACCTCTGGTTCGGCCTTCCGGAAGCGCTCGTGGAATCAGCCGCCACTGTGATCGCACCAAAATCGCTCCCCTCTCCTGGTCCTTTCTCAGCGGCCTTCGCCAATACCGCTTCCCTCACACGCCGCGCTCTCAGTGAACCCAATTCCGAAAAAGCTACGCTGACCCCCTCGGTGATGAATACGCCTGAAATGCGTAGGGCCTCCATTCCATCACTTGGAGCCATCGCCACAGCGGATTCCTTGGCCAGATTCTACAGTCTTCTAGCGAGTGATGGAGGGGGATTCTTCCGACCGGAGACACTTGCGTCCATGTGCACGACTCTCTCCAAAGGTCAGGATCGCGTACTCATCGACGAGACCGCCTTCTCCGCAGGATTCATGACGAATGATTTCGGAGTCTACGGTACTGGAAAATGCTCCTTTGGTCATCCCGGTGCGGGAGGCTCCCTCGGCTTTGCCGATCCAGAACTCGGTCTCGGTTTCGCCTTCATCCCAAGCGCCATGCATCCGGGTGCTCTTCCCGGAACGCGAACACAGAAACTGGTGCAGGCTCTGTATGGAAAATGATCTGTGTGGCCTTATTGGGCCGCATTGACGTTCACTTCTCCTTTCTCACTTGTGCCCCCTATCCCGAAGGACAAGACTTCTTCATTCCGTTGCTTTCGATTTTACAAAATAAAACCTACCTCCGTTATGCCATTGTGGCATGCGCCATTGCGGTAGTATCAAGTTGGACTAATTTCGGCCATCTCTGCGGAGACGAATACTCCCAGATCTTTGAGTTTGCAGCTTGGAAACTTGGATATGTCGCTCATGCCGACCTGAGACTCTGGGAGTTCGACAGCCAGATGCGCCCCTCCATCCAGGTCTGGATGGTTGTCGCGGTGTACAGGCTTGTTGGTCTTTTTACGAATGAAGTCAATCCGTTTACGGTCAATTACATCATCTACCTCGCAAGCGGTATTTTCTCGATCGCCTCGATCCTCGTCTTCACGAATGCCTTCATTCACAGAGTCCGCGAGACTTATCGGGACTATTTCGTCCTTCTAAGCCTTTTCACCTGGCTGGTTCTCTACTCGAATACCCATTTTAACTCCGAGAATATCTGCGCTCATCTGCTCCTGCTCGCGGTGGGCTTGTTCTATGGAAGCCTACAAACATCGGGGCGCTTTTTCCCAATCATCGCAGCAGGTCTCCTGTTGGGACTCTCATTTTCATGCCGCTTCCAGATTGGATTTTCGATCCTTGGACTGGTCGTATGGTTTTTCATCTCCTCATGGAAAAGGAAAACATTTTTCCACTGGATCCTTCTTTCCGTAAGCATCCTTCTTTCCATCTCGGTCTTCACTCTATTGGCCGATTATTTTTTTTACGACCGTTTTGTTCTGAGTCCCTATAACTATTACTATCAGAACATTGTCACGGGTACGATGAACCGTGCCTCGGGCGTGTCGCCCTGGTTTGCGTATCTCTTCATGGTGTCCATCTACCTTCCTTTCGGCCCCCTCTATGTCTTGTCTACCCTCAGGCAGACCATCAGATTTCCTTTCGATATTCTGACCAGCATCGTCGCCCCGTTTGTCCTGTTTCATTGCCTGATTGGACATAAGGAAATCCGCTTTCTGCTCCCGATGCTTGGATTCATGCCGATCCTCATGATGGGGACCCTCGGCGAACTGGAGGACCGCTTCCGTTCCATTCAGAAATATCTCCCACTGATCATCCGGGCACTCTGGACAGTAAATATCATTGCCTGCTTCAGCATGCTCATTCCAGCAGCTACGGAAATCGGGGCCTGGCGCTATCTTCATGATCATTACAGGAAGCCAACCCTCCTTTATTACGAGGGAAGTCAGCACCAGAAACTCCTTTATTACAGGAGGCCCAACCTCCAGGTAATTGTCTGCAAAGAAGGGGATCCAACACCCTGTCCGCCGGGTTTTAATGCCGTAATAGCAATCGATGCCAAAAGCAACGAACCAAGACCCCACTTGCCGCAGGTCTACACCTTTTTCCCATTTGGTCTGGATAAAATCCTCCCTGCTTCCATCAACCGCTCAATCGGCCACTTTGATATCTACGAACTCCAGAATATTGAGTCGAAGTAAACGGACTCATCCCATCCCCCACTTGCTCAAACCCTTTACGGAACAAGGGCTGGGGAATAATCTTCCTGCATGAGCGAAGCGCCCGGAGTCCCTTTTTCAGCCCCAGTTTCTCCACTCCCTTGGAAGATAGGGAATGAAAAGCTCTGCCGCGTCACCGATGCTGCATCCAATCGTCTCACCTCCCTTTTGACCAAGCAAGGGCGCCCTAATGGAGCTCTCCGTGTTGCTGTCATCGGAGGTGGATGTTCCGGACTACAATACAAGATGGATCTGGTCGATGGACCGGTGCCACGCGACATCCTCGTTCCCTCCAAGGGAGTAAATATCGTTATTGATCCTAAGAGCGCCCTTTTTGTCAGCGGATCAGAACTCGACTATAGCGATGATCTCCAGAAGGGGGGATTCAAGGTGACCAACCCCAATGCCGTCGCCCACTGCTCCTGTGGGGAGAGCTTTTCAGCCTAACGGCGCTATTGCGCCGAGGCTAATAGGCTGAAGTCTGTTAGACTCTTAGGAAAACGCTCTAACGACATGTCAGACCCCTTTGACCTCCTCGGCCTCCCTCGTCGCCCCCTGCTTTCAGAGGAGGAGGTCGGTTCGGCGTATCGACAGCTAGCAGCAAAACACCATCCGGATCAACCAGGGGGCAACGCTCTGCTCTTCAGCGAACTGGGAGAAGCAGCAGCTATCTTGCGCGACCCTGCTCGACGACTCAGAGAGCTTTCCAATTCTCCCAGCCGATCCCAACTCCCATCAAAGGCCGCCGAACTCTTTCCCCAGATCGGTTCGATACTCCAGCAGGCCGATCATCTGATGGAAAAACATTTTGCAGCCTCCAATGCACTTTCGAAGGCACTGCTTGCTGTTCCTTTAAAACATCTGAGTTCCGAGCTCGATTCCATTCTCAATCACCTTCAGGAGTGGAAGGAATCCTTGGATCAAGAACTTGTAACAATCAACTCCCGATGGCCCGAGCATGATCCAGATACGATCAGCCTCCTTGCCGATTCCTATGCCTATGCAGGGCGTTGGGGAACCCAACTCAGGGAGAGGAAGTTGTCTCTTGAATCACTTTCCGGATAAGATATTTCCATGATCGCCGGCATTGACCTCGGAACCACCAATTCTCTCATCGGGGTCTACGAAAGTGGTTTTCCAACACTCTTAGCCGATGCGGAGGGAAGACGACTCATTCCCTCGGTGGTCTATTACCCGGAGAGGGGAATACCAGTGATCGGCCGCGAAGCCGTTCGGATGCAGGCGCTTCATCCCGAGAGCACCGTTGCCTCGGTCAAAAGACTCATCGGTCGCCGATTCGGCGAGGCAGGAACCCAAGACCTGTCGGGGACACCGGGATCGCCCGTCACTCTTCCTATCAACGGAATGAATCTGACGCCCGAAGAAGTCTCATCGGAAATTCTCAAAAAACTGAAATCCATTGCCGAGGAACGGCTCGGAACCAGAATTGACAGCGCGGTGATCACCGTTCCGGCGTATTTTAACGACGCCCAACGCGCCGCAACGCGCAAGGCTGGAGAGCTTGCTGGTTTTACTGTCGACCGCATCCTGAGCGAGCCTACCGCCGCAGCCCTCTCCTATGGATTGGATCGATTGCAAGAAAACGCCAAAGTGGCTGTTTACGATCTGGGTGGAGGAACCTTTGACCTTTCGGTTCTGCAACTGGACAACGGAGTCTTTGAGGTGCTCTCCACTCATGGCGACACTCGACTCGGAGGCGATGATCTGGATGAAGCCATCGCGGGATTGATCGTTTGTGAAGCCGGTATCGAATCATTGAATGCTGAGAGCAGCATCCGACTGAAGGAGGCCGCACGGACAGCCAAGGAGATCCTCTCGACTCAGGAATCGACTGTCGTGCTACTTCCATTTCTCGAGGGAGAAAAGAGTCTTGAGATTCCACTCACCCGGACGCAGATCGAGGCGGTCTGTGCGCCGGTCATCGCAAGGACACGCACTCTCTGCATGAGGGCCCTGGAAGATGCAGGAGTGAAATCGGGGGAGCTTGATCAGGTGATCTTGGTCGGAGGCTCGACACGCATGCCTCTCGTGCAGCGACTTGTCGCTGAGATCTTCGGCAAAGAACCGAATCTCTCCCAGCACCCGGATGAAGCGGTCGCCCTGGGGGCGGTCATTCAGGGAGCGATCCTCGAGGGAAACCTCAGGAATGTAGCACTCCTCGATGTCACTCCTCTCTCGCTCGGAATCGAGACCTTTGGAGGACTTATGAATGTGATCATTCCTCGAAACACCACCATACCAGCCAAGGCCGGAGAGATGTTTACCAATGCTGTGGCAGGCCAGAGTGGAATGAAGATCATTGTCCTTCAGGGAGAAAGGGAACTGGCCGCGAATAATTGGACACTCGGCTCTTTCGAGATCCCTTTCCCCCCCTCGCAGAAAGGAGCCGCCCGTGTGGGAGTTCAATTCTCGATTGATGCCGACGGAATTCTTCAGGTTTTGGCCAGGGACACCGCTGCTGGCAGCGAAAAAATTGTGGAGATCAAGAGCGCCGTGGAAGTTTCTGACGAGGCCGTGGAAGCAATGCTTGCGGGATCACTGGAACATGCCTTTGAGGATATGGATGCCCGGATCTTCACGGAGGCCCGTCTCAAGGCAGAAGAAATGCTTCCGGCGGTGGAATCTGCTCTGGATCAACTTGGATCCGAGCTTCCCGAATCAGAGGTCTTGTTGATTAAACAACAATCATCCGAAGTCATCTCCGCATTGGAATCCAAAGAGACAACTCGGCTAAAACAGGCTCTCGCCGCACTCGATACCGCCACCCAGACCTTGGCAACAAGACTTCTGGAGAAGGCTATGGGGTAGCTCTTTACCTCCAGACTAAGTACCTTTCCTCTTTTAACATTTCACTTTTCACTTTTCACTTTTTTCCATGCTCGATATCCGCCTTCTCCGTGAAGATGCAGCCGCCGTCAAGGCGCGCCTTGCTACCCGTTCCGGCCAATATACCGATCTCGTCGACCAGATCCTGGCCTGCGATGCCCGCCGCCGTGAAAGCGAGACTAGGGTTCAGCATCTCCGTGCGGAGAAGAACCGTCTGAGCAAGGAGATCGGCGGGATCAAGAAATCAGGGGGAGACTCCTCGGAACTGGAAGCCCAAGTGAAGAGCTTCTCCGAAGAAATGGAGGAACTTGGTCGCACCGCCTCCGAACTTGATGCCGAGCAGCGCGACCTACTTCTCCGAGTACCAAACCTTCCAGCCCCCGGACTACCGGAAGGTCATGATGCTGATGCTAACGTGGCGATCAAGCATTGGGGCGAACCCGCTCCGATGAATCCCGAGGATCACGTGGCAATCGGAGAGCGACTTGGTCTTTTCGACCTGGAGCGTGCAGCCAAGATCAGCGGCAGCGGCTACGTCCTTTATACTGGAGCTGGTGCGCGTCTCGAACGGGCTCTAATCAATTTCCTGCTCGATCTCCAGACACGTGACCATGGTTACACCGAGATCGCCCCTCCCGTGCTTGTCCGCCGGGAGTGCATGGAGGGAACGGGACAGCTTCCGAAGTTCGAGGATGATATGTACGGCTTTGATGAGGGAGCCGCCTTCCTCACGCCGACAGCAGAGGTCTCTCTGACCAACATTCGCCGTGACGAAATCCTCCAAGAATCAGAACTCCCTCTCAAGTATACCGCCTGCACCCCCTGCTTCCGACGCGAGGCTGGCTCGGCTGGACGCGAAACCCGGGGCATGATCCGGATGCATCAGTTCGACAAGGTCGAGTTGGTCAAGATCTGCACGCCCGAGCAGGCCGCGCCAGAACTGGAATCCCTCACCGCCGATGCGGAAAAAGTCCTTCAACTCCTCCAGCTTCCCTATCGTGTTCTGGAGCTCTGCACCGGGGATATCGGCTTCTCTTCCTCTCGCACTTACGATCTCGAAGTCTGGGCTCCCGGTCAGGGTGGCTACCTTGAGGTCTCGAGCTGCTCTCACTTCGGCGATTATCAGGCCCGCCGCATGAATCTCCGGTACAAAAATGCGGAAGGTAAGAATGCCTTCTGCCACACGCTTAATGGCTCCGGCACAGCCCTCCCCCGCCTCTACGTGGCATTGCTTGAAACGCACACCAAGCCGGGTGGCCCGCTGATTCTGCCCGAACCGCTTCAGCCCTACTTCGGTGCCGCTCAGATCGGCTGAGTTTTTTGAATCTGGAACTCAGGAAAGCAGGAAAGATTAAGAGGGATATCATTCCGTATCCCCTGATCCCTAAAATTGAGGAAGAACTCCATGGGATATCACTTCGTCAAAAGCTGATCGTTGCCGTTTCGGGTGGAGCCGACTCGGTGGCATTGCTCCATCTACTTATTGAGGTGGGATTTGAGAAGCTGATCGTGGCACATTTCAATCATCGTCTTAGGGGAAGGGCCTCAGCTGCGGATGCTGCTTTCGTGGAAAAACTTTGCTCAAAACTGGATCTCCCTTTTGAAGGTGTATCAGCAGATGTGAAAGCCAAGGCTACGGAGGAAAAGCTCTCAATCGAAACAGCAGCCCGTGCAGCCCGCTATGAGTTCCTGGCCTCCGTTGCGAAGAAGCACCGGACGCGCAGCATCGCGCTGGCTCACCATGCCGATGATCAGGTCGAGACCTGTTTCTTCAATTTTCTTCGGGGTTCGGGAATTGCCGGACTTTCCGGAATGAAGCCTTTGTCGAGACGTAGCGTGGAGGGAATCGACATTGAACTCCACAGGCCATTGTTGGGAGTCTTCAAGAGCGAGCTCTTGGAGTATCTGAAAGCGAGGAAAATTCCCTTCCGTGAGGATGCCTCGAATGCGGTTGCCGAGGCCTCACGTAACAAACTGCGCCTCAAGGTACTTCCCCTCATCGAGGAGTGCTTTAGATCCTCATTCAAGACCTCGATTGTGCGAAATGCCCGGATGCTGACTGACGAAGAGGAATTTCTCTCCTCGCTCTCATTACCAATCGCCGCGAACGAGAAACTCTCGGTGAAGCTGCTCAGGGAACTTCATCCAGCGCTCCGCCGTAGGGTTCTCCATGCATGGCTCAAGTGCCACGGCGTTGAGGAACCTGGCTATGCCGAAGTGGAACTCGTCGGTTCGCTTCTAAGATCTCTCGAAACCTCAGGACCAGCGAAGGTAAATCTTCCTGGCAATCGGCACGCCCGCAGACGTGCAGGAATACTCTTTATCGAGTAGCAATCATTTCCCGAAGAACGGTCCCAAGTCGGGCCCCTACCTGTTCGTGCGTAAAGCGCTCCTGAACGGTTTTCCAACCCGATTTTCCCATGGTGGCTCGCAGCAACGAATCTGTGAGGAGTCGTATCAGAGCGGGAGCCCACTCTCCCGACTTCACCACAATTCCGGATCCCGTATTTTCGATCCATTCACGGTTCACCCCCACATCGCTCGCCACCACGGGTAAGCCGCATGCCATGTATTGGAGAGCCTTGTAGGCACATTTTCCGCGGGTGAATCCATCATCAACAAGCGGCATGATCCCGAGATCTGCCGAGGTGATCGCATCGTACTCAGCCTGATCATTCCACTCGAGGAACTCCCAGGATGAGAAGCGACGAAACTTCGGCGGACGATTACTCACGATGCGCAGGAGAAAAGGATGGACGGCATGCGCGGCGGAGAGTTCCTCTTCAATTGCCTCGACCTGAGCCACGTTTGGTCCCATGCCGACCCAAACAACGACAGGAGGTCTGCTAGGATCACTGTGATCCTCGAGAGGAACTTCAGGAACACTCGTCGGAATCAGATGGGTCCGAACTTTCGGGGCAATACTGACGATTTTCTGCTCCAGCACAGGACTTCCACAGATGGCTCCATCCAGAAACCTCATGAAAAATCCGAAACGCCGCGCCTGCTTGCCGCTTCGGTAGGGAACATGGTTTTTTTTTCCCATCCAGACCGCATCATCGATGTCAAAGATCAGTCGCCTAGCAGCTCTGCGGAGCCTCAGCACATTCCACTGACTGATCAGCACCTTCTGCCAAAGCACTGCGTCGACGGTGCGGGCTTTTTGCAGAAGTGATCTCCACGATTCCCCCCGCTGAGGCTGATGCATTACCTCGGCCGAGATTCCAGCCGCTTTCAGAGCCTCCAGATGCCGAAAGATCCTCAGCCTGCTGCTCGGACTGATCACCGGATCCTCCACCACACAGAGAAGAGAGAGTGAGGATTCCATGAATCAGAAACAGAAAAATATGGAACTCAGGAACTCAAGAATGGGAAAGGAACTAAAGAATAGAGTTTTCTAAACAACTCGTTGACTCAGAAATTTTCCTGATTTCCACATTAAAAATCAGCAGATCCGTATCAGTACGCCTTGCCGAAGATAACGCGACGTGCACTCGGCTCCCCGGTGAACGGGCAGATGCCGGGCTCGTCGATGAAGTCCGAGCCGTCGGCTTCGGGAATGCAGCGGATGGTCACCTTGAGTTCTTCTTTGATCTTGGCCTCGACCTCAGCGCTTCCGTTCCAATGGGTCAGGGCAAAGCCGCCATGGATCTCCGGTTTCTCGGGATTTTTTGGCGTGAAGTAGGAGTAGAACTCTTCCTTGGTATCGATCTTGACGGTGTGCTCCTTGCGGAAGGCCAGAGCCCGATCGAGGAGGTTCTGCTGAATCTCGGCGAGGATTTCAGGAAGACGTACCGCCAGCGAATCGGCCGAAAGGAATTCTTTCTCCTTTGGACCTTTATCACGGCGAGCAACGGCCGCATTGCCCGACTCAAGATCACGCGGTCCAATCTCGATGCGGACAGGAACTCCCTTCTTGATCCATTCCCAAGTCTTGGTGCCTCCGCCGATATCACGGCTATCGATCTCGACACGAAGCGCTTCGCCCGCATAGCTGGCAGAGCTCAGAGCTGCGGCAAGCTCCTCGCACTTCGCTAGCACGGCGGCACGGGTTTCTTCCTTCGGCGTGATGGGAATAATAAGCACTTGGGTGCCGGCGATGCGTGGGGGGAGGACCGCTCCATCATCATCTCCATGCGCCATGAGCAAGGTGCCGATGAGGCGTGTACTAACACCCCAGCTTGTAGTCCAAGCAAGCTCCTCGGTGTTGTTACGGGAGAGGAACTTGATGCCTGAGGCCTTCGCGAAATTTTGTCCAAGGAAGTGGGAAGTACCAGCCTGGATGGCCTTGCGATCCTGAACCATCGCCTCGATGCAGTAGGTGCGCACAGCACCGGGGAAGCGCTCGCTGGCTGTCTTCTCCCCGCGGATGACAGGGATGGCGAGCCAATCGCGGGCGAAGGTCTCGTAGACACCGAGCATCTTGACGGTCTCATCGATCGCCTCGACCTCGGTCTCGTGAGCTGTATGCCCCTCTTGCCAGAGGAACTCCGCGGTGCGGAGGAAGAGACGGGGACGTAGCTCCCAGCGGACGACATTAGCCCACTGGTTCAGGAGGATGGGGAGATCGCGGTACGACTTCACCCACTTCGCATAAGTCGATCCAATGATGGTCTCGGAAGTAGGGCGTACCACCAGAGGCTCGGTAAGTTCTCCGGCAGGAACAAGTTTCCCATCCTTGAGTTCCAGACGATGGTGCGTGACAACGGCACACTCTTTGGCGAAACCCTCGACATGCTCCGCCTCCTTCTGGAGATGGCCGAGTGGAATAAAGAGCGGAAAGTAGGCGTTCTTATGCCCCGTCGCCTTAAACATCCCATCGAGGGCTCCTTGCATCCGCTCCCAGAGCGCATATCCCCAGGGACGGATCACCATGCATCCGCGGACTTCGGAATTCTCGGCCATCTCGGCCGCACGGACGACCTGCTGGTACCACTCGGGAAAATCTTCCTTGCGACGCGGGGAAATAGCGCTTTCGTTGCCTTTGCTCATAAGTTGGCAAAGTTAGCCTTTTGGCTACTGGTTACGCAAGAGAGCGGAGTAGCTTGGTGAAAAAGTCTGCGC
>DAISZK010000004.1:0-96964 GCA_036824855.1 Chthoniobacterales bacterium | reverse complement strand
CCACCGGATCAAGGTGGCAAATTGTGACATGGCCCTTGCCTTGGGCACCTCCAAGGGCGACGGTTCGTGGGCCTTTGATGTCCTCTGGGCTCCCCCGGGAGTCTCCCTCTCCCCGCTGCCTGCTGATATGCTCTTCCGCGAAACGGGACTGACCTTCAATGCCCCCAAGCCCCTCTCCGTGCCAGTCGTCGCGAAAATCGACACTGAGCCAGGTTTGCTCTACTCGACCTATGACCGCTCCGCGGAAAAAGGGCTTCCCTCCTATTTCGAAACCCCTCCCGGAAAGCGTCGCTTGGCGACTTCGGTTGCGGCCGTCACGGCACCCGATTCGGATCCCGGTTTGCTCAACGTTTACGAGGGATACCTTCGTGTCCGTCATGCCGGCACCTACGAATTCAGGCTGCCGGTTGCGGGGCTCGTGGAGTTGGAAATCGGCGGCCAGCCGGTTTCCAGGATCGGACTTGAGGGAAGTGACTTCTCCAGGGCTGTGGAACTTCCGGAAGGATTGGTTGCCTTCCGCTTGAAGGCGGGCAAGTTACCCGACCCACTCCTCTGGAAAGGTCCCGGTATGGACTGGCAGCCTCTGCCATCCGGAGATCTCGTTCGTAAATCGGGAGTCGTCAAGACTGTCTGGAAGGGGGATCTGCTCGGCGATTGGCGTGCCTCTGCATTCAAGGATGGAAAGCTGCCCAACAAGGCTGAGTCGGTTGCCGGAGCACTACCGTTACCTGACGGCGTGCAGGTGATCCAGGATCCTGCGGAGGGTAAGGTGCTGCGCCTCGACCACTCGCCAATCATCAAGCTCGATCCGACGGGTATCCTGGCGAATGAACTGACGGTCGTCATCCGTTTCAAAAGCGATAAGGATGCCTCGCTCTTCCGGTATGGATACGCTCATTTCGGCATCTTCGCCAATATCGGAGGAGGGAATGTCTCCTCGGCTGGCGGTGGCCAATTTACGGTCGCCTCGAGCAAGGGTGAGAAGCTGCGTGACGGGAAGTGGCATACCGCGGTCTTCACGTTCGGAGGAAGCCCGGTCCGGGAGATCAAGGTCTACTTGGACGGGGAACTGCAGGGCGAGGGACGCAGCAAGGCTCCCTGCCTGACGGACAACCTGGAACTGCTCAAGGAGTTCACCGGAGATCTCTCCAGAATCTCCCTCTACAACCGGATCCTGACGCCCCAGGAAATCAAGTCCCTCTAATTCTCGCGAACCGGATCCTAGGCGGTGTGGGCAGGTGAAACGTTGTAAGTTTCGCCTGCCCGCGCGTCAAAGCTCCAAACTTCGGGGCTCTCACCCCGATGAGGTCTCACGCGATCATGATGCCCTGAAACGATTATCGGTTCCTTGTTTCCCCAAGGAGAGACGAACGAGCAAGGAAGTGTTCTCCGCGAATCGATCCTCAAATGCGTGACTCTCCCCATGCGGTGAGATGCCGAAACCAGAAATCCTCCGCGCGCCTGAAAATGACGGAATGCAACATCCGCTTGAGGAGAAATCCCGGGGAAGAGATGGATGATACCTCCGCGACTGTTGAGAAGGGCTTCGGCGGTGGATCCAGGAGCCATTTTTGAGGGATTTGCGTTGTGTTCGGGATCAAGCCTGAGATCACCCGTGAGGATGTGGGTTTCCAGGGTGCTTGCATTGGGAAGATTGGTTGCGGTGCGCAGGGCGATCTTTCTTAACTCCACCGGGGAGTCGAGTGTCACCGCATCGGAAAGGGTGACCGGGTAGAGGCACGACTCCCAAGGGTGATCCCCCTTGAAGCGTACCTGTTTCAGGTCCGCTAGATCGGAAAAAATAGGACCTGAGGGCGAATTCCAGATCCATGGGGAGGGGAGATGGGAAGCTTTTTCAAGCCAGGAAACTCTCTCACGGGCATCGACTCCAAGAAGTTCTGCCGCCTGGGTTGTCCGTTCCAACTCCCAGCGCATCATGGTCACGGCACTCGTCACATCCTTGTTGCGAGCAAACCCCGGCCAGATCCCGTAATTTTCCTCCGGCATCGAGGGGATGGCATGGAAGAGGCCATCATTCCCTTTCCTCAGATAGGCATCATAGAAGAGCGCAGTATCCCTCATGGGGCCATAGGCACGCTGAAGAGCTCGGTAATCCCCTCCATAGTCCCACTCATCCCAAAGCGGATGAAGCAGTTGCGCCGCCGTTCCGAGACAGAGTTCTAGGGATGGAGTCGTGTGATAATAGCGCTCCGCCTTGATCGGAGGCTGATAACCGTGGGGCAGGTACATGCCGGGCAGGCCGTAGGTGTCACGGGCGTTCTCCTCGCCTCCTTTTCTCCAATGGAGGACGATTTTCTTCCAGAGATCGACGCTGTCCTCCCAGTGGTGGACAAAACGCCCTGTGTAGAAAATCTCGTTGTAGCAGGGAAGGCCATTCCAGTGCTGGGTATCGTTCTCAGGGTTGGCATAATGGGCGCTCGCCTGCAGACGCCCCATGTCCGGCTTGGTGTTGCCACCGTGGATGCAGTACCAACTCCGATAGAGATCCTGGATCGATTCTCCGGGCCATGGATGCGAGGAACCCGAGCCAAAGACGCGTCCCTCCTCTCTTTGCTGATAGAAGTTATGAAACCAAGACCGATTCTCCGATTCGACGGCGGGAAAACCGCTTGCGCGTTCAGCTTCATCCAATCGCCTTTTTGCCTCCTCAAGCGGATGTTCCGCATCCAGGGAGCTCACCGTCACCACAAGGGCCTGAATCGTACCGTTTGCGCCTGGCAGTACCGTGGCGGTAACCGCGGATCCCTTGGCTTCCGCGATCAAGCGATCGGGAGAGGGTGTCCCGAGATGACGTTTGTTCTCCGCGCATCGGATCTCTTGAACGTCTCCCTGAATCATGCGACCCACCACATAGTAATGAAACTCCCCCTTGGGAAAGGTCTCCTCCGCGGGAAAATCCTGACGGATCCAGAAATCGCCATGAGTGACTCCTGACGTTGGTGGAGACATCGGCCCGTTGAAGCTACTGTCAGCCTGTGCCTCGGGGTTGGTGTAAATGAGACCTTCCTCATCCATATAAGACTGATGGGACGTATCGCGGTGACGAAAGAGTCTGAGTGTTACCGGATTGGTGCTCTGGGAGAGATTGATGCGGAAAGCATAGAGGTTGTTGGTCATTCCCAGCACGGCATGGAGATCGGCCGTTCGTCCCTCCTTGGAGAGCGAGAACGAAACCTCTCCATCCTCGCAACGTTGCCTGAGTGGCGTGGTCTTTGCCCCGGCAAAATCATCCAGACCGAGAATGACCTGACCCACGGGTTTGGGGCAGGGAAAGGGATAGTGAACCGGCTTTCTCAACGGGTCGAGATACCCCCCTTTCGGACTGAGATATCCGAGGGAAGAGGGTCTTTTGTTCACTGGCGACCCGTTTGGCAGCGAGGCATTGATGGGGGCAAAGGCTCCCTCTTGAATTTCAGAGAGCGTCGGTGCCGCAACGCGGTGGAGTCGTCTGTCGAACACATCGTTCTTCATCAGACTGAATGTGACTCGGTCCGGAGTCCCCCAAAGAGTAGTTCTCATACCCAGGCTACTGATCACCATCGCATGACCCGTAGGAAAAGCCCCGAAGTCAGGTTGGGCATCCATCGCCTGCAGCTCCCCCTCAATGCACGCTCCCCGGGATAATTCGACAAGGCTTGGTTGTCCCTCCCAGAGAGGAGGCATCTCGCTGCCAGCAATGCAGGCATTTGGTAAACCCATACCCATCGAGAAGAGTACGATTCCAAGGCATGTGGAACGCCTTCTCGGAAGACGCGGGTTCATAAACGGACAAGTTTTACTTGGCCGGCAGGATCCTGAAGTTCTGCCTTACGATATCCGCCCTCTTGATTTTGGGATCGGCATAGCGTCCGAACTGCCATGCCGCAACCGTCACCGTGATGGGTAGTGTCGCGTTTGGCGGAATCATGGTGAAGAGAAGCCGGTCTCCCTGGATGATCGCCGGCCCCGCATCGACGAAGAAGTGCACAGGAAGTCCGGAATCGGAGGTGGCTTTTAGCAGGATCGATTCCGCTCCCGCCTTCACGTCGGGGATCGGCTCGAAGGTGATCTTCTGGTCTTTGCCCTCGGTGTTGAAATCACGACTGACCTGGATGGGTTGGACACTCGCCTTGACCGAGGCGCTCTCAGGTTGCCGCACGGCGATGTAGATGGGGGAAGGCCAGTTGCGGTCCGGGGCGATCCGGAAACGATTTCCTCCGAGCGGTTCCACGCAACCGCTCATCCACTCGATGGTCGGCTCACCGGGAGTGGAGCCCAGCTTTTCACCCGCTCCTGCCCCGACGAAGTTATCGGGCACCTTCTCAAGCAGGACACCCTTGAGCTGAAAGCTGATGCCATCCGGTTCCGATTCCAACATCGGAGGAGTGACCGTGTTGGAGGTTGCCCCGTTGGTGTAGGGAGCCGGCTTGGAGTTGAAGGTCACCCATTGGATCCCGTTGAAGGTGTAGGGAAAGACCTCTCCGTTCGTTGTGGCGACAGCAGGCAGTTGGTACTCGGCTTTCCAGTTGATGCGGGCAATGTCTTGAGCCTTCTCGGCGCTTGCCTTGTCAAAGAACCAGGGCCAGTTTCTCGATTCCACAGGGGCGTTTGTGTAGGGAACGACCGGATGGTTCTCATGTCCGGGAAGCGGCATGTCGGCAAGCCATCCCTTGGTGATCTCGACGCCACGAAGATTGGTGCTGCCGTCGAGAGGCAGTCGCGCCTTGGAGACCTGGTCGATGTAGTCGGCGACGAAAGCCGCGATCTTCTCCGAGCAGTCGAAGTGACCGCTCCCGCCATCCACGAAGTAGGTGAGTGGCCAGTTGGGATTGGTTTTTCTTTCGTTCAAGGGCGCTGCATATCCCTCCTGGGCATTCGTGCTCCAGCGATTGCGGAGATCGGTATGGTTCTTGGCATCGGGCTTGTCCTGAGCCCACTCCTGGGCGGATCCGAAAATCACGAGGGCCGGCGTCTTGCGATCATGAGGTGGCAGATGATTGTTCTTCAGCCAGATTCCCGCGATACAACGTCCCGGAGCCGCTTCGACCAGGGCATCCGACATCAGAAGGTGACCGGACTCACCGATGGGGATCCAAGGGACGGTCGCTACCTCGGGATAACCCGAGGTCTTTGCCAAACCCTCGAGCAGTTGCTGGAGGAAGGCCACGGATTCGGCATTCGCCAGTTTTTTTTCAGGTCCGAAGCGCTTGAAGTTGAAGAAGGAGCCGGGGCACCAGACGATGCCCAGGTCGTTTGCGGCGCAGGCTTTTCTCAACGCCGGATGGGCAGCGAGCATCTGTTCGGGGACGTTGGCGCAGAGGATGACTAGCCCCTTGAGTTTGTGGCAGTTCTCAGGGATCCAGAGGTAGGAACGGGCCTTGGTGGTCGATCCGTCGGGCCACCCCGAAAATTCGCCGTCCTGATGGAATTGGAAGACGGCATTCACCGGCGACCGCATCGCCTCGGGAGTGATCGACAAGGGGGATGCTTGGAGTGGGGAAACGCAAAAAAGGCATTGCATGGCGCAAAGCGCAAGCAGGGGAATTCGTGTGTTCATGGAGAGGGCTACTGAATCCATCAGGTGCCGAAATTGTGATTTGTGTCGGCAGGCTTCCAAGGATCCTGGGAGGGGAGACGACCCGCTTCCTCATCGGTCGGCAACTTTTTGCGGTACTTGTCGGTCTGGAGACCCATCTTGTCGAAGGGGATGTTCTGGAAACCCGGAATCTTTGTGAAGACCTCGGAATCCTTTTTCAGCGCATAGTTGCCGGCGGCCAGATCGACGAAACCGGGATCCGTGTTGGTCACAAGGTTGTCGACGAAGCTAATGATCCCGGGATTGGTGCTGTTTTCCTTCTTCATCGCCATTTTGTACGGTTCCCCCTCCTTGATGTAGACGAGGTTATCCTTGAAGAGGGTCCGGAGGGGCAGTTCGTGCTGTTCCTCCAGCAGATGAACGATCTCCGGATAACGCTCGCTCCAGGGCGGTTGGGTCGGATTGATTTCCTGGACGGCGGTGATGAGCTTGCTGTTCGTCGCGTAGCCGCGCGAGATGCCGCGGTCGTCGATCGCGAAGACAGGGCCTTTGTCCTTAACGAAGACATTGTTCACAATGCTGTTGTCGGGGCCGCTGGCGATCCAGACGCCCGAGCGATCGCCGGTGAAGATGTTCCCGAAGACCAAAGATCCGCCTGCGCCGTCGTCAGGATTGAAACCACCCACGGTGTCATGGATGAAGTTGTATCGGATGACGACCCCACGCAGGGTCCAGTCAAGCCAGGCGTAGAAGGCGCCCGTGTCCGCCGTGTCATAAGCGCAGCGGTAAACCTCGTTGTATTCGAAGACGTTGTCGTTGCCTCCATAGAGAAATGCATCACGCGGGGCGTGGTGGATTGAATTGTGGGCCACGTAGCAGCCGACCACCCCTTCATCCCGCTTGGCATTGTCGACAAGGCGTGCCGTATTGATCGCCGCCGAGTACTGGGACTTCAGCACGCCGTAGTGGTGCAGGTGATTGTTGACGATGTAGTTACCGGATTGGGTGAGGTTCTTCCGATCACCGGGGTTGCCGCTCACGATAACGCATCCTTTGCCCAGATCGTGCAAGTCGCAGCTCTGGATGCCGCAACCACGACCCTGCAGTTGTATACCGTTTCCTCCAAGATTCAGGAAGGTACAGCCCGCCACTAGATCGCGGAGCCCTTCGGAGATGACCATGCCTTCTCCAAGCGACCCCTCAAAGGTGAGTCCGGTAAACGCAAGGTCACTCGCTCCGCTAAGGAAGACCAGCGGTTGGTCGAGTTGGGAGACGACGATGTCGGCGTCCTTGAGCGGTGCCGGCGGCCAGAAATAAAGTTTCTGTGAGTTGAAATCGATGGCCCATTGGCCCGGATGGCGGATCTCCTCGGGAAGATTAATCGCACACCACTTCTCCTTGCCGGATCCGAACGGTACCTTGGTCCTGTTGTACTTGCTACCGATTCCGTTCACCAACCCCACGGCAAAGCTGATCGAATGGTTGGTAGACTCGATCGAACCAACCTTGATCGCCGGATCCTCCCATCCGACGCGCCATTGGCCCTTGAGCCAGACGCCATTGGTCGGATTCCAACGGGCGGGCTCCTCCTCATTGTAAATAAAGGTGCCGGGGATCTTTTTGTCTCCGATGACCGTCACCTCTTTCATCGTGGTATAATCATCGTATGGCCAGCGGGAGAGTTTCATGCGCTTGCCGTTGAAGAAGAGTTCGAAGATCCCGCCGCCATCCTTGAACATGTCTGGGAAAGGGCCGGTGTGCTTGAGTCCCAGTGCCTTGAGGTCGGCAATGACCACTTTGCCGATCGCCTCGGGGGCGAGGCGCTTCTGTTGGTCGCTATCGGTCACCGGTTTGAAGTCCTCGGCCTTGAGCACCTTGCCACCCGCCAGTCGTGGTTTCTCGTCCCTATATGCACGGTAGACCACGGGGGAACCCTCGGCGCCAGAGTCCTCATGGGTTAAAGTCAGACTCTCGGCCAATTGGTAAACTCCCCCGCTTAGATTCACGGCGATCCCGCCCTTTGGGATTCCTCCGGCCTGTTTGAGTTTCCGAATTTCGTCTCTTGCGCGCCCAATCGAAGCAAAAGGACCCGATACCCCCGACTTTTCTGGCGAGAGGCCGTTATTGGCATCGTTTCCCGAGGGGGAAACAAAGAACTCTTTGGCGAAGCCAGAGTCCAGTATCTCAATCGGCTTGACGTCAGGAGTAAAGGTCTTCCAGTCCACGGCTCCTTGAGCGGTGAATGCGTAAAGAGCCATGGTAACCGCTATGACTGGAAAAAGGAGTAGGGAACTTGAATGATGGTGTTTCATGGGGACTAAAATCATGTCCGCTTTGATTTTTTGGAAAAGGCTGAAAATAGGCTGAATTGCAGCTTTTTGTTCTTACCATCAGATCTCGTCAGTTCAGAATACCGCGAACACCCCATTCCGCCCCCCTTATGTTTTCCAAGAAATCCATCATCGGTGCCTTGATCATGCTTTCCGGACTGCACCTACAGGCAGCTCCCACGGTGGGATTGAACGTCGACTGGCCCTCCTTTCTCGCCAAGCAGGACCCCGTCTGGGATCGCCTGCCGACCAATTATTTTGAGGGGCCGTTTGTAGGGAATGGTTTGGTAGGCGCAATCATCTTTCGGGATGACAAGGAGACCAACTGCTTACGCGTCGAAATCGGGCGCACCGATGTCTATGACCATCGCCCTGGTAATCCGATGCATTATGCGGGTCGCTTGCCGATAGGGCATCTGCTTCTGCGCCCAGCGGGCAAAGTCCTCGCCTCGACATTTCGAACCGATCTCTGGAATGCGGAAGTCAAAGGGGAAATCACCACGGACAAAGGCAGGATCGGGTTGCGCTGTTTTGCCCCCGGAAACTCGGAAGTGATCATTACTCAGCTTTCACCCGATGAGGGAGAGAAAGGCGCTTCTGTTTCGTTTGTTCCTGAACAGGGAAACAGTTCGAGGTTCATCGCCCAACCCGCCCGAGACAAAAATTTCACCTATGTTCCGAATCCCTTGTTCGAGACAAATAAAGTCAGAGGAATTGATGTCTCCGTGCAACCCTTGCTGGCTGGAAGCGACTATGCGACTGTTTGGAAAGAGATTGTCGAAGGGACGACTCGTACGATCTGGCTGTCGGTTGCCAACCGCCAGACCGAGACGGGATCGGCGGAGGATGCCGTTGCAGTTGTGGAAGCCGCTATCAAGGAAGGCGTGCAGTCCTTTGCGAAAACGAACCGTGAGTGGTGGCACTCCTTTTACAAGGCCAGCTTCGTCACGCTACCCGATGCCCGGTTGGAGAGTTTTTATTGGATCCAATTGTACAAGTTGGCGAGTGCCACCCGGGAAGACCGGCCGGTCGTCGATCTCATGGGGCCATGGTACAAGAACTCTGTCTGGGCTGCTTACTGGCAGAATCTCAATACCCAGCTTGCCTACTATTCTGTCCTTCCCTCCAACCACCCCGAGCTCGGGGAACCGCTCTGCCATCTGCTCTGGGATCGACGTCAGGATCTGATCAACAATGTTCCCGTCGAGTATCGCTCTGACTCGGCCGCGCTCGGAAATCCCACGGGCTTCGGCAATCTAGTCGCATCGGCTCCCGGTCCTGTGAAGGAAAAGCAGGGGTCCTCCGTCTACCACTTCATCGCACTTCCCTGGCTGATGCAGCAGTATTACCTGCAGTATCGATTTACCATGGATGACGATAGGCTGCGTGCGGAGATTTATCCTTTGCTGAAACGAACGATCAATACCTACCTCCACCTGATCGATCTTGGATCGGATGGTCGCTATCACATCCCACTCAGCTTTTCCGATGAGTATGGAAATGCCCCCGACACGAACCTGAATCTGGCCCTTTTACGATGGGGTCTACAAACCCTGATCGCTACCAATGAACGCCTTAAACTCAATGATCCAGATGCTGCCAAATGGAATGAAGTACTGGGAAAGCTGACCGACTATCCGGTTGACGATACCGGACTGATGATCGGAAAGGATACCCCGTTCGCAAAGCCACACCGTCACTCAAGCCACCTCTTCTCTATTTTTCCTCTCCATGTCCTGAATGTCGAAGATCAGACTGATCAAAAGCCTCTCATGGAGAAATCAATCGCTCATTTCCTTAGCTTTAACGGAGACGAGTGCATGTTCAAATTCACGGGGGCGGCCTCGCTCTACGCGGCGCTAGGGGATGGAAATGATGCACTCAAGAGTCTCAATCGCGCCCTTGAGCCCCAGGCCAAGGGCCCCACGGTCGGCGCCAATACCCTGTACAGCGAGAACGGATGGCCCACCTTCGAGTCCCCCATCTCGGCCCAGCGTGCCATTCTCGACATGCTGATCCAAAGCTGGGGTGACAAGATCCGGGTCTTTCCCGCAGTCCCCGATACGTGGAATGATGCCGCTTTCTATGATCTGAGAACTGAGGGGGCGTTCCTCGTGAGCGCAAAACGCTTAGGTGGCAAGACTCTCTTTGTCGCCATCAAGAGTCTGGCTGGCGAACCCTGTCGGTTAAAAACCGATCTGGTGGAACCGATCGTAGCCGAGGGAATTCCACCCAATGCCCTTCGAAGGGTTAACGGGCTACTAGAAATCGATCTCGAAAAAGGAGAGCAAGTCGTGCTCCACACCAAGGGAGTCGCTGTTCCCTTTAGAATCCAACCACTTAGCAACCAATCCGGCGTAGCCAATGCCTGGGGGGGCAAGAAGATCCCATGATCAAGTCCAAGCTTCTGAACCGACTCTTCCGAGGATTCCTGATCCTCGGCATCCTCCCTGTGCATGCCGCTGAGATTTATGTCTCACCACAAGGTCGCGATGACAATCCGGGAACAATCGAAAGCCCCGTGGCTTCGCTGAGTCATGCCCAGAGTCTCGCTCGGGTGGCCAAATCGTCGGGACCGGTCACGGTGTTTCTCCGTGGAGGAACGCATTATCTCAAGGAACCCCTGGTTTTCACTGATTCTGATTCGGGAACGGCCCAAGCCCCGGTTTCCTATCAGGCCTACGACACGGAGAAGCCAGTCCTCAGCGGTGGCCTGCTCCTGACCAATCTTGATTGGAAGCCCTATAGGAACGGCATCATGCAGGCCTCGGTGCCGGCTGATCTACAGACCGATCAGCTTTTTGTGAACGGGGAGCGGCAGATACTGGCGCGCTATCCCAATGTGGATCCCAAGCAACTGATCTTTCGCGGGAGTGCAGCAGACGCGATCAGTCCGGAACACGTGGCCAAGTGGTCCGATCCGTCGGGTGGATATTTCCACGCGATGCATCCTGCCCTCTGGGGGGGCTTTTCTTATCTTATCACGGGGAAGGATTCCCAAGGGAATCTGCTGCTCGAGGGGGGATGGCAGAACAATAGGCCCGGTGGCGCCGCCGGAAAGTTCGTCGGGGAGCCGAAGGCCATTCACCGCCAGTTCCGCATGGTCGAGAATATTTTCGAGGAACTCGACGCTCCCGGGGAATGGTTCCTGAGCACAAAGACCCATACGCTCTACTACTACCCGAGCGCAGGTGTTGATCTGCAAAAAGCCGTCGTGGAGATGCCGGTTCTCAAGAGTCTGGTGGAGTTCCGGGGCAGCCAGCAGGCTCCTGCACGCTTCCTCTCCCTGAAGGGTGTCACCTTCCGGCACACCCTCCGTACCTTCATGGAGAACAGCGAGAAGCTGCTCCGTACCGACTGGACCGTCTATCGCGGGGGTGCAGTCTTCTTCAATGGTGCCGAGGATTGCTCGCTGGAGGACTCGCTACTCGATCAGGTGGGGGGGAATGCCATTTTCGTCAGCAAGTACAACCGCCGGATCTCCATCAAGGGATCGGAAATCGTGAATGCCGGTGGGAACGGGATCGCCTTTGTTGGAGATCCCGCAGCGGCGCGCAGCGCACTGACCGGCTATGAATCCAGGCAGAATTATCAGGAAATTGATCCGACGCCCGGCCCCAAAAACGACAACTACCCCAAGGATTGCCTCGTCGACGACTGCCTGATCCATGGGACCGGTTGCATCGAGAAGCAGACCGCCGGCATCGAGATTGATCTCGCGCAGGACATCACCGTGCGCCACTGCTCGATCTACGACGTCTCGAGGGCCGGCATCAATATCGGCGACGGTTGCTGGGGTGGCCATGTGATCGAGTGGTGCGATGTCTTTGACACCGTGAAAGAGACTGGGGACCACGGATCCTTCAATTCCTGGGGCCGCGACCGCTACTGGGGAGCCAAGGGGGTGACTGATGAAAAGTTCCCTGCCTTCGCCCTGTTGGATGCGGTAAAGCCGATCACCCTGCGTTTCAACCGCTGGCGTTGCGATCACGGCTGGGATGTCGATCTGGATGACGGGTCCTCCAACTACGAGATCCACGACAACCTTTTCCTGAACGGGGGACTCAAACTTCGCGAGGGGTATTGCCGCAAGGTTTCCAACAACATCGCGGTCAATAATTCGCTGCACCCGCATTGTTGGTTTCCAAAGAACGGCGATCTCGTCACCGGCAACATCTGGATGGCGCCTTACCACCCGGCCGGAAGCATGCCACAGGGCAAATGGGGTGAGGAACTGGACCGCAATCTCTTCTCCACATGGGAATCGGATCGCGGCAAGTTTGCCCGGTATGGATGTGACTCCAACTCCTTGGTCGGCAATCCGATGTTCCGCAATCCCGCAAAGGGGGATTACTCGGTGGGTGAGGGATCGCCTGCTCTCAAAATCGGCTTCAAGAACTTCCCGATGGATCAATTCGGCGTGCAAAAGCCGGAATTGAAGGCCAAAGCCAAGACACCTGAGTTTCCCAAGCCGCTATCCGGAGCAAACGCTGCGGCGAAGTCCCCGACATCTGTCCGGACGTGGATGGGTTTCCAGATCAAGGATATGGAGGGTGAGGAGTATTCCGCCTATGGTGTCACCAAGGAATCGGGAGGAGTGGAGATCGTGGGCGGTGGCAATGCCGCTCTGCAAAAGGGCGACCTGATTCAGAGTCTTAACGGTCGATCCGTCAAAAAGTGCACGGATTTGGAAAATGCCGCCCTCACTCATCCCATGGCATTGGGAATCATCCGCGATCAGCAACCCAGGCAGGCGATTCTTCCATAAGGGATTGGGGATTCCTTCTCCAGATCGAGGGAGATTGTCCGTAGGCCTTCTTGAAGGCGGAGGACAGATGAAATGCGGAACTGAAACCGAGTCGGGATGCAATCTCATCCAGCGTGCCATCGCTTGTTCGCAGAATCCGGCACGCCCTTTCTAACCGAAGTCTCAGGACATACTGCCAAGGCGAAAGACCGGTCTGTCTCTGAAAGGATCTGCGAAAACTGGAATAGGAGAGACCGAGTTTGCGTGCCACTTCCTCCATATCAAGCGCCTCGGAATGATGCTCCGACAGGTAGCGCTCCGCCCGTGGGATGTGACGTCCGGAGGATTCTCCGGGATTGTTTTCCTGACACCCTTTGGCAAGGAAAGCCATGCAACGCAACGCCTCGGCCGAGAGTTCCGGTCTCGTGCTCCCGGGATCCTCTGCCAGGGAATGGATGCGATGCATGACTTCTCCGAGAGGAGAGGATTCCGCGGGAGAGAGGATGGTTTTCCTGACGAGGAGCGACTCCCCGGTGATCAGTTCCTCTGCCAAGGGACCTCGGATTTCAATCCAACTTTCGCGCCATCCGGTCGAAGGATCGGGTCGGTAACGATGCCAGACACCGGGGAGCAGCAAGAAGGCCGTGCCGACCCCGATCAACTTCCTCCCCGACTCACCGGTTTCCAACCATCCTTTTCCCCCTGTGATCAGGATGATCTGAAGGGCGTCGAGTGTGCGGCCTTTTTCCCAGTCAAAATCATGATCCGGAGGATGGCCTCCGGGTGGATACGGGTGTCCGGGAGAAATGGTCGCGATACCCGATGCGGAAATCCACAATCCCCATTTTCTCAACGACGGGGCGTCCGGGTAGTAGCGGGCATAGTCTTTATGGGGGTTGATCATATTCTGTATGATATTGATCATTAACTCGATTCCCAAAAAGTCACCAGTTGCTACTTTTCGGGAATGGAACCACCCCCCGGTCTCCGGATTGGACTAGTCAGCATAGGGCTCGAAGCCTATTGGCCGCAGTTTATCGGACTCAAGGAGCGCCTTGAGGGCTCCTTGGCACGCATCGAATCCAAGGTCTCCGAATTGGGGGAGAGTAAGGTGCAGATTGTGAATCTCGGCCTCATCGATTCTCCGGAGCGAGCCCAAGAGGCCGGACATGCGTTGCGCCGCGCCGATATCGATCTCCTGTTGATCCACGCAGCCACTTACGCACTTTCCTCCACGGTTCTGCCGATGGTGAGACGGGCCAAGGTGCCCGTCCTGATCCTCAATCTCTCGCCCGAAGCAGCCATCGACTATGCGTCATTCAACGCGATGGGGGATCGCACCAAGATGACGGGGGAATGGCTTGCCCATTGCGGCGCCTGTCCCGTTCCCGAGATCGCCAATGTCCTTACCCGCGCGCGCATCCCGTTTCATCTGGTCACGGGTCGTCTGGATGATGACCCGGAGTGCTGGGGTGAAATCGGTGACTGGATCGCCGCGGCGCGTGTCGTGCAAGGCATGGAGCACAATCGCCTCGGTGTCATGGGGCACTATTACAACGGGATGCTCGACATTTACTCCGATCTCACGCTTCAGAGTACGGTCTTCGGAACCCATATGGAGATCCTCGAGGTGGAGGAATTGAGTGCTTTGCGACGTCAGGTAAGTGATGCCGAGGCGGCGGATCGCGTGGCCGAGTTCCGCCGCGAGTTTGATGTCAGGGAGGACTGTTCGGAGCAGGAACTGCTCCGCGCCGCGCGCACCTCCGTGGCTCTCGACCGTTTGGTGAACCAAAAGCAACTCGGATCGCTCGCCTATTACCACATGGGAAGCGGCATTCCCGAGAACGAGGATGCGATCAGCTCGATCATCTTGGGTAATTCGCTGCTCACCGCACGCGGGATACCTGTTGCCGGGGAATTGGAGATCAAGAATGTCCAGGCGATGAAGATCATGGATCTTCTTGGAGCAGGGGGATCTTTCACAGAGTACTACGCGGTCGATTGGAACGACGACGTGATCCTGATGGGTCACGACGGGCCGGGGCACATCGCGATCGCCCAGGGCAAGACCCGCGTCCGCCCCCTTGGGGTTTATCACGGCAAGGTGGGTAGCGGCCTCTCCGTGGAGATGTCGGTGAAACACGGGCCTGTCACCCTGCTCAGCGTCGTCGAGACTGCTGATAACCGCATCAAGCTTCTGGTTGCCGAAGGGCAATCTGTTCCCGGTCCAATTCTGGAAATTGGCAACACCAACAGCCGCTACCGCTTTCCCATCGGTGCTCGCCGGTTCATGCACGACTGGAATGCCCAAGGGCCCGCCCATCATTGCGCCGTGGGCGTGGGTCATCTCGCCGGCAGGATCGAAAAGATCAGCCTTCTGCTCGGCATCGGGGTGCATCGGGTCTGCTGATCGACAAGGTTTTCTATCGCTTATGAAGTATCCCACCCTCCTGACTCGATCCTCATGCGCCATCCTGCTGATGGCTCTCCTGAATGTGGCTTATGCCACCAAGCCATCCGAGAGCCTCGAGGAGGGGTTTGATCATCCCTCTGCGGCAGCCAAGCCACGCACCTGGTGGCATTGGGTGAGCGGGAACGTCACGAAGGAGGGTATTACGGCCGATCTTGAGGCGATGAAGGAAATCGGTCTTGCCGGAGCCCAGATTTTCACGGTTGACCAAAGCAGCGTGAAGGGGCCTGTCCGGTTCATGAGTCCCGAGTGGCGGAATCTCATGCATTTCGCCATGGAGGAGGCGGCACGATTGAATCTCGAACTTGCAGTCGAGGGGTGTGACGGGTGGAGCGAGTCGGGCGGTCCTTGGGTGACGCCTGCCGAGTCGATGCAAAAGGTGGTTTGGAGTCAAAGGGATGTCCGCGGAGGAACAATGATTCCACTCGATCTTCCCCAGCCTGAAACGATTAGGAACTACTACCGTGATATAGGCCTGTTTGCCTTTCCGACTCCCGAGAGGACCTTGATCCCCCCGCCAGTCAGAATCACTTCAAGCGATCCCACATTTGACGGCGAAAAACTCTTTTATGATGCGGAGAGGCCCGTGGTTTTCAAGGCCACCAAGGATCCCAATTGGATTGAATTCGAGTATGAAAAACCGGTTTCTCCGCAATCGGTGCTTCTCAATACGAGCCTCGATCCTTGGGAGCGCAAAAAGCTTTTCAACGAATTCCAAGCGGCCGATGAGAAGGGAAACTTCAGCAAGGTCTGCAATCTCACCAATGGTCTGAGCGAGAATTTTCCACCTGTAACTTCGAAAAAGTTCCGCCTCTGGAGAGATGCTCTAAAAGGCAATGACGGTATCAATGAGGTTCTTGAGGAAAACGGAAACCGCATACCCATCCTTGAAATAAGCCTTGGAGATGGATGCCTTCACGGATTCGAGGCGAAGGCGGGCATGCAGTCCAAGAGTCCTTATCTCAACACCTTTGAGGAAATCCCGCTGAAACAAAGCCAACTCATCGATCCCAAAGACATCATCAACCTCAGCGGTCAAAAAGAGTGGAATGCTCCAACGGGGAACTGGACAATCCTTCGCATCGGCCATACGAGCACCGGAGCCACGACCCATCCTTCCACAACACCGGGACTCGAGTGCAACAAGTTGAGCGCCTCGGCCGTACAAAACCATCTCGGCAACATGTTCGGTCCGCTGATCGCCGACTCCCCAAAAGCCGTCGGGACCACGTTCCGGGAGATCCTGCTCGATAGCTGGGAATGCGGATGCGAAAACTGGACGGAGGATCTGCCTGCCGAGTTCAAAAAAAGAAGGGGGTATGACCTCACGCCGTGGCTTCCCGCGTTGACCAGGAAGATCGTCGCTTCCCCCGAGCAGACACAGCGATTCCTCTGGGACTATCGCCGCACTCTCGCGGATCTTCTCGCCGAGGTACATTACGGCGGCACGCAGCAATTTGCCCGTGAGCATGGCATGCTTCTCACCTCCGAGGCCTCCGGAATCGGCTTGCCGACCGTTGCAGATCAGCTTCTTTGCAAGAAATTCTGTGATGTTCCGATGGCTGAATTCTGGGTGAACAGCAGCAGGGAGGGGAACATTGACGATCCCAAGGAAGCCGCCTCGGCGGCGCATCTTTACGGTCAGAACATCGCATCGGCCGAATCATTCACCTCCATCCCCAAGACAGCTGCCTGGAAGAATGATCCCTACTCGCTCAAGGCGCTCGGGGATGAGGAGTTTTGTCTCGGAGTGAATCGGTTTGTCTTCCACCGCTACGCACACCAGCCGTGGTTGGACCGTAAACCCGGGATGAGCATGGGGCCCTGGGGAATCAATTTCGAGAGGACGAACACATGGTGGAAACCGGGATCGGCATGGATTTCTTACCTAAGCCGGTGTCAGGAACTCCTGCAAAGGGGACGTTTCGTCGCCGATCTCTGTTACTTTTACGGGGAGGGCGTTCCTGTTTGCGTCCGTCATGCCTCGCTGACTCCAGCCGTGCCCAAAGGGTATGACTACGATGTGTGCAATGCCGACGTGTTGCTCAACATGATGCAGGTGAACGATGGCAAAATCACCACCCCGAGCGGCATGAGCTACCGGCTACTGGTCTTGCCGCAGACGGACAGAATGACTCTTCCCGTCTTGAAAAAAATCGCCCGACTTGTGGAGGAGGGAGGCTCGGTTTACGGACCCAAGCCGATTCACTCACCCAGTCTCAGCGGTTATCCTCAAGAGGAAAGGGAATTGACGGAACTTGCAGGAAAACTCTGGGGAGATTGCGACGGGAAAACCGTTCAGGAGCACGCATTTGGGAAGGGGAGGATTCTCTGGGGAATGCCACTGGAGAAAGCACTTGGCGTTCCCCCTGATTTTTCGGCGCAATCGGGAGACCTTCTCTTTATCCATCGTGTCGACAAATCGTCCGATCTCTATTTTCTCTCGAATCAAGGAACCAATGCTTTCACGACCGACTGCTCTTTCCGGGCGGCGGGAAGAATTCCCGAACTTTGGCATCCGGATACGGAAAAAAAAGAAAGCGTTGCCCTCTACACCCAAGCCAATGGCATAACGACGCTTCCGATCCATTTCGATCCGGTGGGGTCGGTTTTTGTGGTGTTCCGGAAACCATCGTCTTCCAACGCCTTGTCTTCCGTGACTTATGACGGAGTGAAGCAGTTCACGGGCGGGCCTGATGCATTGATTGGCATCCCTGTATGGAAAGGGGACAGGGTAGAACTCCTTGCCTCTAAAAATGGCGTATACGATTGCCTTTTTGATTCCGGAAAATCGATTACCGCAAAGGTCTCATTGCTACCTGCTTCCCAAGGACTGACAGGTCCTTGGAAGCTTTCTTTCCCACCAAAATCGGGGGCACCCGAGCATGTCCTCCTTGACCGGTTAATTTCATGGACGGATTGCCCCGAGGATGGTGTGAAGTATTTTTCCGGAACCGCTACCTACAGCGAGAAGTTTAGCATTCCACGAGAGTATCGTGGGAAAGGGATTCGTCTCTTCCTGGATCTGGGATCGGTGAAGAACCTCGCCGAGGTGAGTCTCAATGGAAGAACGCTGGGAATTCTTTGGAAGGAACCTTTCCGGGTGGAGATCACGGATGCAATGACTGAGGGTGAAAACACGCTCTCGATCAAGGTCACCAATCTCTGGCCCAATCGCCTCATCGGGGATCAGAAATTGGCTGAAAAAGACCGCGTTACCTGGGCTTCCGTATCTCAGTACAAGGCGGACTCCCCGTTACTACCTTCGGGTCTCCTCGGCCCGGTCACCCTAATTCCTGCCAAACGTGTCCTCATCAAGCCATAGACTCAAGGCCGGCAAGGGAATCGCCCCGTGCGCATTTCTCGCGCTCTCTCTCTTCCTTACGGGGATCGCCGTCGCGGGTCAGTCCGCGGATGAGATTTCAGTCGCAGACCTGCGATGCGAGCAGCGTCCAAATCCCGCGGGTATTGACCGCCCCAATCCCCTCCTGTCGTGGAGGATCCGGTCCGATTATCGGAATATAAGACAGGAGGCTTATAGGGTTCTGGTTGCATCAGATCCTTTGTTGCTTTCGCGTGATCAAGGAGACTTGTGGGACTCAGGCAAGGTAAAGTCGGATGATTCGGACCAGATTGCCTATCAGGGCAAAAAGCTCACTTCATCCGAGCGGGTTTTCTGGAAGGTCAAGGCATGGGATCAGGATGGTACTCCCTCGCCATGGAGCGATGTGGCCTCTTGGACCATGGGTGTCATGTCTCCCGATGATTGGAAATGCGCACAGTGGATCGGCAGGAAAGAAGCTGAAAAAATGGTCAAGGAAACGGCCGGTTATTCTCTTCATGGCTTCCATTCCAAACCGGTTTCCAGCCCGGAAGGCGAACACTGGGTCCAGATCAACTTCAAGGAAGCCGTGGACTTCGATCATCTCCGCCTCCTTCCCCTGACGAATCGGAAGGTCGAGGGGTTTGGTTTCCCCGTGAGATTCAGGATCGAGGTCTCTGACTCTGGTGCATTCGCCAATCCCAAGACGCTTGTCGATCGGACGAACGCGGACGTGGCGAATCCCGGGTCTAGGAATCAGCAGTTTGAGGTGCAGGGTTCGGGAGTCAAGGCACTCCGCCTCACGGTCACGCGTCTGCCTGAGTTGCCAGGTGCCAAACAGGGTGAAAACTTTGGCTTTGCACTCGATGAACTCCAGGTTCTTGCCGGTGAAAAAAATGTGGCGCTTGGTCAGGAGGTCACTGCATCAGACAGCGTCGAGCATTACGGGTGGGGGCGACAGGCCCTGACTCGGGGCGTGCACACCCCTGAATACGTTGAGGCCCTTGAGAGGGAACGAAAACTGGATTTCTACTCCATCCGCCTGAGGCGGGAATTCTTTGTCAAACCGGGCCTTCGTCGTGCCGTTTGGCATGGCTGCGGGTTGGGTCATGCCGAACTTCAGGTCAACGGGCAACCAGTCACACCGGATCGCCTCACGCCGGGATGGACGAATTATCGCAGGACTGTTCTTTATGACACCCGCGACATCACTGCCTTTCTCAAGGATGGGGAGAATACCTTGGGCATGACGCTGGCTGGCGGAATGTACCGGGTGCCCAAGACCGACCGGTATTCCAAATTCAACGGTACCTTCGGATCCCTGCAAGCCATCGGTCAACTGGTTTTGGAATACAGCGATGGAAGCAGCGAAACGATTGTCACCGATGAATCGTGGCAGCAGGGACCCAGTCCGATTCTCTTCAACACCATCTATGGCGGTGAGGATTACGATGCACGGAAAGAGCAGGAAGGATGGAGTCGTTCGGGATTCCATACCGATGGTTCTTGGCATCCTGCGGACAAGTTGAAAGAACCCGGCGGAGAATTGAGCGGCGTTTCCGGATCCGCATGGCCGGTGCGTGAGATCGAGGTCCTGAAGGCTGGCGCCTTCAAGTCATTATCGCCGGATGTCAGGGTCTATGATCTTGGACAAAACGCCTCGATCGTTCCGCGCCTTCACGTTCGAGGTCCTGCTGGTTCGATGGTCAAAATCACACCCGCCGAGTTGGTCAATGCCCAAGGCGGCATCAGTGATCCGGCATGCGGGGGAAAATCGTTCTGCATCTACACGCTTTCCGGAAAGGGAACCGAGACGTGGCGTCCTGAATTCTATTACCGCGGTGCCCGTTACCTTAGGGTCGAGGTGATTCCTGTTTCCCCGGGAGGCGAGTTACCTGTCGTCGAGGGCGTCGAAGGAGTGGTGCAGCACAGTTCAGCTCCCTGCGTGGGCTCGTTTTCCTGCTCCAACGAACTCTTCAACCGCATCCACCAACTTGTCAGGTGGGCGCAGCGATCGAACATGATGAGTGTGCTCACTGACTGTCCGACGCGAGAAAAACTGGGCTGGCTCGAACAGGACCACCTCAACGGACCCGCGCTTCGTTATAATTTTGATCTCAATCCGCTCTTTGGAAAAATCACGCACGACATGATGGATGCCCAGACCAAAGATGGTCTGGTGCCTGACATCGCGCCTGAGTATACATGGTTCGAAGGTGGTTTCCGGGATTCACCCGAGTGGGGCAGTGCCGTCGCCTTGGTCCCGTGGCAGCAGTATGAGTTCACGGGTGACTCTTCCCTGCTTGCATCCGCCTATGAATCGATCCGGCGCTATGTGGCCTATTTGGGAAGCAAGGCAAAGGATGGAATTCTCGATTACGGTTTGGGTGATTGGTATGACATCGGTCCGAAGCCCCCGGGCAAGGCGCAGTTGACGCCTGCAGCCCTCACTGCAACGGCTTTCTATTATCAGGATCTCGAGATTCTCCGGCGCGCAGCGCGGATGCTCGGAAAAAAAGAAGACACCCTGAAATATGACACACTCTCAACGCAAATCCGGGAGTCCTTTAACAAAAGATTCTACGACCCTTCCACGCACCAGTATGCCACCGGATCGCAATGTGCGAATTCCATTCCGCTTGTCATGGATCTGGTGCCTCCCGCCGACCGCTCCGCCGTGCTTGACCATGTTGTCTCCGATGTCAGGAAAAAAGGTCTTACCGCTGGTGATGTGGGGTATCGCTATCTTCTCCGAGCCCTTGCCGACGGGGGTCGCTCCGACGTGATCTATGAGTTGAACAATCAATCCGAGAAACCGGGTTATGGAATGCAGCTCAAGCGGGGTACTACCGCCCTCACGGAGGCATGGGACGCCGGAGGGTCATCACAGAACCATTTTATGCTGGGTCAGATCAACGAATGGCTTTTCCATGATCTTGCCGGTATCCAAACGGATCCTGATCATCCGGGTTTTTCGCATATTCTGATCAAGCCTGCAGTCGTGGGCGATCTGACATGGGTTGATGCCAGTTATGAGTCGTTGCACGGAACGATTCACTGCCGATGGGATCGCAACGGAAAGGAGCTGAAACTGGCCGTCACAATTCCTGCGAACACGACGGCGACGATCAGCATGCCGACAGCCTTGCCGGGTCATGTTCTCGAGTCAGGTTTACCCGTCGCCCAGGTGAAGGGTGTGAAGATCAAGGGATTCGAGTCGGGTTCATTGCTCCTGGATGTGGGTAGCGGAACCTATTGTTTCTCAACACCGTTCTGATCCCCGTCTCATGAGAGCATTCACTTTCCCCGAGCCGAGCACACCCGCTTTCCTGTCACATGATGATCAAGCCGATAGGATCTCATGTCGGGATAATCGCCCATTTCGAACGGGTATTCTCGCATTGATCATTCTCGGCCTTGGGACACTCAAGGCAGCGTCAGCCCAAACGGAATTTTTCGTGTCGATGAACGGAAATGACACCAACCCGGGGACACAATCCAAGCCCTTTCAACATCTTGAGAGAGCGAGGGATGTGCTCCGACAGATGCCTAGGCTGGACCAGAACGTGAACGTTTGGATCGGCCAGGGTGAATATTTTCTTACCAGGCAGATCGACTTTGATGAAAGGGATGGAGGGCAGGGGGCCGGAACCGTCACTTATCAGGCACTTCCGGGGACAGAGGTCGTATTCAGCGGTGGTGTTCGTGTCACCGGTTGGCAACGTGCAGAAAACAATCTTTGGAAAGCCCCTCTGGATCGTGGTGTCAAATTGAGATCCCTTTACGTGAACGGAGTTCGTGCCTGTATGGCTGGAATGATGGGACTTGCCTCCCGAGGGGGGGGATTCCATGTCACGGCGGGTCAGGCCCCATGGGCCTGGAGTACAGGTTCCAAAGCCGACCGCAGCATCTACACCGATTTGCCGATGATCCATCGCAATCCCGAGGATGTCGAAATCACCAATTTCCAACTCTGGAACTGCAATACGGTCTGTGTCCGCGATGTCGTTCAGGATGGCAACAAGGTGATCCTCAAGCATCAGGAGCCCTATGGTGCCATTTCCCAAACCTGTTATTGGGATAATTTCGACGCGGCAGGACATCATTGGGTCTCCAACGCATACGAGTTCCTGAAAGAACCGGGCCAATTCTACTTTGATCGCTCCGCCAAGACTCTTTACTACATTCCTAGGGCGGGTGAGGACATGACAAGCGCCCTGGTTGTCGCACCTCGCTTGGTGCATTTGATGTCAATCAAGGGAAGAGACCCGGGTCATCCGGTCCGCAATCTTGCCTTCAAGGGGTTCCATTTTGCCCACAGCGACTGGAATCTGGCCGAGGTTGACGGATCACACGGTAAAGCCTCATGCCAAGGGGCCTGCTATTTCAACGCCTTCACCCTGGCACCCAATTGGCATAACGACATGTACAGGAATTTGGATGTGCCACCCGGTGCAATCGAATGCGCGCACTGTGATCACATTCAGCTTGTCCGCAATAGTCTCGAGCATCTTGCAGCAGAGGCGGTTGCCCTTCCCAACGATGCCAATCATGTGCACATCACGGGTAATGTGATCAGGGATGTAGCCGGGAGCGCTGTCCTTGTGGGACATCCCCAGCATGTTTTTGAGGCCGATACGCCGGATTTGACCATCAAGGATGGAGCGGGCGTTGCAAAAGAGAAATATCCACCCGGGTTGGAGCGGGTCTGCCGTTCCAACTCGATCGACAACAATTACATCAAGGATTGCACGCAGGAGTTTTTCGGAGAGGCAGCTGTGAGCGCTTTTTTTGTCTCGGGGCTCCATGTCGACCACAACATCATTGACCACGTTAGCTTCAACGGAGTGAGTCTAGGTTGGGGATGGGATAACATGAGGAATGTCGGGGGTAAGGCAACCGCGACTGCCAGTAATAACAGCATTTCCTGCAACCGTTTTTTCGATGTGATGCTACGACTCAACGATTCGGGGGCCATTTATACCCTGGGGGCCCAACCTGGAACCGTCGTCCGTGGAAATTATGTCAAGGGAGTGGGCAGCGTTGAATTTCCAACCCTAAAAAGGTATGGCATTCACCACGACGCGGGTAGCGCGTTCATCACGACCACGGGGAATGTCTTGGATGTCGGCCCGGATATTTGGTCTGTTCATGCCTTCCGGTGGGGTTCAGAGCATGATGTCATCGTTACCGACGTCTACACGACCAGCCTGCGCTCCGCGCAAGGCGGTGGCAGCAACAAACTCTCCGGTTACCACTTTAATCCAGATAATGTCTGGCCTCTTGCAGCCTACGAAATCATCCTGAACTCGGGAATCGAACCGACCTATCAGGACATCGTACCGGAATCTGAAGTCGGAGTTCAGGACCGGGTTTTTCCGGCGAGTGTCATGGTGAGACCTTTGACGGAGGTTCCGATCGCACCTGTGACGACATTGGGAAAAAAAGCCGTTTTGATCCGAGATGTGGTTTCCCCCTCATCATCCGATATCGTTCAATCAATCCAGCCAATGTCAGCATTCCTGACCGCACCCGCGATCGATGGCAGTTACAAGGTCGCCGCAATTGATCCATCGGGTGTCTTTCACCCTTCCAGGGGAACTCTGGTTGTAAGGCACACTCCACCTTCGGTGAAGGGTGTTGAGGCCGGAAAGACCTACGAGCATCCCGTGACGATTCACGCGGAGGGATCCGCGATCCTAGATGGTGATGAATCCTCCGTCGGCACGGAATTCACAGTGATCAAAAACGGAAGTCATGTGTTGTCGGCAACACTGGCCAATGGTGAAAAAACGGATATTCCCTTCGCGATCGATTTTCCCCAGCAGTGGATGGATGGAGAGCGTGGAATTGCCAGTGGGAAAGTCCCGATCAACGGAGATCCCGCTTTTCCCTACAAAGTTGCGGGTCCTTTCGACATGGAGTCGTCTCTTGCATTTGAGGCCACTCAAGACGCAAAGATGATCAGAGTTATCTACGCTTCAACTCCAAAGAATGAACTCACATTCCTTGTAAACGATGAGAAGGTCGGAGTGTTAAGTGCCAAAGAAACCTTGGTACCCGGAGTCGGCCAGATTCCAACCTTTCAAGTGGCTGAGATCAGCGCTCACGTGCCTGCCGGTTCGAAAGTCACCTTGAAAGCCGACAAAAGGAATGCGGCCGTCTACATACGCGCCATGATTCTTTCGAACTGAAATGCGTATGAAACAGAGTTCAGTTCATCCCATGGTTTTTCTCCCGGTTCTACAGAGGGGTAAAATTGTTTTCAGTAAGTTTTTAGCAACAACCATGAGTCATCCCATCAAGAGCCAACTCCAATGTTTGCGATCACTGAATAGTGCCAGCTTCCTCGGACTGACCTTGGCTGTGCTACTCGCCCAACCGCTTTCCGTTCTCATGGCCCAAACCAATGAGGCTCAGTCGATAGCCGGTCCTAAGGCGTCGCAGCCACCGCCTCTCACTCACTGTCTGAAGATTGTGCAGGACCCGATTGGCAAAGCTCTGCAGGACGCGTTTGTTTGGACGGACCTTCCACGGGAAGCAAAGGGTGTGGCTGTCTGTTTTCGAAAAACGTTCGACCTCGCCTCCAAGCCCTCCAAGGCTTTCCTCCATCTCTTTGCCGATGCCCGTTACATTCTCTGGGTCAATGGAAGCTATGTCGACCGTGGTCCTGCCAGGTTTCAACCCAACGGCCCCGAGTATGACACGATCGACATCTCCCGATATCTCAAGCCGGGAAAGAATGCTATGGCCTTGCTCGTCGCGGGCAACCTCTCCGGCGGCAAGGTGATGAGGCATAGTCCCGGCGTAACGGGGTGCCTGGAGGTGGATGGTAAATGCGTTTCGAAGACGGACGGGACATGGCGCTGGAGCAACCGAACGCGCTATCGAACCGTGAAAGCCACATGGCCCAATCTTTGGGAATCCGAGGTCGATGCCACCATGGAGGACGGGGACTGGACAGTTGCAGAATATGATGATTCCTCCTGGAAGTCGGCAATCGATGTGCCTGGGTCGGATTGGGGGCCGTTGACCGCCCGAAGGATCCCAATGCTGGGGGAAAAGGAGGTCCCTTTCGCTCTTCAGGGCGGCGTTAACCTCCCCGTTACCTTGAAGGAGGGACAGAAGCTGGAATTCAACACAGGCAGAATTGTCCAGGCCTATCCGGTCATTAACCTGACCGCCGATGCTGGTTCCGAACTCACCATCGAGCCCTACGATGTCCATTACATTGCCAAGCCCGGACCCCAGACTCACTTCACTCTGGATACGCGTGGCATCACGAATGGTATGATCGCCGTTACTAAGGGCATGGTCACCGTCACTGGTCTCAAACTTATGGAGCGACTCTATCCCTTCGATCGCCTCGGGTCGTTTCATTGCAACGACCCTTTCCTCAACAAACTCTGGGAAATGTGCGCTCGATCCTGCGAGGTGCTCAGCGAGGATTCCTATGTCGATTGCGCCGATCGGGAGCGTGTCGAGTGGATGGATGACACCCCGCCCGCGTACGATGTGACCCGTACCGCCATGGCCGTGAACGGGTGCGGAAATACAGTTTACTCCGACCCAAGACTCCTGGGTGAGTTAGTGCGCAGAACGGCACTCACGCTCCAACCGGAAGGGTGGGTGAAGGCCCACACCTGCTCGGATCGATTCGATGTTCATGCCAAAATGGAGGATCGGGCCTGTGACTGGGTGGAGGGTATACGTCTTTTCCATGAAGCAACGGGTGATGAATCCGCAGTGAAGGAAGTATGGCCTGCCGTGAAATTGCAGATGGAGTACTTCCTCTCGCGAAGAACGCCAAAAGGTCTTGTTTCTGCACGCGATTGGGTGGTTTGGAAGAACCCGACCGGTTATCTGACCGGTCAGACAACCCCATTGAACTGCTTTGTCTGCAGGGCCTTAGAGGACTCTTCGAGGCTTGCAGTCATTGCTGGTGACAGTCATGCGGCGCTACGCTATAAAAAAGCCGCAGAGGAGCTGAAGGAATCCATCAACCGGGAACTTTGGGATGAACGAAGCGGTTCCTATTTCGGAGGTTATTTCAGTGATTCCGAGATCGCGGCCAGTGCTACCGAAAAAACTCCCTTCAAATCCAGGGATCTCTTGCAGAACAGGTTGAAGGATGGCTTTTTCCCTCCCACGCTGGAGGCTAACCTCTTTGCGCTTGATCGGGGAGTGGTTCCTCCGGAGCGCGGAAAAAGGGTCATGGATGCCGTGATTTCGGAAGTGAACAGGGGAAATGTCGGCGGGGGCATTATGACGGCGTATTATCTTTTCAAGCAGCTCTACTCGCTCGATCAAGCCGATCTGGACCTGCTCATGCTTGAGTTGATGCGCAAGAAATTCCGAGCGATGGCCGATTCACCATTGGAGTGTTCCTGGGAGAGCTATGGGGGTGGCTCAAAAGCACACATCTACGGTATGTATCCGGGTTATTTTCTCAGCGCCTATGTCTTGGGTGTCAGGAGGGATGCTCCGGTGGCCATGAAAAAACTTCTTATCGAACCCCATCTTGGAAACCTGAACCGGGCCAAGGGAACGGTGGTCACCGAGTTCGGCCCGGTAAGAGTCTCTTGGAGTAAGGATGCCACGAAGTTTCTCGGGGATATAACACTTCCAGAGGGTCTTACCACCACGCTTGCATTGCCCATCCAGATCGGCGCACAGCAGCAGTTGCAAAGCATTATGATCGATGGCAAACAAGTGAAAGTAACGTTTAAAGGGAATCGCCTGTGCACCTCGATTAGTTCCGGAAATCACACCGTTAACTATTGAGCTAAAAAGATCACGAATTGATGAAACTCTCTCATCTTGAGTCTGCAAACATACATTCACCTTGGCCCGATCAAACATTCTTTAGTTGTAAATTTCCGATACGCGTAAATTGATCCGAATGGAGTCTTTTTCCTAGGGATCTATTAAACTGTTCACCCCCTCCCCATTAATCCCATGAAACAACGATGCCTTGCACTGATCGGTGAATTATTTCTGCTTACATCTCTCCAGAGTACTGTTCATTCGCAGTCTGCGCAGAGCGCCGTTCCTTCTTCTGCAGTCGCAGTGCTCCCTTCTTCACGTACGATCGATCCCCGCTCTTACGGTGCCAAGGGTGATGGGGTCACCTATGATACCGTATCATTGCAGAAAGCCATTGATGCGTGCGGCGGGACGGGAGGCCGCGTGGTTCTGAAGCCTGGCAGTTATCTCTCTGCTCAACTCACGCTGCGAGCGGGGATGACGCTGCATCTGGATAAGGGAGCGGTTCTTTTGGGCGGAACAAACGCAGTGGATTATCCCGTGCTGATGCCTGATAAAACGTCCGCCACCGCCATCCGGCGAAGCCTTCTCTTCGCTGACAAGGCCGATGGACTGGTCATCGAGGGGGAGGGGGAGATTGACGGGAGGGGCCAGTCTGTCCAGATGTTTGGCAAGGAGTCTGAGAGGCCATCCTTAATTAGGATTTTCAGCAGCAAGGATGTGACCATCCGCAATATCACGCTTAGGAATCCAAGGATGTGGACCCAGGTTTACTGCGAGTGCTCGCACCTGCTCCTGGATCACCTCACGGTTATTGCTCCTCCCTATTGTCCGAATCTCGACGGAATGGATATTTGCGATTCTCATGATGTTATCATTCGGAACTGCGACGTGGCTTCCGAGGATGACTCGATCTGCCTGAAGTCACACGGGCAGGCGGGTTTGCAAAACATCGTTGTTGAAAACAACAGGGTTCTTTCCTGGCATGCGAATGCGATCAAACTCGGAACTGCGACTGTGGGTCCCATTTCTCATCTTATCTTCAACAACAACCTGGTCACGGGAGCGAGGTATGGCGGTCTCTGTATCGAGTCGGTCGACGGATCGGTTGTCAAAGATATCGAGGTTAAGGGACTCGACCTCTACAAGGTTTCTCAGCCTGTTTTCATTCGTCTCGGACACAGGGACGTGCATGGATCAATAGGCGATCTTCAACAGAGCAATCGACCCACCGGTTCGATTGACGGCGTCTTGCTTCAGGGAATCCGTGCATTCGGGACTGCCGATGCCACCAAAGGTCCCTGCTCCATTACCGGTATTCCCGGAGCCAAGGTACGCAATGTCACTCTTAAGGACTGCTATTTTGAGATGCCCGGCGGAATGACAAATATCAATTTACCGGCACTGCCGCCAGAACGGGAAGGTGATTATCCCCAATCAAACATGGTCGGCAACACCCCTGCTTATGGGATCTTTATCCGTCACGCGGAGGGAATCACTCTCGATCATGTGTTTTTCGGGTACCACAGGCCCGATGCACGTCCCTGGATCTGTGAGGTCGATGCCACAGTACAAACCAACAATTGTGGAGATCTCGGTTTGGTGGAGTCATGCGACAATCCCGGGCTCAAGGCCTCCCAATGATTGTCTCTTGAACTGACGTGTCATTTTGACGGAACTCCCGGAAAAATCAGCGCAACCAACGCATCAACTTCCCAAGCGTTCATAACTCACAAATGCCATCTCTCATGAAAAAGAAACCCATAACGATTACTTTCGCATTATTGCTGCTTCTCATGAGCTCGGCCTATGCCCAGTCCACCGATACCCGTGGTCCCGTCCAAAACACGGGAATGAACGTACAGGTGGATCATGATGGGGTTCAGGCGCCTGGATACAAATGGGAAAAACCAGAACCGAAGGGCGATTGGCAGGCCCGGTGGATTTCTTCAACTGACAAAGCGGTTTCTGATTCGGTCGCAACCTGCATTCGTAAGGAAATCACGTTGGATCAGGCCCCGAAAAAAGTGACTGCTTGGATCTCGGGTGACAACTACCTGCTTTATGTGAACGGTACTCCCGCGGGTCGCGGTTCCGCGGATCCGGGTAGGGACTTTGTCGGGGCTTCCAGCGGACGCAGATTCTATGAGATTCGCAATCTCACTCCGCTCTTTCACAAGAGGAAAAATGCGGTGTGCGTAGAGTGTTCAGGCTCGAACAAGCTGGTTCTCGAACTTCTGGTGGAGTTTCCCGATGGAAAGAAAGTGACCTTTGGCACGGATGAGACGTGGAGAGGAGTGTCCTCTCGATATCTGTTGAAGAAAAATCCTGCCGAGGAAGATCTCAAGGCGCTAGGGGTAAAGCCGCGACCCCTTCCTTTCTTTGATGCCGAAGCGGAGCCTCAAGGATGGCTGCAGGCAGGATACGATGACTCGAATTGGCCTTTTTGCAGTGTGACCGAGGCTCCCAAGGAACAGTTGGTGATGAGTGAACTTCCTCCGCTTATGGAGGTGAGGTACCCCTACTTTGAGATCATGAATGTTCAGGGAAACGTGATGGTTCCCCACGAACCACTCACACCCGGTCATCCCATCGTCGTGAAGGGAGACGGTCAGTTCTCTGTCCACTTTGACAAGATCATGTCGGGTCGTTGCGGCATCAAGGTCAATGGATGCAAGGGGGCTCGGATCCTGCTCCTCTCGAATGAGACCGGCGCCATTGGGGGCAGTCGCGCCTATCAGATCGCCTTGCGCGATGGAGTGCAGACCTTTGAGTCGCGCGATTACTACGCCCTGGGAACGGTCACCGTAGTGGTTAGGAACGCCTCCTCGCCGGTGGAGATCCTTGATGTGACGGCTGATTTTCTCTCACAGCCAGTCGAGTACCGCGGGTCGTTCAGTTGCAGTGACGAGGAGTTGAACAAACTCTATAAGAGCGGGCGCTGGTCGACCCAGATCTGCATGATTACCCACCATCTCGACTCGCCGCAGCATCAGGAGCCGATCAGCGACTACGGTGATTACCTGATCGCGGACCTGGTCAACTACTACACGATGGGTAACAACCCATGGCTCGCCAAACAGGATCTTCGAAAGTGGTCCTGGGTGATGGTGAACGCCAAGTACCAGACCTTTCACACCAGCTACATTTTCTATTGGTTGCAGTCCCTGCTGAATTACTACGACTACACTGGGGACCGTAGTCTGATCGATGAACTTGCCCCAAATGTTCATGCGGTTATCGACCAATTCTCCTCCTACATCGGAAAGAACGGCATCATTTCGGAGGCCCCGAACTACATGTTCATGGATTGGGTCAATGTTCATGACGATAAAAACCCAAAGATTGCCTTTGCCTGCCATCACCCTCCCGCAGTGATCGGTCAGGGGTACATGACGGCACTCTTTTATCAGGCCTTGGGCGACGCCATTCGCATCTCGCAAATCAACGGAGATCACGTCCATGCGGAGAAATATGAGAAGCTGCGCAAGCAGGTCGGAGAAGCCTTCGAGAAGGAGCTCTGGAACTCCGAACGCGGACTCTACCGCGACGGGAAGCCATTCGTGACCTCCGTCAGCACTAATAGGTGGATGCCTGCCGATGTTCAGATGGAGAGCTTCAGCGTGCAGAACAATGCACTGGCCACGATCGCCGGACTTGTTCCGCAGGATCGTCGCACCTCAGTGATGGGGGCCACCATGACGAACACGAACTGGGATGTGACTCCCTACTTCATGCACTTCGTCTTCAATGCCCTTGAGGAGGCCCAGCTTTTTGGCACATACGGCGTGCAGAAGATGCATGAGTACAAGGTGATCCCCGAGACACAGACCGTCCGGGAGATGGGACCTGAGAAAGGTGATTACAGCCATGGATGGATCGCCACACCCGCCTATCAGATGCCGAGCAAAATCCTCGGGGTGAGACCCACCTCGCCCGGTTTTGGAACGATTCTGATCAAGCCCGAAACCTGCGGTTTGAATTGGGCCAAGGGCTCTGTCCCGACACCTCACGGGACGATCGATGTCTCTTGGAAAGTCGAGGGAGGAAAGTTCACCCTCAATGTGACCATTCCCGCGGGCACAGCCGCGCGGATCGAGATGCCCGGAAAGGAAGCATGCATGATCGAAAAGAGGAGTGAATCCTCGGTTCCAAAATCACTTGGCATCATGAATGGAAGATCAGTTTTTGAAGCTCTTACGGGAAGTTACTCCTTCACTTCCACTCTCACCAATATCAAAGCAGTGTTTAATACCCCTGTGCCAACACCGCCTACGTTACTTTTACAATCTCCTAAGCAGGTCATTCCACTTTGGCCAGGGCTTGTTCCCGAAGCTAAAGGCACGAACACCACCGATCTTCCAGACCTCACTATCTATTTTCCAGCGGAAGCAAAATCTCCCGCGCCGGCAATTGTGATTTGTCCCGGAGGAGGCTACGGAGGGCTGGCTATCACACATGAGGGCACGAATGTTGCCCAATACTTCCAGTCACACGGGGTTGCCGCCTTCGTGCTGAGATATCGCCTTCCCAAGAACGGGTATCTGCACCCGGTTCCGCTCATGGATGTTCAGCGCGCCATGCGACTGGTCCGCAGTCACGCCCAAGAATGGCACGTCGACCCACGTAAAATAGGCGTCATTGGCTTCTCGGCAGGGGGACATCTCGCCTCCACTCTTTCGACGCACTTTGATTCCGGAAACCCCAAGGCAAGTGATCCGGTTGACCGGATGGGTTGCCGCCCGGATTTTGCCATGCTCGTCTATCCTGTCATCAGTTCACGACCTGATATCGCCCATCACGGAAGTTTTGCGAACCTTCTGGGCCCGAATCCCGATCCAGCCCTGTTGCATTCCCTTTCGAATGAAACCCAAGTCTCGGCGAATACGCCGCCGACTGTTCTCGTTCATGCCCTTGATGACAAGGGCGTTCCCTCTCAGAATAGCGAACTCTATTATCAGGCCCTTCAGGCGATGGGAGTTCCCTCAACTTTACAGGAATACCCTGTGGGCGGCCATGGTTTCGGTTACGGAAAGAATCCCGACAAGAGTCCCCCGGGATGGCTCGACAAAGCCTGCGACTGGCTTCGGACTAATCGCTTACTATAGCATGTCATATCTACTAATTGGCGACGTCCTGTAACCCCCCCCATTCCTCCATCACTATGAATCTATTCCTTGGCGTGTTTGCTTCAGGGGTCCCTTGCCGCTTCCCGAAGACATGGGCCTTCAAGACCTCCTCGAGGCTCGGTGGCCTCCTAGCTTCGATCATCATGCCGTCGCTAATGACCATTTTCGTGGCGTGGTCGGCGATTGTTCCATCCTTTGCGGAGGAACCCACCGTTCCAATTACCCAAGTGATTCCGGAAATCGACAAAGCCTTCAAATGGGATGATTCCAAGGGAGATACTGCCGATCCGTTTTGGGCCGATGACGACCAACTCTATCACTTCGCTTGCGATGGCCGCGGATTCGGAACCCAGGAACGCAATCTTTGTTTCAACAAACTTTCGGGCAGCGATCTGTTCTCCCTAAAGGGATCATTAGTCAATTCCATGGATGAATACGGCGGCAATGGTGCCTCGATGAACGGGACTTCCACGAATGACGGGGGGAATTGGAAGGCGGTCGGCCAGGAATGCGTCGACGGAGTCTTCTACTGCTTTGTCGCCAGAAACCACTACGGCAACCACTCCAAGGACCCGCTTCTCCGCCAGACATCGCTGAACGCTAGCCTGATCAAGTCCACCGACCACGGGCTGACATGGACCCGTTCCGCCCAAGAGAACTACGATCATCCCATGTGGCCCGGGAGTCGTTTCGGCGCCCCTGCCTTCATTCATTATGGACGAAACGGCGGTCAGGTTGCCCGCGACGGTGCGGACAAATACGTCTACGCCGTTTCCAACAACGGATTCTGGAATGGTGGTGACGACCTCATCCTGGCTCGCGTCCTTCGGACCGACCTGCCGAAACTGAATGTTTCGGATTGGGAATACTTCACAGGCGGGGAGGGGCTTCTGGATTCCTCATGGAGCCATGATATCGGCAAGGCCGCCCCGATCCTCAGCCGGCCCGCCAAACTCGGTTGGACGGCTCCCGTCTTCATTCCATGCCTGAACCGATATCTTCTTGTCTCTTGGTATATCACCCCGACGCTCAAGGGATGGTTTAACCCTGAGCGGCTGGTCTACGACTTCTTTGAGGCTCCCCATCCTTGGGGCCCGTGGAATCAGGTCGGTTCGATGGATGACAGTTTCCTTGCCAACTCGCGAATGTATGGCCCGAATCTTTGCGCGAAGTACCAGGAGCAGACCCCGGACGGGGTTCGGATCCAGCTCTTCAGTTCGGGAACTATCTTTAAGGATGTTCCCGGCTCCATCTACAAAATCTGGCGCTTTCCCCTCCTTCTCCGTAAAAATCCGCTTCCCGAAGGATCGATGATCAATGACACCGATCCGGCGATCCGTTACTCAAAGGGTTGGCAGGCCGTCGCGCAGGCATCGTCCAGGGATTATCAAAAGGACTATCACCTGACACGATCACCGGGTGCGACCGCGGAGTACCGCTTCAGCGGATCGGGCTTGGAGATTTGGACTGGAAAAAACCAGGGTAACGGATCCTTTGATGTCCTCATCGACGGGAAGCCTGCCGGAACCATCGATACCAAACTCCGTAATTTCCAGTATTCGGGCTTTGTTCAAGTTCCCGTGTTCCGCATTGAGAATCTCACTCCTGGAGACCACGAGGTGAAGATCATCGTCAAAGGAGATGGCAATGTAGCCTTTGATGCCTTCCGGATTCTCAAATAGCCCACTTAGCCATGAACCCATTTCTCGGCGTCTTCTTCCACTGGCTCGGCGGCTTTGCCTCCGGAAGTTTTTATGTCCCTTACCGCTTCGTAAAGAAGTGGGCGTGGGAGACCGCCTGGATGGTCGGTGGATTCTTCTCCTGGATCATCATGCCATCACTTCTGGCGCTCCTGATGACCCATGATCTCCACGGGGTTTTGTTGCGTCAGAGCGGTAACACGCTCTGGTGGACTTACTTCTTCGGCTGTCTCTGGGGCTTGGGTGGTCTGACCTTCGGGCTCACCATGCGCTATCTCGGAATGTCACTCGGCATGGGGGTGGCACTCGGATATTGCGCGGCATTCGGAACTCTGCTGCCGCCGATCGCCAAGCTTTTCATTCCATCGATTCCTTGCGACGAGACGATCCTCCAGATCGCCTCCAATCTCCCTGGCCAGATTACCCTTATCGGCGTTCTTGCCTGCCTCGTCGGCATCGCCCTTGCGGCGCTGGCGGGGCTGAACAAGGAACGGGAGATGGATGCATCCCAGAAAACCGAGACGATCAAGGAGTTCAACTTTCCCAAAGGAATCGCCGTCGCCACGTTCTCCGGTGTGATGAGCGCCTGCTTTGCCTTTGCGCTGACCGCTGGCAAGCCGATCGGGGATGCCTCGCTCCTCGCGGGCACCGATCAGATCTGGACGGGACTTCCCAAGCTTGTGGTCGTGCTTCTCGGAGGGTTCACCACGAACTTCCTCTGGTGTGCCTACCTCCATTTCAAGAACGGCACAGCCTATCAGTATTTCAGTGGCACGATTTGCGAAGAGCATGCCGCGCTCGGTGGAGCCGGTGGAGGGGAGCATGGCGCGGCTTCTCTTGTCACCGAGGCTGATGGGGATTTGAAGGTGCCGATGTTCAACAACTACGTCTTCTCCGCGATAGCCGGGACGATTTGGTATCTGCAGTTCTTCTTCTACACCATGGGCGAGACCCAGATGGGCAAGTTCGGGTTCGCCAGCTGGACCCTCCATATGGCGAGCATCATCATCTTCAGCACGATGTGGGGATGGATCTTCCATGAGTGGAAAGGCTCCAGCAAAAAGACCCATACGCTCATCGCCCTTGGTATCGCTACGCTGATTTTGTCGACGATCATCATCGGCATCGGCACTTGGTACAAGGGTCACTCCTGAGATACCTCCACCGCAAACCTTACTGCCATGAATGCCTACATCCTCGCCAAGGAAACCTACGCTTCCCACGGAGTCGACACCGAAGAGGTGATCAAGCGCCTCACCGCTACTCCGATCTCGCTCCACTGCTGGCAGGGGGATGATGTCGGGGGATTCGAAAACGCCGGCACGGATCTCGCTGGAAGCGGTCTCGCTGCGACGGGAAACTATCCCGGTAAGGCCAGGACTCCTGCGGAACTCCGCCAAGATTTGGAAAAAGCCCTTTCGCTGATTCCGGGAAAGCACCGTCTCAATCTCCATGCCTGCTACGCGGAACTGGGCGGTAGAAAGAAGGAGAGGAGTGACTATGGCGTCGAGGAGTTTCAGGGATGGATCGACTGGGCGAAGTCCCGTGGACTGGGTGTGGATTTCAATCCCAGCTTCTTCGCGCATCCCAAGGCCGCCTCCGGCTTCACGCTCTCGAGTGCCGACAAGGGAATCCGCGATTACTGGATTGAGCACGGCAAGGCCTGCCGCCGAATCGGAGCCGAGATTGGTCGCCAACTCGGATCCACCTGCGTGACCAACGTCTGGATTCCCGACGGCTCCAAGGATCTCCCAGCCGACCGCAAGTCCCCGCGCATCCGCTTGGAAGCCGCACTCGACGAGATGTTCTCGGAGAAGATCGACCCCGCTCACAATCTCGACGCCGTGGAGAGCAAGCTCTTTGGGATTGGCAGCGAGAGCTATGTGGTCGGATCCCATGAGTTCTACTTGGGGTATGCCGTGAAGAACCAAAAGCTCCTCTGCCTCGACGCCGGTCACTTCCATCCGACCGAGCAGTTGGCCGACAAGATCTCCTCGGTCCTCCAGTTCGTTCCCGAGCTCCTGCTCCATGTCAGCCGCGGTGTGCGTTGGGACAGCGACCATGTGGTGCTCCTCGATGATCCTACGATCGCCATCATGGAAGAACTGGTGCGAGGTGACTTTCTCGGAAGGACGCATATCGGCCTTGATTTCTTCGATGCCTCGATCAACCGGATCGCTGCCTGGGTGATCGGTACACGGAGCGCCCAGAAAGCACTCCTTGTAGCAATGCTCCAGCCCTTGGAGAAAATCCGCAAAGCCGAGGATGAGGGGGCTCTTTGGGAGCGACTCGCATTGTTGGAGGAATCCAAGACAATGCCTACGGGCGCTGTCTGGGATGAATTCTGCCGTCGCAACGAAGTCGCTATAGATTGGATGAAAGAAGTGCGTTCCTATGAAGAAGTTGTTCTCTCAAAAAGAACGCCCTGATAGTTTGGGAACTTGCCGCCGGTCTTGGAATGATTTCCTTCTCGAGAGGTTAATCTTTGAATCCGCTGATCAATTAACGATGTGAGAAATTCCAATTTGAAAACTCCTTGCCGCACCAAACTGCTGGCAATGCTTCCTCGGCATTTGTTGAGTTATTTTCAATAATTCTGTTGGGGATTTATCCAGCACAACGATCCCTAAAGAGAGTTCTCAAGGTGCTGCTAATCCCCTTCCACCCTATCCCAATTTTTCACTATGCTAAATCCAACAAACTCCCTCATGACTTACGTTTTGCGCCCTCGGCCACGTCTCCCGATCGCATCGTTCCTCATCCTGATTGCACTCATGGGCATCTCGTTGGGGGCCTCTGTGGAGTGTGAACTTGCTGCCTCCATCAAGGCCCCTCTCCTTCGGGACGGCGTGCAGATTGGGTCTGTGACCCTATCCTCTGGCACCAAAGTCAGCCTGCTGCAACGGGACGGTGAGGGATTCCTGGCCAAACATGGTGCGGGGAGTCCCTTTCATCTCTCCTTTTCCGATATCAAGCCGATCCCGGGTGTGGATTTGCGTGAAATCGCACACGATCTGAGTCCTGACTCCGAGCCATCGCTGGTATTCTCGATCGAACATCCTATCCTTTTTCCTGATCACGGCGACCTTCCCGTTCAGACCTCCATTTCCGCCATCACGCGTGGATTTCCCAAGGATGCGGTGCTGCATTATTCCTGGGAAGAGGTTCAGGAGCGACTCAGTCCGTTTGCAGCCACCATGGGAAGGGCGAATCCCGTTTCTTTTAGTCCCAACGACGCCGCTTTCACCAAGGTTTCGATCATAGGTGCGGGAATCTTTGAGGTTCGTTTGACGGTCGCGGACTCTGTCCACGGGATCTCGCTCTCGCGCAACTGCTGGATCAATGTCTGGAACTTCCGCTCCCCCATTGTGAGCGAGGGCAAGGAGGATCCCCTTTGCCCATCCCCCGGCATTCTGCCACCACCCTCGGTCAGGACGCTTTCGCCGGATCCCGGGCCATATTGTCATCCAAGGCTCTATACCACTGCCCAAGACTGGCCGGAACTGAGCGAGCGCACCCAGCACGGGAAAATTGCCTCCATGTGCCTTGCCAAACTTCGCAAAGAGACGGAGGAGCGCTTTGACAAGCCGGGATCGGATTTCCTGAAGCTGAGTGATCAGCTTGTCAAATTCGCGGATTCCGGATTCCAAGGCGCGGCGCCAGACCTGACCATGGGGATTCCATCCAAACCGGGAGACAAGGGGCCCGATTGGAGCGATGCGAGAAACCATTTCAACGAATATTGCAACCAACTCCGGGATGCCACGCTGGTGGCCTGGATTGATCAAGATCCCAGGATCCCCCATGATCAGGTACCCGCTGCGAATAAGGATCGCCTTCGCCGATTGGGCAAGATCACCGCCTCCATTGGCTATACCCTCCTGCACGGATGCTGGGACTCCAAAACAGGGGCCTTTCACAAGGATTACCCGATTTTTCCGGACGGCTTAAACGAACCCGGGGGCGTTTACTGGAACATGAGTTCGCTCGGGCTTGCCTACGATTTCACGGCATCGTGGATGACGTCACCTGAGAAGCGGGCGATCCGCGATTTCCTCTATGCCCAAAGCGTCGGCCGGACCACCGGAGCCCGTGTGGTCTTTTTCGCTTCCGGAATCCACGGACGACTCCTGCGAGGCTATGAGCAAAACGGAGACTTCATGAACATTGAGGAGGAAAAGGTGCTTAACGCCATGGTTCTTGAAGGTGAGGAGGGCGGGGTCTCGCCAGAGGTGGTCAAAGCGTTCACTGATCTTCCTGTTCCGGATGACCACCTCACTTCCTCGGACTACAAAGCATACGATTGGGTGCATCCCGCCGGCGCGGATACCCAAGGGGGATGCCTTGAGAGTCATCCCTACTCGGTAGCTTGCTCGTGGCCCTTTGCCCGTAAGGTGGCAATCGATAATCTGCAGCGGGCCATTTGGTTCAATGACGACGGTTATGTATCTCCATGGGGGTTCACGGCGAACAGGGAAGCCTATTACGGATTCAGCGCCTGGGGCCTCTGGCCGACCCCGGTCGCCTATGCCCGTCATGGTGCTGAGAACCAATTTGTCACCTCACTCTTTTACAACACGGTCCTCCAACTCCTCTACTCCTGCTATCAGGCTCCGGCGGAGAATAAATCGGAGAATTACAGCTCCCATTACTTTCTCTACGACCACCACGACGGCGGCGGCGATTACCGCCAGAACCATGTCGTGATGATGAAATACATGTACCCCGATGATCCGGCCGTGGATTACATCTATGCGGGGAATGCCCCGGGCCTCGGCTTCAATCCGTTTATTCAGACGCTGTTTGGCCTCGATCCGGGGATTAATGGTAAACCGACCACGCTGGAGGATGTCGCTCGACTGAAAAACCCGGTCCTCACCAAGGTGGATCCACAGATGGGAGTGGTTGTCTGCCGCACGGGTTGGGATGAGGAGGCCATGAAACTCGACTTCGACGAGGGGTGGTATGGTGCCGGACACATGCATGCCGAGAAGGGCAACTTCTCCTTCTTTGCGCTAGGGCGTCCCTGGAGTTTTGCTCCCGGCTACCATGTGACCGACAGTACCTGGCAATCCGAGGTGCTGATTCAGGATCCTCGGTACACGAATGACGTGCTAACCCAGGGATTCATGGGTGAGGGGCCGAATGCAATCCCTCAGGGATCCGATTACAAGCATTGCTTCCCCACGCCTCCCGGAAAACTCTTCAAGGTTACCGAAACCCCCGACAAGTCCTGCGTGGTCATGGCCGGGGACAATGCGGCGGCCTATTCCTACTGTTACGGCGACAATCAGGTGGAGACCACCCTGCGCCGCAGAGATTTCATGTATCCCGGCTTCTACGAGGCAACCATCGCCAAGAATCCGGATGCCGTGTTCGACCTGAATTCCCCGATGAAACTCACGACGAATTACAATCCCGTCGAGTATGCCTACCGCACGGTTCTCTTTGTCCGCGGAAAGCGTCCCTACGCACTCATTGTTGACGATATCAACAAGGACGGTACGCCGCGGAACTATCGCTGGCAGATGAATTGTTCAACGATGTTCGGGCCGCCGAGTCTCTTCACTGATAGCGAGGGAAAAAAGATCCCTTCCGATCTTGATGCGGAGCCCGGAGCCACTGTTTCGGAGGCGATTTTGCTTCACGCGCCATTGGACAGTGCGCCGGCCGACGATCCCAATAAGGCCGGTCTTCCCAGGCTCCTGGTCCGGGATCTTTCCGAAACGGCTGATCCGAAGAAGGACCCTGTAATTGAGGTTCATAAACAATCGGGGAGCAGTGACACCACCAACGGTGACATCCGTCGCCTCTTTATAACCCGCAATCAGGTGATGGAGCCCAAGTATAAGGTACTCCTTTTCCCCTTCCGTACGGGAGAGCAGCTTCCAGAAACGATCTGGAATAAGGATCACACCCAGGTGACCATCGATCTCAAGAATGGGGTGAAGGACACCATCACTTTCAACTCCTCCAATCCCGACCACCGCACCCGGGTCGATTTCAAAAGATCAGGAGGCTAATTCTGCCGTGGATTATTTTTAGTTTATTAATGCAGTGTAAAAAGAGGTGTAGTACATATTTTAGCCACATGAGTAGCCCCCGACTGCCCATATTTTGTATATTGGTGGTAAGCCTCTCAGGCTTCATGCGTTTTTCTGTGGCAGCGGATGCTTCAACCTCGCCCGAGGATCTTTTTAAAGCGGGTGCCAGCGCCTTCCAAGCCGGTGACTATGCTAGTGCGGCAAAAAGTTTTGAGGCGGTTCTCGGGGAAGGACCGACCGGCGAGGCTCTTGAGACGATCCTCTTCACACTCGCCTCCACGTACTTCAATCAGAAGAATCTCCCGAAGGCCGAGGAGTATTACAATCGCTGCCTCAAGGAATTCCCGGATGGAAAAAACAAGACCAAGGCCTTGATTGCTTTATCCCAGATCCAGACTCAGACAGGTCGCAAGGCGGAAGCAGAGCAAACACTCAAGAAGGCTTCGGAGGGAACGGGTGACCTGGCTGCCAGGGCCCGGCTTGCCCAAGCGTCGATGCTTGCCGAGTCCGGAAAACCTGAGGAGGCTCTTACAGCCCTCCGTCCCATGATTGACGGAGGGATCAAGGATGACCTCACTGTCCAGGCTGCCATGGCGATGGTTGAAATCGAGTCCAAGCAAGGGCATCTCGATGATGCGCTCAAACTTCTTGATCAGCTTCAGGCTGCGAGTGACCGGATCGACAATCCTCTCCAGCTAGACATTCTGGCGGTGCGGATCGGCGATGGTCTTCTGGGCAAGGGAGATCGGCAGAAGGCTCTGCGGATGTATGCGATCGTTCGTCCAAAACAAGTGGTCATCGATCTCCAGAAAAAGAGGATAGAAGCACTCGGGAAAACTATAAGCGATAACACGGCCAGTCTTCAGCAGAACCCCAAGTCCTTCATGGAGATCAACGCAACCAATGCCCGTCTCAAGGAAGATCAAAAGCAACTTCAGACTGTCCTCGATCAGTTCGAAAAAATGCCCGACACCGTGGTGCCTGTTCGCCTGCGCCAAGCCAAGGCCTATGACGAGCTCGACCAGAAATGGGAGACTATCCTGATTTGGGAGAGCCTCCTTGACTCCTCCAAGGATCCGAAAGTGCGGGAGGACGGTCTTTTCAGCATTGGTTCCGCATTCTGCTCGCTTGGCAGACCTGACGAAGCCGTGCCTGTTCTGGATCGATATTTATCGGAGTATCCCACTGGTAAATATGCCTCCCAGGCCGGATATCTTAAGGGCGCGGTAGCCCTGGAGGCCGGTGACTTTCCAAAAGCCGAGACTGTCTTCGGAACCCTCATGGAAAAGGGAGATAATTCTGTTTTGGCCGCCGACATGCAGTTCCTATTGGCCAATGCGGAATTCGCGCAAGCCGCCGATGCAAAAGCTCCCAATCCTGGGAAATACAAGGAGGCGATCGAGGATTACAAGAAGTACCTCACCAAGTTTCCCACGGGAAAGTTTGCCGAGGAGTGCACTTATCGGATTCCGCTCTGCTCCTTCCAGTTGGGTGACTACGGCAAGGCTTTGGAAGGATTTCAGGATTATGTGAAGAAATTTCCAGAAGGAATCTTCGCAGGTGATGCCGGCTACCGCATTGCTCTCTGCTATCAAGCCGCCAACAAATACGACGATGTGATCAGACTCTGCGACGAGTGGCTAAAGAAGCACCAAGGAGAGGCGGTGCAGGGCGAGATTCTTTCATTGAAGGGAGATGCCTATGCGGCAAAGGAGATGACCACCGAGTCTGCGGCCGCCTATCGTGATTCGCTTAAATACGCCGAGAGTGATGAACTGCTTAAATACTCTCTTTTTGAGGCCAACAAGCAGTATCAGAAGCTCAACGACTGGGATAATATTGCTGAAATGTTCGGTCGTTTTGCAGATCAACATCCCAAGCACCCCGCCGCAGTGGCTGCCGTTTACTGGGTATCCAAGGCGAAAATTAAACAGGGTAAGCCCGAGGAGGCAAAAAAGTATCTTGCCGAGAACATCCTCAAAAACATCAACGACCGTCGTCAGGATGCCGTCGAAATGCTTCTGACCCAGCTAGCCCAGTCATGCTCCAAGAGACCCCGTCCACCCCTGATTCCCAAAGAAAACGCGCCTGTCTCCGTGCAAGGAGTCACGAATGCACCGGCGGCCGACTCGGGAGCAACTCCTGCGCCCCGCCCCTCTCCGACGCCGCTTCCACCCTATGATGCCGACGGTGACTTTGCGAAGTATCTGAACGAATCCAATGCCGGAGCCATGCCTCTTGACAAAGCACGATTGAGATTTGCCCTTGGCCAGCTTGCCGGCTTCACCAAGAGGCCTGATCGGCAGAAAGAACTGATGGCTTCCATCTACAAGGACTTTCCGGCCGATCAACTCAGCGCCATGCTTCTTTCGGAGTGCGGTCAAATCGCCCTTCAGCGGGGTGAGGCCGACAAGGCAGAGGCATTCTTCAAGGAGTTGATGGAGTCCTTCCCCAAAAGCGACTTGCTCGAATACGCCTACTGCGGGATGGGGGAGACTGCGTTGGCTCGCAACCAACCAACCGAGGCTATCAAGTGGTTTGACGATGCAGTCGAAAAAGCAAACGCCGACGCCAAACTCGCCGACATTACCTATGGAAAGGGATCTGCCTTACTTGCTCTGGGCAAGCTTGATGATGCCAAGAAGATCTTCGAGCAGGTGGCGGCCACCAAGGATTGGCGAGGCGAGATTACTGCCAAGGCACTCATGTCGCTTGGAGAGTTGGAGGAAAAACGAGGCAAGCCTGACGCCGCCCTGCAGTATTACCAGCGGGTCTATGTCGCTTACCAGCGCTACCCCTCGGTCGTCATCCCTGCCTATTTGAAAGCTGCCGACGCCTTTGTGAAAATCGGCAAGCCCGGCGACGCTGCAAAGAATCTCAAAGACATGCTTTCCAAACCTCGTCTCGCCGCCTCACCACTCGCAGATCAGGCGCGTAAAAAACTCGAGTCGCTTCCACAGGAACCGGCAGCCTCTGCTACTCCAACGGCAACGTCTTCACCCACCACGGCGTCCCCCAGTGACACCAAAACACCTGCTAAACCATGAGCTTCCGATTCTCAAGAATGGCTCTGACGACGCTGGCACTTGCGCTGGCAGCGATCGCATCTGCAGAGGAGATCACGACCACCGACGGCCAGGTCTACAATAGCTCCACCATCAGACGCTCCCGTGATATGATCATGGTCAAGGTGAGCATGGAGGGTGGTACCAGTGCCGTGGAAATGGGGCTGCCTTTGGCGCGAATTGCCAAGGTCAATTTCGCTGAGCCTCCGGAACTAGCAAAAGCCATTACTGCCGCTTTAAAGGGGAATGCCACCGAAGTCCTGAGCCTGACAGATGACTATGTCTCCAAGCAGGGTGATCTCAAGGATGTGCCGGGATCCTGGTGGCTTGAAATGGCCCGGTTGCGTCTTTTGGCGCTCGCCTCTATCGGCAAGGATAGCGAGTGCGCCGACTTGGCTCGCCAAATCGGCGCCATCAAGAGTCCTTCTGCGGAATCCCTCTCCAAGGCCGGCACACTCTTTTCCCCACTGGCCACATCTGATCTAAATGCTGTAGCGCTTGAGGCCAAAGCATTGCCGAGACTGGGTGGGGATCAAGGCTCTCCGCTTGCTCAACTCGCGCTTGGAAAAGCACTTCTTCAGAAAAAAGATTATCCCGCTGCTCTGCGTGCCTTCCTCACCATCAAGGTGTTTTATCCCTCGGTGACATTACTGCAGCCTCCTGCCCTTGCAGGAGCCGCTGATGCTTACATGGGACTCAAGGACGAGAAACGTGCGGCGCAGAGTTATGCTGACATTGTCAGTGGCTGGCCTGATTCCCCGCAAGTTCCGATGGCAAAAAAGAAAACCGAGATCCTAGCCCATCCTTGATTTCAACCTCCTCAACCCTAAATTAACGACATTCCTCCCACCTCATGAACAAACGCCACCCACACCTCCTGCTTATCCTTGCCGCACTCCTCTGTCTGGGCATCGCTTCTGCCTCCGCCGAAGAGGCTAAAAAAGATGCCAAGCCCCATTCCAAGTCATTACTCGAGACGCTTGTCGAGGGTGGTTGGGTAATGTTCCCCATCGGCATCATGTCAGTGCTGACCGTCTATCTATCAACCGACGGAGTTAGGAATACCTCGATCAAAAAAACCTCCCCCCCCGCTTACGAGGCCGAAGTGAAGCGCCTGTTCCAGCAGGGCGACTATGTCGGCGCCTACACATTCTGCCGCGACAATAAATCCCCGATGACCAATGTCCTCAGGGTCGGCATCTCACTCCTGGGCGATGGAAAGACCATGGTTGAGGAAGGGATGATTTCCGAAATGCACAAGGAGAGCGCCTCCATGAGTACCCAGATCAATTACCTCTCGGTGATAGGTGTCGTTACCCCGATGATCGGGTTGCTTGGAACCGTTACGGGTATGATCAAGGCTTTCAGCACTCTGGGGAGTTCCGGAATCGGTGATCCCTCCAGCCTCTCGGGGGCCATCGGCGAGGTGCTGGTCGCCACGGCCAGCGGTCTCGTCATCGCCATTCCGGCTTTTGGAATGTTCTATTTTCTCCGCAGTCGTTCCACCACGGCCATGCACCATATCCAGGACATCATCAACGTGCTTTTCCGTAAGATGCCCTACGAGGCACTCGAAGGGGTTCACATCAGTGGCGAGGAAATTTATGCCAACGTTCCAAACTGGTTGGTACATCATCACGAAGAGGTTGTTGCGGAGGGGATCGCTTCCCATGAGCAGGGTCAAGTGACCGAAGCTTAACCCAAACCGGTAAAAGACGATGGCCGGCGGAGGAGGAGGACTAGAAAAGGGCGAGCCTGATTTTCAGATCGCCCCGATGGTTGATGTGCTACTGGTCATCCTGATCTTCTTCATGGTCATCACCTCGGCCCAGGTCCTCAATATCGATAAGACCATCAAACTCCCGATTGCTGCCGAGGCTGCAAAGAAAGACGATTCCCGCTCCGAGGCGATCGTCAACGTCCGATGGGATCCCTCAGCTAACAGGAGCGTTTTTAATTTTCAGGATCGTATCTACACCAAGGGAGCGGATCTGGTGGAACCCTTCAAGGCCGCCAAGGCATACGGTGACAAGGTTGCGGCTTCCAAACCAGGCCAGAACCCCGAATTTCGGATTGTCATACGCGGTGACCGAGAAGTGCCGGCGCTTTTTGTTTCTCAGGCAATGAATGCGGCCGCCGAGGCAGGTATTTCCGACATCTCCTTTTCCGCGGTCAACCACGACTAATCCTGGATCATGAAATCTTTTGTTAACGAGGATGATGGGACAATGGGGTTCCAGATCGCCCCGATGGTCGATGTCGTGTTCGTGATCATGCTCTTTTTCATGGTCATGGCTGGCGCCGTGAAGGTTGAAAACGAACTCTCGACCAAACTTCCGGGATCGGCTGAGTCCTCATCAGCCACCGAGTTCAATGATGAGACAATCATCTCGATCTCCGACGAGGGGGAAGTCTCTCTTAATGATGAGCCGTTTGACTCTCCCGAGAGCGCTGATCTGCCTCAACTTCGTGCCACATTGATGCGCCTCAAGGAAAACGCCGACAACGCTCACCAACCAGCCATTGTCACGATCGTCAGTGACGCCCATGCCAAATACAGCAGGACGATCGATGTCCTCAATGCGCTGGCAGCTGCCAAAATCACCAACGTAACTTTTAACGTCGAGGAGGAGTGATCTAGTGATCGAGGAACAATATCCCGAGACACCTCAATCCGTCCATCAGCCTCATCGTGCTCCTGAGGAACCGCAACCAATTAAGAAGAATCTCTGGCAGCGCTGGATGGCATGGAGCGGGAGTTTCCTCGTTCTGAGTATTTTGGCCCATGTGATTCTGCTGGGCGGAGCCACCGTGCTGGTCGTGCAGGTGGTCCAGAGTCGCAAGGAGAAGATGAAATTTACCGCTCCGCCGCCGAGTGCCGCTGGTGCCACCGAGCATAAGGTCAAGCCATCAAAGAAAACTACAGCCGCTGCACCCGCCATTTCCAAGAGGATCGCTTCCACGGCGGCCAATGCCTCAATCGCTCTTCCAGCCATGGATATGAATGCTTCCACGGGCCCCGATGTCATGGCTTCAGTCATGAGTGGCTTGGGATCGGCTGGACTTGGTGGCGGGGCTGGGGGTGCTGGAGCAGGGGGGATGGCCTCGATGCCCTTGGCAGGGCTGACCGCTTTCGGCTTCAAGGGAGTTAGTCACGGAGGACTGGTGGGGCGTTTTTATGACCTCAAGCAGATGGCGGATCACAAGCCTGCGCCTGCTGCCAATGAAGGCTTAGCTTCACAGAGTTATTACAAGGTGATTGGGGAATTCCTCGCAAAGAATTGGGACGATGAAGTATTGAAGCGTTATTATTGTGCCCCCGATTCCATGCTGGCTGTGCAGATGTATATGCCGTGTAGCGGTAGTTCGGGTGCTGCGAAAGCCTTCGGGGTGGAAAAGGAAACAAAGAACCCTCACTGGGTCATCCACTACACCGGACAGGTTGTGGCCCCCGATGATGGCGAATACCGCTTCTGGGCCAGTTGCGACGATTATATGGCTGTCCGATTTGATGGTAAGCCGGTTCTAGCTTCCGACGGAATCATCAGAGGCGCCCCGCCGGATGTACAAAAATTCGTGCGCCCTGAGATGAAACCTTTGGGCGCTTCTCCAACCGATAAGAAGACTGACGACATGCAATTCATGCCGGGATACATGGGTGCCAAAGGCTCTTGGTTTCGGGTGGAACGAGGTAAGAGTTATCCCATCGATATCCTGATCGGGGATACCGGAGGCCTTTACCACCAGATTCTTTTGGTTCAGGAGCGATTCCCCAAACAGCCCTATCCCGTGAGAACCGAGACGCCGCAAGTTCCACGCCTCCCTCTGGTGCAGTTCCGTAAGGGAATCCCCATTCCCCCATACGATCCCAAAGCGCATGCGGAATACTCACGCAACCCGGAACCGGCACCTTTCAGCGTTATCTTCACCGCCAAATAGAGCGAATCCACACGACAGGTGTCCATGCATGATTTTTTCAAACTAACCATGAACAAACAGAATCTTCTTTTTACAATCTTTTCATCAATGGTCATCGGTATACTGGTTGCGGATCCAGCCGAGTCTCCCCGTCAAAAACTACTGATGGATTCGGATTGGCGCTTCTATCAGGGCGATCCTGTTGATGTCGGTCAGACTCTCGACTTTCTTGGCAAGGAGAGCGATCTTATGAAGCAAGGCGAAGATTCCGAGGCCAAGGACACTTCAATGCGTAAGAACTTGCCGGATGTGATGAAGGAAAACACTGGTGCCGGACTGGCTTTTGTAAAACCCGAATTTGATGACAGCGCTTGGCGGATATTGAATCTGCCTCACGACTACGCAATTGAGCAATCTTTCGGGGAGAAGGATAACAATGGAAAGGGAAGCCGCCATCTCGATGCCAAGGATGGATCCGCTATCGGTTGGTACCGGAGAACCTTCGAACTTCCATCCGCCGATCAGGGAAAAAAAATCACGGTGCAGTTTGACGGTGCCTACCGCAACTCCATTGTCTGGTTCAACGGACATTGTCTGGGTCGTAAGCCAAGCGGCTACACCAGCTTCGTCTACGACCTCACTCCGTATGCACGTTTCGGTGGAAAGAACACACTGGTCGTTCGCACCGATGCCTCTGCGAACGAGGGATGGTTCTACGAGGGAGCCGGAATCTACCGGCACGTCTGGCTCCAAAAGACATCACCCCTTCATGTGGCCCAGTGGGGGACCTATGTGACCAGTGTTCTCTCAGGCAAGGATGCAACGTTGACGGTCGAGACCACCTTGGAGAATAACGGAGACAAGGAAGCCTCGGGAACCTTGGTCACGAAGATCCTGGATGACACAGGCAACGAAGTCGCCAAGACGGCCGCGCCCTTCCAGACAGCATCGGGCCAGCATCTGGTAGTCACCCAGAACCTTCAGGTCGCAGATTCCAAGCTCTGGTCACCCGAGTCTCCAACGCTCTACAAGGCGATCTCACGTATCGAGACGAATGGGGTGGTCTCAGATCTCTACGAGACTCCCTTCGGGATCCGGACCGTGACCTTTGATCCCCAGAAAGGATTCAGCCTTAACGGCCAGCACCGATTCATCAAGGGGGTTTGCAATCACCAGGATTTCGCCGGGGTTGGGGTAGCAGTTCCCGATAGCATCGAGAAAGATCGTGTCGCGATCATGCGTGAGATGGGGGCCGACGGGTGGAGGATGTCTCATAACCCCCCTAATACCGAGCTGCTCGACGAGTGTGACCGTCAGGGAATGATGGTCATGGATGAGACACGGCGCTTTGGCAAGTACCCCGAACCACTCTCCGATCTGGAGACGATGATCCGTCGCGACAGGAACCATCCAAGCATCGTGATCTGGTCGCTCGGCAACGAAGAGATGAAGATCCAGGGAACCCAAACTGGGGCGGATATCATCAAGGTGACGCAGGATCTGGCACACAAACTCGACCCCTCCCGCCTCTGCACCATCGCCCAGAATCACGCCGAGGACAAAAAGGGTTTTGTGACCGTGGTCGATGTCGTCGGCATGAACTACCTCGGCCTTTGGGGAGCGATGGACAAGTTCCACGCCGAGCATCCCGAGAGACGCTTCATCGGTTCCGAGGAGGCAAGCACGGTGACGACTCGCGGCGAGTATTTCGACGACTTTGCCCGCGCCTACAAATCATCCTACGATTCCCATGCAAACACCCCGGGGTGGGGCGCCTCGGCCGAGGAATGGTGGAGGTTTTACCAGACCCGACCTTGGGTCGGCGGAGCCTTTGCTTGGACCGGTTTCGATTATCGCGGGGAACCGACTCCTTACAAATGGCCCAATGTCAGCTCTCATTTCGGTATCGTCGACACCTGCGTATTTCCCAAGGATATTTATTATTACTACAAGGCATGGTGGACGCCCGAACCCCTGCTCCATCTTTACCCTCATTGGAATTGGGACCGCGTTGAACACCGGACAATCCGAGTCAAGGTCTCGGGCAACTCTGAAAAGGCAGAAGTGACTTTTAACGGCGTGAGGAACAAGGGAAAGAGCACGCTCTCGCCGGAGGGAACGGAGTGGCCCCCCTTTCTGTACCAATCAGGGGAATTGATCGTGAAGGCTTATCAGGGCAACACACTGGTGGCTTCAAAAACCATTGCTGTCAACGGAACGAATTCCATCACGGTGGATCTGGATCCGGTAACCGTAAAACCGGAGCTCAGCGGAACTGCGGCAGTTCCTCAATATGATCCCACGCATCCTGATTCGGCCCTGACCTCAGCTGCTTCAACCAATGCAGTCGTCGCCCCGAAAGACTCCGTGACAGTTTCGGTCTCAGAAGCTCCGATTGATCTTTGGGTAGAGAGTAATTGCGATGAAGTGGAGCTCTTTGTCAATGGGGTCTCCCATGGTAGAGTAAAAGTGCAACAAAATTCCCATGCTGAATGGGATCACATTCCCTACGTGCCGGGATCAATCGAGGCCAAGGGCTACAAAAACGGGAAGTTCCTTGTAAGCGAGAAGATTGAGACCACCGGCGAACCCTTGCAGATCCGCCTTCATGCCAATTGTCAGGAATTGAAGGGAGACGGTGAGGAGACGAGCCTCATCGCTGTTGACTCTCTGGATGAAAAAGGGCGTTTCGTTCCCACCGCAACCAACGGCATCTCATTTGCAATCAAGGGACCGGGAAAGATCCTTGGGGTGGGCAATGGCGACCCGAGTTCCCACGAGTCGGATATTGAACCGACCCGACATCTTTTCAACGGCAAGGCACTCGTCATTGTCCAGTCAACCGGGGGGGCAGGTACGATTGAGCTCATTGCTTCGGGCCAGGGACTTCGACCAGCCGTTTTGTCTCTTCCTGTAAAAGATGCGCCTCGCAGGCCATCAGTGCCGTGATCTATAGCATGCGAGTATTGAATGGTCTGAACTTCAACCGCGGGCTGAATTCAAATTCCTAAACAAGGCGAAATTCCTTTAGTCGGATCAGTCCTTCCTTCACGCAATGGAAGCGAAGGGTGAGGGGATGTGTGCCTGAGGCGCTGGTGGCAGGGCAGGTGAGGAGATGCTCCTGATCCCAAGAAGTTTCAGGTGGAATCTCCATCATACCGATTAGTCGCTCTTCACTGCCCTGATGGAAGGTGATGGTGCCGCCGCACCCCGGCCCTCGGACTCTGGCTTCTATCCGTGAGATGCCCTCGAAGAAACTCACGTTATTGAAACGCACGAAGTCTCCCTCGGAGAGTCGTATCAGGAGTTGGTCGGGTCGCTTGGCTTCGATGCGACTGGTATCCACGCCGCGTTCGAGATCATAGCGGCAGGCCGGGATCCAATCGTTGGCATGGAAGTGATTCGAGGGAGTGGCTGCAGGAATCCGAATCCAATCAAAGTCGGCGTGGCCACCCCCAGTGCCTTGTTTGTTAAAGCAGAAGAGGCCGAACTTGTTGCCAAGGAATGTCTTCACCGTGAACTCCATGACGAAGGGTTTGCCGATCGAATGAAATGCAGAACCATTCGCACTCCATGAGAAAAGGGCTTCTCCCGAGGGAGCTGCCTCGACGCGTAGCTGGAGTGACGGAGAAGCAGAGTCTAACGGCTGCACCTTGCATTCCTCCCCATTCCGATCCATAACGAGGTACGGTTTTCCATTCCTGATCTCCAAACCAAGGTGGGCGCATGGAATATTTTGGATGCAGATCCCGGCGATGTCACCCTCTTGCAGGGCCGACCAGTCAAGTAAGGTGGTCGCGATGGACGAGGGACCGACGATTTTCTGGGTCAGTGTATTTCGGGCATGGAGGAGATCCGATGCCGGCGAACTGATCAGTCGTAGGTGACCGGGACGTGCGGTCAACGACCAGCGGGAGTCGTCGGGATTGTGATTCCAGTGCCACTGAAGGCCGAGTTTTTCTTCATCGAAGTCATCGCTTCCAGAGGGAACTTGGGCCGTGCATGAGGGAAGTTCTGGCTTCTGCTGTGTGACGGGCAGGCGCCAGTGATTCTCGGGATCTCCAATCAGGGGCCATCCGTCCCGCCAGTGAACCTGATAGAGGACGGGAACGCGTCCGAGGAAGTCACGGTCTTGGAACATGAAGAACCAGCTCTCGCCATTCTCAAGGTCAACAAAGCCGCCCTGATGGACGCCGGCACCCTCGTAGTTGGCATCATCCGCGGAGATGAGTCGGGCCTCGTAGGGGCCATAAAAGTCGCGAGAGCGGAGGCAGACCTCGATGCCGTTGTAAGCTCGGCAGGTACAACAGAGATAGTACCATCCGTCGCGTTTGTGGAGATGGGATCCCTCCAGCGGCGTCCCGAAGGCTGTCTGGTAGACAGTGCGTGCAGGCACCTTGATGGCCCTGCCATCCTGCGTAAGTTCCGTTATCAGAATCGTATTGGCGCCATGGGCCACAAAGACGCGTCCATCGTCATCAAAAAAGAGGCCCGGATCGTAGAACTCAACGCCAAAGGGTATCAGTTCGTAGGGACCCTGGGGCTGATTCGCGATCGCCATAAAGAATCCCTCGGCTGGTGTGCAAAAGCAGACATAAAACTTCCCTTGATAATGACGGATGGATGGCGCCCAACTCCCGCCACGGTAGGCGACTCGACCCTCCTGCATGGAGTAGGCGGGATTGGATACGGGGAGGCGATCATAAACATGACCGATCACCTGCCAGTTTACTAAATCGCGCGAATTACAGATCGGGATGCCCGGTGCATCCGTGAACGAGGAACTAACCATGTAAAAGTCCTCACCGACACGGATGATATCGGGATCAGGATAGTCCGACCAGATCAGGGGATTAGTGAAGGTGCCATCGAGATTGTCCGAATGAACCATATCGAGAAATCAGATTCAACCCACCGCTCGGACCAAAACAGTCTGCGGAGGAGAGTGAAGATTTTGTAATCTCCATAAAAGTTGGTTGGCGGCGGCCCTGCCTACGGCCTCGGGATCGATTCTTATCAAGCGAGCAGTTGGGTGGGTGGTGAGTACCGTCTTATGATCCGCAACCGTTCCCAGATGCATTGTTTTTTCGAATAACTCTTTCGATTTCAGAAAATCACATAATTTCAGAAAATCCGCATCATGCCCGGGGATGAACAAGCCCTCGTTTTTTTTGACAACGGGGCTTTTTTTCAATGTTTCCAACGTAGTTCGTGCAGTGTGGATGCCGCGTTGTTGCAATGCATGCTCGCAGGAGACAATCCTGATAAGGACTTCTAGGTTGTTTTCGGTCTGTCGATGAATAAGAGACACCTTTTCCATTCCAGCCTCTGCAAAACGATCCGCCGCCAGAATTCCGAGACGCACGTTGTCCACGGAAACGATGTCCATGTGCAGGGGGGGCGTGTGGATGCCGAAAGCCCAGACAACTGGGAGACCTTTGAGAGAATCCAAGAATGTCTTAGGATAGATTGCAGATCGGAGGATGACGCCTTCCACCTGCCCCTTGGTGATAAGCGCAGGCACCGAACCATCTGATCGTGATTCCGCTGTGAGAAGATGGTGCCGGGATGCGGCCAGCACCTCCTCAGCCCCACGCGTCATGGAGATTCCCAAAAATGTGGAGCGGGCGGCTCCCGGAGCATCATCCTCCGGAAAAAACAATGCGAACTGGCTGCCAGCCTGAGTGGTTTCGATGCTGATTTGTTTTCTCGGGATGAATCCGGTTTGCCTGACAGCTTCCATGACTCTTGCGATCATGGCCGGTGCGTGGGAACCCTTGCGGTTAAGGATTCCGGAGACAGTGCCTACGGAACATCCTGCCTGCTGGGCGATATCAGCAAGCGTCGGATTGGAATGTTTGTTTTTTTTTGACTCGGAGAGCATCGGGTAGGAGAAAAATGTATGATCCGAATCTATTCAATAAGTTTCAATCAATATTGAAGTTCATTGAAAAGGCTTGCTGGGAACTTCAATTATGGAAGCATAGCACTCCCCAGATCATGAAAAAGTTTCTTCTCTTCTCCGCGTACCTTTCCGCCTCTTGTACGTTCGATGCTGTGAAATTAATCCTCAGTTTGAATTCGTTAACTTTCGGGTTCTTTATTTAAGAAAGAGGGGAACTTATCTACAAATCCTGAAGCAGTTTGATCAGCTACTTTATCCGGCATGAAATTCACCCCCCGATTGAGAATGACCGCCATCATGGGCGTCTGCGTAGCCTTCCTCTTTTGCGATACTCGCGCGCATGGCAGCCAGCAGTACCTAGATACGGGATCCCTTGATCAACAGGTTGCGAACTCTCCCTTCGCCCCCAAGTCCTGCAATTCCTACAGCAATTACAAGAACGACAAGGGTCAAACTGTCTTTCCTCTCTGGGGAAGTCTGAAACCGCTCGACTTTGGCTCCCGTGAAGTGACGTTTGACCAGTCAGGCGTACGCCCCCTGAATCAGGCTGCCGCACCGGGAGTCCATCCCAGGATTTTCTTCACACCTGATGATCTGCCTGACGTGCGTCGTCGCCTTAAGCAGACCCGTTGCGGACAGGAAGCATGGAAAAACATCCTCTCCTGGACCGAGGTGATGAAGGGACTCTATGATGATCATTCGGACTATGCCAAACCAGACCTGACTCTGGGCGGCTGGCAGGGTCTTCATGCCAGGGTGCCATTGTGTCGTCTCGGCGCACCGCTTGGGAGATCTGCGGTCAATGGCAGCAAGTGGAACAAAAGCGATAATGCCGCGACCCTTTGGAAATCGATGATTGATGGAACGGCGACGACAGTGCCCGAATATTATTGGAACACACTTTCACTGGAGGCCTTCCGGTGCCTCATTGACAATGACGAGAAAGGAGCCAAGGAAGCTGCGGCCGCAGTCATCACTAATCTTCGGATCGGACAGGCCCAGCGGGATGCCAAACAGGCCGCCGCCAAGGCGGAGGCCGAGGCCAAACACAAGTCTTGGGTGGATCTTCCCCCCGATCAGCCGGTCGGGGCCTTCCAATTGTCTTTCTGCTATGACTTCCTCTTCAACTGGTTGACGGATGCGCAGAAGAAGTCAATCCATGATGAACTTGCCTTAGGCACCTGGTCCCATGACAACTACGGAACCTTCAACGAGGCCACCACTTCCCGCAGTAATTGGGCCACCTTCAGTTACTGGCTCTATGAGGTGCTTGGGATCGAGGGGGAAGATGGATTCAACGAACTCAAAGTACGAGGCATGTACCGCGGTTGGCGCGATCTACTGACCTACGGTTGGTTCCTCTCCGGGGCAACATTCGAGGGGGAGGCCAAGAACCAGCTCGGAATGGACGGCGTGATGCTCTTCGCCGCCAGGGAGAAGAAATACGGGTTCACCAATCTCTGCGGTCATCCCTACCTGCAGGCTTACGCCAGAAAGTTTCTTCCGCACAGCATCAATGCGATGCTTACCGGTTTTCACAAATACGATCTTCTGGGCGGCAGTCGAGCGGGTAATGGCGGATTCACCCCCTGCGACATGCTTGGTCTGAAATACATGTTCCCGAATGACAAGGTGATTGACTGGGTCTACAGGCAGTCAATCGGGGAGAACTACGAGAATGTCCCGACGCGGCCCGACGGCTACTTCAACGCCCTCCTATTCTTTGCCTCATTCTGCACCGATTTCGACGCTGGTAACGGCGATGTCACCAAGCTTGCCCTCGGCAACACGTTTTTCTGCGGTGAGAGGGCGCTCATGATGACCCGCAGCGGCTGGGACACGAATGCCGCGCAATTAAACCTTCACGTCCGGCAGGCAAACGGGGGACACCCCTTCGCCGACCGCAACGCCCTGATGATCGCGGGCGCAGGGCGAATCTGGTCTCCCAATGGATATTCAAGCTTCAAGACCTCGGAGAATAGCGTGGTCGACATCGACGGGAAAACCCAAACGGTGAATACCCCGGGGCGTCTCGTCGACTTAGTCGATGCACCGCTCGCCACCTTTGCCGTCGGAGATGCCAAGTACTGCTGGGACTGGCAGTGGGATCGTCTTGAGAAAAAAGGGGGATATTACACCAAGGAGGATGTGGATGGCAAAAAGGTCATTGTTCCTCCCGGCACGGAACCTGAGATGCATTCCATCAACGACTTTTCCTACACGAAGCTTCCGTATGCCTACGTGAAGGCACCCTTCTTCGAACTGCCGAGTTGGATCCTTCCGGCTGGTGCGCTCACACCCATTGTCAGGAAACCTAATTATCCAGTTCAGACCGCTTTTCGCACGGCGGGCCTTGTTCGCGGCGTCCACCCTTACATGCTCGCTTTGGATGACATCCGCAAGGATGATGACAAGCACCATTACGACTGGGTGATGACCCTTGAAAGGGACATCCAGATTGCCTCGGTGTCAAAAAACAAGGATGGAACAACTGACATCCTGCTTACCGGAGCGGATCCAAACCAGTCGGCCACGCCTCCGAAGGAACCGATTCCCGGCAGCATGGCGCCGGGGTCCATTATTCCCTCCAATCAACCTGTCTTGCTGGTGCGCGTCCTTGAGGCCGCAGGGATGGGCGATCCCCGGGTTGAGATCCTTCCAAACCAAACCGATGCCAAAAGATATGGCTCCATGCGTCGTCTTGTGATCCCAAGTGACTCGGTTGCTCCCGGATTCAAAGTGCTTTTCTTCCCTCATCGACAGGGAGATGTGTTGCCTGAAACCGCATGGAATCCCGCCCACACGCAGCTTTCCATTGCATGGAACGGCCAGCAGGACACCGCCTTCATCTCCGCCGGAAGGTCAGGAAAAAACAACCTGATCCTCAAGCGTGCCGGTATCACGACGCCACTTATCTCTGTCACAAAAGATCCCGAGCCAATTTTGGAAACTCACTAACCAAATAAAATCCCCCCCATGAAACCATACATAGTCATTCTTTCCGTGCTTGCCGGCGCATCCCTTCTTCAAGGCGCCGATTCGGTTCCCAACAAAGACCAGATTCTTGCCACTCCAGCCCAGGATCAGGGATTACCTTACACCCGTTCCGCCCAAGCCTCTGCTCTCGCTAAAATCAAGGGAACCATAGCGGTCTGCAGTGGTAGCCGATACGGTTATGTGAATGGGTTGCGTGTTCGGTTGGATCAACAGGAGGCCCTTCACGGGGGTGAGGCTGTGATGATCGATGGGGAGTTATTTGTGCCGGCCGGTTTTGCCGCTGTCCTTGATCTCAAGGATCCCGCTGGTGCCGCCGACAAGTCGCTCTACAACCTTGCCGACCGATGGGTTTACACGCTCGCGCTCCCCCCGATCCCTTCCTCGCTGAAGACCCGCGATGTCGATGGGAAGCCCTATGTGGCATTGGCTCAGTTGGCCAAGGAAAAAAGATTCACTGTTTCCAACAATGAAAGGGGTTTGCTGTTTATTGGAAAAAAGAAAATCACGTTCACCGGAAAGGAGAAGTCGCTTCTTGATTGCGTGGTATCTCTCTTCGACACGCCCGACCGCTTTGTCGATCCCTCCATCGCACCTGCAATCGTTCCCACACTCAAGCAGCAGGGAGTCTGGACGGATCATATCAAGGTTTCTTCAAAGGATCATGAACTCCTTAACGGACCGGAGACCAAGTGGCCCACGGCCCCAGTCGCCAGCTATGATACCAACGGGTTCAACGCGGCTCTCCTCGGCTCGAAAGTCCCTGCGCCAGGGATCTATCCCCGTCTCCTTTTCAGCCCCGAGGATCTTCCATCCATGGTCGAACGAGTCAAAAAAAGCGTGCTTGGGCAGCAGTCGCTGATTCAGATGGAGGAGCTTTTCAAGAAGAGTTGGTGGGATCCCTCGACAAGCGATGGTCAGGTTTTCAAAAAGCTTTCGACCGGCGATCTTGCCGGACTTGAGTGGGATATGACGCCCGGCATGTCCTTGGGCAATGTCCCCCAGCAGTTCAAGGGGCAGAAACCGGGCATCCATAATTCCCATGTGGCTTACGTTCCCGAATGTCTCACTTCAATGGCGCTTTACTGCCTTCTGACTGGAGACGAGGAGCATGGCAAGGCGGTCGCCGCAGCGATCGCCAATTATTTCAAACTACGCGAACCGCTTATCGATCAGTGGAACCAGTTGAGCGATTCCGAATTCGGAAGCACTCCCTACAACGGGTCAGGAGCCGTCACCTGCTGGCGAGGAATGCATGGACTGGCAGCGCAGATGAATCTGGGGCTAGCCCTTGATTTCGGAGGCAAGTGGATGAATGAAGAGCAGAAGGAGATCATGCACCGGGTCATCGTGAAGGCCACCTACGGCCGCCGTCCTTACGGACAGGATTCAACGGTCCGATTCCGCGATGTCAACTGGGTTGCTTGGGATCTTCCCCACTATCTCGCATTGGCGGCCATCGAGGGCCTGCCCGGAGTCGATCCCGAGGGAGTGCAGTCCGATCTCGAGACGGTGCGGGCTTTCTGTGACTGGGGGGTCGATGAGAAAGGAGTCGTCTATGAGAGCAACGGTAAGACGCCGGGTAGCCTTCAATTTCAGACGCTCTCGATGATCATCATGGCACGCCGCGGTGAAAACCTCTTTGCTCATCCCCATTGGCGCAAATTCCTCGAGGGACAGGTGCAGATGACCTCGCCGACCGGTAAGGTCACCGTCAACAGCGGTACCCAATATGCCCCGTACAGCAGGCAGGAACTCTCGATGATGTTCATCAATGAGCAGCGGGCGTTCTTCCCTGAAAACAAATGTGCCGATTACCTTCTCTCCCAATCTCTGGTGAAGGTGGGACCTGAGGATGAGTATTATCGCACCTGGCTTCCCCAGACCAATGCCTTTGATCCGGAGACTTATCGCAAAGAGGTTGCTTCCATGAAGCGCCTTCGCCTCCCGAGCATCAGCTACCCTGGGTTTGTCAGCGGGGTGCTCTATAATAACGATTATAAGGTCACATCCCGTGAGGATATCGGCCTGCCTCTCGACTTTTCCGATCCCGTTCACGGGGTCTTTTCAAGTTACAGCGATCGCACGTCCAATGCAGCCTGGATCAACATGATGGTCCGCCCGGATCATTACTATGGTGCAGGGCACCATCATGCGGATGCCGGGATGTTCCACTTCTCGGGAGAAGGGGTCGATTGGTTTACCCAAACCGCCTACAATCAGGTTTTCGACGGCCGGTATTTCAACCTCGTTCAGGTTGATGGTCATTCCGAGGCCGAGCCTGGACCGCAGGGAATCACGGCTTATAACGGAGCCGCCAAGTGGATTGGATCCACCAACGGGGAGTCGGGAGCTGTTGCTTCGGCAGACCTCACCTATGCGTACAGTTGGCGTTGGATGACCCAACCTCCCGGAATCTGGAATGCCACCGTGCAGGGATTGGGATGGAGCTTTGAGCCGACCGAGAGGATCCGTGAGATCTTTGCAGGCACCGCACGCAACAAGATGCGTCCGTGGTGGTTGACCTACAATACCTCCAACTACATCGCCACGTCCCGCGCCCCCTTCAATCCGATGAAGTATGTGTACAGGACCACGGGGCTCTCCCGTGGAAATCATCCCTATGGTTTGGTGATCGATGATCTGCGCAAGGATGGTGCTGAACACCTCTACCAGTGGTGTGGTATGCTCAGTGGCGGTGTCTGGGAGGCCACAGTGACCGGAGCGCCCAAAGGATCATTGGTTCTAGGTTACGATCGCTCCAAGGATGTCTCCAATCCCGCAATGACAACCTTGCCGCCTTATGGCAAGGGGGATGGCGCGTTTGGTGCTTCGAAACCGGTTTCTGGTGATCCGCTGCTTTTGGTGCTTCCACTTACCCCTGACGCAAGCAATGACAAGGTCGCTCCTCTAATTTCAGTAGAAAAGGCCAAGGGCCCCTTGGACAAGAAAGGAGTTCCCCAACCGTATGATCGTCTTGTCATCAGCACTCGTTCGCAAGAGTCTCACTTCAAGGTGCTCCTGATTCCCTTCCGTATGGGAGAGCCCATGCCCAGCGTGACGTATGATGCCAAGAGTTGCACGGCGACTCTTCGGTGGGGTGATCAATGTGAAACCCTTGTGTTTGCGCAAGGCAGCAATGGAAAGACCGATGTCACCATTTCCCGTGAAGGAAAGGTGGTCGTTACATCGACTCTCGGGGCCAAGTAACCACTCCCCCCTTGAACAAAAAACTGCAAAGATTCGCATGCGGGATCCTTTTCCTGATAGCGATTCAGGCTCAGGGAGCCGTCTGGCAATGGTCGGTTCCTACGTTCGGTAAAAACGGTCGCGCCTATCTCTGGATCCCTCCGAAGTGTGAGCATGTGAGGGGAGTCATTGTGGGTCAGCAGGTGATCCTTGAGAAAAACTTCATGGAGGATCCCAAGATCCGGGAAGTGGCAGCCAAAGAGAATCTCGCCTTGGTCTTCATCGTTCCCATCTGCATCGGGTATGATGAGTTTGATCCAAAGGGGGGTGGTGAAGCCAAATTCAACCGAATCCTTGCCGATCTTGCCTCCGTATCAGGTTACGAGGAAATCGCCACGGCCCCTTTCCTCACAGTAGGTCATAGCGGAGGGGGTATCTTCGCCTATAATGCCGCCTATTGGAAACCAAAGCGTTGTTTCGGTGTTATCGGCCTCCATTGCGCGCCAATGCATCCACCTTCCTATCTGGAAAAGGCCTCCTTGGACGGTGTGCCTGTTGTCGATGTCTCGGGACAGTATGAAAGCTGGGTCGGTCCCGACACATCCGCCGAGCATCACTGGCGTTGGGTGAGGGGAACGTTACTGGAATTCCGCGCGATCAATAAAAAGTCACTCGTCAGTGAACTTGTGGAACCCGGCATCGGTCACTTCGGTTGGACTGATGGGCTGGCCGACTATCTGGCTCTCTTTATCAAAAAAGCAGCGGAGGCCCGCCTCCCTGACCATCCCTCCGAGAGCGGATCCGAACCGAGCTTGAAAGATATTGATATGCGTAAGGGGTGGCTCACTGATTGCACGTTGCTACAACAACCACGCTATCCCGCTGCTCCCTATGATCAGTACACGGGAGATCCGACCATGGCTTTCTGGCACTTTGACGAGGAGATGGCCAAGGCTACGGAAGCTTACATGGCCAAGGATCGCGGAAAGAAACCCCAGGTGGTCACCTTTCTTCAGGACGGAAAACCGCTTGCCTCGACGTGGATCCAGGAGTTGAAACTTCAGCCTCAGCCCGATGGGAAGACCTACAAAGTGAGTGCGAATTTTGCACAGGAGACGCCGCCCGAACTCTCCTTCCCCAAAAAGCAGGCTCTCGGTCATGCCGCAACCCCGATTCAATTTCGACTCATCGGAGGTTGGTGCGGGGGAGGAGAACAGACCGGCCCCGACACATTCCGTATCAAGCCAGATCGTTTTTGTTTCAATAAGTTCGGCGGGGACGGGATGATGGTCATGGCCTTTCACCCCGGGGATCAGGAGTTTTGTTACCACGAACAACCGGCAGGGATCAAATATCCCCTTGAAATCAAGGAGGGTTCCATCCAGACAATCGATTTTCCGCAGATCGGGGATCGTAAAGAGGGTTTCAAACCCTTCGAACTCAAGGCCAATGCCAGCTCGGGCCTTCCTGTGGATTTCTGCGTTATCGACGGTCCTGTGGAACTCCGGAACGGGAAACTAATCCAGACCGAAATCCCTCCGAAAGCAAAGTTTCCTGTTTCCGTCACAATCGCCGCATTTCAGTGGGGCAAGGGAACGGATCCCAAGGTGAAGGCGGCGAAGACGGTTTTCCAAACTTTCTTGATCACCAAGGGTCAAGGGTAGGCCCTTTTTTTACGGCCTGACAACACTCACTCCGCATCCTGATTAGGCTATCATGAAGCCCCCGATGAATAAAATAATCCAGTGTCTGTTTTGTGTCTGTTTTGTGATGTGTCTGTGTGCGCTGCCTAGTTGGGCGCAGATTGAAGTCATCGTGACGCCCGATCATGCGCTGGTTGCACCGGGTGGGGAGACCACGTTCACGGCAGCCGTTAATCCATCCGTGAATTCCGCATTTCAATGGCGCTGGAACGGGGTGCCGATCACGGGCGCAACGAATGCCACACTGACGCTGCACAATCAGTTCCAGAACACAGGGGATTATGACGTCGAGGCAAGCGGGGAAAAAGGACGCACGATCAGCAGGCCTGTGCACTTCGAGGTCAAGCCGGTCTGGGATGATCAACTGGCCCTTCGTTACCGTCTTGAACAATCGCCAGCCAACGGTGTGCCGGTGGACTCGACAGGCAAAACTGCGGCTATCTTTTCCCAGTCCAACGGTATTTCGCCCTCACCGGTCTCCGCTTCAGGGCAACCATTCGAGTCGGGATGGGATTTTGCCGCAGCCACACTCCATCCGGTCATCAAATCGGGCTCGGTTCTGAACGGACTTGGGGATGCCATGCAGGGTAGCGGCCTTTCGTTGGCTTTCTGGGTTCGGATGCCAAAGTTGGTTTCAAAGTCAGGTAAGCTCGGCCAACAGATCCAGAGCGATCAGGCGATCGCGGGAATGAACAAATTCCTCTACATGGTTCCAACGGCCGACGGGGGTATCTACTGCCAGTTTGCCCCCGACTATTACGCACCCTACGCTTCCTTCAGGACCAAGTCGCTTACGGACGGAAATTGGCATCAGGTCACCTTTGTCACCGATTTCCGATCCGGATTGATCTGGGAATATGTTGATGGCATCCGTCAGAAAATCGGGAAATTCGGCAAGGATGATTATGACCGAGCGGTGACTTCTAAGTTTGGTGCGGCCAGTTCGGCTGTCGACGAATCCCTGCATCTGGGTGCCGACGGGAATGGGAAAAAGCCATGGAAGGGTGGCTTGGCTGATTTCATGATTTTCAGAAAGGCTCTCTCCGACAGCGAGGCCGGGGAACTTTTCCGGGGTGGGCCGGCCTATATGAAAAAATCACCTCTTGCCACCCCGAATCCCTATATCCGGATCATCAAGCCTCCGGTTGTTTTAATCCCGGAGGGAACAAATCAGGTCACCTTAAAAGTCCGGACCCTGGCTGCCGATACAAAAGGGAACCTCAGCTACAATTGGGTAAATGGTTATCACGTCTCAAAGGAGATGATGACGATCGAAAACCCCAAGTCACCCGAGGCCACCGTGACGCTCCGGGGATTTGGTGATTTCGGGATCGAATGCAGGGTATCCAATACAAACAGGCAGACAGACTCGGACTTTGCATCATTCAGGGTTGTGAAGAACATCCCGCCGGCGGTCGGTGCGATCGAATGCAGCGAAACGACCTTTCCGGCCGGAGTTCCGAAAACCGTTATCCTCAGGGCTATGGTGAATGATGACGGATTGCCCGCCCCGCCCGCCTTCACCAAAACCACATGGCAACAAGTCAGCGGCCCCGCAGGTATCACCTTCTCCCGTCCCTGGGACTCATCCACCGAAGCCGTTATCCCCGGAAAACCCGGAGAATACAAAATACGGCTCACGGCCAATGACGGTATCGCCGAGGGCAACTCGGAAATCACCCTCAATGTGGGAGGTGCTTCAGCAATCAATCTCCGTGCCGACGCCGGAACCCATACCCTAGATCTTAGCACCAATGATCGGACAACGCTCACTGCTACCGTTGATCCTGGAACAAAGGTCTCGTCATGCCGGTGGAAACAGGTCGGCGGTCCCTCGAATGCCATTCTCTCCTCCCAGGATACCCTCTCGACGGAGGTGACTCTGGACGCGCTGGGACAATACCTTTTCCAGGTCGACATCGGCACGACCGACGGCACCAAGTCGGCCATCACCTGGGTCAACGCGTGGCAACCCGGTTCCCTCTACGTGAACGCCGGAAGCAGCCGGCTGACCTGGTTGCCCGAGGCCACGCTTTCGCTTCAGGGAAAATGCAACATTCCTTCACCATCCAACGTGCGATGGTCCGTTGCCGGAGGCCCGGGAAGCGTCGCCTTCGGCAACCCTGCCATGCTAGCCACCACGGCTAAATTCAGTGATCCCGGAACCTACGAACTTCAGCTTGATGTCTCCGACGGAAAGAAGCGCGGTCAGGACCGCATCGTTGTCGAAGTTTATCCCGTATCCGAAACATTCGGGGGCTATTCCAAAAAGGAACTTGCCGATTACTCGTCCGATTTGGACATGAACTATGATCCGAGCGGGATCGACTGGTCGCGCATCAAGCCGCCTCCGGCGCCGGGCGTACATCCCAGGATCCTCTTTAATCCCGAAGACCTGCCCGACCTTCGCAGGCGTCTGAAGGACGGCACGGTCATAGGCCCCATCGTGATGGGAAAAATCCGCGATGATGCCGACCGTCTGAAAAAAGATGAGCTTTGCAAACTTTACGAGGCCGTCGCCGCAGGCGATATCAGGCCCTTCATGACGCCTCGCGCTCCCGTCACTGAGTTGATGGGGGCCCTGGTCGCGGAGTCTTTCAGAGCCCTTATCGACGAGGATGCTCCAGCATCGAAAAAAGCGGCCGCCGCCGTCGCGACGATCGCCGAGTATCTCGGACAGGTTGTCGCTCCGAATGCCCGCGAGAAGCTCAAAACCTTTGATACGAAAGACTGGCGGGTCCTCTACGGCCTTCATGCCACGAACATCGCCTGGTGCTATGACTTTCTTGCCCCGGTCATGACGCAAGCGCAGCGTGCATCGATCAGGCGGCTCCTTGTCCGCACGACTGACAAACTTCCGGTCATGGGCCTCCACGTACTGCCGGGGCCCGATGCGAACAATTCCAACTGGCTGCCCCTGACCAGTCAGAATTTTCTCTTCACGATCCTCGCCATCGAAGGGGAGGAGGGTTCCGATCCGGCCGCCATCCGTTCCTATGCCGCGGCGGTCTGTAGGCAGACGCGCTCCTTGGGGTGGCCCGACGGAACACTGAGCGAGGGGGGAGGGAAAGGTTGGCTTGGCAGCCAGCAGTACCTTGCTCTGGCAAAACGCGGCTATCAGTTCGCGGCCTCGGATACTTTCAGGAACTTTTTCCGACAATTTTTCCTCCAGTGCCTGGTGCCCGTGGGTTACGGCTTCACGATGGACGAAATGAACGGAGGAACGGCCATTAAAGGGCAATTCACAGACGATTATTTCGTGGCAAAATACCTCTATCCGAACGATCCTCTGATCGATTTTGTGTTTCGCAATGCTTACAGCGCCAAAGGTGAGGACCCGGAGTCCTACCGTGCGCCGTTTGTCGGCGGTAACCTTCTCGCGGCAATCTGCGCGGAGAATTTTCAAAGCCAGATTTCGTGGTCGGAGGCCTTGGAAAAACAGATTCGCCCCGTCACGCCGAAAACATGTTGGTTCCCCTACAAGGGATTGCTCGTGACCCGAAGCGGTTGGTCGCCCGAGGCCACGAGGCTCTACTTCCAACCCAGAAGCAATCCCGGCGGACATACCAATCCGGACCGCAATTGTTTCGTTTTCCATGCCCTGGGCAGAAACTGGGTCCCCATGGTGATCCATCAGTCGGGTTCGGGCCATATCGAGGGAGACAGTTCAATTCCCACCTCGATCGTCCGAGTGGACGACAAGGGGTCTGGTGACGCACCCTCCGCAGGGGTGGACTTCTTTGACAGTGAACGCCTGACGGCCGCCACAGGTGATGCCAGCGACGCCTACCGTACGACCGGGTTGGCCAAAAATCTCCCGAGCGAGGTCATTCCCTACACCTTCAACCAGAAACATCCGTTTCGTCTTGGGATCGGTTGGGCGGACATGAAACACGGCAACCTGCCCGACTGGTACTTCTCACAGAAACAGAACAGGGAGTGGGGCATCCTTTATCCCGAGGCAAAAGCGTTCCGTACTGCGGCATTCGTCCGTCCGAAATTAGAAAGTCCCTGTTCACCCGCTGCTTACGCACTGATCGCCGATGACATCCGGATGGATGACAAGGTCCACGACTACAAATGGCGGATGATGGTGGCAGAGGATCTGAAGGATCATACCAAGGTTGGCGACAATGAGGTTGTGTACAACTCACCCGATGGAAAATCAGGACTTTTGGTCCGCTTGCTCGCTTCCGCCTCCCCCGCGAAGTTTGTCACAGATAGCCGCGATCAATTCGTGAAATGGCCCTGGCTGGACATCACCACTGATGCCGTTGCTCCCGGATTCAGGGTGCTTCTCTATCCTTTCCGGACGGGCACCCCTCTCCCAAAAACAACATGGGACGGAGATGTCCTGATGGTCGAGCATGGCAATGGATCAACGGACCGGATCTCGTTCACCCAAGAGCAGCCCGGTTGGACCAAAATCCGGATGGTGGATGATCGGAAATAATCTTCTCCCTACAACGTGAAATATTTTTCTCCTTCGATCCAGGCTCCCGGAATCAAGGTTGCCGTGGGAGGTCTGACGGCGCCAAACCTTTCGGTAGTCAAGATTCCGTGAAGCAGGGAAAGAGCCTCTCCCCCTGCTAGCTTTCTATTCTGATAAATGCCTCCGATTCCACATTTCGGATCGAGAAGATCCATGCTGAGGGAGGCAATGCCATGGCGTTTCCATTGTAACAGGAGTTTTGCATCCGGCATATGGTCCTCGCTGTAACAGAAAAGGAGGGAATCTGGGCAATTCTTTCGGATCCATTGTTCCAAGGATGATTCTCGTAGTGGAAATCCATGGTGCTCGTAAAGTAGCATTTTCTTGAACTGATGGTTCGCGACTGAAAAAGTGGCCCTCCATCCGTGATGTAGAATGGTGCTGATGGATGCGTTGACGATAAGGGCTGGCTTTTCGATTCCGGCCCGTTTCAAATTTGCAAGTACCAGTTCCAAGGCCTGGGGGTGATTGCTGGAAACGGTGGATACCAAGGCGGAATGAGGCTGACTGAAAAGGTCAACGCAGTGAAATCCAGGCGGTGGTTGTGGGTGAATCGCCGTCTCGACGGGAAAGGAGCGCAGAAGCACGCCCTGTATTCCCTGGCTGCGAATCCTCCTCCAAAAACGATCCGGGCAGTCCAGCAGATCGTTCATGGAAAAATAGCGGAGTTGATACCCGAGTTCATTAGCCCGCCCGCTGGCCCCTCGGAATAGATCTCCTGACTGTGGAGAGGAGAGGCATTCCAACGAGGAAGCGTGATTGGCGAGGTAAGCGATAATCCCCTGGAATGATTTCCTCCTCAATGATCCCCTGTAACTGGCCAGGGCGGAAAGCATAGGATCGGGGTGGTATCCCAGTTTTCCTGCGATCAGCCTGATCCGTTTCCTGGTTGCATCGGAGACTCCGGCTCGACCTCTCAGGGCACGTGACGTGCAACTGATGCTGATACCGGCTTCAGATGCGACTTGTTTCAAGGTTGCCCGTTTCATGATCCGTGTAGCGTCACTGTTGACGCAATTGGGAGCTTGTTACTTTTTCAGGCATTCCTCAAGTATGCACATGCAGTCTCCCTCTGTTTCCAAACCGCGCCCCACCTATGACCTTTTTTGCTTTCTTTATCAGCCTCTTTGCACGGGTGCCGCGTCCTTGTGATTTCAGGTTTTTCTCTGTTGCGGGATTAGTCCTAGTCGCCGGTTCCGCGTCCGTATGGTGCGCCGATGCATTCCCAAAAAGCGCTTCTTCCGCTGTATCTGTTTGGCGTGACCCCGAGAAGGCGATTGAGGAACGCGTGCAGGATCTGATGACGTGTCTCACGACCTCGGAGAGGATCTCCTTTCTCAATTGGCTTACCCCGGGTATTGCCAGGCTCGGTATCGCTCCCTACGGCCTTGGTAACGAATGTCTTCACGGGCTCGTGCGACCCGGTGAGAACACCATCTTTCCCCAGGCGATCGGGTTGGGGGCCACCTTCGACCCCGAGGGAATCCATGCCATGAGCACCGCCATCTCGGACGAGGCTCGTGCGCGCTGGAACCAGACGGGCGGTGTTTTTGAACAACTCAACTATCCGCTCACGCTCTGGTCCCCAGTAGTGAATATGGCCCGCGATCCACGATGGGGGCGTACCCAGGAGACTTACGGTGAGGATCCTTGGCTGACCAGTCGACTGGGCGTCGCCTTTGTTAAAGGACTCCAAGGGGATGATCCGAAGTACATCAAGGTGGTCGCCACGCCGAAGCACTTCGCTTCAAATAACAAGGAGTCCGGGCGTTTTGGTTGCAATATCAGCTGCGATGAACGGTTCCTGTTCGAGTTCGAACTGTATCCTTTCCGCGCTTGCGTGGAGGAGGCCAAGGCCGCCTCCATCATGGCCTCTTATACCTCGATCAATGGCATTCCATCCGTCTCCAATCCGTTGCTTCTCAAGGATGTGCTGCGCAAACGCTGGGGATTTCGTGGTTTCGTCGTCAGCGACTGCGGGGCGATTTCCAATCAGGTCGACCAGCACAAATACGTCAGGACCCCCGAGGAGGCGATAGCTGCTTCCCTGAACGCGGGGCTCGACGAGGAGGGGGGATGGTTTTGCAAATACAGGGATATTGTGAATGTCTATCTGCCGGGTGCCCTGAAGCAGGGGTTGGTTTCCTGGGAAACCGTTAATGAGGCTCTGCGGCGCGTCCTGACCGTCCGTTTCCGGCTTGGTCTCTATGATCCAAAGGACCGAATCCCCTACTCAAAGATCCCTGCCTCCGTGATCTGCTCTCCGGAGCATGATGCATTGGCCAGAAAACTCGCCGACGAGTCGATGGTGTTGCTGAAGAACCAACCCGTGGGGGCTGATGCTATTCTTCCGATCGACTGCGGCAGGGTCACCAACATCATGGTGGTTGGTCCCAACGCCGACATCGTGAATCTCGGCGATTACTCCGGCAAACCGAGAAGCAGCATTTCCCCGCTTGCCGGAATCCGCGACAGGGCCGCGAGGGAAGGAATCCGCGTGACCTATTTGCCTTGGCAGGCGACCAACGAAGAGCTTGTGCCCGAAACCGCGCTTCTTTCTCTGGCCATGGACGGGAATCACGAAGTGTCTGCCGCCGGATTGATAGGCCGGTATTACGATTCCACCAACACCGCAGCAGTGCCTGTAGCGACCCGCACCGATAGGAGAATCAATTTTGACTGGGCACACATCGAGCCAGATGCCCTAGCAAGCGGCGACAAATTTTCCGTGGTCTGGGAGGGAAAGATCCGTTGCCCGTATCCCGGCGAGTACACCTTCACCTTGGATGGAGATGGCATCTTTTCACTAAAGCTCAACGAGCAAAACCTGATCGCTCCCCAGAAAGAGGATTCCAAGACGCGTCGGAGCGTGACCAAGAAAACCCGCTTTGACAGTGCGGGGGAATATCCTATCCGGATTGAATACCGTCATGAAGGTGGTGAGACGGGATTGGTCTTCCGCTGGGTGCCGGCACCCGCACACGACGATCTATCATCCCTCAAGAATGCCAACCTTGTTGTTGCGCTTATGGGACTCAGCACCGACGATGAGATCGAGGGAAAGGATCGCAAGACATTGGAACTTCCCCCGGAGCAGCTGGAGTTTCTGCGGAAAGCCCTCGAGGTGAATCCTCGCCTAGTTACGGTGACCGAGAGTGGAAGCCCGCTTGTGATGCCTTGGGCCGCTTCGAATGTTCCCGCGATTGTTCAGGCCTGGTATCCGGGACAGGAGGGCGGACGGGCCATAGCGGACATTCTCTTTGGAGACGTCAATCCCTCGGGGAGACTCTCCCTGACTTTCTATGCCTCCGATGCACAGTTGCGACCGATGGATGAGTATGATCTTACCAAGGGCCGAACCTATATGTATCTCAGGGAGAAGCCTGAGTATCCCTTCGGACACGGCCTCAGTTACACCACGTTCGCCTACTCGAAGGCGCGGCTTTCCTCAAAAAACATCAAACCTGGTGAGAAGGTGAAGGTTACCCTGGATGTCGCCAACACTGGGTCCCGTGACGGGGAGGAGGTGGTTCAGTGCTATGTCCATGCTCCCGAGGCCGGAGTCCCAATGCCCATCCGTCAGCTCTGGGGATTTCGACGCGTTATGGTTCCTAAGGGAGAAAACAAGAGAGTCTCGATCACGCTCGACAGCTCCAATTTCGGCCATTGGGACACCCAGGGCCAGACATTTAAGATCACCCCGGGGAGCTACGAGGTGCAGGTCGGGGGCTCCTCCTCCGATATCCGGTGCACTCTACCCCTGACGATCAATTCAACAAATACTCCGTGAAAAAGAGCCTATTCCTTTCCTTTCTTGCATTCTCTATCGTGAGCTTCGCTACTCTTTACGCTAATCCTCCGGTGACCAAGCTCTCATCCCTTGCAGCAGGTATGCAATGGGTTGGCAAGGCTGTGGATGATCCCGATTATTATGTCTGGTGCACTTCCCCGATCGAAGGGGCGGATCACGATATCCATTTATTTTGCTCTCGATGGCCGAAAAAATTCGGGATGGGCGGATGGTCGACGCATAGTGAAATAGCCCACTATGTCGGTGCCTCGCCTGAGGGGCCTTTCCGGTTCTCGGACATCGCGCTGCCATCCAACCCAGAGGCACTGTGGAACAACTCCATGCACAATCCGGCCATCAAGCGTGTTGGGAATCATTATGTGCTGCTCTACATCTCCTTCGACAAGCGCAAGGACCGTCCTTATTTGGTGGATAACAAGCACACGATGTTCACCGGCATGGCGATCTCCGATAGTCTTTATGGCCCTTGGAGAAAAATCGGTGATGAGGGCATGGTTTTTACCCCATCCTCGGATCCCTCGCACTGGACCTATCACACATGGGCGATGGATAACCCGACCTTTTTGGACTACGGAGGGAAGTACTACATCTATTTCAAAGCAGCTCAGCAGCAGCTCAAAAGCCGCTATGGATACGCTATTGCCGATTCTCTGGAAGGACCTTATCGGTTATCCGAAAGTCCCTGCACCGACAATATCAACTACATTGAGGATGCTACCGCCTTTGTATGGAACGGTATGATCTACTTGCTGACCAATGACAACATGGGATCACACACCGGGGTTACCGGACGCGGGATTCTTTGGAAATCAACTACTCCCACCGATTTTAAACTTACCAATGCGGAGATTGGATTCCTGACAACTAAGGATTACTGCACGGCGGATATCTCTAAAGCGCGTACACTTTATGGATCAACTTTTAAGTTTGAGCGACCCGGCATCCTGATGCTTCAGGGAAAGCCGTCCTATTTCTACGGGCCATCAGGGGTGAATCTGGATGGAGATGACCACACATGCAGCTATGTCATGAAGATCGAAACAGATCATTCGCATCACGCGCAATTACCCTGAGTTCAAAAGAATGCGATATTTCCGTATATTTCAGCCATTGGAATACACTTCTTGCAAGACCTTCAAGATCACTCTTGGTCTCTACGAGGTGCATACCGCTGCTTCCTCATCTAATATCTGGAGCAATCTCCCCCTAACAATCACCCCGAGAAACACACCATGAAAAAGAATCTGCTTCTTCCTTTATTCGCATGCACGTTGCTGATCTGCATCTCCGATGCACAACCCTCTGCAACCTGGACAAGTGATAAGTCCGGGATCACGGTCACACTCGCCGCAGGGACCCTCCGACTTCTGATCTGCAATGACCGGATCATTCGGGTCCAATATGCCAAGGATGCCGCGATTAAGCCGATTCCTGACATAATACAGCCCAAAGAATGGGCTCCCGTTGATTTCAAGGTTACGGAGGACGAGGCGGGGGTGGTGATTTCTACGTCAGCGATGAAAGCTAAAATTTCAAAATCGGATGGCAATCTTTCTTTCTCTGATACAAACGGTAAGGTGTTCCTCACGGAGCCTGCCTCGGGAGCTCGTATTGTTCGAGATAAAAGAGAGGGGATGCCTCCATGGAAGATTCAGCAGACGTTCAGTGCCGCATCCGACGAGTTTCTTTACGGCATGGGACAGTATCAAGAAGGTGTATGGAACTGGCGCGGGATGCCTCTGGAACTCATCCAGCAGAACACCCAGGTCGTCGTTCCACTGCTTCTGTCCAGTCGCGGTTACGGCGTTCTTTGGAATAATGCTTCGTGGTCGTATCTCAATCCCTGCGACGAACAGATTACTCTATCCGGCCAAACAAACAACAACTCCTCGGGTCCCAAGGCCACCGAGGAACTACAGGGAGCGGTTTCCTCGGCTTCTGCCAATGGCTCCGTGAAACCCAAGCCCAAACCGACTCCTGTCGCGCTTGTTGATCACGATGGCGCATTCACGCCCAAGGTTTCCGGCCAATATGTTTTTCATGTCCTTGGCGGCGACCGTTCCCAGGAGCTTTCACTGAGACTTGAGGGGCAGACACTCATGGGGATCACCAACATGTGGACACCCTATGCGATTTCAGGTGTCGCGGACCTCAAGGTGGGAATTCCCGTGCATCTGGCGGTCAGAAGCAAGAGTGGAAAGGTTAGTCTAGGTGTGAGACCCCGCGGTGACACCACGGTCTTTCGATCCACCCAAGGAGATCTCATCGACTACACCGTGTTTTATGGCCCCGATTTCGAGAAAGTAATCGCTGGTTATCGTGAATCCACCGGGGCTGCTCCAATGCTTCCCCGCTGGGCCTATGGCTTTTGGCAGTGCCGCGAGCGGTATTCCAGCTCGCAGGAGATCCTTGACGCGGTGGATGGTTACCGTAGCCGCCACATCCCGATGGATCTGATCGTTCAGGATTGGCAATATTGGGGAAAATACGGCTGGGGTGCCTACCAATGGGATGAGAATTTCTACCCTGATCCCAAAGCCCTTATTCAGGGACTACATGATCGCCATACGAAGTTCATGATCTCGGTCTGGCCCAATCCGCATGGCAAGGCTGGAGACGCGATCAAGGAGGCCAAGGGTTTCATTAACGGCGGATACTACGACCCAACGAACCCCGACATTCGGGCATTACGATGGAAGTTTCTTAACGATGGATTTTTTTCCATCGGCACCGATGCCTGGTGGCAGGATGCGGCTGAGCCGGGTGACGACGGAATGGCGATGGAAGGTTCCAAAACTTTCCTTGGCGCGGGAAATCTTTGGCGTAATGCCTATCCTCTTTTTCATAGTGAGTGTCTCTACGAAGGGCAACGTAAAACGGATCCCGGCAAACGTGTCTGCAATCTGACTCGCTCGGCTTTTCTGGGACAGCAGCGTTATGGGACGGTGACTTGGTCAGGAGACATAGCCGGCGACTGGACTGCCTTTCGTCGGCAAATCCCGGCGGGACTTAACTTCTGTATGGCGGGGCTTCCATACTGGACAACTGACACGGGCGGTTTCTTTCGGCGTGGAAATCAGGATGATCCCGATATGAATGAACGTCTGGCCCGATGGTTTCAGTGGAGCACCTTCTGCCCCATCCTCAGGATCCATGGCTACAAGACGCACACGGAATTCTGGAACTGGCTGCCCGCAACACAGAAAATTCTCGCCGATTACGACACCTTCCGATACCGCATGCTGCCCTACAATTACTCGGAGGCATGGCAGGTAACCACGGCCGGATCGACGATTATGAGAGCGCTCCCGTTTGATTTCCGTAATGATGAAAAGGCCCTCTCAATCGACGACGAGTACCTCTTCGGGCCCTCCATCCTTGTGGCTCCTGTCACGACCCCCAAAACTGATCATCGCGATGTCTACCTTCCGAAGAACGGGGGTGGCACTGATTGGATTGATTTCTGGACCGGTAAGAAGATACAGGGAGGCTCGACAGTTCGCTCCGCCTCACCGGCGGATCAAATCCCGCTTTTCGTGAAGGCAGGGGCGATCCTCCCGCTTGGTCCAGAGATGGAATGGAATGACCAGAAGCCGTGCGATCCAATCGAACTTAGGATTTATCCGGGTGCCGACGGGGCATTCACTCTCTACGAGGATGCCGGCGATGGATACGACTATGAAAAGGGCGCGTTTGCGACGATTCCCATCACCTGGAATGAAAAACTGCGAACCCTGACAATCGGCCAGAGAAAAGGTTCCTTCCAAGGAATGATAGAAAAGCACATCTTCCGGATCGTTCACGTTTCGCCCGGATACGGAGTAGGATTCGGGGAGAGTCTCCATGCCGTCGAACTGACTTACAGCGGACATCAGGTCTCGACGACCATTCCCGGAGGTTCATCATTCAAATAGCCATCCCAATTCATGAACCCCTATTTAGCAATACTTCTACTGGCCGCCGCGGCGACATCCTTTGCCACCGACCAACTTAATCTCCTGCCGCCCCTCTCCGAACCTGGTTCCAATCCCCATATTGCCCACGCTTTTGATGGAGTGAAGGTTGGAAGCAAAGACTTCAACAATCTTTGGAAAGATCAGGACGAGACGTTCCTCGCAGCCATGGCTTACCTGCATCCGGCCAGCCCTCACAAAGGTGATCAGGCTGTGTTGGAGCGCCTGCTCGTGTTATTAGATGGCCGTTTTTCGATTTGGGGGCAGGGCAAGGATCTGGATGCCCACCCGGCCACCTTTGAGGCCACTTATGCATATCTTGCGCTTAAGACTTACGCGCCGGATAAGATTCCAGCGGATAAAAAAGAGCGATGGGAAAAGGCGATCGACGCTCATACCCGTAACCTGATTACGAAGAATCCCGACATTTACCGTGATCACCTTGTCGGCCCGTTGGTTGTGAATATGGATATTTTCCGGACGATGTCCGTCTACTTCGGTGCACTGGCGACAGGGGATGCCACCAGTGCAGCCATCGGCAAGTCCGCGATTGAGGATTGCATGACCAAGTGCCAGATGCCCGATGGGGCAACCCATTACTCCAACTATTCCAACGAGACCTACACGTACCATCGATCGATCGTGTGGGGAGCTGCTTGGTACTACCTCTTCTCGGGATCAACCAAGATGAAGGCCTTCCTGGATTCGCTCGTCCATTACATGCCGCTGACCGATCATCGCGGATATGGCGAATACAGCACAGCCCCTCCTTGGAAGCCTTTCTATGTGAATCTCGGTCCCGAAACGCCACTGATAATGGCTTATCTGACGGGAGATCCTTTCAACTACCAACTCGGTAAGTCCGGCCTCTCCAATCCCAAGGAGGCAAGCAATCTTCTGCTCTCCTTTCTTTATAAGTCGGGCCTGCAAGGGAAGGAGTCGCCGGACAATTTTCTGCTCTATGACCGCAATATCATCGGCCCTCGGGCCCGATTCGGAACATGGGGAGAGGTTGGTACGACTCGTGATCCTTCAACCGGAGCTCCGGAGCTTCATGAGATCTTCGAGTCGGGAACGGTGGGAATCAGCACCTTTGTGGGAGCATACATGCTCAAGGAGAATGCGTCCAAACAAGGGGAACTTAATGCAGCACTTCACGGTGCTTGTCCCGAGGTAAAAATTGCACCCGGTGAAGAGACTGATTTTGCTCGGGGTGACAAGTGGGCCTACCTGACGGGCCCCGGATGCCACAATGCGGTGAGCAAAAGCACCTCAGTCTTCGGTCTCTCCACGCGATATCCTATCAACAAACACTCCGGAGGGGAGAGCTCCAAGGGATCGACCGGATGGGAGGGTCTTCAGGAATGGGTCTTCACTCCCGACCGTGTGATCGGCCTCTCCGCAATCACTTGCGATCGTCAGCAGACAGCATTTGGCCTTGCCCAGCGTCTCGTTCTTTTCTCCTACCGTGGTGTCTGCAAACCAGGGGATGGGAAGGCCCAGTTATTGATTCCTGAGGGTCAAGATACCTGGAGCTATGGGGATCTCCGGCTCAAGTCCCATTGGAACGATTACGGCGGTCAGACCAACTCATTTTACTACGGTATCATGAACGGCTACGGTGGGGCCAAGGCTGTGGATGATGGAGGCACAGCCCTTCTGACCCTGAACGATCCGTCGGTACAAGCCGACAAACCGGTAACCTATCCCGGCGGGACAGAGAAACATGCCCTGATTGAGACGACGAAAAAGGGGAAGGAGTTTGCGACCGACGTATCTGTCCTGCAGTTGCCGGCGGGGCTACGAGGATTCGAGTTCTCCGAACCGACTCGTAAAGTCCGGATGATTCATAACGTCACCGGAAGCCCGGTTATGTATGGAGACACCATGAAGGCCCCCCTTTCACAGACCCGTATCCTGGCGAGCTGGGACGAGGGTGATCTTCACCCACTGACTTCTGTGGGTGGAATGGTCACGATTCCCAAGATCTCAATCCCGGCCTACGCCCATGTCTTGATTGTCAACAGCAGTAAGGATGACGATATGAAGCCCGGCTACCTTGATTACGGAAAGGTCTTCGGAACGAAGTGATTGTTGATTCACCAGCGATGAATCGAATTCTACTCGCCCTCGTCTTTTTTCACCTCGGTATCGGCCAGGGATGGAGTCAACGGACGGATCCCCGTGCTGAGCAGTCCGCTATCCAAGCCGCGGCACTTCTACCCAAGATGACACTGGAGGAAAAGCTTCTGCAGCTTCTTTCTTACAAGCCCAATGGCGTGCCGAGATTGGGTATCCCGAATCTCGAGGCTGGAGAGGCGTTGCATGGTGTGGTCAGCAAGGGATGCACGGTTTTTCCAGCATCCATTGCACTTGGGGCGACTTGGGATAACGACCTGATTTCCCGGATGGCGACGGTCATTGCCAAAGAGGGACGAGCGGTTGGATTGAGTCAGGCCTTCGCGCCGATGCTAGGATTGGCCCGCGATCCCCGCTGGGGTCGTATCGAGGAATCCTACGGTGAGGATCCCTACCATGTTAGCAGGATGGCTGTGGCCTATATCTCGAATCTTCAGGGCCTCGGGGCGGAACGTTTCGGAAAGACAAAGATGATCGCGACGCCGAAGCATTTCGTGGCTGACGGCGAACCGTGGGCCGGAGCTAACGGGGAAGACTTTGAGGTTTCCGAGCGCGTCCTCAGAGAAGTCTTCATGCAACCGTTTGAGACGGCTGTTAAGGAGGCAATGACCGGATCGATCATGCCTGCGCACCATGCACTCAACGGTGTCCCTTGCCATGCAAATGCTTGGCTCCTCGACACCGTCCTCCGCAGGGAGTGGGGATTCCAAGGGTTCATCACCTCAGACATGGGTGATATCCCGAAAGTTTCCGGGCGCCATAAGTTCGCGAAGGACTCCCAGGATGCCGCTGTGAAGTGTCTGCTGGCCGGGGTGGATATGGAGCTGGTTGGCAGCCTTTACATGAAGGATTTGAAAAAAGCCGTTACTGATGGCGTGATTTCCGAGAAAGCCATTGATCAGGCTGCCAAACGGGTTCTTGCCGAGAAGATCGAGTTGCTCGGATTAGCCGCTCCTCAAACTAAACCCGTTGTGAAGCGTGGGGGTGAGATGAATGATACCAAAGAAACAATCAATGGATACAAAGGAACCGACGACGTCTGGGCCAAGCTGATCGAGGCTGGAAAATTCAATACTCCAGAAAATGAGCGGCGTCCTGATTGGCAGGCGGTGCTCGGTGATCCCGCTCACGATGCTCTGGCGCTCGAAGCAGCTGAAAAAGCCCTTGTGCTTCTAAAGAATGAGCACGGGACGCTTCCTCTGAAAAAAGAGAACATCAAGCACCTGCTGCTCGTGGGTTCGCTTGCCAAGGACAGAAATTTCGGGGGCTACTCCAATGGCTCTCCCAGATCCTCCGTGACGATCCATGACGCCCTCAAGGCCTCCCTGCCCGAGGGTGTGCTTGCTTATGAACCGGGTTATGATCTCAAGGGTGAGGATCCTGCGTTGCTCGCCAAGGCCGTGGCAGCGGCATCCTCTGCCGATGTGATCGTGGTAGTCGCGGGTCACACCCGCGGGCAGGTCGGTGAAAACAAGGATCGAGATAGTCTCGATCTCATCGGAGGGCAGGAGAAACTGGTCGAGGCAATGCAGGATACGGGTAAGCCTGTGGTGGTTGTGCTCGCCAACGGTGCTCCGCTCACGATCAACTGGATTGCCTTTCATGTCCCTGCGATCTTGGAGTCGTGGTATGGAGGACAGGCAGCCGGAACCGCAGTGGCAAAGGCCCTGTTCGGAGAGATTAATCCCGGTGGCAAGTTGCCGGTGACCTTCCCCAAAAACATTGGTCAGATCCCCTGCTATTACAACCACTACCCCCTCACGGGCCCCGACGAGTATTATCTCTCGAAATTGGGAGTCCTCTATCCCTTTGGTTTTGGTCTTAGTTATACGACTTTTAGTTTCAGTGACTTGAAGTTCTCCGCTCAGGAGATTTCCAAGGATCGACCGATTACAGTCTCCTGCAAGGTGACCAATACGGGCGATCGTCAGGGCGATGAAATCGTTCAGCTCTATGTCCGCCAAGATCTGACCTCAAGGGTCAGGCCTGTCTTGTCACTCCGGGGGTTCCAGCGTGTATCGTTAAAATCGGGTGAGTCACGGGAGTTGAGTTTTCCGCTCTCCTATGAAGACTACAAATTCTGGAAAGATGGCACATGGATTTTCGAACCGGGTGAACTCAAAGTACTGGTCGGCTCTTCCTCGGTAGATCTTTTCCTCAAAGGTTCCGTCCAAATCAAGTAATCGCAATCATCACTCCACTCCCATGAACATAACCCGCCCCTTAATCTTCAAGTCGCTACTGTTTTTTTCTCTGTCGCTTCCGCTTTTTGCGGAAACCGCGTCGAATAGTCTTCTCCCGAATGGGGTTCCCGACGTTTCCCAGAGAGCAGTTCCATGGCCTCCTCCTCATGATGCTAAGGACTCTCCCTTTGCAAAGATGCCCTGCACCTCCTATGCGGGTTATAAGTCTGGCACGAACGAGTTCAATCCGCTCTGGGGTGATGAAAATCCCTGGGATTTCGGTCCAAGAAAGGTTGTTTTCGACATGACGGGGGTCAAGACGCCCAACCAGATTCCTGCTCCAGGGATTCATCCGCGCATCTACTGCACGCCGGCCGATCACGACGAGATCGCCCGCCGCCTCAAGCAGACCGAATGCGGCCGCGAGATGTGGAAGAACCTCCTCTGCTACGTCAACTTTATGAAGGGGACCTACGACCCCAAGGCCGACTATGCGCAGCCCAATCCGGTGTTGAAAGCTCAAGGCAAATTAGATCGGGTCTGGCTTCCCAGTCTTCAGTCAGGCAGGAAAACGGAGGATGCAGCCAAGAGGTATAGGGCTCTTATTCAAGGAGACATGACGCAGAAGACCGAGGGATTCTGGCACGTCTTTTCACTCGAGGCCTTCCGTTGCTGGATTGAAAACGATCAGGCTGCCGCGAAGGATCTCGCTTCAGCAGTCACGACGGCGCTGAAAATCGAGCAGGCAAACAGGGCTGCCAATCCGAAGCTGATGACGGGACCACTGGCCCAACCGATCGCCGGGATCCATCTCGGGTACACTTATGATTTTCTCTATAATTTTCTAACGCCCGATCAGCGGAAACTCGTCCATGACGAGATCGCCAATGGGACTTGGAACCACGATAATTACGGTAGCTTTAATGACGCTGTTATCAGCCGCAGTAATTGGGCGACCTTCTCCTACTGGTTGATACCGACCCTTGCCATCGAGGGGGAACCCGGATTCAACGATCTCAAAATCCGCGGAATGTACCGTGGTTGGAAAAATCTCATGACTTACGGTTGGTTCCCCTCGGGGGCCAACTTCGAGGGTGAGGCTAAGAATCAGCTTGGAGGCGACGGGATCCTCGCCTTTTCGCTGCGTAGCAAGGACTACGGTTTTGAGAACCTTGCTGCGCATCCCAACGCTCGGGCTAACGTGAACCGCTTCACTCCCCACAGCGTCATTCCGACACGGGATGGCTTTGTGAAGTACGATCTTCTCGGAGGGTGTCACTTCAGGCCTTTCCCCGAGGATTTGCTCGCTTTCAAGTATCTCATCCCCGAGGACAAGGCGATCGACTTCGCCTATCGCTCTTCGGTCGGGGACCACTACGAGAATCTTCCTAACCGATGCGAATCCGGTAGCTACGAACCGACAGTCGGAGGCGGTTACCACGATCCGTTGATTCCCTTCCTGGTCTTTGCCTGTGATTTCGATCTCGCGAACACTGATCCTGGTAAGCTCGATCTTGGGAATACGTTTTTCTGCGGAGACCGTGCGCTGCTCATGACCCGTAGCGGATGGGGAACCAATGATCTGATGCTCAACCTCCATGTGCGTCAGGCGAACGGGGGACATCCCTTTGCCGACCGCAACTCGATCATGGTGGCCGGCGCAGGACGGGTCTGGTCTCCCATCTACGGCTGGGGCTACGAGGGATTCCAGAACGTGAATAACGGGGAGGTGGTGATCGATGATCATCTCCAGCCTGAATATGACTACACGCCCGGTCGCATGGTCGACTTTGTCGATGCCACCAACGCCACGTTCGCGGTGGGGGATGCGAAGTATCCGTGGGATTGGAAGTGGGACCGTCTGGACAACTGGGGCGCCAAAGGCCGCTACACAGAGCAGGATCTTGCCACCAACGGCGTGAAAATCCGCCCCGGATTCGAACTCGAAAAACACGGCATCAATGACTTCGCTTACTCAAAGCATGATGACGATTACCTGAAGGCTCCGCTGGGGCATCAGCCAGACTGGCTCAAGATCAAGGGATCGATCACCCCCGTATCGCGTGGAACGAACTATCCCGTCCAGTATGCATGGAGGACGGCCGGCGTGGTTCGCGGCACCCATCCCTACGGCTTGGTCCTCGATGACATCCGCAAGGATGATACCCCGCACGACTACACCTGGTATTTGCCGACGGAGTACGATGTGCAGATCGTAAAGCGGGAGACGAATGCCACGGGAGGCCTTGATCTTGTGCTGACGGGCAATGATCCCGGACAGAAAAATGCTCCAGGATCCGGAAAAAATCCAAAACCCCCGCTTCCGTCACTTCGCGATACCAACAGTCCGGTTCCCGCGGGGCAGCCCATGCTGCTTGTCCGGTTCCTTCAGATCGAGAATGATCCCAAGGTCGTGCCGGCTACCGAGGCCAAGGAGCCAACGATTCTGGAGGACGAGCCGCCGGCCAAGCCGAAGGGCCACTACCTCCAGCGCGTCCGCCGTCTTGCCATCCCGGCACATAGCGTGGAACCAAGTTTCAAGGTGCTGCTCTATCCGTATCGGCAGGGAGATCCTCTTCCCGTCACGGCATGGGATGGAACAAATGCGGTCACGGTTTTGTGGCCTGAGCAAAAAGATCGGTTGGAATTTACCAAATCCACCACGGGGAAGACCGATCTCAAGGTTTCACGCGGCAATGATCACCTCATCTCGGTTGATAAGCCGGTAAAACCAATCGAGTAGTTATTGCTGCTCACTACTGAATAAGGGGAGGAAAGCAGTCCAGACTGCTTTCCTTTCTGCCTTTTAGGGATCAGGCAACCGCCTGTATCCTTTCTCCCATGGGATCAATCAATGTTCTGCCCGATATTCTGGCTAGCCAGGTGGCTGCCGGCGAGGTGGTGGAGCGACCCGCTTCAGTGATCAAGGAATTGGTGGAAAACTCCATTGATGCCGGGGCCCGGAGGATCACCGTGGAGTTTCAGCGTGGGGGAATACGCTTGATGCGCGTGACCGACGATGGATCAGGTATGGACCGCTCCGATGCGCTTCTCTGTCTGGAACGCCACGCCACTAGCAAGATCCGGCAGAGTGCTGATCTTGCATCCATCACCACGATGGGATTCCGCGGGGAGGCTCTTCCAAGCATTGCCAGCGTGTCACGGTTTGAACTATCCACGCGTCGCCGGGAAGATGAGGCTGGAACCCTTATCACCGTGACCGGAGGAAAGGTTTACGATGTTCAGGAGAGTGGAGAGGCTCCCGGCACCAGAATCGAAGTGGCGGATCTTTTTTTTAATGTGCCGGCCCGACGTAAATTCCTGCGTGGAGAGCAGACCGAGGCTGCGAACATTCTCCAGCAGATCGAGATCCTGGCTGTGGCCCATCCTGAGATCTCCTTCACCTGCTTAAGGGATGGGAGAGAGGTTTTTCGCTTAGCTGCCACGGAGGATCTGGCTGTTCGTTTACGGGACCTGCACGGAGAGGAGTTCCTAGGGAAGCTTGTTTCAGTGCCATCATTTGAAAGTCAGGGCGTCAGTGTCCGTGGTTGGATCGCAAAGCCGGGTGAGGGGAGGAGTGACCGTACGCTCCAGATGACCTTTGTGAACGGACGCATGATTCGTAGCCCGGTCCTTTCTCTTCCCTTGCGAGAGGCATGTGACGGAGTGCTGACGAAGGGACTCCATCCACCTGCGGTACTTTTCTTCGACATGGATCCGGCCGCTGTCGACTGCAATGTGCATCCCGCAAAACGGGAAGTTCGCTTCCGTGATCCTGGGGTGATCCGCGCCGCGGCATTGCAGGCGGCCCGATCAGCATGGGAAAAGGCGTCTCCGAAGCAGGAATTCACTCCCGGTGTCGGATCGGATCCCCTTTTCCCTCCGATCTCCTCGTCGTGGAGATCCTCCGTCGTGGCCACGCAGAACGAACTTCCCGTTCAGGAACTCGTCTCCGCCAGAGTCGCCGAGATCCCTGACTCATTCCCAGTACCGATTTCCCATGCCCCATCCCCGGATCTTCCCCGCTTCCTGGGCCAACTGGCCGGCCGCTACCTTCTCTTTGAGGATCAGGAGAGCCTGATGATGGTCGAGATCCGGGCTGCCCGTGAACGAATCCTTTACGAGCGTTTTCTCGCGAGATTGTCCACGGGTGAACTTGAAAGTCAGCGACTCCTGATGCCCGAAGTGCTGGCCCTATCTCCTGCTGATGTGGCGTGGGTCGAGGCCCATGCCGACATTCTTCTGAAGGCCGGCCTCTCGGCTGAACCCTTCGGGCATGGAAGCCTGAAGATTGATGCCGTGCCTGCCGATGCGGTTGATCTGCCTGTCATGGAAATCGTGATCAAACTGATCGACGAACTGAGGACCCATGGTGATTCCTCTTCCTTGGATCAGGGAACTCGGGAAGCTCTTGCCTCCTCCGTCAGTCGCCTGGCAGCCGGCGGGGCTAAACTCCCCTCGGGTGAAGAAGGAGCACGGATCCTTCTCAAGGATCTGCTGGCCTGCAATCTTCCCTACTCCACGCCGAAAGGCCGGCCCACCATGAGTCAGTTGTCCCCGGGTGATCTGGCGCGCCGTTTCTCCGCGTAATGGCGATGGCCGCCTCTTTTTGCGTTGAGCAGTGTTGTTGCTAATTTGCGGTATTCATTGATACCGCTTCACTCGCGCGCCTTGCTCACCATCAAAAATAAGCTGCCATAGCCGTTGCCGGATCTTTGTCTGTATCTGCCCCGATTTTCCCAATTCCTACTTCATACTTCTCAATTCATGCCTCATAATTTCTGGCAATGCCTGAGCAACTTTTCATAGAACCGGCCACGATCGACGATCTACCCCAGTTGGCAGATCTGCTATTCGATCTTTTTTCCCAAGAGGCTGATTTCATCCCGAACAGGGAGAAGCAGATGCGCGGATTGCGTCTGATCCTCGAGCAACCCAGCCGAGGGAGGATCTTTGTGCTCCGTAACGGTGCTCGAATTATCGGAATGATCAACTTGCTGATCACGATCAGCACTGCCGAGGGAGGATTTGTTCTCATCCTGGAGGATCTGGTCGTTCATAAGGATCATCGCGGTCAGGGCTATGGGAGTCGTCTTCTGGAGCATGCGCTGGGCTATGCCAGGGTAAAGGATTTCCTCCGTATCACCCTCCTCACGGATAAGTTGGAGAATAGTGCCCGTTCTTTCTACGAGCAGCATGGCTTCAAGCAGAGCGACATGGTGACGATGCGTTATTATTTCTCGCCTCACGTGAAGGAGCCGGTTTCTTCGGTCAGCACTCCATGAGTGGCGACTCCTCCCTGGATGGAGTGGTAAACCTGGGATTTGCGCGTGTCGATTCCGCACGGCGTGAGCGCTGCGGTCGGGCAGAAGTGATTTTTGGTGAGGGGAAGACACCGCTGGAGATCGTGCGGATTGCTTCGACCATCCATGGACGCGAGGGACATGTCCTGATCACGCGGGTCACCCCTGATCAAGCCGATGATGTTCAAGTCCATCTTCCCGCGGCCATCTATCATGAGCGGGCCCGATGCCTGACGCTCGGAAAACCGCGACCGAATAGCTCCACTGTCGTGGTGGGTATCCTTTGTGCCGGCACTTCTGACCTACCTGTGGCTGAAGAGGCCGCCATCACGTTGCAGTCGTTCGGACGACGCGTGGAGAGGATTCATGATGTCGGGGTCGCCGGAATTCATCGTCTGCTAGGAGAAATCGATCGCGTACGCGCCTGTGGAGTTGTGATCGTCGTAGCGGGAATGGAAGGAGCTCTTCCCAGTGCCGTTGCGGGGCTTGTCGATATCCCCGTGATCGCAGTACCCACAAGCGTCGGATACGGTGCAAGCTTTGCGGGTCTCACGGCCCTGCTTGGCATGGTCAACAGCTGCGCCAATGGAGTCACCGTGACGAATATCGACAACGGCTTCGGAGCGGCGTGTGCCGCCGATGCCATCCTGAGACTTCTCGAAAAGAGAGGTGTTGCGGAACAGGCACCTTCCCGATGAGCAAAGCTCCCGCCGCATTCGTTCTTGCAGCGGGACTCGGCACGCGCCTCGCGCCGCTGACTGACATCCTCCCGAAACCGCTCGTCCCGGTCTTTCACAAACCGCTTCTGACCTTTGCCCTGGACAGCCTGATTGAGGCGGGTGTGGGAACACTGGCGCTCAACACCCATCATCTTCCGCAGACCTTTTCTCCTGTCTTTGGCTCCGACCCATCGTACCGGGATCGACCATTGCGCCTCTTTCATGAGCCGCTTCTGCTCGATACCGGGGGAGGAATTCGTAATGCACGTCCCGCCTTGGGCGAGGGAACATTTTTTCTTTATAACGGCGACATCCTTGCCGATCTCCCTCTGGCTGTACTACTAAGCACTCACCGCTCCTCCGGAGCCTTGGCAACACTCTTGCTCCGGCCAGCCGAGGGAGGAGGTATCGCTAATGTAAACTTTGACACGACCTCTGGTTGCGTGCATGACCTTCGAGGAGTACTTGGAAGAAACGTGGGCGATCGGATGGTCTACTCAGGAATTGCGGTCTTTGAGCCGGGAATTTTCGACTGGATTCCGAACGAGGGGCCTTACTCGATCATCGAAGCGTTGCTTGAGGCCATGAGATCTGGTGAAAAAGTTGCAGGAATTCTTGCCCCACTCGGACTCTGGATCGACATCGGCACCCCCGCTGCCTACCTCGAGGCTCACTGCATCCTCGCGAATCCGCAACATCGTCCCTCCTATCTCTCCGAACCCGTATGGCCGCTCGGGGTTCACCCCGAAGCACAGGTCGAATCAGGCGCCAGAATCGAGGGCGTCACTTCCGTAGGTCCCGGAGCCATTGTGCGCGGAGGAGCCGTGGTGAAGGATTCCGTGGTATGGCCAGGTGCCATCATTGGATCTGAGTCGCGTCTCGATCGCTGCATCGTGAGCTGCAGAAACCATGTTTCTGGAGAACACACGGGAGGAGTGCTCTGATGAACGAAACCATCCTGATAGAACGGACAGCCGCCGAGTTGCCCGAATTTTTACCGACCGACCTAAGCCCGATCGAGAAGGGGGGCTCCAGCAGACACTTCTATCGTGTTAGCTCGCCCGAGCGCTCCGTGATCCTCGTGCGTGATCTCGGGGAGAAAGAAGAGAACAGACACTATGCCTCCTTGGCAGAGTTTCTCTCCTCCCATGGCGTACCGGTTCCCCGCGTGTTGGCGCATTCGGAAACCGAGGGGCTTCTCTGGCTTGAGGATCTCGGCGAGCAGGATCTCTGGGCCACGAGGAATGATCCCTGGGAAGTGCGTCGTCCTCTCTATGAGTCGGTACTTCGTGGCATTTCGCTCCTCCATCGGATCCCGTCTCATGCCCTGGATGTGGAAGATCTTCATCTGCAACTTGCCTTTGATGAAAGGCTCTACCGCTGGGAACAGGAGTATTTCACGGAGCATTGTCTGGGCGGAATCTTTGACCTGCCGGAACCGGAGCGGGCATCTCTCCTGGGTAGTGAGCCGATGCGTCGCTTGGCTGCGGGATTAGCCTCCATGCCCCGTCAACTCGTGCACCGTGACTTCCAGTCACAGAACATTCTCATCCGCAACGGCGAGGCGGTCTTTATCGATTTCCAAGGGATGCGTCCCGGGTTGGCCCCCTACGACTTGGCATCCCTACTCTGTGATCCCTATGTCGAAATCTCTTCCGAAGAGCGCACCCATCTCCTGGAATACTACAAAAACATTCTAAAAGAGTCGGGCTCTCCCACAGGCGGGGATTTTGACCGTGTTTTCTGGCAATGCGCCGCACAACGACTTATGCAGGCGCTCGGAGCCTATGGCAACCTGAGCCTCAATCTCGGCAAACCGCACTTCCGCTCCCATGTGGCCCCGGCGCTATCACGACTCCGTGAAGCTCTCTCCAATCTCCTCCACGAAGATCGGCTCGATGAGTTGGAAAAGCTACTTTCCAAACTTAAAGATTCACAGGGATGAATGGGATGTTTCGCCTATTCAATAACTCATTATTCTTTCTCTTCCTGAGTTCCTGAGTTCCATATTAAATTTCATGGAGACAGTTCCCATGTTCAAAACCGTCGTCATCGAGAATCTCTGGCCTCAAATCGAAGGAGGTCTCTATCCCATCAAGCGCATCCCGGGCGAATCTGTTGAGGTCTTTGCCGATATTTTCAAGGAGGGGCACGATGTCGTCCTTGCCATGGTGAAGTGGCGTACGACTGGAACTAAGAAATGGCAGGAGTCCCCGATGACCCATCTTGGTCAGGATCGCTGGAAGGGCAGTTTCCCTGCAGGCTCTGTCGGCCTCACCGAGTGGACGATCGAGTCCTGGGGAGATGCCTTTGGATCCTGGGTTGAGGAGATCGGGAAGAAGGTTAAGGGTGGAGCTACATCGCTTACCTCGGAGACGCTTGAGGGGGTTGCCCTCGTGCAGCACGCCGCGAAGCGTGCCGGCAAACACGCCGATGCCAAGAGACTCACGGCACATGCTGAGTTGCTTGAGAAAGCCAATGATCCGGCCACCTTGCTTGCTCTCGCCTCGGATCCCGAGCTTGCCATCCTCATGAGAGAATGGCCCGATCGCTCCCTTGCGACCATTCACGAACCGTATCAAACCATTCGTGTCGATCGTCCCGGTGCCGCCTTCGCTGCATGGTATGAGTTCTTCCCTCGATCTGCCGAGGGTAAGGAGAGAAGCGGCTCCACATTCCGTGAGTGTCTCGGACGCGTCGATGATGCGAAGGCGATGGGTTTCGATGTGATCTATTTTCCGCCGATCCATCCGATTGGAATCACCGCCCGGAAGGGGGCGAATAACTCACTCACATGCCAACCGGGTGAACCGGGTGTTCCTTATGCAATCGGCGGTCCCTCTGGAGGTCATTGCGCCGTCGAACCGGAGCTTGGAACGCTCGAGGATTTCGATTGGCTACTCGGCGAGATCAAGGCCCGAGGCATGGAGGTTGCCCTCGACTTTGCGCTGAATTGCTCCCCCGATCACCCCTATGTGAAGGATCATCCCGAATGGTTCTTCCACCGCCCGGATGGCACGATCAAGTATGCGGAGAACCCTCCTAAGAAATACGAGGATGTCTATCCGCTCGATTACCACAATCCGGAGTGGAATGCCCTCTGGAACGAGCTCCGCGATGTCCTCCTGTTCTGGGCCGAGCGCGGAGTGAGGATCTTCCGTGTTGATAATCCTCACACCAAGCCGGTTGCGTTCTGGGAGTTTGCGATTGCCGAAGTGCAGGCGAAGTTCCCGGACGTCATCTTCCTTAGCGAGGCCTTCACCCGTCCCAAGATGATGCAGGTGCTGGCCAAGGTCGGCTTCACCCAGAGTTATACCTACTTCACCTGGCGCAATACACCCGCAGAGCTCCGTGAATACTTCACGGAGCTGACTCAGACCCCGATGCGGGAATATTTCCGGCCCAATCTCTTCCCGAATACTCCCGACATTCTTCCTGTCTACCTTCAGGAGGGGGGACGACCCGCCTTCATGATCCGTGCCGTACTTGCCGCTACACTGAGCGGTGTCTACGGAATCTACAGCGGCTTCGAGCTTTGTGAGAATGCGGCTCTGCCTGGCCGCGAAGAGTATCTCGATTCCGAGAAGTATCAGTACAAGCAGCGCGACTGGAACTCCTCCGGTAACATCAAGCCACTCATTACCCGGCTCAACGCCATCCGTTTTGAGAATACGGCGCTCCAGCAGACCAATAACCTCGGCTTCTTCCCCTCTGAGAACACCTCCATTCTCTGTTACCGCAAGTGGAATGCCGATCTCTCCAGTCAGATCCTGGTGATTATCACCACAGACTTCCGTAGTGCCCAGGCTGGCTGGATCGATGTTCCGACGGGCGATCTGGGCTTGCCTCCAAATTCCCCGTATCAAGTTGAGGATCTTCTCACTGGAGAGGTCTTCACCTGGAATGGGGCACGGAATTTCATCTCGCTCGATCCTTCTCAGAGGGTGGCACACATCCTTCGCATCAAGCGGTAAGAGGCTTGTTCTTTTGACGGCACTTTGCTCCCGCAAAGCAGTGCCGCCCCTCACGGGGCTGCCTTGCGGCAGTCTTCCGCGCCTCTTCCCAGAGGCTTGGTTGGCGGATAGCGCCGTTGCTGTTGACGCTCTCGCTCCCGCGAGTAGCGCCCTTCGGGCTACGCTAAAGCGTAGTCTATCCCGGCCGTCCCCACGTCCCGGTATTCACTCGGCGTAGGTTCACTACGCTTTCCCTTGGCCGCCTAGAGCAGCATCTGAAGCTCCAAGCCTTGGGCTGACACGACATAGAAACTTTCAGACTGAATCTACACTACGTGATTTCAGGAATCAGAAAGGGTGCAGGAGTAAGAATCAAAAAGTGACTTCAGAGCAACTGGTCAATTTTGCAACAGTCAAGCGTATCATTTTGTAACAAAAAACTCCTTGCAGGACATTTGACATATGGCATATGAACGTTTTCTTAAGACTTACACCCCCTGAAGTTCCAAAAAAAATTAAAATTACGGATTAAGCAAAATTTATAAGGCTGATATAAAAACTTAAAAAGATGAAAAAGAAATTCTTACTTCTCTGTATTATCGCATTAGCCTTGTTGGGGGGTGTTCCAAAAGCAGGTGCATCAACAACAACTAATAATAATCTGGTTTTAATGGGCTTTTTGGATGTTTCCAGCGACATAAGTTTTGGATCGCTGACTAATGTCAATACAGCAGCCTATCTAATTTTCACAAACAATTCTATTCAGAACGCTGCATCGCAGGCAGCAAGTTATTACTGACAGGATAACATTAATACTTCGACAAGAGTTAAAATGATTCTTGATAGTAGCAATAATCTATCAATTAATGGCACAAATGGAACGCTTGGATTTGTATTAAACCCAAACATCGGGCAATTGTCTCTATCTGGAAGCAATTCCGGGATTGTGCTAAATAGTCCCAATGCAGGTATTTTAATGAAGGGTTCTGCAGCAGGTATTACTTTAAGTGGAAATAATTCTACAATTAGTCTTACTGGAACCAACTCAGCAATTAAACTTTCGGATGGTACAGTTATCAGTAACTCATATAGTCTCAGGGGAGCTGGACTTTACCAAGTAGGGAGTACTAATCCCTATGCAACTATTTCTACAAATGGTATCGTAAAAATCACGGGAAATGGCGTGCAATTTTCCGGAACTAATGGAACTTCAGGTTTAACGATTAATCCAACAAATGGGTCAATTACTGTTTCTGGTTCAAATTCAGGTATTATCTTGAGCAGTGTTGGATCAAAAATATCGCTCACCGGTAGCAACTCAGCGATAACTCTTTCAGATGGCACGGCAATCAGTAATTCTGCAAGCCTGCGCAGCTCAGTCTTGTATCAAGCGGGCAGTACCAATATTTACGAAAGCAGAGAGTCTAATGGAGTTGTTAGAATTGTAGGCAGTGGATTGGCTGTTGGAATCCATAACAAGACAACAGGTTCCAATTCAACAGCACTCGGTTTAGGTACCGTTGCAAATTCTTACAATAGCATCGCTATTGGCCAATATAACGTCGGCCTAGTTAATACAAATAACGGAACCAACTCGTGGATCACAAGCGATCCCATCCTCGAAATCGGAAATGGCACGAATGCTGTGACTCCAAGCAATGCAGTCACGATCTTCAAGAATGGTAATATTAGAACTATTGGTAAAATTGAATCTAAGGCCGGTATTCGAATCGCCCCCCAAGGAGATCTAAGCATGGGAATTTATACCAATGGGAGCAATCCTTCAACGATGATTCCATCCTCTGGATTGTTATATCCAAATGGTAAGTAGATCGGCAAAGGTGTATAATTTATCACTCTTTTATTGAATTAGATTTTCCCTAATAGACATGGGTAATTTTTTACAAAGAAGAAGTAAAAGAGTGAACAAGGGGCGTTTATTCCCTTTCTTTTGTGTGTATCTCTTCGCTTCTCTGATGCTTAGGTTTCTGAATGGTGAGGCGTCACCTATCACAAACCCTATTCCAAGTAACGCACCGACATCTTATCCATTATGGTGGTTCCAGCAGGGAGTGATAACACCTTCCAATCCGACGAATGCATCTCCTTCATGGCCTAAGACTATACAGCTAGTGACGATTTTAGCGCTATCAACCAGGGCCAGCTTAAAAATATTGCCACGGCGGCTAATTCTCACCTCCAATCGCAACTCCCGACGGCAATTCTAGTCCAGTCAAACGCCGTTGCTCTTCAGGCTCTCATCAGCAACTGGCAGACCATTACAAACGGATCTGCTGATAGCTTTGCGGTTGTGAACCAAGGCCAACTCAAAGAATTGGCCCGCCAGTTTTACACCGTGCTTGGCAGCAGCAGCTACACCGCTGGGCTAGGGCTTACGCCGAATTCTTGGACCAATGGTCCCTATCCCTGGAGCGCCAGTACGAATCCCGCCGATGACTACGCCGTGGCAAATATAGGTGAGGTTAAATATCTATTTAGTTTTAACCTGAGCGCTCCTACAAACAAAGTTCCCAATTGGTGGCTTCAATATTATCTCGGTACTACCAACTTTAGTGAGACAAACGTTACACCTGCTGGCAACGGGCTCACATTACTACAGGCCTACCAGGTTGGTGCCAATCCCATGGATTATTACAGTCGGGGAAAATCTCCGATCACTCCTACGCTGAGTATAGTAGCCGGGAACCATCAAACATCTCCAGCCGGAGTTTTCTTTTCATCACCATTGACTGTTCAGGTGAATGGAGTAGGTGCCCTATCTAATGCTCCAGTCACTTTTACCGTGAGTGCTGGGTCCGGATTATTAAGTACTACCAATTCAGGTTCACCAACTTTATCTTCCCGCATCTCGCTCCGGACATCCTCCAACGGTCTTGCTCAAGTTTATCTTTTGGATACCAATGCGGGCAACGACACAATCGCTGTGACTGCAGGCACAGCCGATCCACTCTCGTTTAGTGAAATCGTCCAACCGATTCCAGCCACCGTACCTACAAATGGCTTAAAGGGGTGGTTTAGTGCTGGGGTAGGAGTGGTGACCAATACGAGTGGAGTGGTGACAGGGTGGAGTGATCAGGCCGGGAACTTTAGTGTGACACAGACGAACACGAATAATGCGCCGGTGATGGTGACCAATGGAGTGAACGGGTTGCCAGCGGTGAGGTTTAACGGGGGGAATGGGTTTAGCAATCCTAGTGCACCGAACGTGCAGAACATCCGGGATTTGAATGGGGACATGACGGTGATCACGGTGGGGTGCGCGACGAATAGTGGAGTACAGCAATATGCGGTGAGTGTCGGGGGTACCACTTGGGGATACGCGCAGCAATTTTACGGAAGATCGATGGGGTATCTCAATGGCAAGCAGGAGATGGACGGAGGGGTCGGTTATTATAGCTCTCCAGCCTACGGCACCAATGTGCCTGCGATTGCTGGGACGGTGACGGCGGAGGCCTTCACGTTGGATACGAACCTGACGAGCGTGCAATTTTACCGCAACGGATTACCCACGGTGAAGGGAAGCGTTTCTGGATTAACCAACATAATCGACGGGTTCTACTTGGGTACGTCTGCTGGAGGATCACCGTGGAGGGGAGACCTAGCGGAGGTGATGATCTACAATCACAAGCTCACGACCAACGAGTGGGCGCAGGTGAACCAGTACATTGGGGACAAGTACAAGGTGTACAACCAGTATGCGACTTGGCCCCTGTCCTACAGTGCTGCGGTCCAGACGGAAATCGCCAAGTACCAGCTCAACAAGCAGCAGGCGGATAACTACCAGGCGCAGTTGGCAACCAATGAAGCGCTTGCGAGCAACAACCCGTTGGTACCGACGAGCGGCTTAAAGGGGTGGTTTAGTGCTGGGGTAGGAGTGGTGACCAATACGAGTGGAGTGGTGACAGGGTGGAGTGATCAGGCCGGGAACTTTAGTGTGACACAGACGAACACGAATAATGCGCCGGTGATGGTGACCAATGGAGTGAACGGGTTGCCAGCGGTGAGGTTTAACGGGGGGAATGGGTTTAGCAATCCTAGTGCACCGAACGTGCAGAACATCCGGGATTTGAATGGGGACATGACGGTGATCACGGTGGGGTGCGCGACGAATAGTGGAGTACAGCAATATGCGGTGAGTGTCGGGGGTACCACTTGGGGATACGCGCAGCAATTTTACGGAAGATCGACGGAGAGCCGGAAATCAGGGGTGTGCTGGAGCAGGCGGGGATGATTTATCTCTCTCCGATCGTGCTCGGCGAATATCGTTTCGGAATCCTTGCCTCACTGCACCGCGTGGAGTACGAGCGGGAACTAGAAGGGATGGAAAGCGAAGTCCCCTGTGCTGCCACTGGATGAGGGTACGGCAACCCACTACGCCGAGATCCGTCAGGAACTGAAAACGGGAGGATTTCCCATCCCTTGGCATGATCTCTGGATTGCTGCCCAGTGCCGCCAACATGCCCTGCCCATCCTTTCACGCTATACACACTTCAATCGGGTCGAAGGTATCACTCGCATAGGGTGGTAGCGGTTTTTGGTTATTGTTTGCTAGCGAAAATGCCCAGTCAACTGATGGGTGTGGTTTTTAAATTTCGTGTCTCAGGGCTATTAGTCTTCAAGCTTTAGACCTGGGATGGCTGTTTTGTGAGAGCCATTCGGCATAGGCTGCTTCCGTGAGTTCCCCTGCGGCGAGGGCCAGTGTCTTAATAACGGCATCCGTTTCCGAGGCAACGAATTCCAACCCATTCAGTTCGAGAAAACCGGATCCCATCATGAAGCCGGTCCTTTTGTTTCCGTCCAGAAAGGGATGATTTTTGATGATCCCCGTTGCATAAGCGGCGGCTAGTTCGGGCAGGGAAGGGGATCCGTAGGCCTGCATCTGGAGGGGGCGTGCCAAGGCTGAGTCGAGCAGTCCCCCATCGCGCAGTCCGGCGCAACCCCCGTATTGGGATAGAAGCATGTCGTGAACCGCGAGGCAGACCTCGCGACTGATCCAGCGTGGCTCCATGGAGAGAACTACTTGGCCAGTTCCCGCAGGGCGTTGCGGTAGCGGCGGCTGAGGGACTCGAAGACCTCCATCGTCTCGGTGAACGTGGGGTCAGCGGCAGTGAGCCGGACTCCATCCTGGGCCTCGGTGAGCGTCAGGGTGTCACCCTCTTCCACATGGAGATGGGAGAGGGCCTCCTTGGGCAAGACGACTCCGAGGGAGTTCCCGATTTTCCGGACTTTAAGGGAGAGAGTCATGACTTCATGTTGTCACTATTGTTATTACGCGTCAAGCGGTGGAAAAGGAACGGGGGTGATTCCTTTTCTGGAACCACCCCCGTCAGTGTGACGGCTATAAGCCGGATTCTGTCAGGCCGGGTTACCCCGGCTTGGACGGCCATTTCTCTCAAGGATCCCAGGCGAACCTTGGATCCCAGCCCGTCTTGCGACGGGTGCGACGTTACCCGGGGTCCTGCTTCACCGATGGCGAAGCCTCGAAGCCGGCGGCCTCTTCCCCTGTTCTGTCTTGCACCGCATAGGGTTTTTCGTGCCCCCTTGGTTGCCCTCGGGGCGGTGGGCTCTTACCCCGCCTTTTCACCCTTACCCCAATCTTTCGACAGGGGCGGTCTGTTCTCTGTGACACTCTCCGTCGACCGGGACTTTCGCCCCAGCCTCCCGCGTGTTCTACACGGTATGCTGCCGTGTGGTGTCCGGACTTTCCTCCAGGATTGCTCCCAGCGGTCGTCCACCGTCACGTAGAAGCTTTACGCTTTCGCAGAATGGAAAGCAAGAGACAGAAAGACTCGCGCGGAGGCGCAGAGACGCGGGGGATTTTAAAAACTTAAAGCCAAACAAGTCAGTAACTCTGCGCCTCCGCGCCTCTGCGGGAAAAGATTAAGATTTCTTTCTGCCAAGCACTTCCTTGAGGAACGGCGCAGTCCTGCTGGTCTTGCTCTTGGCCACTTCCTCAGGGGTTCCTATCGCGACGATCTCTCCGCCACGCTGTCCTGCCTCTGGACCGACATCGATGATGTAGTCGGCTTCGGCCACAAGATCGAGATGATGCTCCACGACAATCACGGTATGCCCCTCATCAACAAGTCGGTGGAGGACTGTCTGGAGGAGTTCCACATCGGCAGCGTGGAGTCCGATCGTCGGCTCTTCCAGGATGTAGAGTGTGCCTCCACGTTTCGCCATACGAGGGCGATCGGTGGTGCTACCCCCGCGAGCCAGTTGCGTCACAAGCTTGATGCGCTGGGCCTCGCCACCGCTGAGTGTGGGGCTTGGCTGACCGAGTTTGAGGTAGCCGAGTCCCGTCTCGACAAGAAGTTGCAGCGGTTTGCGGATCTTGGGATGGGCTGCAAAGAACTCCGCGGCCTGCTCAACGGTCATGGAGAGCACATCGCCGATGGACTTGCCATCGTACTTCACCTCAAGGGTCTGGCGATTAAAGCGGGTGCCACCGCAATCCTCGCAGGGCATGTAGGAAGTCGGGAGGAAGTTCATCTCCAGCTTGATGACTCCCTGTCCCTCGCAGGAGTCACAGCGTCCGCCTTGGTTGTTAAAGGAGAAGCGGCTTCCCGTATAGCCGCGCATGCGGGCATCGGGTAATCCGGCGTAGAGAGTGCGGATGGCGTCGAAGATCTTCAGGTAGGTCGCCGGTGTGGACCGGGAGGTCTTGCCTATAGGCGACTGATCGACCTCGATCACCTGCGAGAGGTGTTGGACGCCATCGATCGATTTCCAATACTGCGGGCCGTTCTTCTTTCGACGGCCCGTGCGGACCAATGATTCCTCCACGGCTGGCAGGAGAACGCCGCGAAGGAGGGTGCTCTTGCCGGATCCACTAATGCCACTAATGGCCGTCAGGCGTTGAAGGGGGAAGTTTACGTCGACATTATGGAGGTTGTGGCGTTTGGCACCCTTGAGCTCTAGCCATGCAGTGAGATCCTTCATCGGGCGACGAGATCCGCGTAACGGGTGAACGGGGGGCTCTCGGAGGAATTTGCCAGTAACCGAGCGTTCGCTCGCCATCACCTCGTCCATGGTGCCGAAGGCAACGATTTCCCCTCCATGGCTGCCAGCCTTGGGCCCGAGATCGATGATCCGGTCAGCGCGGCGCATCGTCTCCTCGTCGTGCTCGACGATGATCAATGAATTCCCCTGTGAAGCGAGTTCACCCAGGGCATCGAGGAGTCGCGTGTTATCGCGTGGGTGGAGACCGATGGTCGGTTCATCGAGAACGTAGAGGACGCCGCGCAGATTCGATCCAAGCTGAGCTGCGAGACGGATGCGCTGCGATTCTCCTCCGCTGAGGGTCTTGGCCGAGCGGTGGAGTTGCAGGTAGTCGAGGCCGACACGTCCGAGGAACTCCAGTCGTTGACGAATCTCGGGCAGGATGTCGCGCGCCACGATTTCCTCGCGTCCCTTGAAGTTCCAATCCTTGGAGAGGGTCAGGGCGTCGTTGGCAGATCGGGCGGAGAAACTGGCGATGCTCTCGCCCTGGATCCTGACAGCACAGGCCACGGGATTGAGGCGGTCTCCGCCGCACACCGGACAGGGACGGGTCTCACCCTCCTCCCGGTTTTCAAACGACTTCTCGGCCGCGAGATCGGCCTCCAGTTGGGAATCAAAGTCCTGGGCCTTGGGAATCTCGCTCCAGACCTCGCCAAATCCGCGGCAATGCTCGCACCATCCATGAGGCGAGTTGAAGGAGAAGAGTCTGGGATCGAGTTCCTCGAAGGAGCGTCCGCAATCCGGGCAGTTCATCTCGGAGCTAAGGATCCGGAATTCCTCGGAAGAGGCTTTAGCGATTTTCTTGCTCACCTTCGGTTTGGCTGCCTTGGCAGTCTTGGTGGCTTTGGCGTTTTTCCCTTTGGATGATTTTTCAGCCTGAGGAACAGAAGGAGCAGGGCGCGCCTTGGCAGTGCCTTTACCGATCTCAAGAGCCTGTTTTGCCAGATCGAGGATTCCTTTCTTGGAGCCCTTCTCAATTGTGCCGATCAGGACATCGATGGTGTGCTCCTTGAAGCGCTCCAGCGCTTCGAACTCATCCACCGCGACGAGTTCTCCATCCACGAGAAGCATGGAATATCCATGGTCACCCGCCCAGCGTGCCACCTCGGTGTGGTATCCCTTGCGTCCACGGATCAGGTTGGCAAAGAGCTGGACGGAGGAATCCATCGCCATGGTCTCAAGCTCCGTGGCCACGGCAGTGAGTGAGCTCTTCTGGACCGCGACATTGCAGTCGGGGCAATGTTGCGTTCCCAGCTTGGAGTAGAGAAGTCGGAGGAACTGGTGGATCTCCGTGACCGTGGCGACAGTCGACTTGCCTCCACCACGGGTGATTCGCTGTTCGATCGCCACACTCGGTGGCAGTCCCTCGATCCGGTCGACATCGGGTTTCTCGAGTTGCTCGACAAACTGACGGGCGTACGGCGACATGCTGTCGAGGAATCGGCGTTGCCCTTCGGCGAAGAGGATATCGAAGGCAAGCGTCGACTTGCCGCTGCCACTGAGCCCCGTCACGACGATCATCTCATCGCGAGGGATATCGATGGAGACATTCTTGAGGTTGTGCTCGCGCGCCCCGTGGATCTGGATCGACTTCGAAAGCGGTTCCTGTTGCCGAACCAGTCCCTTCTCAAGACGGAGAGGAGGTCTGCCGGCTAGGACTTCGCGCAGATAGCGACCGGTATGGGATTCCTCGGTGGATGCCACCTCCTCGGGCGTTCCGCTAACCACGAGCTTGCCACCCTCGTCGCCGGCCTCCGGACCGATATCGATGACCCAGTCGGCGGTCTTGATGACATCCAGATTATGCTCAATGACAATGATGCTGTTTCCTTCCGAGACAAGGCGCTCGAAGGCTTTCAGCAGAATCGCGATATCGTCGATATGCAGGCCGGTGGTCGGCTCGTCAAAAATGAGAAGAGCGCCTCCGGGTTCATGACCCGCAAGGCGAGCGGCAAGCTTCAGTCGCTGGGATTCGCCCCCACTCAGGACATTAAGGGGTTGTCCGAGCTTCAGGTAGTCGAGGCCGACGTCGGCCAGGAGTTGCAGCGGGGCACAGATGGCCTCGGATTTCGATCCGCCCTTGAAGAAGGCAATCGCCTCCCGAGCCGTCATCTCCAGCACATCATGAATCGACTTGCCGCGGTGACGGATCGCCAGCACGCGCTCCTGATAGCGCTTTCCCTCACACTCCGGGCAGCGGAGGAAGAGGTCGCTCAGGAACTGCATTTCGACCTTCTCAAATCCCAGGCCCGAGCACCTGTCACAGCGTCCTTGTCCCGAGTTGAAGGAGAATGCGGAGGGGCTCATCCCCGCCTCGATCGCCTCATCCTCCATGCCGAAGAGTTCACGGATCGAATCGAAGACTCCGAGATAGACGGCCGGGGTGGAGCGGGGTGTGCGGGAGAGGGGCGACTGATCAACCATCACCACGTCGGAAAGTTCATCGCCCCCCTTGATCGAGCGGCAGCGCCCGGCAGCCTCGCCCTCTTCGGCGGCTGCCGAGGTGAGATTGCGGTAGAGGACATCGCGGACCAGCGAGCTTTTTCCCGAGCCGGAGACACCCGAGACAC
>DAISZK010000070.1:0-9467 GCA_036824855.1 Chthoniobacterales bacterium | reverse complement strand
ATCAGTAAGAGTCCGTAGGCTGTTCCTGCCCAGCAGACAGCATCCCAGCGCCATTTTTGGGCGCAGATCCATCCAATGATGTCACGGTGGAGATAAGGCATTCCAACAAGGAAGAGTCCTGCAAGTGCCCAGGCGTAGGCGAGGAGTGCCAAGGCGATCTTGGCAACTCCATGCTGTAGGAACGTTGTTTCCAGAATTGGGTGGGTAGCCAGCAAGAGTAAAAAGCCGAGCGAGCGGGAGGAGAGAAAATCGGGAACGAATTTCCAGAGAAGGATGCCACCCGCCAGACACCCCAGCAGAAGAAAATTTCTCATCGGGATGAATTCACCCAGATCGGTGGTCGCCGTGATGGCGAGAGTCCAGAGAGTGGCGATCGCGAGCAGGAGGGTTCCCCAAAAGCGGGAGCGGGGAAAGGCCTGCGCCTCCTTGATCAGGAAGCCGGAGGCAACGATCCCGAAAAGATGAGTCCCCGCGAGAGCTACTCCGAGCAGGATTGCTAGAAGAGGGAGGCTGATCGATAGGGAGTTTTGAAGTTCCATGTGGGTGAGAATGATAAAGGACGCTGGGAAATGCGAGGGGAGAAAGGGATTAACCGCAAAGGATCACATCAGCCGAATCACAAATGAATGAAGGTTGTCATCACCAAATTTCTCTCTTCCTCTCTGCGCCTCTGCGCGAAATCTACGAGGTAGTCTTCGTGAGCCAGCGTTCTGCCACGAGGGCTGCGCTTGCCGCAGCGACCTCCGCCTCCTTCTTGCTGTGCCCTGATCCCTCGGCAAGGGTCATTCCTTCCCAGACAACCTGGCAGCGGAAATGCTTGAGATGCTCCGGGCCACTTTCCTCCAGCAACTCGTAGATAGGGGAGCTTGGGGCAACCGCCTGGAGCAGTTCCTGGAGCTTTCCCTTGGGATTGATCTCCTCGGGTTCGGCGGCAACGGTTGCCAGGTTTTCCGCGGCGACTTTGAGGATGAATTGCTTGGCTGCCCTAAGACCGCCATCGAGATAGATTCCCCCGACAAGAGCCTCAAAAGAATCCCCGAGGGTCGAGGCCCGATCTCGTCCGCCGCTGGCCTCCTCTCCCCGCCCCATCATCAGGTGCTCGCCGAGCCTGAGCTGACGGGCATGTTCTTTCAGCGCCGTTCTGGAGACAAGTCTCGTGCGGATCTTTGTGAGCTGACCCTCCGTGAAATCCGGAAAACGCAAAAAAAGCTCCTCAGTGATCACCAGTTGGAGCACGGCGTCGCCAAGGAACTCAAGGCGCTGGTTGTCGAAGGGGTAATCCTTTCTCTCGAGCGAAATGCTTGAATGGGTCAGAGCCTCGGCAAGAAGGAGGGAGTTGCGGAACTTATAACCGATCCGCTCCTCCAGCGGATTCATCAGATGTTCAGCGGCCAGTGTGTTGGTATCCATTCAGTCATCCAGTAATGCGGCGACACTATGTGCCGGCAAGCGAAAAGAGGTGACGAAACAAAGCGGCTTTTCTGTTTGCAGGGGAAAACTTTTTCAAACTTTTCGTTTTGCAGGAAGGACGTGTTGGGCTAAACCTAACCTTCCTGTTTTTACAGGTCCATGGATCGGTAGCTCAATGGTAGAGCAGTTGACTCTTAATCAATTGGTTGAAGGTTCGAGTCCTTCCCGGTCCACCAATTTTTATTTTCCAGCGCTGGCTGGCTAATTCGGTGAGTCAGCAGGAGTGCCAAATGAAATGTCGGATCGGGTCGAGTGCCTGCCCATGGAAATAGTGCATCGATTTCATCCGCGGAGGCTGATTCTGGAAGTGATCCCAGCAACTCCATGATCGCGAGCAGAGTCGGAGAATAGAGGTTTTTTTCATGGCCTAGGCAGAAATCCATGAGCGAGGGCGGCCTTCCCGCCAGTCCCATCCTGATTCGTATTCCGTGCTGATAGGGGGAGAGTCCTAGCTCCCAGCGCCCGGTATCGCTTTGAAAGCGAAGTGCCCTGTAGTTGGGACTCGGTTCTATCCGACGGAAGATCAAGAACCCTTGTCCGTTGTTCCCCTGTCGGGATGCCCCCACCAAGAGTTTTTCCTCTTTCCGTCGTAGTGGTCCTCGAACGCCCTCACGGCATCCTCCATCGTGCCGTCGGCCGGCACCCATTTGGAGACATCAGGAAAGTCGGTTGCTATGTTGGTGTTTTTCACATCCGAGCGGAAACGGATCGGGCACCAGAACGACTCGATATTGCGAAGCATTTCGCTTCCCAGTGCCCAGATGCCCGTCATCCAGTCGCAGTACCAGCACCAGAGCAGGTCATAGCCGATCAGTCCCTCATATTTGTGACGGGAGAGGTTGACCCATTCGGAGGAGCGGTAGGTGGGAAGCTTTCCGAGCCATGCAATGGCCGGGTAAAGCAGGATCTCTGCAAGCCTGACCTGAGCGAAGACGAGGATCGCCGGCGTCTGAACCATCAGGCAGAGTTGATTGCGCAAGGGGCCCAATACTCGTCCCTGGGCATCCGTGAGAGTACGGCCCTTCTTTTTCCCCAGGCCTCTTAGGAAGCGGTGAATGATGCAAAAAAGGTGGAGAAACACCAACTGTGCGATCACTGAACCAGCCACTCCCTTCCAACCATCGAGCAAGGCTCCGACGACCCAGGGAACCCATGTGTAGAGGCTTACGAACACATCGAGCAATGGTGCTTGGGCGATCTTGTCCGTAAGGGCAAAGGCGATGCGCGTCAGGATGGCCGCCGTAATCAGTGAGCAGAGGATGAGCAGGCCCGAGTGAAGGAGGGGAGTCATGATGTGAGAATGGGTGCCAAAGAGGTTGAATAAAACAAGAATCAGGAAGAATGGAAAAAATCTTCCCCGTAGCAGATTTCAGTCGTGCGCCCAACGGTGACAGGAATGTAACCTATGTATCTCTCATGAATGGCTTACCCGAACTCCGGATTTTCAGCGGATCCGCCCATCTCCAACTAGCACGCGACATCGCCGCCTATCTTGGACAACCGTTAGGGGACGCGACGGTCAGTTCCTTCCCTGACGGAGAGACATTCGTCAAGATCAACGACAATGTCCGGGGACGCGATGTTTTCATTGTCCAGCCGACCTGCCCGCCGAGCAACCAGAACATCATGGAATTGCTCATCATGGTGGATGCCGTCCGCCGAGCCAGCGCCAACCGTATCACCGCAGTCATTCCTTTCTTCGGGTACGCCCGCCAGGACCGCAAGGATCAGCCCCGCGTGCCCATCACCGCCAAACTCGTTGCAAATATCCTGGTGGCTGCCGGTGTGAATCGCGTCCTGACGATGGATCTTCACGCCCAGCAGTTGCAGGGATTCTTCGATATTCCGGTGGACCACCTCTACGCCATGCCTGTGATGGTGGAGTACATCCGGAAGAAGAAAATCGACAATTTGGTGGTCGTGGCTCCCGATGTCGGGGGTGTGAAGATGGCCAGTTCCTACGCCGAGGCCTTGGATGCCGGTCTCGCCATTGTGGTCAAGCGCCGCCGCACCGCCACAGAAGTGGACGCCCTGCACATCATTGGCGACGTCGAAGGGAAGAATGTCCTGATTATCGACGACATCACAGAGACCGCCGGCACCCTGACCAGTGCCGCCAAAATCCTCCGGTCCCGCGGGGTCGGTGATATTTATGCTGGCGTCTCGCACGCTGTGCTGACAGATTTAGCTGTTCAGCGGTTGGAGGGTTCCGAAATCAAGGAACTCATCACCACCGACAGCGTCCCCGTCCGACAAGGATCGGGGGATCGCGTTCGGGTTCTTTCCATAGCCGAATTGCTCGGCGAGGGGATCCGACGCATCCACCAAGGCGAGTCGGTCAGCTCGCTGTTCCGACTCAAGCAATAACGTAACAGGCATCCCAGCAACATCCGTCTCAACTTCGTAATCCCATGGCAAAACAGGTCAAACTTTCCGCACGGCCCCGCACTGACGTCGGCCGTAATTCCGTCAAGCAGCTTCGCACCCGTGGTGCCGTTCCGGCCGTTGTCTACGGTCACAAGGATCAGCCAAGCAATCTTGAGATCAACCAGCGTGAAATCTCCGCCCTCCTTGCGCACGCCGTCGGTGAGAACATCCTCGTGGAACTCGACATCGCCGGTGCCACGAAGCTCTCGCTGATCCAGGAGGTTCAGCATCATCCCGTGCGCGGTGAGATCCTTCACGTTGACTTCCTTGAAGTCGCGATGGATGAGGTTCTTCACACTGAAGTTCCCGTCGAGCCCACGGGTGAGGCAGATGGCGTTAAGAACTATGGTGGTCTTCTTGAGCACAGCCTTCGCTCCCTTGCCATCGAATGTCTTCCCAAGGACCTTCCTGAGATCATCCGTGTTGATGTCAGCGCCCTTGGTCTCAATCAGTCCATTCACGTCCGTGACCTCATCCTTCCCGAGGGTGTCAAGGCGACCTCCGATGCAGATCTCACGGTCTTCATCGTTGCTGAGCCTAAGACCGAGGTTACTCCTGCTGCTGGTGCCGAGCCTCAAAAGGCTCCTGAGGTCATCAAGGAGAAGAAGCCCGTCGAGGGCGCCGAGGCTGCCAAGAAGTAGTCCGGCAGTCGCTCGGACAGCACCCGTTTCATGTCGGATTCCACAGCCCAGGGCATTCGCCTGGTCGCTGGTCTAGGCAATCCAGGCCGCGAGTACGAGGGAACCCGACACAATGTTGGGTTCGCCGTGCTTGATCGGATCGCTTCGCAGTACCGCGTTCCCTTCTCCAAGGAGGCTAAATGGGATGCCTACATCGCCAGGGTCACTCTCGGCACCGGTGGCGAACTTGTCCTCCTGAAGCCGACGACCTTCATGAACCTCAGTGGGGACTCGGTCGGGGAGTATGCGAGATTTCACCGGATCCCATCGACAGCCACCCTTGTTGTGCTCGATGACGTGGCCTTGCCGTTGGGTACCCTGCGACTACGAACCGAGGGGGGCTCTGGCGGACAAAAGGGACTCGAATCTGTCCTGATGCATTTTGCCACCGAGCAGGTGCCCCGCTTGCGTGTGGGAGTGGGTCAAGCTACTGATGGCAGGGATCTCTCCTCTCATGTTCTCTCCCGATTCAGTCCCGAGGAAAAGAATACCTCCGAGGAGGCAATCGCACGCGCAGCAGATGCCGTCCTCTGCACCGCGCGTGAAGGAATGATTCCAGCAATGAATCTTTACAACGCCGCAGCGAACTCTGATAAATCTTAAAACCACAAGACAACACCGCAATCCAACCATGAAAAACCGATACGAAATCCTCCTTGCTCTCAATTCCGCCGGCAAAGAAGAAACCAACAAGGATCTGATCGAGCGCCTTGAGAAGGCTCTCGCCGCAGAGGGTGCACAGGTCGAGCAGGTCCAGCGCCTCGAGCGCCGGGAGTTCGCCTATCCTCACGACAAGCTCAAGAGTGCTTATTTCGTGAACTACATCGTCTCTGCCGAGCCCTCGGCCATTGCCAAGATCCGCACCAAGCTGACTTTGGACGAGGAGGTCGTTCTTCAGAACTATCTCCGCAAGGGCGTTGCCAAGCCCTCGGGTAAGGCTCGCAAGGCTGCTCGCAAGAAGGCCTGATCAGGCTGTAGCGGTTTAGGCTCTAGCCTATAAGAGCATTCCCAAGAAGACTGTCTCACCCAATCACCGAGCGCCTAATACCCTAAAACCTCAACCCCTCCTACCATGGCCAATCTCAACAAAGTGATGATTATCGGGAATGTCACCCGTGATCCCGAAATCAAGTACACCCCGAAGGGAAGCGCCGTGGTCGATATCGGCATTGCCGTGAATCGCACCTTCACTCCCGAGGGTGGAGAGCGCCGCGAGGAGACGACATACATTGATGTGACGCTCTGGGGACGTACTGCGGAGACCGCCGCGGAGTATTGCAAGAAAGGCCGTTCCGTTTATGTCGAGGGTCGCCTGCAGCTTGACAGCTGGGAAGACAAGGCCTCGGGTCAGAAGCGCAGCAAGCTCCGCGTTGTGGGTGAAAACTATCAACTTCTCGACCGCCGTCCCGGTGGAGCGAGTGCTGGCGGTTCCGGCGGAGGAGATGAGGAGTATTCCGATCGTCCCTCTGCTCGTCGCGAGGCTCCCTCGTCGGGTGGAGGTGGCTTCAGCAGTGGGCGGAATACGGCCCCACAGCCTCCGATTGAAGAGGACGACATCCCTTTCTAGAAAGCTTCTCCCACTGAGCGATCGGCATTATCGGTTACTCTCTCTGTAGGCCTTCTCCTGGGGGTCGGTAAGGGTCCATTCCTCCTGCAGAATAGGTGCATTGTTTCCATCAAGTTTCAGCACCCAGAGGTGGTGAAACGGGATATGGACCGAGGATTGCCTTTTAGGACTGAAGGTACCTGTCAGAAGGCACCAGAGCTTGCCCTCCTTCCATTCGGATGCACGCAGTGTTACCGCATCCACTTTACTAAGGAAGCTTCCGTGTCTGGTTTCAACTTCTTGGCGAAGTTTTTTCCCATCCGGATCCCTGACTGGTGTGACTGCCACGGTGGCAGGGTCGAGCGCAAAGATCCTCAGAAAGTCACCCTTTTCTCCAGGCATATCATTGATCGCTACGAAGCGTCCGTCGGGACTCCAGAGTGCCGAGGTTGTGCCGAGGCCGCTGGTCCACTGGTACAGGACCTTCCCACCTTTGTCATAAAGAGAGAGAACTTTGCGCGCTTCACCCAGATCGCTCGCTTCACCCTGCTGTCTCCGAAGCTGGAAATTCCCGTCGGGTGATGAGGAGATCACCGCTGCGGTTTGAGCCCACGTGCCGCCGATTGGCAGCATAAGAAATAGCAGGAGGAGTGGTCGGTGCATGGAGTCCACCTTGCCAAGAGGCCTGTTTTTCTTCAAAACAACTTCACTACTTCTCGATGAAAAAAGCACTCCCCTTTGCGCTCTTTATGATGACACTTCCCCCAATGACACACGCAGCCTCCTCCACTATCTCGACCAAACCATTTGGAACCACCTCCGCGGGAGAAAAAGTTACACAGTATACCCTGCGCAATGATCAGGGAGCCTCTGTGTCCATTATTAACTACGGGGGGATTGTGACCTCGCTGAAGGTTCCCGATCGCAAAGGAAAATGTGATGATGTGGTTCTGGGATTCAAAACACTGGCTGAATACGAAAAGCCGGGCCCTTACTTCGGCGCTTTGATCGGTCGTTACGGTAACCGGATCGCCAATGGCGAGTTCACCCTCGACCGAAAAATCTATCATCTTGCCCGTAACAATAACGGACAGGCGCTACACGGTGGACTCAAGGGGTTTGAAAAAGTTATTTGGAATGCCACTCCGATCGAAACAAAGCAGGGGCCCTCGCTCAAGCTGACGTATGTCAGCCAGGATGGGGAGGAGGGATATCCCGGCAAGCTATCAGTTACTGCCAGCTATACCCTGACCAATAGGAACGAACTCAAGATCGTCTACCGTGCAAAGACCGATAAGGCGACTATTGTGAACCTCACTCATCACAGTTACTTTAACTTGGCCGGGCAGGGGAGTGGAGATGTTCTGGATCATCTCGTGACCATTCACGCCAACAAGTATACCCCTGTTGACAAGGTTCTGATTCCAACCGGCAAGCTGGCCGCGGTGAAGGGTACTCCTTTCGACTTCCGCAAGCCCATCGCGATCGGCGCACATATCAACGATAAGGATGAGCAACTCAAAAACGGGAAGGGTTATGACCACAACTGGGTGGCCGACAAACTCCCAGGTCATCTCGGCATGCTCGCCAAGGTCGAGGAACCGAAGAGCGGTCGCGTCATGGAGGTGATCTCCACGGAACCCGGAGTCCAGTTCTACTCGGGTAACTTCCTTGACGGCACAATCATCGGCAAAGGGGGCAAGGTCTATAACTTCCGTAACGGCTTTTGTTTTGAGCCTCAACATTTTCCAGATTCACCGAATCATAAGAACTTTCCCTCGACCGTGTTGAGGCCAGGAGAGACCTACAAGAACACGATTATTTATCGCTTCTCGATAAATAAATAGCGGGGTTCTTATCGAAAGACGCCAGAGTTTCCCTTGTGAAGGGAAACATCCGTTGTGCATACTGCTTGTATTATCTCCAATAATCCCATGACCCACACTCCCCACGAACGTCACAACACCTTCTTCATTATCCTCATCAGTGCCATCGCTGCGATCGGAGGATTTCTCTTCGGTTTTGACAGCGGTGTCATCAATGGCACTGTTGCGGCGCTGAAAGAAGCCTTTCACTCCTCTGCGGCTGCTTCGGGCTTCAACGTCGCTTCGATGCTGCTTGGATGTGCGGGTGGTGCCTTCCTGGCGGGTAGTCTTGCTGATAAGTTCGGACGCAGGAATGTGATGATCGTCACCGCCTTGCTCTTCACCATCAGTGCCTGGGGATCCGGTATCTCTACCTCTTCTTTTGAATTCATCGCATTCCGTCTGCTCGGCGGTTTCGCCATCGGAGCCGCCAGCGTGCTCTGCCCCGCCTACATTAGTGAGATTGCTCCCGCAGCGATCCGTGGCCGTCTCTCCTCCCTCCAGCAACTTGCCATTGTCTTGGGACTCTTTGCGGCATTCCTCAGCAATTACCTCATCGCTCTCGGTGCGCATGGAGCGACCGGTCATTTCTGGCTTGGTTTCCAAGGATGGCAGTGGATGTTCTGGGTCGGCATGGTGCCTGCTGTCATTTTCTTAGTCTCACTCTTCCTGATTCCTGAATCACCGCGTTATCTTGTGGCCGCCGGACGTGATGCTGAGGCGAACTCTGTTCTCACTCGCCTGCTTGGTGCAGGGGAGGCGGAGTCTAAGGTTGTTGAGATCCGAGACACCCTGCTGAAAGATCATGAACCACGTCTTTCCGATCTCTTCGACAAGTCCACGGGGAAGATCTTCCCTGTTCTCTGGATTGGGATCGGACTTGCCGCTTTCCAGCAGCTTGTGGGCATTAATGTCGTCTTCTACTACGGTGAAGTGCTCTGGAGGGCCGCCGGTTTCACCGAGGCCAATGCTCTCATGCAGAATGTCATTAGTGGCGCCGTGAACATCGCCTCCACATTGATCGCCATTTCACTGATCGACAAACTTGGTCGTAAGCCGCTCCTGATCGCTGGATCAATCGGAATGGCCGTCACGCTTGGCGTTTTGGCCTACGTCTTCGGAACTTCACCAACCGAGGCGGGCAATCTGAAGCTCAGTCCCTCGTTTGGTTTGTACGCCCTGCTTGCCGCTAATGCGTATGTTTTCTTTTTTGGCATCTCTTGGGGACCTGTCATGTGGGTGATGCTTGGGGAGATGTTCCCGAATCAGATCCGTGGCTCGGCACTCTCCGTGAGTGGACTGACCCAGTGGCTTGCCAACTTCGGAATCACCATGACCTTCCCCATCCTTCTGGCCGGAGTCGGTCTCGGAGGGGCTTACGGTCTCTATGCTTTCTTTGCCTTTGTTTCGATCCTGTTCGTGGTTCGTTCTGTTCGGGAGACCAAGGGCATGGAATTGGAAGAGATGCAGGGCTAGAGC
>DAISZK010000029.1:0-33740 GCA_036824855.1 Chthoniobacterales bacterium | reverse complement strand
CTTTAGGCTGCCTGAACGGAATCAGTATCCAAAGCAAACTCTTGAGAGAGCTTTCCTGCTGCAATTTCAGCAAGAGCAATGTCAGCGAGTCCCATCTGAAGATCCACTTCAACCATGGGGCGACTTCCGGCAGAGAGTTCACGCAGGCGCTTGCTAACCATATTGATGAGCTGCTGCTTGTTTGGAACCGCCTTGGCGGCCTCGTCGATGTAGTGGGTTTTCATGGAAAGGGAAAAATGGCTCCAGCGGTAGGATTCGAACCTACGACCAATCGGTTAACAGCCGACCGCTCTACCACTGAGCTACGCTGGATCAATGGGCTGAAAATCAAACACCGACTACCCCCCAACTGCAATCAAAAAACATCTCGAAGAGTGTAAAACGGAGCCTTGCTCAAGGAGCTGCAAGAATCTCTTCAATGCTTGCCATGATTTCTGAGGTCAGATGGGCCTCATGCCATTGCTCATTTCCGGAGGATTTCTTGGGAAGAACCCAGCACTGACGCTGACTCCTTGTCCATGGAGCAAACATCCCCTGATGAAGACCGGAAAAGAGAATCAATGTACGACGATCGAGGGCGGTCGCTCCATGAGCAGCAGCCGTATCAACCGTAAACACACACTCAGCGCCAGCCAGAAGGTCTAGGAACCGCTGCAGGTCCTTGGGAATCAGAATTGTGACTGTTGCCTGAGCTCCGGGTAGAGCCTGTCGAATCATGGTACCAAAGCTTTCCAAAGCGGGGCGTTGATCTGGGGATCCAGTCAGGACAAGATTCGGCAGCCGACCTTGGGCATCCAGCAACTCAAAAAGTTTGATCCATCGATGTTCAGGAAAATTCTTCCAAATGTCGCTGGAGAAAGGAGCACAGACAAAGTACGGCGAGTCGATCGGGGGGGGCTCGACGGCTTTCAGTTCGGGCCAAATCTCAGAGGGATCGATATTTCGATGAAGGGCTGCCGAGACTAGCAGCCTGTTCGCTTCGATCTCACTAGGGATGCCGACACCTCCCTCGGGATACTCCGTTATCTCCGCGGAAAAAAGAGTGACCATGGAGTGCTCCGTCCACCGACGCACCCTGCGTCCATTTCCTAAAAGGAGATTCGATGCAAGAAATCTGCTCTTGGACCGCACACTGTAGAAAAGAAAACTCTGCAGATAATCCCTCATGTGACGTAGGGAGATCGCAGTATCGACTCTTGTTCCCAGGAGTTTGATCCATGACGGGAAGCAACGAAGACAATTGGCAACAAAGACATTCAATATGACCCTTTGCTTCCTGATGGGGAGGATCACCACCTCCGCCTTCGGAAACTGCCCTCTCACTACCGGCTCCATCATCGGCAGTACCACGAGCGTCAGATTCTCCTCACCAAACTCGCGAGCCAACAGCCGCACCACTCCTGAGGCCAGGAAGAAATCTCCTATCCCGTCAGGCTTGAAAAGAAAACACCGTGGCACCTTTGACACGCAAGGTGGTTAACCGTTGTCTAGAGACGCGGTGCGTTGGCGCTGCAACCAGACTTTGGAGACACTCTTGATGCGAGTGAGGAGATAATAGACGGTCTGGCTTCTAAGGCGGACAAGCTCCGCCCCGACGATCTTCGGAACAAAATCCGCTGGGATTTCAAGGATCTCCGCAGGGGAAACCCCCTCCAGCCCCTTGCAAAGGATCGAACTCATGGCACGGGTCAGAGTCTGGACCTGCGGGCCCAGTGAAATCCTAAAGTGAGCACCTCCCTGTTGATCAAGACGGAGAAAGATGGCCACCGTATCCGTACATTCTTCATCCTTGCGCACATCCTCGAGATCAAACGACTCCCCCTCTCTGGGTTCCTGAGACTTTGCTTGATCAGCGTAGGCAATCAGGGTCTCACGTTTTTCCGGGTCAGGAAGACCCGAAAAAAGCTCGATGATCGCGGAAAGCTTAGCGGGATAGGACATTCGCCAGGAGGCTAGATCGACTTTTCGATCGGGGCACCGACACGATTGCCCCACTCGGTCCAGGAGCCATCGTAGTTACGTACATGATCAAATCCCAAGAGATAGTTTAGCACAAACCATGTGTGACTTGAGCGCTCTCCAATTCTGCAATACGCGATGATCCGGTCGTCAGGTTTGAGACCAAGGTCGGTTTCATAGATCTTGCGGAGATCCTCGGCACTCTTGAAGGTGGCGTCGGCATTCACGGCCTGCTTCCACGGGATGCTGTGAGCTCCCGGGATATGACCACCGCGAAGCACCCCCTCCTGGGGATACTCTGGCATGTGAGTCACAAGTCCCTTGAACTCACCTGGTGAACGGACGTCGATCAGCGGAAGATTGGCACGGCTCTGGGCAAGAGCATCATCATAGAAAGCTCGGATTTCGCCATCACGCCTCGATGTAGGAACCGGATAGGCTGTCTCCTGATAATGAGGAACCTCACGCGTGAGAGGTCTGCCCTCTTCAATCCACTTGTCACGTCCACCATCCATAATCTTGACCTTCTCGTGGCCGAAGAGGCGGAAGACCCAGAGGGCGTAACAGGACCACCAATTCGATTTGTCTCCGTAAAAAATGCAGGTTGTTTCCGGAGTGATACCATTCTTCGAGCAGAGAGCTGCAAACGCCTCGGGCTGGATGTAATCGCGAACCGTATGATCCTGCAGATCGCGCTGCCAATCGATATGAACGGCTCCGGGAAGGTGCCCCACATCATAAAGGAGGACATCCTCATTGCTCTCGATGATACGAATATCAGCATCTTTCAGATGGTCGGCCATCCAGGAGGTTGTGACCAGTGCATCGGGATGCGCGTAATTGCTGTCTATACTCATCCTATCTTTTTAAACACTTACAGGTTCAGGGTCAAACCCCCTCCTCTCTTGGCCATAAACAAAAAAACGGGCGCCGAATTTCTTCGGCACCCGTATCCTCGGGGAGGAAATTTTGGAAAAGCTTATTTCTTCTTCTTCAGAAGAGGAAGACCAGTGCGCTCATTCTCGGAGATTTCATAACCTGCAGGAAGCGCATCGATCGCTCCCTCCTTGGGCTCACCACCGAAGTAGTAAAGAGTTACTTTCTGACCGCCACGAAGTTCCTGGAGGCGCTGATGAAGGAAATAGGTTTTGCCGCTTTTCTTGCTGACGACGCTGAATGACATGGTATTAGGGTCCTTTGGTTGGTTGGGGGTTGTTCTAAGGTGATTGGTTAGATCAGACCGGCTTTCGAAAGCGTGGAGTGAGCACCATTCTTAGAAATGGTTTTCAGGGCGCGAGCCGTGACTTTGACTGTCACGAACTTCTTGAGCTCAGGAACCCAGATGCGCTTGGTGCGAAGGTTCGGAGTGAAATAACGGGGAGTCACAGCCGTGACGTGCATACCGATACCACCTTTTTTCTTGGCGAGACCTCTGCGGTGAATTTTAGAACCGCGTACAGGACGCGAACCGGTAATGGAGCACTTTCTAGACATAATGAAATTTGTTGAGTTGTTGATATGGTCAGTTGTAGCCCTCGGGGTCAAGGATTTTTGAGGCGATTTTTATCCCAAAGTGAGAATTTCCTGCTGTCGGGCGACTAATTCAGAGATGCCTCGACGGCCATAATCGAGCATCGTGGCCAGTTGTGCATCACCAAAGACATTCTCCTCACCCGAGGCCTGCAGCTCGATGAACTCGAGATTTCCGGTCATCACAAGGTTGAGGTCGACCTCGGCATCTCGATCCTCAGGATAATCCAGATCAAGAAGAACCTCGGAACCAACGACGCCGACACTCACTGCGGCGATCTGTCGCGACACAGGGCTCTTGGCGATTTTTCCCTCCTTCACCAGTTTGTTGCAGGCGAGGGCTATGGCAACACTGGCACCGGTGATGGATGCCGTGCGGGTTCCCCCATCGGCCTGAAGAACATCGCAGTCGACCCAGAGGGTTCTTGAGCCCAACCCTTCCAGATCGATACCTGCACGAAGAGATCGTCCAATCAGTCTCTGGATCTCCGTGGAGCGTCCGTCAACCTTTCCACGTGAGCTATCGCGTTGCTTACGTGGAGCAGTGGAATAGGGAAGCATCGAATACTCTGCGGTGAGCCATCCGCCCGTGACGCCTTGTTCTTTCATCCAACGGGGCACACCCTCTTCAATGCTGGCGGCACAGAGAACCTGTGTGCGACCGAAGGAAATCAGTACGGAGCCTGATGCTTGTGGAGCAATACCGGTCTGAAAGGTGATTTCCCTGAGCTTGTCGGAAGCCCTGTTGTTGGAGCGTGATCGTGGAGTCATGGTGGCGGAGGGTTACTGCAACTGCTTCCGAGTGCAAGAAGATCCTCTCCTGCCACTACCGTTCACGGCGAAGGAGGGTTATCCCGGATCGGTTGGTGTGCTCCCAGAGCAGGGAGCACCCTTGTCTGAATCATCTGCGCCATCGAGGGATCTCCCGAACGCTGGTAGGTGCCCGCGGCCATCGTGGCAACCTGCGATGCCTCATCAAAACTACCAGATTCCGCCAAGGCAGCAGCATAGGTCAGGAGGAAGAGGGGAACCTGTCCGTTCGTTGCTTCCACGATCTGCCGGGAAAGAGTCACTGCTTCCTGCCCGTTGCGGATGCCTGCATCGGGATAGGTGGCAAGAAGCCAAGCCAGGGCACGTTGATCCTGCAAGTCACCCGGATCGATCTGCATCGCAAGACGGTAAACCTGGGCAGCCTTTGTGGGCTCTCCACTCATCAGTAGTGCTGCAGCGAGATTACGAGCAGCTCCGGTCGTCGCTCTCACCTGAAGGGATTGTTGAAACTCTTGGATCGCTTCCTGACGGCGTCCCATTTTTAACAACGTTAGGGCCATGTCATTGTAGGCCTCGGCATTTGAGGGACGCAGGCGAATGGCCTCCATGAATTCCTTCAGGGCCTCGGGAAGTTTTCCCTGGGCATCAAGTGTGCAGGCATAATTATGTCGGGACTTCCAACTTGTCGGATTGCGGGTAAGCGTTGCGGGGAAGAAAAATTCACCAGCAGCCCATTGCGGCATCTGGAGCAATGACAGGACTGTCCAAAAGGGAAGAAAAACAACCACGAGTAGAATGGCAGTTGGCGGACGCGTCTTGGAGATCACCATGGCGAAGGCCAATGCCGGGCCCAGCATGCCGAGGTAGAGATATCGGTCGCTCACCGTGGAGACGACTTGAAAGTTGAAGGGAATCAGTCCCAAGGTGGGAAGGACGCCGATGACCATCAGCGCGGCAGGAAGAAGGTAAGGGCGAAGTTTTTTGAAGAATGCCAGAAGGGCACATAGGAGTGTTGGAATCAGCCAACTCCAGTAAAGGACACCAGCTGCCAAGAGTGCGTTTGGGGACCGCCCATAATCGGCACAGAGACCCCAGGGATAAGCAGGCCAAAGAAGTTTCCAGAGGTAAAAAGCAATCGCATCTCCCGCCACAAGGGGCCTGGCCCACAATGGCACGAGAGAACGGGCGAGTTCTGCCGCGGGCTGAGCCTTGGATGTCATCATTACCTCCAGCACCGCCACGATAAACCAGGGAATCAGCCAGAGCAGTGGCTTGAGAGAGCGCCCCCTGACCCGCAACAACCATGCACCACAGAGCAGCGCCAGTGCGGGCGTAACGACACTCCCTGGCTTGGAACCGAAGGCCAGCAGTATAAGAAGGGTTGCTGCAAGGTAGCGGAAGACCTGTCGGGCATCCCTTCCGGGATGATCGATCCATGAAAGGAAAAGAGTGAGCGCAGCGAGGGAAAATGCCCCTCCAAGAAGGTCACGCAATCCCGAAACCCAAGCAACAGTTTCGACCTGAATCGGGTGAAGTCCGAAGGCAAGCGCTCCTGCTGCCGAAGCCAAAAGAACCCGTGATGAGTAAATCGAATCGGTGGATGCAGTGGAAAAGCGCGCTCCCAACATTCTTCGAAGAATGAGATACACCATTCCTGTGGAGAGGAGATGAATGATCAGATTTGTTCCGTGAAAGAGAGCTGCATTGATCGGCCCGAAACTGATGCTTGTCCCGGCCACGATGCGCGACAGAGCGACAAGTCCGGCCCAAACAGAATAGGTGACGGGGATATAGAGTTGCTGGAACGGAGCCTTCCAAAAAGTGATGACACTTCCCCACGAAAGCGGTGCATAGAGAGGGTTCCTGTGGATGTTGGTGTCATCGTCCCAGAATGGGAGAAAGTGATAACCAAGTACCTGAACGTAGGTCGATGCCACGATGAGAAGCACAAGAATTAGCAGAAGCCTTGAAAACCAAGGCCTCGGGGCAATCCAAGAAGGAAGTGATCGAAATCCATTCATGATAGACCTGAGATCCATACCTTCGGAGGAGTCCTGTTGGCGAGCACCCGTTCAGCAACTCCAAGGAGTCCAGCACGCGGTGCCGGATCGGGAATAGCAATGAAATCAGCAAGAGCCCCTGGAGAAAGCTCCCCCAACCTTCCGGAACGACCGACCGCTGCGGCGGGAGCTGTCGTTACCATGGGTAGAATTTTATCGGGATCAAGATTGGGAAAGGCATCTGACAATGCCCTCATCTCGGCAAACATATTAAGGTCCTGATTGCTGGCTAGACTGTCTGTTCCCAAGAGAAGAGGAATGCCGTTTTCCTGGAAGAAGTTCAGATCGAAGGGAGGGCGCTCGAAAAAGGAATGGGTCCTTGGGCAATGCACCACATGAAAGCGCCCGGAGGTTTGTTTCATGAACTCCCGGTCGTCATCGTCCAGATGATTCATATGAACAAGGATCGATCCCTCGGGAACAAGTCCACTCCCAAGGACGGCCTGAACCGGGGTTTTACCATGACAATCATCCATGGAACGTCCAATGGAGCGCAAAAATTCATAAAGAAGCCCCTCCCCCTTCGCAAACATGCTCATCTCCTCATCGGACTCGGCCAGATGAGTGCAGAGTGGTAGATGGTATTTGCGGGCGTACGTTGAGGAGAGATCGTAGAGATCGCGCGATACCGTATAAGGGGCATGGGGAGAGATCCCAAATCCTCCTGCCCCCTCACCCGCCTTCTCGAAGAAATAAATGGCCCCGGCCATGGCCTCGGCGGAATGAAGGCGACTCCTCACATCCATCACCTCAAGGAACCACCAGACCCTGATCGGAGGTTCCGGAAGAAAAGGGACCAATTCAGGGAAAGACTCGATATTGAAGACCGTGGAGCAACCCCACTGACGCAGTTCCTTCAGTCCCGTAGCAATGGCATCTAAATAATCTTTCTGATCCAGCGAACGACGCATGGAGTTCAGTCTTTGAATCCATTCGGCAAACGAGCCTCCCCCAAAGAGCGCTCCCCTCATCATCGTGTAGTCAAGATGACAATGGGCATTGATCAGCCCGGGCATTAGGATCACCTCACCGAGGTCTTCCTGAATGGCGCCGCGATGCTCCGAGATAAGATCTTTCCAGCTACCCACTGCCAGAACCTCACTTCCTCGCACAGCCACTCCCCCATCCGAGATGGGAGGGGAAGTGATTGGTAGAACACTCGAACCCCTGTAGAGCCTTGTTGCTTCGGGGGCAGGCATGGCGTGACGGCTATGAGTAGTTAGGGCCTTAATACCTGCCCCCCCCTAATCCTTCTTGGGGAGATTTCCTTTCGCAATGGGACGGGCCGCCGCGACCACGAGATTACACAGTTCGCGGCAAATCAGGGGAATTCGGTCAGGAGGAAGTTTGTCGAGGGAGATCTTCGCCATTGGAAGGGTTGTGAACGGCTCCCCGGGTGCCAAATCCCAGAGGATGGCACGGAGGCATCCACCCCTCCCACTCTCCTGGGGTGCACAGCACTTCGAGACGAGGTCCACGGCCTGATCCGGTTTTAGCAATTGAGTGATCCGGTACATCCCTGTCTGGCGATCTAGCGTCTGACGCAGACTCGTGGTCTTAAGAGTCCCCTTGAGAAATGAGAGCCAAAGACCGAGGGCGGCAGGGTAGAAGTACTCCAGCGCTAGTTCCAACTCCTCCAGCGAGGCGAGTTTGAGGAGCCAGCCACGTTTTAGATTCGGTGCCGTCTTCAGGGGACGGAACTCGCCTTGCTCATCATACCGCGAGATATTCCTGGCATCCTGGGGTGATGTAAACTGCTCCAGGTTGTCATGGTCAGCGTCATCGACATGACGCATTGAATAGTCTCTACCGAGAAGAATCTGGCCGATCATCAACCGGTCCGAGGCAAGACACTGGGCCAGCAACTCTCCACAAGATGAGGGGGCAACTGGCATGCGCCCTTAAGCAGGGAAAAGGATAAAAATCCCTTACCGGTGTGTGCGACGCTTCACGTGAAGCTGTGCCAGGGACCTAAGAAGGGACGCCTGGACGGTGGCAAGTTCCTCGCCAGAGAGAACCTTGTCACGCATCTCTTTCTCGGCACGAGCAACAGCTTCTTCAGCTGCCTTCTCATCGATTTCCGACTCGACAAGTGCCATGTCTGTCAAAATGGAGACACGATCAGGTAAAACCTAGAGAAATCCACCACCGACAGCAAAGGAAAGCTCGCCATCTTCAGTAGTCACAAGAACTTCTCCAGGAAGGATCTCCGTCATCAGAGGCATGTGATCCGGCAGAATGCCGAGTCCACCCTCCGACCCGGGAGCAATCACCATCTGCGCGCTTCCGGTGAAGACGCGCGCTTCCGGGGTGACGATCTCGAGTTGGAGTGAGTTCATTTAGGAATTCTTGGACGCCGCAATGACCTGATCGATTCCGCCCTTCATATAGAAGTCACCCTCGGGAATCTCATCCATCTTACCCTCGAGGATCTCTTTGAATCCACGGATCGTGTCGGCAATGGGAACATACTGTCCCTTGGAACCGGTGAAGATTTCAGCAACGTGGAAGGGCTGACTGAGGAAGCGCTGGATCTTACGAGCACGGTAAACAGTGAGCTTATCCTCGGGGGAAAGCTCATCCATACCGAGAATCGCGATGATATCCTGGAGATCCTTGTAGCGCTGGAGCACCTTCTGGACGCCACGAGCCACACCGTAGTGCTCCTCGCCGACGATCTCGGGAGCAAGCGCCTTGGAAGTCGAGGCGAGAGGGTCAACGGCTGGATAGATACCCAATTCGGCGATAGAACGCTCAAGCACGATCGTCGAGTCAAGGTGAGCGAAGGTGTTGGCAGGAGCTGGGTCAGTCAGATCGTCTGCAGGGACATAAACAGCCTGGAAGGAGGTAATAGAACCATCCTTGGTCGAGGTGATGCGCTCCTGAAGGTTACCCATTTCGGAGGCAAGAGTCGGCTGGTATCCCACAGCACTTGGAGTACGTCCCAGCAAAGCGGAGACCTCGGAACCTGCCTGAGAAAAGCGGAACACATTATCAACGAAGAGCAGCACGTCCTGATGCTTCTCGTCGCGGAAGTACTCAGCCATCGCAAGGGCTGTGAGGGCAACGCGAAGACGTGCTCCGGGAGGCTCGCTCATCTGTCCATAAACAAGACCAACCTTGGAACCCTCTTCAAGGAAGATGAAGTTGCCGTCGGCATCCTTGACCGGATGACCTTTTTCATCCTTCTGGACCGCAATGACTCCGGACTCAATCATTTCGCCGTAAAGATCGTTTCCTTCACGGGTACGCTCACCGACACCTGCGAAGAGAGAATAACCACCGTGCCCCTTGGCGATGTTGTTGATGAGCTCCATGATGACGACGGTCTTGCCGACACCCGCACCACCGAATGCACCGACCTTTCCACCCTTGGTGAAGGGACAAATCAGATCGATGACCTTAATACCTGTTTCGAGAACCTGAGCCTTGGTGTCCTGATCGACAAGAGGAGGAGCCTTGCGGTGAATGGGAAGAATCTTATCGGCCTTCACGGGACCACGCTCATCGCAGGGCTCACCGAGCACGTTGAAAATACGGCCAAGTACGCCTTCGCCCACAGGCACTGAAATCGGCTGACCAAGGGAACGAACGGCCATTCCGCGCTTGAGACCCTCGGTGGAAGACATTGCGATTGCGCGCACCCAGTTCTCTCCAAGGTGCTGCTGAACCTCAAGAGTGACTTTGGCTGGCTTTCCGTCAATCGTGTAATCGACCTCAAGGGCGTCATAGATCTTGGGCAGAGAGCCCTCCTTGGTATTGAACTCGGCATCAATGACTGGGCCGATGATTTGTACGATGGTGCCTGTGTTGCTCATGAGCTTTTTTATTGGGGTTATTAGAGTTGGAAAGGTTTGGTTGGGAATCTCGATTGCTGATTGATCTTTCTATGCAAGGGCCATCTGGGCCGTTGTGATCTCGAGAAGTTCGGTGGTGATGCTGGCCTGACGAGCTTTGTTGTACTCGAGCGTAAGATCCTTCACGAGGCTCTTTGCATTATCGGTTGCGCTCTTCATGGCAACCATGCGGGCGCTTTGTTCGGATGCACGGGCATCTAGGATCATCTGGAAAACCTCAAAATGGAAATAGTATGGCAGAACGGAATTGAGAACCTCATCAGCGTCCGGTTCGAACAAATACTGCGCTCCCGTTGCCTCGTTTGAAGAATGGTCAGAACCAGTCGGGGAAACACCAGCAGCCTTCTCATCAGTAATGGGGAGGAGGGTGACAAGAAGAGGTTTCTGAACCAACGTATTCACAAACTTCGGATAGAGTACATCGACACGATCGACCTCGCCGGAAAGAAACTTCTCGAGGCAGAACTTGGAGATTGCTTTTGTCTGAAGGAAGGATGGGTTATCCGGCAGCGCAAAGTCTGCAATCATGTTGCGACCAGTCCTTGCCAGAAAAGAGGCTCCCTTTTTACCAGAGGCAACGAAGAGAGTGTTTTCTTGATCAAGCTGGGCAGCCTCACGGAGAACGTTGGTATTAAGTGCACCGCAGAGTCCCTTGTCGGAAGTGACAAGCAGTACCAGCGTCTTCTTGATCGGACGAACTTCCAGCAGCGGGTGTGAATCTGCACTGACCATGTCGCGAAGGGAAACAAGAACCCTATTGAGAACCTGGGAATACGGATGACCAGCGAGTGCAGCCTGCTGAGCCTTGCGCATCTTGGATGCGGCGACCATCTGCATTGCCTTCGTGATCTGGGCAGTGTTCTTGACCGACTTGATACGTCGGCGGATGTCGCGGGTATTAGCCATGAGCTACTCGTGTGCGTTGTACTGGCGAAATGTCAGTGGGACTTAGCGGAAGATGACCTTGAATTCATCGACAGCCGAGGTCAGCTCCTTCTCGATCTCCGCGTCAATGGCTCCCTTCTTGTGGATGAGCGCAAGCACGGAATCCTTACGGGTCTGCATGAACTCGGAGAGCTGGTTCTGGAAGTCCTTCACACGCTCCACGGGGATGGCGTCAAAGTATCCCTTCTGCATTGCCCAGAGGATGGCAACCTGAAGTTCCACGGAAATCGGATTGTACTGATGCTGTTTGAAAAGCTCCACGATACGGCCACCGCGGTCGAGTTGAGACTTGGTGCGGGCATCGAGATCACTGCCGAACTGAGCGAAAGCAGCAAGCTCGCGGAACTGTGCAAGGTCACCCTTGAGCTTTCCTGCCACCTGCTTTGTTGCCTTGATCTGGGCTGCCGAACCGACACGGGAAACGGAAAGACCCACCGAAATAGCAGGACGGATACCCTGATAGAAGAGATCGGTCTCAAGGTAGATCTGACCATCCGTGATCGAAATAACGTTTGTAGGAATGTAAGCGGAGACGTCTCCGGCCTGGGTCTCGATGATCGGAAGCGCCGTGAGCGACCCATTGCCTGCCTTTTCACTAAGACGAGCGGAACGCTCGAGAAGGCGGCTATGGAGGTAGAACACATCACCAGGATAAGCCTCACGACCCGAGGGGCGCTTGAGAAGAAGGGAGATCTGGCGATAGGCAACCGCATGCTTGGAGAGATCGTCAAAAACAATCAGTGCATCCATGCCATTGTCCATGAACCACTCGCCCATTGCCGCACCGGAGAAGGGAGCAAGGTACTGGTTCGTGGCGCTGTCGGATGCGGGAGCCGAGACGATAATCGTGAACTTCAAAGCATCGTGTGAAGAGAGAGTGTCAACAACGCGGGCGATGTTGGCATTCTTCTGACCAACACCGACGTAGATGCTGTAAACAGGACGGAAGGAGGGATCCCCAGACGCCTCGCCGGCGCGGTTGATGTTGGCCTGGTTAATGATCGTGTCGATCGCAATGGTGGTCTTTCCGGTTGCGCGATCACCGATGATAAGCTCACGCTGACCACGACCGATAGGAATCATGGCATCGACAGACATGATTCCGGTACTGAGAGGCTGACTGACACTCTGACGCTTGATGATGCCGGGAGCGATCTTCTCGACGGGATAGAAGGTCTTGGACTGGATAGGTCCCTTTCCGTCGATTGGCTGGCCGAGTGAGTCGACCACGCGACCGAGAAGCTCTTTGCCAACCGGCACCTCGAGGAGTCGACCCGTGGTCTTCACCTCATCTCCCTCGGAGATCGAGGTATAATCACCGAGAACAATCGCACCAACCTCAGTCTCTTCAAGGTTCAGGGCGAGACCATAGATACCACCCGGGAACTCGAGCATCTCGTTGAGCATGACTCCACCGAGTCCCTCAATGCGCGCGACACCGTCACCGATCTCGCGGACGGTTCCGACATTGGATTTGGCGGCGGTCGCGTTGGAAAGACCGCTGATCTTTGCTTCAAGTTCTTGCAGGAGGTTGCTCATGGTTTGTGGGTGTTAAAGGTGGGTGGTGAAAATGGTAAAAGGGGTTGAAATGCGATTAGGAGCTCAGGGCTGCGAGTCGGGACTGCACGGAAGCATCCCAGACTTCACTTCCAAGACGGATACGTGCACCGCCGATCAGCGAAGGGTCAACCTTCACTTCGACGGTGACAGCTCCACCATCTCGTGACTGGAGGGATTTGAAGATCGAATCGCGGGTTCCTTCATCGAGGGTGGCGGCACTTTCGATCACAGCATGATGTTTGGCTGTCTCGAGTCGGATCAGGCGGGTGAACTCCCTCAAGATCTGAACGTGGTGACGAGGGGCCGCCTTCATCACGAGATCGGCGATGGAGAGCGCCTTGGCGCTATCGGGGCGACCAGAGGCATCGAGTGAGAACTCAAAGAGTTCCCTTGCCTGGCGCTTGGCTTCCTTGGGGATCTGCATCGTGATTCGTGATTAAGTAGTAGGGAGTTTCCGGAAAATCGTAAGGAACGCTTAGGCAGCAAGCTCTTTGGAGGCCTCTTCGCTGAGGCGCTTCTGGTCTTCGGGAGAGAGGACCTTACCGGCGACCTGGGCGGTGGTCTTGACAACAAGAGAAACCATCTCGCGTTTCACCTCATCAACCATGCGGTTGCGCTCGGAAGTGATCTCGTGACGGGCACGTTCCACAATGGCGGCTGATTCCTTCACGGCTTTTTCCATTTCGCGCTGGGAGAAAGCTTCATTGTTCTTGCGCGACTCATCGATCATCACTTGGGCATCATCGTTCGCCTTGCGAAGAATCTCCTGATACCGAAGTTCAGCTTCGGCGAGTTGCTTCTTTATCTTCTCGGCATTGAGCTGAGACTCTTCGATACGCTTGCGACGCTCTTCCAAAACCTTCAACAAGGGACCGAAGGCAAAGCGGTTGAGAACAAAGTAAACGATGAGGAAAAGAACCAACTGGGCAATGAAATGCGGCCAATCAACTCCGAATTGTTTTAGAATATCCATCTTCAGTCAGATTCTCCCGATAATGTTTTGTGGTTTGTAGAAAAAAAGAGGGGTCGGGTGGCACCCCATTTACGGAGCGCCACCCAAGAAGGATTACTTGCCCTGGAATGCGAAGATCAGACCGAAGATCGCGATGGCCTCGGCCAGTGCGATGGTCAGAATGCCGATCATGAGCACCTTGGGAAGGGTGGAGGGATTGCGACCGATCGCCTCAACCATGCGGGCTCCGATCAGACCGATGCCGATTGCAGATCCTGCACCGGCAACGCCGAGGGTGAAGCTACCAGTGATGGTGTTGGCTGAAGTGAGAGCCTCAGCAAGGATATTGATAAGCATGTGATGTATTGGTTGGTGGTTGTGTTGTTTCCGGCAACCGTCCACGTCTTGCATGGTCCCGGAAGCCAAAAGTCTTTGAGAATATTCTTAGTGTTCCTCGTGCGACGTCGAGAGCTGGAGGTAGACGAGTATCAGGAGGGTGAAGACCATGGCCTGGAGGAAACCGATCAGCAATTCCAGGAAGTAGAATGGAACCGGAACAATACAGCTCAAAACCGAGGTGAGCCACTGGGGACAATGAAAAATGTGTCCGATGTTGATCATGGTCGAGAGCATGTTCTCACCGGCGAAGACATTGCCGTAGAGTCGCAACGAGAGGGAGACAGGGCGAACAAGAATGGAGACAACCTCAAGAACGCCGACAAAAAGGAAGAGCGGAACCAGAAGAAAGAGGATCGGCCCGGACATTCCACCCTTCACACCGAACAACTCCTTGATGAAGGCGATCGGACCCGTGACCTGCATGGTCCAATAGAACCAGAGGCACATCGATACCGTCGACATCGCGATGGTCATGTTCATGTCCGCCGTTCCGGGGCGAAGCAGGGGAACGAACTTGTCCCCCTCGTGCCAACCGATGGAACCAACTCCGGGAAGCAGACCAAACCAATTCGAGATAAGGATGAAAATGAAGAGCGTCCCAAGAAGGCCAAAAGACTTCCTGGTCATCTTGTCACCAAGAATTCCCTCAACGGCGCCGTAAAAACCCTCGACGACCGCTTCAAGAAAATTCTGCCCTGCACCCGGGATGACTGCGATCTTGCGGGTGCAGGAACGAACGATCCACATGATGACCCCGAGAACAATTGCGGTGACGAGAATCGAGTTGGTGAACCAAGCCAGGAAAGAATGTGTCAGGAACTCTGGCGTCTCCGCGGAGAGTTCTGCGCTGGCAATCGGGAGGAGTGAAAAAACCATGTGTCGAAGTTCGGGAAAGTCAAAAAATCAGACTTGGATAAGAATCAAGTGAGCCGCATCTGGCAAGTGCTTTTTGGTAGCTTGTGAAATTTTTCACAAACTCCACTTGTCATCCTTCCCCGTGTGGAGTTTTGTATTTTTTCCGATTTGATGAAGTCACCGACTCCCCGTAGTCTCCGTGGCAACATTCTCGGTCAATCCCTGCAGGGGCAGGCAACTCCACGGGGAGCATCATCCCAAAAAACAAAAACCATCATCACCATCACACCATGAGCAGCATTCCCAAAGTTTTCGTCGCAGACCCAGTTTCCCAACGTGGAGTCGAAGCCCTTGCCGAGGGAGGTGTTGTCGAAGTCGTGGTGAAAACCGGCCTCAAGGAGGAGGAGTTGATCAAGATCATTCCCGAGTTCCACGGCCTAGTGGTCCGTAGCCAGACGAAGGTCACTCCGGCAGTTTTCGAAGCCGCCAAAAACCTCAAGGTTGTCGGTCGTGCAGGCGTTGGCATCGATAACGTGGACGTCGAAGCCGCAACCAAGCATGGCGTCATTGTCATGAACGCCCCCGGTGGCAACACGATCTCCACAGCAGAACATGCCTTTTCATTGATGCTAGCAACCGCGCGCTTCATTCCCCAGGCCGATGCAAGCATGAAGGCCGGCAAGTGGGATCGCAAAAAGTTCGAGGGTGTTGAACTGCACGGCAAGACTCTCGCCATCCTCGGCATGGGCCGTATCGGCACCGAAGTGGCCCGCCGCGCCATCGCTTTCGGCATGAAGGTGCTCGCCTATGATCCCTATATCTCGGCCAGCAAAGCCAAGTCCCTGCAGGTCGAGGTTGTCGACAAGGTTGATGATATCCTCCCACTAGCCGACTTCATCACGGTGCATATGCCTCTCACCGAAGAGACCAAGCACATGATCGGTCGCAAGCAGCTTCCTCTCCTCAAGAAAGGTGTTCGCATCGTCAATTGCGCCCGCGGTGGCCTGATCGATGAGGATGTCCTTGCCGAGGGACTCAAGAGTGGTCAGATCGGGGGCGCCGCCCTCGACGTCTTCGAGGTCGAACCCGTTCCCGCCGAATGGCCCCACCGCGATGTACCGAACCTCGTGCTTACCCCTCACCTCGGAGCCTCCACTGCAGAGGCCCAGGAACTGGTCGGCATCGAGATCGCCGAGGCTGTGCGTGCCACCCTTCTCCAAGGTGAGATTCGCAACTCGGTCAATATGCCGAATATCGACGCCAAGACCATTTCCACTCTCGGTCCCTGGATTGAGCTTGGCGGTAAACTCGGTCTCTTCCTTGCACAGATCGCACCTAAGCGCGCCGAGAAACTCTCGGTTCGATTCAGCGGACGCATCGTCGATCAGGATCTGACAGCCGTCACCCGCGCCCTGATCACGGGATTCCTACGTCATACCCATGGCGGTGATGTCAATCCCGTCAATGCACCAGCTATCCTCGCTAATCTGGGACTCGAAGTGATCGAGACCCGCCAGAGCGAGGCGGGGGAATTCACCGACCTCATCGAGGCCTCGATCACCCAGGATGGCGTCACGGCATCCGTGGGCGGCACTCTCTACGGCTCCAAGCCCCGTATCGTCACGGTTAACGGCCGCTTCGTCGAGGGTGTTCCCTCCGGCATCATCCTCCTGCTCGAAAATCGCGATCGCCCCGGGATCGTCGGTCATCTCGGCACGATCCTCGGCCAGAACAGCGTTAACATCGCCAGCATGTCGCTCAGCCGCAATGAAGTCGGTGGTCAGGCGTTAACCCTGCTCAATCTTGACTCCGCGCCGGACGAAGCCCTGCTGGCCAAGGTCACATCCGACGCCGACATCTCGACTGCCAAGGTCATCAGGCTGTAATCAGAATCCCTCGCTCCGATGCCAGAATCCCCCGCCCTGATACTCGCCGGAGATCTGGGCGGGACCAATTTCCGTGTGGCCATTTTCCGTGACGACGCGGAGATGAGCCGCCTGCATTTTGCGAAATTCCATAGTGCCGACCACTCCTCAGTCGAGGAAATGGTCGGCATTTTTCTCAAGGACCTCACACTGGATTCTCCGCTCAGGACGGCCTCCTTCGGCGTTCCGGGGCCGAACATCGCAGGCGTTGTCACGGCAAGCAATCTTGGCTGGAAGATCGAGATCAACGCCCTTCCCAAACTTATCGGAGTCCCTCGCGTCGAGGTACTGAACGACCTTGAATCGACGGCCTACGGGCTTTCCGCTCTGCTTCAAACCGACCTTGCACCGCTTCAAGCTGGTTCAGGTTCCCATGCAGGCAACCAATGCGTTATCGCGCCCGGAACTGGACTGGGCGAGGCGGGGCTTTTCTGGGATGGCGCCCGCCACACCCCCTGGGCCTGCGAAGGAGGCCACGCGGACTTCGCCCCGACGGATGAACTCCAGCACGACCTCCTCACTTTCCTTCGGCGGGAATACGGCAGCGTCAGCTTCGAGCGGGTGGTGTCAGGTATGGGTATCGCCAATATTTACCGCTTTCTCCGTGACACGGGACGCGGCGTGGAGACACCCGCCGTCGCCAGCGAGATCATGGAGCAGGATGCTGCCGCTGTCATCGACAAGCATGCTGCGGATGGATCGTGCCCACTCTGCCGATCAACCATGGACCTCTTCATCAGGGCGCTCGGTGCTGAGGCTGCGAACCTGGCTCTCAAAACCATGGCCACTGGTGGTGTCTTCCTCGGAGGAGGCATTCCTCCCAAGATCCTGCCACTTCTCCGCCGTTCCCTCTTCCTTGAGAGCTTCCTGAACAAGGGGCGTCTCAGACCTCTCCTGGAGACGATGCCGATCAATGTTGTCCTGAATGACGAAACTGCCCTTCTTGGCTCGGCAAAGAACGCTCTGCGAATGCTGGAGCGGTAAGGTCTGAAGCGGTTGAGAAGTCAGTCGCTGGTTGCCAGAACGATCAGCTTATTTTTCGTAGATGGCTCGGCAGGATTCCAAGCTGCTCCCGATATTTTGCAATGGTTCTCCGGGCAACCTTCAGCCCCCTCTCTTCCAACTCCGTAACGATTTCCTGATCACTCAGGGGAGATCGGGTGGATTCCTTGTCAACCATCTCCCGAATCGCCCCCTTCACCATTTCGTTACTGACGGAGCTTCCGTCCGAATTCTGGAATCCGGGAGTGAAGAAATATTTCATTTCGAAGAGCCCCTGGGGAGTGTCCATGTATTTGCCTGAAACGGCTCGGCTCACCGTGGTGACATGCAGTCCGACAGCATCAGCAATCTGAGCCATGATGAGTGGCTTGAGGGCCGATGCTCCCCTGCGGAAAAACTCCTCCTGCCGGGAAACAATCTGATTGCCAATGGCAAGAAGCGTCTGCTGGCGCTGCTGGAGACTGCGGAGAAAAAACCGAGCCCCTTTGATCTTATCCCGCAGGTAGAGAAGGAGTTCTTCGTTCTGTCCGCGTTCCGCCAGCAACTCCTTGTAATCATTGCTGATCCGCAAGCGGGGAAGTTCATCCTCATTCAGACGGACCGTAAATCCTCCCTCATCACCCTCCCCATCACTCTCGTGAATGACGATGAGATCAGGAATGACCCCCTGCTCTTCAGCCGTGGCAAAGGGACGTCCGGGTTTCGGCTCCAATGTGGAGATGTGTCGTGCGGCCGTGGTGACATCGGCCACAGGGACACGGAGATCACGTGCGATCTCCTCATAGCGGTGACGGGCCAATTGGGGGAGATAGTGACTGAGAATACGTGCGGCAATACCATTCCCTTCTCCCCGTCTTGTGAGTTGGAGAAGCAGACAATCCGCGAGATCCGATGCGGCAACTCCCGCAGGCTCAAATTCACGGACCTTTCCCAACACAGACTCCATCACAGCCTCGGGAACTCCAGCTGCGGCAGCCAGATCAGGGATGCTAATTCTCAGGTAGCCATCCTCATCCAGACTTCCGGCAATGAGTTCGACAAGCCGTATCTCCTCGGGAGGTAAACCCGCTGCTTGATCAAGCACCAGGTTTCTGAGCGTCGGCCTTGAAACCTGCGAATCAAAAAGAAACCTCCGCCGCTCCTCGTCATCCGCAGAATAGGTAGGCCGAGCCGAAGCCTGAGGCAGGTACTCCCTCCACTCGTCCTGAAGCGAGAATTCGTTCTCACTTCCCCTGCGATCAGACTCCTCATTCGGGAGAGGATCCTCTCCGGGATCAGCACCTCCCCCGAGAAGATCCTCTTCTTCCAAAACGGGATTAGCCGCTAACTCGGCGGCAACCATCTGCCGAAGCTCGGCAACAGGAGTCTGCAGGAGTTGCAGACTCTGCTGCATTTGCGGGGAGAGTGCCTGCTGTTGGGCAACACCCGCGATGAGTTCCATACCTGCCATGATCTATTCATGGAAGAGATGGCATTCAATGCAAGCAACTTTTGGGCCACTTTGTGAAATATTCCATTTTTTCTTCATTTAAAGGCAGAAAAAGAATAGCCAAAACTGGACAGAATAACTCAATGAACTAGATTGGAATCAAGGCAACCAGCTTAGAAAGGAGGCGAAATTTATCATGACCATCACCAAAATCGCGGCAATCATCGCCCTAGCGGCGGCTAGCCTGAGCCTGGGGGCTTGCTGCCACAAGCAGTGCTGCCAGCAGTCCTGCCCATCATCCAGCGGCAAGAGCAAATAACTCAGCTTTCCGGGGTTTCTTCCCGGACTTTCCTGATGAGCCGGTCCGTTCAGTCGGACCGGCTTTTCTTTTGCCCAAATTGCTTGTTTTGCCTAGCAAGCGAGCCCAATCAGGCAGGAACACTTACAAACGGACATCCCTTGCTTAAAAAACGCCAGGGATACTCTGCATCCAGAGTAATTCCGATGCGATTAGAAACAACCACTTCGTGATCCCCTGGGGGTTTACTTAGCAACCATCCCTTACCATTCAAGGGATTGCATCCGTAATGATCTCCAGTAATGCCGAGGGCCTGAGTCAGTTTGGCCGGACCACTGCAGAGTTCCTGAAGGCGTTCCCTCGTCCTGCGTCTCCTCATCAGTGGAATGCCCTCCAGCGGTTCCAAGGCACGGATTAGGACAAATCCCTCACGCTTTGCTCCCTTGACCAGAAAGTTAAAGAGCCAGTGCATTCCATAGTTCAAATAGACATACGCAGTTCCCGGTGCATGAGAGGAGACGAACTCACGGGCAGCCCTCTTCCATGTGTGACAGGCACGATCACCCACTGCCGCATAGGCCTCTGTTTCCACGATCTTGCCAGCCGTATCACCGAGACCAAAAGTACAACCGATCAGCTCACGGGCACAGATCAGGGGATCACGTTGAAAGAACTCGATTCCAATGGGAGTATTCCCGCTCACTCCCTTACAGCCCGGTGGGATGATCAAGGAAGCTCCAAGGAAGACCGGCCTTGGAGGCAATCAGGGAAGCCAGAGCTTTCACTCCGAAGGTCTCGGTGGCGTAGTGCCCTCCATAAAAGAGATTCACACCCAGCTCTTCAGCAGCCGTGTAGCTCCAATGAGGCCCCTCCCCCGTCACAAAGGCATCCACACCCAGAGAGGCCGCACGCGCCACTTCACTCCCCGCTCCGCCGGTAACCACCAGGACAGACTTGATGACTTCCGGGCCACCTGGCGCCAGTTGCACATCACCACCGACAGCACCTGAGAGTAATTCCGCAAAAGCATCGCGTTTGAGCCCCTTCAGCTGTCCGATCACACCCACGCTCTGGCCCTTCATCTCCAGAGCCGGCTTGATCCCGGTCAGGCCGAGAGCCGTGGCCAACAGGAAATTGTTTCCGAGTTTTGGATGGAGATCCAGGGGGAGATGAGAGCTGTACAGGGCGAGATCGCCATCCAAGGCAGCCTTGATCTTGCGATAGTGTGCTCCGGTCACCGTTTGCACCCCGTTCCAGAAAAGCCCGTGATGCACGATCAAAAGAGTCCCCGGAACCTTTGAGGACTCCCGGATCACCTTTTCGCAGGCATCCACCGCAGCGACGATCCGGCTGATCTTTCCCGAATTGGCGATCTGGAGACCATTCACGGCCCCTGGGTAATCATGGATTTCACCCGTCCGCAGGAGGTTTTCCATCATTGAAACAAGCAAAGAAAGAGACTGAAGGGATTTTTTCATGAAAAAGTTTTTTGCTTTGGTGTGTGAAAGAAGTTTTTCCCCGGCCCGGCGTCATGTAGCAAGGATAGATGTTAAGAACAGGAATCGTCGGACTCCCCAACGTGGGAAAATCAACTCTCTTCAACGCCCTCACACGGAGTCGCAAGGCCGAGGCGGCAAACTTTCCCTTCTGCACCATCGAACCGAATGTCGGTGTGGTGAATGTGCCGGACGTTCGGCTCGAGAGACTCAGGGAACTCGCTGGCTCTGAGAAGGTCATCCCCGCGGCCATCGAGGTGGTCGATATTGCCGGACTCGTGAAGGGCGCCAGCGAAGGAGAAGGCCTCGGAAACAAGTTCCTCGCCCACATTCGCGAGGTCGATGCCATCGTTCAGGTGGTGCGTTGCTTTGAGAACGAAGACATCCACCACGTGGCGGGATCGATCGATCCTGTGCGCGATATCGAGATCATCACCACGGAACTTGTCCTCGCTGACATGGCCACCGTCCAGAAACGGATCGAGCGCCAGACGAAGGCCGCACGCACGGGCGACAAGGTCGCCAAAGCCGAAATCGAACTCGGCGACAAACTCCTCCCTCATCTCAACGAGGGTAAGCCAGCCACGACGGCCACACTCACCGACGACGAGAAGAAGCTGATGGCGGGATTCTTCCTTCTGAGCGCAAAACCCGTGCTCTTCGCCACCAATGTCCGCGAGGAGGATCTCGCACCACTTGAGCAGGGCGACTACTCCACCAATCCCCATGTGAAGGCCGTCGACGACTATGCTGCGACCCATCACGGCACCGGCACGGTGGTCGTCAGCGCCCAGATCGAGAGCGAGCTCTCCGAGCTTCTTCCCGAAGAGGCAAAGGAATATCTCGAAGGCCTCGGCGTCTCAGATAGTGGCGTCGGCAAGCTTATCCGTGGAGCCTATGCCCTGCTCGGTCTGCGAACCTACTTCACCTACGGACCCAAGGAAACACGTGCCTGGACCATCCGCGCCGGGGACAAGGCCCCTGCTGCAGCAGGTGTCATTCACAGCGACTTCGAGCGCGGCTTCATCGCGGCCGAGACCATGGCCTTCACCGACCTTGATTCTCTCGGTTCCTCAGCGAAATGCCGTGAGGCTGGCAAACTTCGCATCGAGGGGAAGGAGTATGAGGTGAAGGATGGTGACGTGATGGAATTTCGCTTTAACGTGTAGGCAGGGATCCGGTTAAAGAGTTAAAAGCGTTGAATCGTTAAAAGGTCAGGAACCGCTACAATCAGGGCTTCCCGCTCGGTCATCATTTTAACTTTCCAGCCTTTTTCCTTTATCACTTTCCCCATGTCCTCCGACCCCCGCGAAGCTCTCCTTGCTTGCTACGCACAGAAGGCCTCCGAGAGTGCGGGACGCACGCTCCCCGAGACGGATCATCCCTTCAGATCCAGCTTCCAGCGTGACCGAGATCGTATCGTCCACGGCACCTCCTTCCGTCGATTGGATGGAAAGACCCAAGTCTTCCTCAACGGCAAGGGGGACCACTACAGAACCCGCCTGACCCATACCATTGAGGTCGCCTCGGTCAGTCGCACAGTAGCGAGGGCACTCGGTCTGAATGAGGATCTCGCCGAAGCGATCGCCCTCGCCCACGATCTTGGGCACCCTCCCTTCGGACATGCAGGAGAGGAGACACTCGACCTGCTGATGAAAGATCATGGGGGGTTCGACCACAACGAGCAGAGCCTCCGTGTCGTCGAAACACTCGAGGAGAGCTACCCCCAACATCCCGGCCTTAATCTCTCCCATGAGGTTCTCGAGGGATTGAAAAAACATCACCGGGAACTCCTAAGTCCAGATGGTACGACTTATCCCAGCCCATCACTGGAAGCTCAAGTAGCCAACATCGCCGACGAGATTGCCTATTACAGCCATGATCTTGAGGATGGTCTAGCTTCTGGTCTTCTCTCACAGGAAGAACTCATGAGCCTCGATCTCTGGCGTGAAGCCGACGCGAAAGCTCACTCCGAATCTTCAGTCTCTCTATCAACTGCAAGTTCACGCACCTATCGGAAATTCGTCCTCCGTTGCCTGATCAACCGCGAAGTGGAGGATCTCGTTTCCACCAGTCGAGCAGCCATCCTAACATCCGGCGTCAGCGCGGTGAGTGAAGTGCGTCAACACCCAACCCGTCTTATCGCGTACTCCGCTGAGTTGAAATCTAGGAACGCCGCGTTGCGCCGTCATCTCTACGAGAGGTTCTACCGCCATCCGGAAGTTCATGGCGCTAATGAGAATGCCTGCCTCCAAATGGATGCTGTTTTTGCAGATCTCATGAACCATCCTGAAAAACTAGGCGAACGCACACTGAGCAGGAGAGAGAGTGATGGTCTTCCCAGAGTTGTTGCCGATTATGTAGCTGGGATGACGGATTCTTATTTGCGCACTCTCTACACACTGCTCGCTTGAGCTTTTCTGAATGGAAATCGAGGCACCCATCCCCTTTACAAAGAGGACGAGTTTGAAGCTTCCTCTGGTCTCTGCCTCCGTGGAGGCGGGATTCCCCTCCCCTGCGGATGATCATTTGGAGCGTGGGATCGATCTGAATGAGGAGTTGATCCGTAATCCCGCAGCGACCTTTCTCGTCCGTGTCAAGGGGGACTCGATGCGAGATGCGGGAATCCATGCGGGAGATGTACTGATCGTTGATAAATCGCTCCTACCGACAGACCGCAAGATCGTGGTGGCGATGATCGACGGCAACTTCACGGTGAAGCGTTTCCGCAAGCGGGGAGGAGAGGTCTTTCTTGAAGCGGAGAATCCTGAATTTGCACCCATTAAGGTCACTGAGGGGCAGGAGCTCTCTATCTTCGGCGTGGTGAGCTACATCATCCACCAAGCTCGATAAGATAGGCTGTTAGACTGAAGACTATTAGACATTTAGTGTGATGCTACGGCTGCGATGAGAAGGTGGGAGTTGTGCACATCCTCCACTTCTGGCATGCCGCCAGACACTCTCCGGAATTTTAGGAACTAGCGGTTGATCCATTCGGAATCCTCTCGTCAGCTGGGGAGGAAAGTGGAGATCATTTGCTATGATTCCCTTGGCTAAAATCGCTCTGGTCGACTGCAATAACTTCTTCTGCTCCTGCGAGCGGGTCTTTAACCCTGCCCTTCAGGGCAAGCCAATCGTGGTCCTCTCCAATAACGACGGCTGCATCATCTCCCGGAGCGAGGAGGCGAAGGGTCTGGGCATTCCGATGGGTGCCCCCTTGCACGAGCAGCAGGAGGTAATCCGGAAGAATAATGTCCAGGTCTTCAGCTCCAACTACACCCTCTATGGCGACATGTCGGCTCGGGTGATGTCAATCCTCCGGGAGGAGGTCCCAGCGATCGAGGTCTACTCAATCGATGAGTCGTTCCTGCAGCTGCCCCACAACTTCGACGAGGAGATGGCGCGTGCGCTCCGCTCAAAGGTTCTTCAATGGACGGGAATTCCGGTCTGCATCGGGATCGCCTCGACCAAGCTGCTGGCAAAGCTCGCCAACCGACACGCCAAGAAAACCAAAGAACTCACGGGCGGTGTCTTCGACCTGACCAATTACTGGAATCCAGAGGCTATTCTGGCCGATACTCCGACCGGCGGTCTCTGGGGAGTCGGGAAGAATCTGGCCCAGCGTCTCGAGGGGATGCATATCACCACGGCTCTGGAATTCAAGTACGCCGATCCATCCGCCATCCGCAGGAGCATGGGGGTGGTCGGTGAGCGGATGCTTCGAGAACTGAACGGAATCGGCTGCCTGGAGTTGGAGGAGGTCCCTCCTGATCGCAAGGGAGTCATGGCGAGTCGCTCCTTCGGAAGTCCTATGGAGTCGTTGGAGGAACTGGAGGAGGCATTGGCCAATCATGTGGCGAGGGCAGCTGAAAAGGTTCGCCGTTTCGGTCTTCTGGCAACTGGGATGGAGGTCTTTCTGCGGACGAACCGCTTCCGTAAGGATCAACCTCAGTACTCACCTAGTATCGGAGCGACGCTGGAACGGCCAACGCATGCGACTGCCGAGCTGATGACCACGGCACGCACGCTGCTTCAGCGGATCTACCGCCCCGGATACCGATACAAGAAGACCGGGGTACAACTCACCAATCTGGTCTCCGAGGAGGAATACCAGCCAGGGCTCTTTGACCTTTTGGATCCAGCAATACCTGGCCGTATTGACGTGGACAAGATCGTCGATGAGATCAATCGTCGCCTGGGTGATCCGAAGAATCCCGTCATCACCCGTGCCTCCCAAGGAACTGATCGTCGGGACAATCTCGGCAAGGCATGGAAGATGAGGGCCGAGCGCCACTCACCCCACTACACGACAGATTGGAATCAACTGCCTGAGGCAAAAGCCTAAGAGACAAGAACGAGAGAGGAAACTATCGCAGGTCTTTCCTTTTGGGCGTTGGGCTTTTATAATGGAGTTTTCCATGTCCACAGAAGCACCCCATCACACGATCGACGTCCCCTACTTGGCCCGTCTTGCACGGCTGGAAGTCACTCCCGAGGAGATCGAGATCTTCGGTCCACAGATCGGACGCATCCTCGATCACGTCGAGCAGATGAACAAACTCGATATCTCAGGCATCGAGCCTACGGCCCATGCGATTACGGTCTTTGACGTGATCCGTGAGGATGCAGTCACGGAGAGTCTTCCCAAGAAGACGATCCTGGAAAATGCCCCTCATAACGCCAACGGACTCTTCGTGGTTCCCAAGGTCCTCGACTGAGAATTCCCCCGGTAGCCTTCCCTAACTCCTAGTTTCCATCTCCCATCTCCCAGCTCCCATTAGCATGTCCGCTTTCACACCCTATCAGAGCATCGCGGCAACGCGCCGACTCCTCCGTTCCAAGGAAATCTCCCCAGTCGAGCTACTCGAAGGGCTTGAACAGCGCATCGCCACTGCAGATTCCTCCATAGGCGCCTACATAGCCCGTGATCTGGAAGCCGCAAAGAATGAGGCCGTAACTGCTGATCTCTCGAAGCCCCTCGGAGGCATTCCGATCGGTATCAAGGATGCCATCAGCGTCGCCGGACAGCCTCTTCAGTCGGCATCACGGATTCTGGATGGATACACTGCTCCTTACGATGCCACGGCCGTCGCTCATCTTCGAGCTGCCGGTGCAATTCCTTTCGGACGGATGAACATGGATGAGTTTGCCATGGGCTCTTCGACCGAGAACTCAGCTTTCCATCCGACCCGCAATCCTTGGGATCTCAACCGCATTCCAGGTGGATCCAGCGGCGGCTCGGCTGCAGCGGTTGCTTCCGGAACTGCTCTTGCAACACTCGGTTCTGATACGGGTGGATCGATCCGTCAGCCTGCGGCTCTCTGCGGCTGTGTGGGACTCAAGCCAACCTACGGCCGCGTCTCCCGCTATGGACTGATTGCCTTTGCCTCCTCTCTCGACCAGATCGGCCCCCTCACCTCAACCGTCGAGGATAGCGGCATTCTGCTCAATGCCATGGCTGGCAAGGATCCTCATGACTCCACGTCGCTGGAACTTCCTGATGAGGACTTCACTGCCGAGATCGGCCGTGATCTCAAGGGACTCCGCATCGGAGTGCCGAAGGAATACTTCGTGGATGGGATGGAGCCGTGTGTCCGCGCTTCCGTGGATGCCGCTGTGAAACAGCTTGTCTCCTTGGGCGCCGAACCGGTCGAGATCTCCCTGCCCCACACGGAGTATGCCGTTGCCGTCTACTACATCATCGCCACCGCAGAGGCCTCCGCAAATCTCGCCCGCTTTGACGGAGTGCGTTATGGACGCCGCTCACCTGAGGCCAAGGATCTCCTCTCTCTTTACGAGAAGACCCGTGCCGAGGGATTCGGACGCGAGGTAAAGCGCCGCATCATTCTCGGTACCTATGTGCTGAGCAGCGGCTACTACGATGCCTACTACCTCCGCGCCCAAAAGGTCCGGACACTCATCCGTCGCGACTTTGACCAGGCTTTTACCAAGGTTGATGCCATCGTCTCTCCGACCTCTCCGGAGACCGCCTTTCGCCTTGGGGAGAAGACCGATGACCCTCTCAAGATGTATCTGGCTGATATCTTCACCATCGCGACGAACCTCGCCGGCATCTGCGGACTAAGCTTGCCTTGCGGATTCTCCAACCGTGATGGGGTCGACCTCCCTGTGGGACTCCAGCTCCTTGGGCGCCCCTTTGGCGAAAGCCGCCTCCTCCGTATCGGACACGCCTACGAACAGTCGACCGATTGGCATAAGCGCAGGCCCGGACTCATAAGTTAAAAAGGTTAGAACCATTGAAGGGATAAAGCGGGTCAACCATTCTGGTCCCCAAATGTTTTGGGACGCCCTCTTTTTACACAATTCGTTTCAACTCCTTGTAACATTTTAACTTTTTAACATTTTAACCGCTTAGAGACTCCAAGTTGGCAAAGTTTTTGCTCTGTGATGTTGGATTTTTTGCCTGCTCTGGCAATGATCACCGCTAACTCTGATGGAACCACACTATCTCAACGACGGCTTCGCCAAGATCGACCACGACCTACGGGAACTCATGACCTGCCTTCAGGAGGTCCTTGGAGAACTCGGTGAGGAAGAGACCAGAAAGCGACTTCCTTGGCTCAATGGCGAGGAGACGGGCTCCGGCGGATCACGGGGACTCGAGCAGGCTTACTCGATTGCCTTCCAGCTTCTCAATATCGTTGAAGCGAATGCCGCAGAACGGACACGACGTCTGCGCGAGATCAACGAGGGACTTGTCAGTGGCCGCGGCTTGTGGGGCGATCAGCTGTCACGCCTTCAGCAAAAGGGCTGGACTCCGGAGGAGATCGCCGCCTACCTGCCTGGTGTCCGTGTGGAACCGGTCTTCACCGCGCACCCGACGGAAGCAAAACGTGGTGCCGTTCTCGACCAGCACCGCCTCATCCATCAGCTTCTTGCCGAACTCGACCGTCAGGATCTGACTCCCAGCGAGCGTCTCGAGATTCGCCGCAAGATCAAGATCTGCTTGGAGCGTCTTTGGAGGAGCGGAGAGATCTTCCTCGACCAACCGGACATCGCCGACGAGCGCCGTGCCGTCATGTTTTACCTCCGGGACATCCTGCCCTCAGTGGTCACGTGTCTCGATATGCGCCTGCGCTGGGCATGGAACGAGCTGGGCTTTCCACCGGAGCTCATGGGCGCTCCGGAGAGTCGCCCCCATCTCAGTTTCGGAACTTGGGTCGGTGGAGATCGGGATGGCCATCCCTTTGTCACTGCAAAGGTAACCGGTGAAACTCTGAAGGAACTGCGGCTCAATGCCTTGATCGTCCTGCACCGCCAACTCGACACCCTCGCCGAGGCCCTTCCTCTGTCCAGCCATTTCCAGAAGGCCTCCCAGCAGTTACTCGATCGAGTGGCCGTTCTCCGTGGGGAACTCGGCCCCCTGGGAGAGCAGATCACAGCACGCTATCCGGGCGAGCCATGGCGTCAACTTGTACTCCTCATCCAAGGCCGTCTCCCTCTGCAAATCGGCGCCGCGGACCGTGCATGGATTGCTGAGTCTGGAGCCCGCTATCGCCGCCCGGAAGAGGTAGCTGCCGATCTCACCATCTTGCAGGAAAGTCTCGCCGAGGTGGGAGGCCAGCGACTCATTCGCGAAACGGTCTGGTCCGTGATTCGCATTCTTGATGTCTTTGGATTCCATCTCGCTGAACTGGACATCCGGCAGAATAGCAACACGCATGATCTTGCGATGGCCCAACTCCTGAAAGCCGCCGCCATTCCCGATGGTGAGAACTTCCCGACATGGAGCGAGGAGAAGCGCCTTTCCTTCCTCCGCGAGGAACTCCGCTCCCCTCGGCCTTTCCTCGGGGCGAATCATTACCTTGGCCTTGGCACCGAGGCCGATGCCGTCCTGAATTGCTACGATACCCTGCGCGAGCACATCAGGGAACATGGGAGGGAGGGCGTTGGGGCTCTCATCATCAGCATGACCCGTCAGCTTTCCGACCTGCTGGTGATTCCGATACTCGCCCGCGAGGCAGGTCTGACAGATTGGAAGAACGGGATCCTCTCCTCTCCCCTGCCGATTGTTCCGCTCTTTGAAACACTCGATGATCTGGAGCGCAGTCCTTCACTGATCAGGGAGTTTCTTGCCGAACCAGTTGCCAAGGCTTCTCTGATCCACCGCGATGGACGACTCCCGGTCCAGCAGGTCATGATCGGCTATAGCGACAGCAACAAGGATTGCGGCATCATGGCCAGTCAGTGGGGTTTGCATGAGGCTCAGCAGGCCATGACCAGAGTCGCTGCCGAATCAGGTGTCACCCTGCGCTTTTTCCATGGTCGAGGCGGAACCATCAGCCGCGGCGCAGGTCCAACCCATCTCTTCCTGGATGCACTCCCTGCAGGAGCCCTTCAGGGTGATCATCGGATGACGGAGCAAGGAGAGACGATCGCCCAGAAATACGCTGATGTCTCCACAGCCACCTATCATCTTGAACTCCTCCTCGCCGGAGTCACCGGCATCTCCCTTGCGGGAAACCGCCCGGGCAGAGAGACTGGTACATGCTCTCGCATTGCCGACTATCTGGCCAAGGCAAGCCGCAAGGCCTATCGGGGACTGATCGATGCCCCGGGATTCATCACCTTCTATGATCAGGCAACCCCGATCGACGCCCTGGAGTCGAGCCGTATCGGTTCACGCCCCAAGCGCCGCTCTGGACAACGCAGTCTAGCCGACCTACGAGCCATTCCTTGGGTCTTTAGCTGGAACCAATGCCGCTACTACCTCCCCGGTTGGTTCGGCGTCGGAAGCGCCCTTGAGGCCTTGGAGAAAGAACAGCCCGAACTCTTCAAGACGCTGCAGTCGGAACTAAGGAACTACTCCTTCCTGTATTATGTTCTCTCTAATGTAGAAACTAACATGGCGAGTGCCGACCTCCCGATTATGAAGGATTATGCGGCCTTGGTAACCGATGTGGAAGTCCGCGAGAGAATCTTCGGGATCATCTCCGAGGAATTCCAACGTACACGGGAACAACTCCGGAAGGTCTTTGGAGGAAGCCTAGAGGAGCGACGCCCTCGCATGGGCAAAACTCTCCAGCTTAGAGCCCGAGCCCTAGCCCTTCTCCATGAGCAGCAGATTGCCACCATTAAGGAATGGCGTACCGCCCGCACAGAGAATCCTGCCAAGGCGGATGCCCTTCTCCCACGTGTTCTCCTATCAATTAACGCTATTGCAAGCGGCTTAAGAACAACTGGATAAGATTTGTTTTTACGAATTAATAGTCATCATATCCAGTACTCTGGCCGATGAATCTTGGAATCGTTGGCGGCGGTCCGGCTGGTCTTATGGCCGCGGAAGTGGTTGCCGAAGCAGCAATCCGTGCAGAGGTCAAGGTAACCCTCTTTGAAGGAAAGCCCTCTGTCGGCAGGAAATTCCTGGTAGCAGGACATGGTGGACTCAACCTCACCCACTCTGAGGACTTGGATCGGTTTTCTGAAAAGTATCACGGAAGTTTTATATCTGGATACTGGCCATCACTACTACAAGACTTCAGTAACCAGGATACGAGAGCGTGGGCCTCCGGACTAGGAATTGAAACCTTCATTGGAACAAGCGGAAGGGTATTTCCCAAGGAGTTCAAGGCCGCTCCTCTACTGCGTCGCTGGATTCAAAGAATTAAGAATCAAGGAGTCAGGGTGGAGGCACGGTATTATTTACAAAAGATCACCCGGAAGGATGCCCGGATAGAACTGGAGTTCTCCACTCCCGAGGGAGCACTCACACATGTTTTTGATGCCGTTATTTTTGCATTGGGAGGAGCTTCCTGGCCGGAAACCGGCTCGGATGCGAAATGGGTCCCCCTGTTACAAAAAGTCGGGATAGCTGTTGCACCCTTTAAAGCAGCCAATTGCGGATGGGAGGTAAACTGGCATCCGGACATCATCCAAGAAGCAGCGGGTTGTCCTCTGAAAAACATCGCAGTTACTGCAGGAAACACAACCATCCATGGTGAACTGATGCTTACTTCTTATGGACTCGAAGGAGGAGCTATCTACCAGTTGGGGCATTCATTACGATCCATGACCCAACCTCTGCTCACAATTGATCTGAAGCCCACCTTTTCCACGGAAGAATTAGTGCAGAAAATCTCCTCTTATTCGGGTAATTTCATCAACTCGGCCAAGATGGCCTGGCGTCTTGGCAATGCGGCTCATGCCCTTCTCAGCACCTTGGCTCCCCCAGAAGCACGAGATAATCCTCACACCTTGGCCAGTTATGCCAAAGCCCTGCCCATTCCCCTTATCGGTCCGAGACCGATCGCTGAGGCTATTTCCTCAGCCGGAGGTGTCTCGTTTGAGGAATTAAATGAGGATCTGATGCTTAAAAATCACCCCGGCCTCTTTGTCGCGGGTGAAATGATCGATTGGGAAGCTCCCACAGGCGGTTACCTCCTTCAAGGATGCTTCTCCACCGGCAGTAGAGCTTCCAAAGGTGCATTAAAATACCTGAAGCACCCGCTTACCTAAGTAGCCGCATAGCCATCACCAAAAGAAAATTCATCGAATTTGAAGGAAAACTTCGGTCAAACGCGCCATAGAAATTATCGGAGTACCGGGCAGCTCTTTGGATCAATGCGGCTCATCCAGGTGAGGAGCAGCTTCTGCTCGGCGATGGAATGTTCATGATTCAGCTCCTGCGCAAGAAGGGCGATGCTTCTTATTTTGTCACCTAGTTTTTCAAGTGCGCGTACTTGCTCAAGCAGAAGACGAAAGGATGTTGCTGGGTCTTTTGTAAGCGCAGTCGCCACTCGAAAGCTGCCCTCGGCTCTCGCCCAATCACCAGCATCGTACTGGGCAGCACCCAGCGCTTCCAAATAGAGACTCTCGTGCTTCTCCTGGGCACGTCGGGTGAGATCAGCAGAAGCGTCCAGAACGGAGCCTTTGTGGGCAAGAATGATGCGGTAATAGTCGGTCCACTTGGTCTCAGGAAGGCCGGATGTTTCTTTGAGGCCAGCCTCTGCCAGTCGTGCATATGGTCTATAAAGAGGATCGCCGACCAGGACACTCATCCAGGAGAGGACGGGCTGGGCCGTGTAATAGCTCTCAACCAGGGTATGACCGGCCAGAAGCATGCGCGCGAGAATGCCAAGATTCGTGGTGAAGCCGAGGTAGGGCTCATAGACATTCCCGAGCGATGCAGCAGCCCCATGAAGAAGGAGAGGAGCGGTCCATCCCTGCTTGGGATCACGAAGCGAGGAGGCGCTAAATGAGTGAAGATGAAAAGCCACGGCTCCAGGCTGAAAGTGGAATCCTGCGTCGGCGAAGGGCCCATCGATGCTCCCGCTATACCAGCCGTAGTAGGCGGATACTTCGGGCAGAGGGAATCCTTGGGGTATGGTCTCAGGCAGATCATCACAAAGCACCGGAATCCCGCTCCGGCGCATCGCCTCCGCAGCCGTCCGAATCCAATCATCCCCGAGCCTGTAGGTCCCCTCCGTGATAGACCTCAGGTCGGCGATCCCCCAACCCCAGAGCCCCTCTTTTTCCACTTGGATACCGTTGAGCACCATGCTCCTGACACACTCAACCGTCGGACCATCAAGTCTGGCCACCATGAGATAGCCAAGAGCTATTCGAGACTTTTCAAGCACCGTTGCCGAGGATTCGGGATCCGGGGTGGAGGCTGAATCACCCATATCCTCACGCCCCTTGATGCAGTAAGGACTCCCAAGAGGGCCTAGGACAGGGTGGTGAAAGCAGCCCATCATGGAGAGTTCCGAATCAACCGATGCGGCGTTGCAGGTCGCATAGACCGGAGGTGCTGGAGCTGAAGATGACGAGGGTTGCGAAGGCAGCACCGAGCCTTGCACGGAAGACGGCGAGCCATTCGGAGATGACTGGGGAATTGACTGCTGAGATGGCGTTGGTGAGATGGATGGAGCGAAAGGGGCTATCTTGAGAGGTATCCCTTTGATAAGAACAACAAACCGTACCTGGCTCGCAACCATTCGGATCTTTCCCGAGGGGCTTCGGGCGAACTGCCAGTATCCCCTCTTCACGAACTCTTCTACCAAGGGGCCCTCGATACTCTTCTGGTAATCACTCCGCGAGATCTCCTCGCTCAGGGGGGCCGTCAGGCCGATCTCATGAGTCGGATCAATATGACGCGCGTCGCAGTAGAAGTCGGCCAACTCTTTCCCCACCTGATCGGAAAGGTTATAGACCACTACCGTGGCTACCGCGTCCTTGGCCGCAGCTTCCTGCCATGGGTTTGCATGAAGTGCCGTAGATCCAGACCATCCCCCGCTCAGGAAGAGGAGTAACGCCAGCACCTTACGCCCTTCCCGGGAGGAAAAACAGCGGAGCGAAAAACCCGTCTTCATCTTGTTCCTTGGATACTATGGGCCTTGGTCGTCGATTAGGAAAATCGTTAAGGCTCCTTCAACCTTCTCAAAGATCAAAATACTCGCTGAAGTCAGTCTGAACCAAAGATTAAAATTATCACCCTTAGAAAATACGGCATTTGTGGGAATCCATTCAAGAGAGCGCGCAAAGCACTGATCCTTGGGATCATTGCACCTGCACAAACTGCTCGGCAAGAAGCTTGCGGACTTGGTGGTAGAGACTGGTAACCTGGGCGAGCTGCTTCGAGTCGAGTCCTCCCTGAGTCGTGACGAGAAGTTGAATCCGATAATTGACCGAACCGGCATCGAATTCCGGTTCTGTTACCCGGTGGGTGAGTCGTTCCAGAAG
>DAISZK010000028.1:0-33921 GCA_036824855.1 Chthoniobacterales bacterium | reverse complement strand
CACCGAGAGTCGCAGGTAATAGGAGCCCACGATTTCGGAGGCTGGGCGACTGCTGCCGTAGAGGCTATGGGAAGCAAAGCCGTAGGTCTGACGGGGAGCATCCAGCACATGAGCCGCTTCGACAAGGTCACCGATGACCGAGGTGGATGTGGGGCCGCGACCCGCGCCTCGCCCATAGAAGAGACTATCACCGACGAGATCACCCCTGACAGCAACGGCATTAAAAACACCATTCACCGACGCGAGGACATTGCCGAGGGGGATGAGCGTGGGGGCGACGCCTACCTCGACTTTGCCACTTTTCTCACGGATCGAGCCGAGGAGCTTGATGCAGTAGCCGAGACTCTTTGCGAAATGGATGTCGGCAGCACTGACGCTGTCGATGCCCTCGACGCGGATCGTGGAGGAGTCGACCCAGAAACCGTAGGCAAGTGCGGCCAGGATGATCGCCTTGTGACCGGCATCCCATCCGTTGATATCGAGCGTGGGATCGGCCTCGGCGTAGCCGAGCTTCACGGCCTCGGCGAGGGCCTCGGGATAGTCGAGTCCTGCTTCCTGCATCCGTGTCAGGATGTAGTTGCTGGTGCCATTGAGGATGCCGTGGACTGACTCGATGCGGTTGCCAACGAAGGCATCGCGAAGTGACTGAATGATCGGGATGCCGCCGGCGACGGCCGCCTCGAAGAAGACAGGAACCTTGCATTCGCTCGCGAGGGCAAAGATCTCGGCACCACGCTCTGCGAGCAAGGCCTTGTTACCTGTGACAACGATACGTCCAGACTTGATGGCCGCTACCGTGAGGTCAAAGGCCTCCGTTGTGCCGCCGATTAGCTCGACGATCACCCTGATCTCGGGATCTTCGAGAAGATCCTGGCAGCGGCTGGAAAAAAGTGAGGCGGGCGCCGCAACATCACGCGGCTTTTTTGGATCTCGCACGACGATCCGACGCACATCAAAGGAGTACCCGGAGCGCTCCGCAATGAGGTCGCGGTGACGTTCCAGATTCTCATAGACCCCGGCACCTACGGTGCCGAAGCCGGCTAGTCCGATGCCGATAGTCTTCATAAAGCAGCTCAGGATCATCTCTCTTGAAACAGCCGAGGTAAAGCCGGTTTTGCCGCGCCATTTACCCTAACGAGCTTATACCATCAGGAAAAATATCACTTTTAAGAGGATCTGTGGTTTGAGGGGGCTTCCTCTATACTCACAAGGCTCCCCATGATATACTGACGCAATGTGCTGTTTAAGATCGGAAGTAGCGATCTCCAATACCTTGAGCGAACGTGTCTCCTGATCAGGAACAGAGTATTTTTGCCGATCCGCGCGGGATCAGGCGTCGAGCACTGCAGGGAGTGGCTGTTTTCGGAGGTCTCTTCCTTATAAGCGCCACAGCTTACTTCATTTGGGGACTACTGATAGGACCGCAGCTTCAGCTCCCCGCGATGGTGAAGGAGTTCCGCGCTGGGTTTAAAGCGCTCCCTCCGGCCAAGATGCCACTTCGGAATGCCAAGGATGACTGGCATCGCATTCATCCCAGCGAGAAAAATCATACTCAAGCCTCCTCAGCGAGCATGCCCAAGAATGCCGGCATCGTCCTCGGCTATGTCTCTCCTTGGGATCCTGCCTCTCTTCTTTCCTTGGAGCATCATGCCGATCAACTGACCCATGTGGCTGCCGATTGGTTCACGCTGACCGGTGTGGAGGGGACTCTCAAGGAGGATCCGAGTGACAAGGCCCGTTTGCTTTGCGTGCGGAAGGGGCTCGGGTTTCTTCCGATTCTGCGGAATCTCGATGGGAATACATGGCAACCCGAGGCCGTGGAGGAGTTGGCTCATGAGTCGGAAGCGGAGCGCAGTGCTTTTCTTGATCGGATAGCAAGACGTCTCCCGCCGGGAGCAAGCGGTCTGCTGCTGGAGTTCAGCCAGTTGGATCCGACCTACAAGGATGAGTATTCGCGGCTGATCAAGGAGATGGCCGACCATTTGCATGCGGTAGGTAAGGAGCTTTGGTTTTCCGCTCCCACTGGAGCTGACTTCGATGCCTTTGATCTGTCTGCAATCGCTGACTCTGTGGATAGGCTCGTCGCCACGCTCTACGACGAGAACTCGGAACCTGATGATCCTGGTCCGCTTGCCAGTAGTGACTGGTTCCAAGGCTGGTTAAAAACAATGATGATCTATGGCGAGCCCTCGCAATGGGTGATCGGTCTCGGCAACTATGCCAACGATTGGAGGAAGGATAACAAGACCGTTGAGCAGATCGGTTTCACCGATGCCATGGCGAGGGCCTCCCTCGCGGGCATTGATCCGCTGACGGGAGTGGATTGCGAGGATGGCTCACCGGATTTCAACTACCTTTCTGGCCCTGATCAGAATGAGGAGCATGAACTCTGGTTCCTCGATGCGGTCACACTCTTCAACCAACGTCGCCTTATCGCCCCGTTCCATCCCGGGGGGATCGGCCTCTACCGACTCGGACAGGAGGATCCGGCCGTCTGGGATGTGCTGAGAATGAACCCTGAGAAAGCCCCGGATCTCCAGTCCATGGCCCGGCTTTCCAAGCTGTCGCTTGACGAACTCATTGCCTCGAGCGGCACCGGAGACTTTATCTCCGTGGGCGGTGATCCTCACGAGGGAGAGCGGCATCTGGAAACGCACGCTGACGGGGAATTGGCCGAGCAATTCAAAAAGCTTCCAATGCCTGAGAGCATCACGCGTCAGGGTGATCCCGGAAAGCACAAGGTGGCGCTGACTTTTGACGATGGTCCGGATCCGAAATGGACTCCGAAGATCCTTCAGATTCTCAAGGAGAAGAATGCGCCAGCATCGTTCTTTGTTCTTGGGACGCAGGCCCAGCATTATCCCGATCTGCTGGAGCGGATCGCCCGTGCAGGTCATGAGGTCGGTAACCACACCTACACCCACCAGAATATTGCTGATGAGAGTGACGAGCAGATCGAACTCGAGCTCAATGCCACCACACGGCTCATCGAGGCGGTGACCGGTCACTCCACGGCATTTTTCCGTCCCCCTTTCGGCATTGATGGAACTCCGAGCCAACCCGGAGAGGTGCGATCGCTCCGGGTGGTCCGGGATCTCGGATATCTGACCGTTGCGGAATCGATCGATCCTGATGACTGGGAGCGGCCGGGTGCTCAGGCCATCCTCGATCGGGTCAAGAACCAGAGGGTGTCCGGGGGTGCTGTCATTCTGATGCATGATGGTGGAGGTGATCGCTCCCAGACCGTGGAGGCTCTTCCGGGGATGATCGACTGGCTCCGAAGTCGTGGTGACGTGATAGTGCCCCTTGGGGATATAATCGGCCTTCCCCGTGATACGGTCATGCCTCCGCTTCGTGAGGAGAACCAGCCCCTCTCCGCGCGTTATGTTTACGGGGCTTTCGCTGTTATGCGCTTCTTCGAGAATGCGGCCTGGACGCTCCTTGTCATTGTCACTCTCCTTGCACTGCTCCGCGTTTTCTTCTACTGCCTCTGCGCGCGCCGTCAGCGGCAGAAGGAGAAGTTGAGGGAGCAAATGATGGGGGTCTTGCCAGCTCTGGCTTCCCCTGTTCCTTATCCACCTGCCAGCGTCCTGCTCGCGGCCTATAATGAGGAACGTGTCATCGCCTCCACCATCCGGCATCTCCTCGATTCCGATTACCCTGCGCCACTCGAGATTATCGTAGTCAATGACGGATCCAAGGATCGCACGGCAGAAGTCGTCGGGGGCATCGCTGCGAAAGAGCCCCGAGTCCGGTTAATCAGTCAGCCCAATGGTGGAAAAGCCTCCGCCCTTGACCATGCTCTCAGGCTTGCAAGTCATGAAACGATCGTCATGATCGATGCCGACACCATGGTGGCGACGGATGGCATTCGTCAGCTGGTGAACTCTCTCTCCGATCCGAAGGTCGGCGCAGTTGCCGGCTACATCCGTGTCGGTAATACGAAGCACTGGCTTGGTAGCTTCCAAGATCTCGAGTACACCGCGGCCTTTGAAATCGATCGCCGCGCTCAGGATCTCCTAGGCTGCATCACCGTGGCGCCGGGGGCACTCAGTGCCTTCCGCCGCAAGGCACTTCTTGAAGCCGGGCCCATCACCAATGACACTCTGGCCGAGGACACCGACCTCACCCTTCAACTGCATCGCTTGGGATGGAAGGTGGTCTTTGCATCGAAGGCCTTCGCTGATACAGAGGCCCCCGAGAGCGTGAAAGCACTTGTTTCCCAGCGCTTCCGCTGGGCCTTTGGAACGCTTCAGTGTCTCTGGAAGCATGGTGACATGACATTCAATCCTGGCTCCGGCTGGCTTGGTTGGTTTGCCTTGCCCTCCGTCTGGGTCTTTCAAATGGGTGTGGTGGCGCTGACTCCAGTGCTCGACTTGATCGTGCTCTGGTCGCTCTGGCTCGGTCGGGGCGTTGCGATCTGGCCATATTTTGTCGCCTCGTTGCTCCTCGATATCATCCTTGGAGTGATCGCCCTCTCGATGGCTGGCCGACCATTACGGAAAGCATGGCTAAGTGCCCCCATGAGGCTTCTTTACAGACCCCTTCTTGGCTATGTCGTCTGGAAATGCATTCTCAAGGCACTGGGAGGAAGCTGGGTGCGCTGGTCCAAGCTCGACCGGACAGCCGCCGCAATTATTCAAAAAGAACAAGGGGGAGCAAAAAAACCAGAGCCTCCACCGACACCTGAGTCATGAGGATTCTTATCACGAAGACCCCTATTGCAGCCATACTGCTTGGCATTTTAGGCGCTGCTACCACTGGGCTAAGCAGAGCCGCCGCGTATCAGCAACTTCAGATTCCGGAGAAGGGAGCCTACACTGGGGCTTATTGCGACTTCGGAGATGGAGAGGATGGCGTGACCTACGAAGCCCTGGAAGATTTTCAGCAACTCACGGGTAAGCCGATGGCTCTTGTTGCTCTTGGTTCCTTTTGGGGAAGGGGATCTTTTCCCACACAGCAGATCGAGCTGGTCCGATCCTATGGAGCGGTGCCACTGCTCTTTTGGTCGCCGTGGGATGCCCCTTACGACGAGAAGCATGGCCCGGATAAATTCGCTCTCACGGAGATCATTGCAGGGAAATGGGATGCCTATATTGATCAGTGGGCTGACGCCGCCGCAAAAGTCCCGTCGCAGTTCTTTGTCTCCTTTGCCTGTGAAATGAACGGGACTTGGTTCCCCTGGTCCGGATGGTTCTACGGCAAGGGGCCGCGTGATCCGATCAAGCCGAAGAAGCCTGGGAGCATGACTCCCTCCACAGGAGCTGTGGCCAAGCTCACCGGTACGGATGACGGGCCTGAAATCAATTGGTTCGGCAAGGGAGACATCAAGAATCCCGCTACCTGGGAGGGGCCCGAGACATTCAAAAAAGCATGGCGGCATGTCGTCGAGCGAGTTCGTGCCCGCGGAGCGACCAACGTGCTCTGGGTCTTCCAGCCCAACAACTACTCTGATCCTCCGGGTTACATTTCGTGGAATCAACCGGCTGCCTACTATCCCGGCGCAAAGTATGTCGACTGGCTCGGGCTGAGCGTCTACGGCAAGCAGACCAATAATCAGGAAGACGACCAGTGGTGCGGCTTCACCAAGCTGTTGGAGTGGCCTTACGCCGAGATGTGTGCACTTGATCCCGACAAGCCGATCATGCTGGCTGAGTGGGGTGTTGCGGAATCCCATCGACCCGGTGAGGACAAGGGCGCATGGGTTAAGGAAGCCTTCCAAGAGATGGGGAATGCATCGAAATACCCGAGGCTCAAGGCGGCGATCTTCTGGCACGAGCGCTGGCAGAACGATGACGGCTCTTACAGCAATCTGCGGGTGAATTCCTCCCGTGCCTCGCTGCGGGCCTATCGCGATGGCGTGGCGAATCCTTTCTGGGTCGGCAGGCCGATCTGGAAATGAATGCGCAAAGAGAGTCTCGTTCACGGGTTTTGACCCAGAGGGATTCTCATTGTAGCGTAATGAGATGCGCTTGATTTCTTACAAAGACCGCGGCTTTGACCGCTCCCTTGCCGAGTTGAACCGTCAGGCTGAACCGCGCGCCGAAGTGCGTGAAACGGTCTCGGAAATCATTGCCGATATCTGCAAGAAAGGGGATGCTGCGCTTCTCGCCTACACGCAGAAATTCGGAGGGCCGAGGATCACGGCCGCCAAGATCCGGGTCACTCCAGAGGAGATCAAGAAAGCGCAGGCATCCTTGTCGCCCAGCGTGAAAAAAGCCCTCTCTGCGTCGATTGCGAACGTCACGGCTTTTGCCAAAAAGAGTCTTCGTAAGAATTGGTCAATGAAGAACGCGCAGGGCGCGCTTGTTGGGGAACGCTTTGATCCGCTCCCGAGGGTGGGCCTGTACATTCCCGGCGGCACGGCCCCCCTTGTCTCCAGCGCCATCATGACCTGTGGATTTGCCAAAGCCGCCGGAGTCCCCGAGATCGTGGCCGTCACCCCGGCTGCTCAGGATGGGACGGTATCGCCTGCTTTGCTGGCCGCTCTCCATCTCTGTGGTGCCACGGAGATCTACCGCGTCGGGGGAGCCCAGGCGGTTGCCGCGCTGGCCTACGGCACCAAGACGATCCGCCCCGTGACAAAGATCTTCGGACCGGGGAATGCCTATGTCGTCGAGGCGAAGCGCCAGGTTTTCGGGCGAGTTGGTGTCGACCTGTTGCCTGGGCCCAGCGAGGTCCTCGTGATTGCTGATGCCAAGGCCAATCCCGTCTGGGTGGCTGCTGATCTTCTTGCGCAGTCCGAGCATGGCGCTGGAAGTGTCGTGGTGCTCTTGAGTGATTCCGACAAGCTCATCGCTTCCGTTCAGAAAGAAGTAGCGCGCCAGTCGAAGCTCTCTTCCCGTCCTGAGCATCTTGCGAAGGCCATGGCGAACGCAGTGCTCGTCCGCGTGCGTGACATGGCACAGGCCGTGGAGATCGCCAACGGATTCTCTGCCGAGCATGTCTCCCTCGCTGTACGTAAGCCCGAGTTGCTTGCAACCAAGCTGAACTCGGCTGGAGGCATCTTCCTCGGTGACATCTCTCCGGTGGCTGCGGGTGATTTCCTTGCCGGACCGAGCCACGAGCTTCCCACCGGGGGAGCGGGCAAGGCTTTTGCCGGCCTCACCGCCGAGCAGTTCCAAAGACGCACCAGCATCGTCCGGTATGATGCCGCCTAGCTCAAAAAATCCCTACCGATCATCGAGACCTTCTGTAAAGTCGAGGGACTCGACGCCCATGGGCGTTCCGTTTCTTTGCGCGTCAAGGGAGAGTAAGTCATGCTCTGGGGATTCCGCGGGCGGCAGCTCGATCTCTCCCTGCGGGGTGCCATCGTCGGGATCGTGAATGTGACCCCGGATTCCTTCTCGGACGGGGGGGCGTTTTTGGATCCTTCGGCGGCCTTTGAGCAGGGACTGAAACTTCTCAAGCAAGGGGCCTCGCTTCTCGATGTCGGGGGCGAGTCGACCCGGCCGGGATCCCTTCCAGTCTCCGCCGAAGAAGAACTCCGTCGTGTCGTGCCTGTGGTGAAAGCCCTGAGGGCCCGGACCGACGCCCCGATTTCCATCGACACCTCCAAGGCTGCCGTCGCCGAGGCATGTCTCTCCGAGGGGGCCGATATCATCAATGATGTGACAGCCCTTGAAGGAGACCCACGGATGGGAAATCTTGTGGCTCGGAGTGGAGCCGGACTCATTCTCATGCACATGCAGGGAACCCCAGAGACAATGCAGGCAGATCCCTCGTATCCGCAGGATGATGTGGTGGGTGAGGTGGCAAAATATCTTTCAGCTCGTCGTGAGGCAGCCCTAGGCTATGGCGTGGACTCTGCCGCCATCATCCTCGATCCCGGCCTCGGCTTCGGAAAAACCGTGGCCCACAATCTGGCGCTGATTCGTGGCATCCCTCAGTTGATAAAGATCGGCTCTCCGATCCTGCTTGGACATTCCAGAAAGTCGTTTCTTGGAAAAATCACAGGAGTTGAGAAGCAGAGCGCATCTGAGGACCGTCTTGCTGCAGGCTTGGCTGTCACAGCACTTGCACGCTCCCTTGGAGCCAGCCTCTTTCGAGTGCATGAGGTGAGGCCGCACTTTGATGCCCTCCGTGTTACCGAGGCGCTTGCAGGGAACCACTGATGCAATGAGTGATTTTTTACATAAAACCGTTTCGTTGATCGGGCAGTATTGGACCTCAGGACTCGAGATCCTGATCCTCGCGACGATCCTCTATTACATTTATCTCTATCTGCGCGGCACGCATGGCGCGCGGATTCTGATCGGTCTCGCGTTGGTCTTTCTCACTCTTACCTTTATCTCCCAAGTGCTCGATCTGGCCGTGCTCGGATGGTTGCTCCGCAGCTTCTCGGTCTTCATGGCGATCGCCTTGGTGGTGCTCTTCCAGCCTGAACTCCGGCGGGCGCTCAATGAGCTGGGTAGTCATCGGTTTTTTACCACGGCTCTTCAGCGTCGTGAGGCCATCGAGGAGATCACGGATACCGTCTTTGATCTTTCAAGCAAGGGATTCGGCGCCCTGATTGCGCTCGAGCGTGACCTCAGTCTGAAGTCCGTTGCCGAGAGCGGTGTCGAGATCGATGCCGAATTTTCGAAGGAGCTGCTGTTGACGATTTTTCATCCCAAGACAGTCCTGCACGACGGTGGGGTAATCTTGAGTGGAGACCGGATCGTTGCGGCAGGCTGTATTTTTCCCCTGACCCAGCGCGACGATCTCGACCGGACGATTGGACTCCGCCACCGGGCCGGGCTTGGGCTTTCCGAAGAGAGCGACACCATTGCCCTGGTGGTTTCCGAAGAGAGCGGTCAAGTTTCGATTTGTCACTCGGGTGCCATCGAGCGCAACTTGAATGTCGAGCGATTCCGAAAGCGCCTTTCACAGCTTCTGATCCGCGAAGAAAATCATGCGAAAAATCCTGCTGCACAATTGGAAGGAGAAACTGGTCTGCCTGCTTCTGGGGTCGGCGCTCTGGTATCTCATTCATCAAAGCCTGGGCCCTCTCCCGGAACACAAATCACGAACCGCGGAGAACTCTCAGAACTCTGAGGAGAAAGCTCCGACGCCTCACCCGGAGCATAAGGTTCATAACTCCAAGAAATAACGATCCCTTCGTATGGCAGTCAGAAAGCTTTTTGGCACGGATGGCATCCGAGGATCCGCGAACACCCACCCCATTACTCCCGAGATATCCTTAAGACTGGGTCGTGCCGCCGGATACCTGATGAGGAAAAATAGTGGACTTGGAGCGGATCGTCCCCGTTTTGTGATCGGCAGGGATACCCGGCGCTCCGGGGAAATGCTGGAGGCTGCCTTGGTTGCAGGCCTCAACTCCATCGGAGCAGATGTCCTGCTTGCCGGGGTGATCCCCACGCCCTCCGTCGCGTGCTTGGTCCAGGAGCTTAAGGCCGATGGGGGAGTTGTCATCTCGGCCTCCCATAATCCCGCCGGGGACAACGGGCTGAAGCTCTTTGGAAGGGATGGCTATAAGTTGGATGACGCCTTGGAAGAGCGCTTGGAGACACTGATCCTGACGGAGGAGATTGATGAGGAGCGTCCGATGGGCGACGCGATTGGTATCGCCGCGATCATTCCTGATGCCTCCGAGCGCTATGGAGCGCTGGCCAAGGCCAGTGTCCCTGGATTATCACTGCACGGACTGAAGATCGCAGTTGACTGTGCGAATGGAGCTTCGTTTCAGACGACTCCGCTGGTTCTCAAGGATCTTGGGGCGACCCTCGCGGTTTTTCATGCATCACCCAACGGCATGAATATCAATGAGGGATGCGGCAGCACCCATGGGGAAGAGATCAGCCGTCTGGTCAAAGAAACAGGCGCTCACATCGGGATCTCACATGATGGGGATGCCGACCGACTTGTCCTCTGTGATGAACAGGGTGAGATCGTTGATGGGGATGAGATCCTTGCGATGACGGCACTGGATGCTCTCCGGCGCGGAACGCTTGCCGGTAAGACGCTCGTCTCCACGGTGATGAGCAATTTCGGCCTCGATGAATCGATCGCTGCTGCCGGAGGCAAGGTCCTCCGCACGGCTGTCGGCGATCGCTATGTTGTGGAGGCCATGCGGGAGGGGAACTTCTCGATCGGCGGAGAACAGAGCGGTCACCTGATCTTCCGAGATCATGGCACCACAGGAGATGGTCTTCTTGCCGCACTCCAGGTCCTGCGCATCATGACCGAAAGCGGCAAGCCGCTCAGTGAACTGCGTCGTTGTCTCAAGAAATACCCTCAGGCCCAGCGCAATCTCAGGGTGAAGGAGAAGCCGCCGCTCGATTCGTTGACCGAAGTCACAGCTCTTGTTGCAGAAACAGAAACAGCCCTCTCGGGGAAGGGCCGTGTTCTTCTCCGCTATTCCGGCACTGAGCCGAAAATCCGTCTCCTGATCGAAGGTCCAGACGAAGCAATGATCAATGAGGCGGCTGACAGGATTGCCGAGGTGTTGATTTCTGCGATTGGAGCCTAGGAATTCTTAGGATCTGCTCTGGCTGAAACCTTTCCAAAGATCACCGATCCAATCGGTGATAAAGGTTACAACAATTCCGAAAAACCACGCTAACTCCTTAGTGAATTGAATAAAGCTCTTGGTGTTCTTCAGAAAATCACTGCCAAGTAACGTGAGGGAAATCCCCTTTCCTGTGACCAAGAGCAGGCCGGTGATGATGATCAGATTGATCAGGTAGATCACGGTCAGGGAAAAAAAGGTTCCGCCGTAGTGCAAGTCCGGCTGTCCCTTGGCGATCAGAAGGCAGGTGAAGACCAGGTGGAAGGCCATCGTAAAACCGAGCAGCAGGAATAGCACCCATCGGTATGCGCTGAGGTCTGACGCCAGTGATGCAGCCCCGTAGAGAGTCACGACCAGAAGGCTATAGAGAGGGAAGAAGTATGGGGCGAGTGCGATCCAGGTATTCACTCGATCCGTGAGGACGTGGCCCCCATCCAGACTGACATGGAAATGGTCAGCTACCTTGCCGCCGAAGAGTTTGACCCAGATAGCGTGCGTCACTTCATGACCGAAGACATAGGGCCACATGAGGATCGGGCGCGGTATCATGAAGAAAAAGACTCCCAAGAGAATCATCCCTGCCGCAAAGCATTGGAAGTTCGTGTTGTCCAGCAGACCACCCTGAACGGATGTGGTGAAGGCTTGGAAGAAGGTCTCCGTTAAAATCAGTGCAACAGGCAGAAGAAAGAGGCCAACAATGAATTTCACCCACGATTTGGGAATCGTCGCCGTTGTCTGTGCCGGGCGACCGGAGTAGGACGACTGATCTTGGACGGACGTTGGTCCCACTCTATCAAAAAAATCCTGAGGATCGGCCGCCATCGTTGCGACATGGACGCGACGCGACTTGCCGCGGGTGATTTTGCCCGTTGATCTGGAGTTGCCCTTTCTCTGAGGAGAGGAGGGGCGAGTCACGCTTTGGTGAGGTTGCGCTCCTAAAAAACTACCTCTTAGGCTCGGCCCATGTAGGCACCGGTCCGGGTGTCGACCTTGACGATCTCACCCTCCTTGATGAAGAGGGGAACCTGGATGACCTTGCCGGTCTCGAGGGTGGCGGTCTTCATCACATTGCTTGAAGAGTCGCCCTTCACTCCCTCGGGAGACTCTGCAACCTTGATATTGGCCGAGGCGGGAAGTTCCACGGAGACCGCGCGTCCCTCCACATAGAGGATTTCCACCTGCATGTTCTCGACGAGGAAATCCTTGGCATCACCGAGGAGATCCGCCTGAAGCGTGATGGTCTCGAAGGTCTCGGGATCCATGAAATTGTAGCCCTCCTGATCGGCATAGCTGAAGTCGAGTTTCGTGCGATGGACTTCAACGAGCTCCACCTTCTCAGTGGAGGCGAAGCGCACGTCGGCCGACTTGCCGGTTCCGATGTAGCGGATGATGAGCTGGACGAAAGCGCGGAGGTTGCCGGGGGTGCGGTGAGTGACTTCAAGGACGATGGCAGCGTTGCTGTTGTACTTGATTGCCATTCCTTTGCGGAGGTCGTTTGCGAGTGCCATGATGTCGTGGAGTGAAGGGTGGGGATTAAATGAGTTTGAGTCGGGCGAGATCCTGGGAGTCGACCACGCCCAAGGGGTTTCCCTGAGTATCCGTGACCACGAGATCGTCAATCCGATGATGTTCTAGCACCATCAGAACCTCGACGGCAAGTTTGTCGGCATCAATGGTGATCGGGCTTGGGGTCATTACCTCCGCAACTGGGCGCGTTCCGATCTGAGGATCTGAGGGAAAACGGCGGGCAAAATCACCATGGGTGAAGATTCCGGCAAGTTGACCTTCGGCGTTCACCACCAGAGCGGCACCGGCTCGTTTAGCGGTCAAGGTTTTCAAAACGTCGACAACAGGATCGCTGGTCTTGACGATCGCGGCTTCCTCGCCACCTCGCATGATATCGCGCACTTTGAGGAGGAGGGACTGACCGAGCTGTCCTGCAGGATGGTAACGGGCGAAATCCTCGCGGGTGAAGCCCCTCTCCTCAAGGAGGACCATGGCCAGCGCATCGCCGAGCGCGAGCATCACGGTCGTGCTGGAAGTGGGGGCGAGATTATGGGGGCAGGCCTCCTGGGTGACGGAGACATCCAGAACGACGTCGCTGGCCTTGGCCAGAGTCGACGTGGGATTTCCCGTCAGGGAGACCTTCTTCACATCGAATCGTGCAAGCGCCGGCAGAACCCTGAGGAGTTCCTCGGTCTCCCCACTATAGCTGAGAATCAGAATCACATCCCCGTCCGAGATCACGCCGAGATCGCCGTGAAGCGCATTCAGGGAATCGAGGACGACGGCGGGCGCACCCGTGCTGGTGAGTGTGGCCGCGATTTTCTCTCCAATGTGGCCTGATTTCCCGACGCCAAGGACGACGATCTTTCCCTGGCGGCCGATGGCCGTCTTCAACAGCTCGACGGCGGATAAAAAACTCACGTCCAGACGCTCGGAGAGACGCTGGAGTTCGTTGATTTCGATTGAGAGAACGCGACGGGCGCGCTCGAGGGAATCCATCGGTGAATTCTGAACCGAGAGTGGGAAATGGGCAACGCTGAAGGAGAGGGCATGGTATGGGTGCTTGCCCCGTGCTCTGAAAGGGGGCTAAGATCTCTTTATGAACGGCAAGCTCCTTCGCCTTATTCTCCCATTGGTGGGCCTTCTAATGGCTGCTGGTTCCGGCTTTTCGCAGCAGGCCGTTTCGGATGCCTCCTTTGTAGCGCCCAAGCCCAAAAAAACAAAGGTTGAGACGGCACAGGAGGAGAAGCCCGCTCCTTACGATATCTCCGGCGTGGTGGCCCAGGCTTTCAACATGAAGAAGCCTCTTCAGCTCGTGAACCCTCTGGCTCCGAAGAAATACGGTGATGGACACGACAACGTGACTTGGGATCCCGATAATCCCGAGAAGCCGAAGGGTATTATCATTTTTGGCATCCAGTGGTAGGGGCCTCGCTTCCCTCTCCAAAACCACCTTCACCCCTTGGTGGCAGGGTGAGGGTAGCATTTCTTTTCGTCTCCATGCCGGTCGGTGGTGCCGAAGATTTTCTCCTCTCCGCGAGCAAATACCTGCCAGCAGAGATTGATGCCCGGTTTGTTTGCTTAAGGAATCTCGGCGTCCTCGGCGAGGAGGCCAAGCAAGCGGGTCTTCCGATCGAGGTAGTTCCCGTCTTCCCAACCAAGCGAATGAACCCTTTGTCGATGCTGCGACTTGCCCGATGGTTCCGTGAGAACGGGATTCAGGTGGTGCACGCACAGTCGTATCATGACCAGCTCTTCGGGGTGATTGCGGCGAAGTTGGCAGGGATCCGATCGATTGTTCATCAGCAGAAGACCTTTCTGGAGCTGAAGGGAAGGAAGGGCTTCTTCATGCGTCATATCTACCGCTGGGCTGATCATGTGATCGCCCTCTCGGAGGAGACCCGCCGTGATCTCATTGCAGCCTTCGCCCTTGATCCGAAGGAGGTTTCCGTTGTGCCGAATGCGATCGACCCGGCGGTTTTTCGTCCGGTGGAGAATCGGGATGAGGTGCGCTCTAGACTTGGCCTTGATCCCAAGAAGTTCCTCGCAGGCTCCGTGGCCTCGCTCCATCCAACCAAGAATCACCAGGCCACGATTAGCGCGATGGCGTTACTTGCGAAGCGGGGGGCCGCCCTGCCAAAGTTTCTGCTTTTCGGCGAGGGTCAGGATCGACCTGCGCTGGAGAAGGGAATTGCCGACTATCAACTGGGTGAGCATCTGATTCTGGCCGGAAGGAAGCGCCCAGTCGCCCCGTGGCTTCAGTCACTGGATCTCTTTGTCTTGGCATCGCACTGGGAGGGCCAGCCATTGGCCCTGCTGCAGGCGCTTGATTGCCAGATTCCCATCCTGGCTAGCCGCATCGAGGGGAATACCGCATTGCTGACCGATAAGCATCCGGGTCTTTTTGAACCGACCGACCACGCCTCCTATGCCGATCTGCTGGAGCGGGCTATCTCTGATAAGGACTTCCGGCTATCACTTCTCGATTTTCAGCAAAAATTGCCTAGGCCCTCATTGCCTACGTTGAGTTTGCAGCTCGCGGAACTCTACGGAAGGCTTGCTGCAAAAGTCTAAGATTTCAGGCCCAAAGGCAGTAGGGCATTAAGGCTCCGCTGCTCCGAGACTCTAAAGTTCTTGGGACTGTAGCTTATGCCTGCTTTGCAAGCATCGACTCTATGGCCTCCGTGACCATAGAGAGACTGATCTCCTGCATCAGCTGTTCGCCGGGGAGTTGATAACGCTCAGTCTCGATCATGCTGTCTTTCGAGCGGACAATCCGGTGGGGACATTTCCATGGGCGGAACTGATACGCGGGTGGATGCCCGAAGAGGATGACGGAGGGGCATTGCACGGCCGCCGCCAGGTGCATGGCAGCGGTATCGACGCCGACAAAGAGGGATGCGGAACCGAGCACGCTCGCAAGTTGTGCCCAGGAGAGCTTACCCTCCGTGGAGAGAACTTTCCCTTGGAAGCCTTCGCAGAGTTGCGCGGCCTCTGTGATCTCTCGCGGGTTCGGCCCGCAGCTGATCACGACCTGCGGGAAGCGGGTCAGCAGATCTGAGACCACATGCTTCCAACGATCCAAAGGCCAGGATTTCGATGCCCAGCGCGTGGCGGCGTGGACCACGGCATAAGGCCCCTTTAGAGCTCCTTCCATTGGTGAGGGGCGCATGGCCTTGCGCACGAAGCGCATCGGAGGAGGATCCTCGGGCAGGGTCAGGGTGTCCCTGACGGCATTATAATCGCGGAGCACCTGATGCACCGGGCCGTGGCCTTTGGTGACGAGGTGGTTGAAGCGTTTTTTCCAAGAACCCGAAAGGGGGATTCCTTCGGGGCGTTCGTAGCTATTGGTGCAGCGGATCTTGGCCCGGCTGGCGGCTACAAGAATCCTTCCACGGTTGTTATCACCCAACTCAAAGGCGTAGTCGAAGCGCGTGCTCGCGATCAGCGCAAGCGTCGCAAGATCCGCGCCAAAATCGCACCAGGTCCGGCGTCCCTCCTCGGGCCGGGCCGTGGTTACAAGACGATTGATCTCGGGGCACCCGGCGAGAATGCCTTCCGTGCCGCGACGCACGGCAACCCAGATCTCGGCTTGGGGAAACTTTTGCTTGGTCGCGACGAGGGTTGGAGTGAGCAGAAGATTATCGCCGATGTGGAGTAGCTTCGTGAAAAGTATCCGCATTGGCTTGCCTGCTCTCGAGTGTCGACGGCCTCGGATTAAACTGCGTGAACCGGAATCACCGTGACCGGGATGCGTGACTTGTGCAGCACCGAGGTGACGACGCTTCCGCTGAAGAGTTGGTAGACCGCGCCGTGGCCATGAGAGCCAAGGATGATCATCGATGCGTCGGTGCTGGAGGCCTGATCTAGGATCTCATCAACAGGCAGGGCGACGACGGCCGTTGATAAGACGCTGAGTCCTTTGGCGCGGAGCGGTTCCGCAAACTTCTCGAGGCGCTCCTTGACCAGATTCAGATCGGCCGGCTCCATCGGGATCGGAGCCGTGATGACATCCATGGCCGCGCCCACCGGCACATAGGCGGCAATCGGTTCGACGACATTCAGGATCACGAGGTGTAAATTCATGGCGGCGGCTAACTCCGCGGCGCCATCCACGACTTTCTGAGAGATCGGGCTGAAATCAATCGCTGTCAAAAGGGTTTTCATACGGCTCCAGCATGGAACGGAGGCGGTTGCCTTGCCAGCCAAATGAGCCGTCTGCATAGTAAGCAAATGGATGATCTTTTCGGCAGCGCTACGATGTGTGAGGAGGTTTCCCTGCCTGCCGATGCTCCTCTAGCGGCCCGAATGAGGCCGAGAACACTTGAGGAATATATCGGTCAGAGCCACATCCTCGGTGAGGGGAAACTCCTGCGCCGTGCCATCGAAGCCGATCGCCTCTCCTCGGTGATCTTCTACGGCCCTCCGGGCACTGGAAAGACGAGTCTGTCCCGCGTGATTGCACGCCGGACCAAGAGCCGCTTTATCGAACTGAGCGGAGTCGAGGGTTCGGTCGCCGATATCAGGAAGGCAGTCGGCATGGCTGCCATCGAGGCGCGGAATGGAGGGAGGACCCTGCTCTTTATCGACGAGATCCATCGCTTCAACAAAGCCCAGCAGGATGCGCTCCTGCCCGATGTGGAACGCGGAACGGTCCGCCTGATCGGAGCGACGACCCAGAATCCTTTCTTCTCGATCAACAGTCCTCTGGTCTCCCGTTCCCAAGTATTCCAGCTGCAATCCCTCACTGTTGAGGATCTAGTCGTCCTGCAGCATCGTGCCGTCGCCGATCCGAAACGAGGACTCGGGACGCTCCCCATCGACCTAGAGGAAGCGGCAGCCCGTCATCTAGCCACGGTCAGTGACGGCGATGCCCGAAAGTGTCTTAATGCCCTTGAGATCGCCGCGCGTACTACTCCCTTTGGCCCTGAGGGACGCATTTGCATTACCTTGGAGGCTGCTTCCGAAAGCATCCAGAAGAAGGCCATTGTTTATGATGGGACTGGGGATGATCACTACGACACGGCGAGTGCCTTTATCAAGAGTCTCCGGGGTAGCGACCCCGATGCCGCTCTTTACTGGCTGGCCAAGATGCTCCACGCGGGGGAGGAGCTACGATTCATCACACGACGCCTGGTGATCTTTGCCAGTGAAGATGTTGGATTGGCCGATCCGTTGGCGCTCCCTCTCGCGATTTCCGCGCAGCAGGCGGTCGAGTTCGTTGGTCTCCCCGAGGCCCGGATCACCCTGGCTCACGCGGTGGTCTATTTGGCGACTGCTCCCAAGAGCAACAGTGCCTATGCAGCCCTCGGCAAGGCTGAGAAAGATCTGGCCCAGGGGCGTACCTTGGAGGTTCCCGCTCATCTCCGGGACTCCCATTACAAGGGGGCTAAGTCGCTCGGCCATGGCGAGGGTTACAAATATGCCCATAATTACGAGGGGGGATATGTTCCCCAGGCCTACCTTCCCGAGGGTCGCACCTACTACGAGCCGACCCGCCAAGGTGCTGAAGCCCGTATCGCTGATAGGTTGGAAATCTGGAGGCAACAGTTCAACGATTCCAGAAGCCAAGGGAACGGGTAGTGGGTAATCGGGAATAGGATCGAGGACTTGTGCGTTCACAACTTCGTGGTCTACAGCCGAAAGACTGTCTGGCGTTGCCGATCATCAGAGAAACCCTTTGACTCCCACGGGTGGGAACTCTACCTTTTTCGTCCGCCTTGGAACGCCATTATGTAGCGCCCTCTTGGGCGGCCACACTTACTTAACTCCATGGCTGACCAGCTTTCCTACGCATTTATCACTCCCGCCGCGCTCCGTAAGGGCCGCACAGGCGGTATCCTTGGCCGTTTGATCTCCCGCAGTGGACTCGAACTTCACACTGGCCGCATTTTTGCACCTTCCGCCAAACTTCTCTCTGAACTCGCTGCAACTCTTGCCGGCCAGGCCAAGACTGCTGCTTATCTGAATGCTCTCCCCGCTGGCTCCCAGAGTCTTGTGCTTGTTCTCAAGGGGGAGGATGCAGCCGCCAAGGTTGCCTCCATCGTCGGCAACGACTCCTCGATGGGTGGACGCGGCGAGACCCTTCGTGACACCTTCGGTGATCTGGTTGAAGCGGATGGCACGACCGTTTACTTCGAGCCAGGCGTGATCGCTCCCGCCAACGCAGCGGAGGCTGTGGCTGGACTCAAGCTCCTAGGCGAAGCCTCGGATGCCCAGGGTGGAATTCTGGATGCCGCTTCATCCTTTGCTGAGGCCACGGAGAAGACGCTCGTCCTGATCAAGCCCGACAACTTCGCCTACCCAAATACCCGCCCGGGAGGAGTGATTGATCTCTTTGCCCGCACCGGCCTGGCCCTGGTCGGATTCAAGCCTTTCCACATGTCCGTCGCCCAGGGCGAGGAGTTCTATGGTCCGGTTCTCGACTTTCTGGTTGAAAAGCTGCCTGATGGCCGCGCCCAGTGGGAGTCGATCGTTGCCTTCATGTCCGGCAAGCGCCCCTCCGAATGCACGCGCGAGGAGAAAACACTGCCCGGCAGCCAGCCCTGCGTGGCCCTCATCTATCAGGGACCGAATGCCGTCGCAAAAATCCGCGAGGCTCTTGGTTCCACAAATCCTGCCAATGCCGCTCACGGAACGATCCGCAAGGAGTTCGGCACCACGATCATGATCAATGGCGCCCACGCCTCTGATTCCGTCGAGAATGTCGCCCGCGAGACCGGAATTATCCGTCTTGAGGAGAATGACTTCAAAACAAAGATCGCCGCTGCCCTCTGATTTTTTCGTCATAGCACACTACTAGCAACCCAACCACCTAACCCCACGCTTCCCATGGATCTCGCAACACGCGTCAGCGAACTCACCCCCTCTCTCACCCTCGCCATCGACAGCAAGGCCAAGGCCCTGCGCGCCGAGGGAGTCGATGTCTACAGCTTCGGAGCCGGCGAGCCCGACTTCGACACGCCGGAGCACATCAAGGCAGCCGCCATCGAGGCGCTCAACTCCGGATTCACGAAGTACACCCCGAGCTCCGGAATGCCCGAGCTGCGCGCCGCGATTAGCGAGAAGTTCAAGCGCGACAACGGCCTCGACTACAAGCCGAGCGAGATCATCGTCAGCAACGGTGCCAAGCAGAGCTGCTTCAACGCCATCATGGCCGTCTGCGGCGAGGGTGACGAAGTCATCATCCCCGCTCCCTACTGGCTCAGCTATCCCGACATGGTTCGTCTCGCCGGCGCCGAGCCCGTGATCGTCCAGACGACTCAGGAGAATGATTGGAAGATGACCCCCCAGCAGTTCGAGGAGGCGATGAGCCCACGCACGAAGATGGTCATCATCAATTCCCCCGGTAATCCCACCGGCTCCGTCTACACCAAGGAAGAGCTTCGCGCCCTTGTCGAGGTGGCCGCCGATGAAGAGATCACCATCCTTTCCGATGAAATCTACGAGAGCCTCACTTATGATGGTGCAGAACATGTCTCCGTAGCATCCCTCACGCCCGAGGCCAAGGATCTCACGATCACCATCAATGGTTTCAGCAAGGCTTACGCGATGACCGGATGGCGCCTCGGTTATCTCGGTGCCCCTGAGAAGATCGCCAAGGCGATCGACTCCATGCAGAGTCACAGCACCTCGGGTCCCTGCTCCTTCGCCCAGAAGGGTGGACTCGCCGCCCTCACCGGCAGCCAGCAGTGCGTCGCTGACATGCGTGAGGAATTCAATATCCGCCGCGAATACATGTTCGAGCGTCTCTCCGCGATTCACAACGTCACGGCCGTGAAGCCGAAGGGTGCCTTCTACATGCTGGCAAACGTTTCCAAGCTCGGCATGACCTCCACGAACTTCGCCGACCGCCTGCTCAGCAAGGCAAATGTCGCCGTTGTTCCCGGCATCGCCTTCGGTGATGATCGCGTGGTCCGCCTCAGCTATGCGACCGGCCTTGATGTCATCAAGCCAGGTCTCGACCGCTTCGAGGAGTTCTGCAAGACCCTCTAAGTTTCCATTATTGGTTTCACGGGGAATCCCCGACCAAACCATGACTTCCCGAAAGGCCATCCGCTCCCAAGACGCGGATGGCCTTTCTGCTTATCTGGAGAAGCGGCGTAACTTGATCGAGAAAGCCCTCTCCAAGGCTGTTCCCGCTGCCTCAGTTCGCCCTGCCACGATTCACGCGGCGATGCGTTACAGCCTGCTGGCTGGGGGCAAGCGCTTGCGTCCCATCCTGACTCTGGCTGCTGCCGAGGTCTGCGGGTTGACTGAACCTACTAGAGTTCTCCCTGCGGCCTGCGCGGTGGAACTCATCCACACCTACTCACTCATTCATGACGATCTTCCCTGCATGGATGATGATGACCTGCGCCGGGGACGTCCCACCTCTCATAAGGTCTATGGAGAGGGGGTCGCCGTCCTTGCGGGGGATGCACTCTTGACTCGGGCCTTCGGACTGATCACCGAGATCACTCCTGCCAAGCGCTATCCGCTTGCCGTTCTTCTCGAGGAGACTGCCAAGGCTGCCGGGAGCCTTCAGCTCATTGCTGGTCAGGTCGCCGATATCGAGGCCGAGGGTAGGAAACTCTCGATCGCTGATGTCCGCTTCATCCATGAGAGGAAGACCGCAGCCATGATCGTACTCTCCCTTCGCCTGGGGGCCATGATCGCCAACGCAACACCGGGGCAACTGAAGGCAGTCACGCAATTCGGTCAGGCTTTAGGCTTAGCCTTTCAAATCATCGACGACATCCTCGATGTCACACAATCAAGCGAGCAGTTAGGCAAGAGTGCAGGAAAGGATTTGAAATCCTCCAAGGCCACCTATCCAGCAGTGATCGGCCTAGAATCCTCCCATAAGGAGGCGAATCGCCTCACCAAAAAGGCACTTGGTGCCTTGAAAGAACTCGGATTCCAATCCGTAAGGCTGCATCAAATTGCAGAACGGCTAATGATTAGGGAATCCTGATCAATGAAATACTTTTTACCGGCATTCCTCTCTCTTCTCCTTTGCTCATGTGCATCGGTCAGCGTCTGCAAAATGAAGCCGGTGGAGAATCAACCATTCATAACTCCCAAGAGGATCTACGTTCGTGAATTCACAGGTCCAGAAAGCGTCTTTAGGGTCGATCGGAAGGGGGATTCCCTAACCGAATTCAAGACTAAGACCTCAAAGCAACTCTCCGATGATCTGGTCAAAAAGCTCAATGAGTCGGTGATCCCCGCCGAAGCGCTCGCTACAAATGTACAAGCTCCCAAAGGGGGAAATTGGCTCGTCACCGGAAATTTTGATCGTGTCAATCAAGGAAGCAGGGCCCTTCGCACGCTTTTCGGTCTTGGATTCGGGGCTACAAAAATTGAAACGACTGTCCATGTTGCAAGCCTTTCCACTGGAAGGCCTGTTGAGATCCTGAGCTTTCGGACATCAGGAGGATCCAATACCGAACCCGGCCCGGGGATTCTTATGGGGCCTCCAGATCCGACGACCATCCTCCCACTGCTTTGGGGTGTTGCGATGCCCGGTCTAACCAAAGACATCACTAGAACAGCCAAGGAAATCGCAGCAGAGATTTCTGACTGCCTCTCCAGGCACGGGGTAAAACCTAAAGACCCAAAACTCAAGGTAAAGCTGATGCGAGGACCAAAGGCCTGAGTTTTATAACTATCATGATGAAAAACTTCTTTTGATTCCCTTGATTACTGTACTTCAGATGACCGGCGCGATGGCCCTGACGCCGGGATATTTTCCCTCACTCTCGGGCAAGGATCTCAACAACACGGCATGGACAGCTCCAGCTGGTTTCCCCGGTGAGCGTACGCTGGTGGTGGTAGGCTTTGAGGAGGAACAGCAGGTGGGGATTGATTCCTGGTTTGAGGGAATGGAGGTCCGCAAGCCTTCTTCCGGGATTTCCTGGATCGAGATGCCTCTGATCAATAACCCGGGTATGGTCATGCGGTGGATCATCAATACCGGCATGCGGGGTGGCATCCCGAGCAAGGAGATTCGCGCTCACGTCTGGACCGCCTACACGAACAAAAAGGCGTTCATGGAAGCCTGTGGAATGGCTGCTCCGAAAAATGTCTATGCACTGGTGGTTGATCGCTCCGGCAAGATCCTTGCGATGGAATCGGGGAACTATTCCAAGAATGGTGCCGAAGTCCTTCTCAAGGCTCTTCAGCGTTGATGGGCCACTCCTCTGGTTATTCAAAACTGGTGCTGGTGCAGGCCCCCAAAACCTAGGATAAAGAAGGGCTTCCGACAGAGTTCTCAGTCACCATGGCCTTTTCCGATAAATTTTTCCGCAAGTTGGTCCTTGATGCGTTTTCACGCGCACGTCGTGGAGAGCTCAAGTTAACGATGCCGGGTGGATCTCGGCGTCTGTTTGGTGGCCTTGGGAAGGAACTGCAAGCGGAGCTCACCGTCCTCTACGACAACTTCTATCGCCGCTGCGTGCTCTTCGGCCCGATCGGCTTTGCCGAGGCCTACCTCGCCGGGGAGTGGGAGACCGAGGATCTGACGCGGACGCTGGCATGGTTTGTCCTGAATGGCGATTACCTTGCCGGAATCAAGACGCGTGAATCGCGCACGTCCGGGGCTTTCGACCTCCTCGGGACAATCAACCGGATCGGGCATGCGCTCCGCCCTAATAGCAAGGCCAAGAGCCGGGACAACATCAGCGAGCATTACGATCTCGGAAACGACTTTTTCAAGCTCTGGCTCGATCCGACGATGACCTACTCGGCGGCTTACTTCGATCCGCCGAACCTCACCATGGAGGAGGCTCAACGTAAAAAATGGGATCAACTCTGCAGGAAGCTTCAACTCTCCTCCCACGATAGTGTTCTGGAGATTGGTTGCGGATGGGGAGGTTTTGCCATCCATGCAGCCAAGAACTACGGCTGCCGGGTAACTGCTGCCACGATCAGCGATGAACAGTTCCGCGAGGCCGCCGCCCGTGTCGAGGCGGCGGGTGTCGCCGATCTGGTGGAGGTGATCTTCTGCGATTATCGCGATCTGGCTGGCCGGTTCGATAAGATTGTCTCGATCGAGATGCTTGAGGCTGTGGGTGACCGCTACGCGGAGACCTTTTTTGGAAAGGTTTCCGAGTTGCTGGCTCCGAGAGGGCTGGTCGGTATCCAGACGATTCTCTGCCCGGACAATCAGTTCCCGATCCTCCGGGATGGGGTGGATTTTATTCAGAAGCATATTTTCCCTGGTTCTCTGTTGCTCTCGATGCGTCGTATCATCGAGGCGTTGAATTCCACGGGCGACCTGAACCTTCTCGATTACGAGGATATGACCCCCTTTTATGCGCGGACGCTTAAGGAGTGGAGGGAGGCGTTTGTGAAGGTATTGCCCCAGGTGATGGCTCAGGGATACGACGAGTCCTTCATCCGCAAGTGGCTCTACTACCTCTGCTACTGTGAGGCAGGCTTCGGCACCCGACATATCGCGGTGGCACAGATTGTCTACACGCGCCCTGACAACCTCGACATCCATTCACCCGCTTACGATCTCGGCCACCATCGGGAGAGGCCGATTCCAGAGGTTCATCACGCCCTTGCTGGTTCATGAGTTTGATGAGTGGCTTGCACCTTTTTTTGACGAGCCTGGGACTTGCGAGTCTCCTCATGATCGTGGTGTGGGTGATTGCGGTCCGTATCGGGAATGCGGGAATCGTCGATATTGCATGGGCCTTGGGGTTTACTCCGCTCGCCTTGCTCTACCGGATCTTCGGGGATGGTGACCCGATGCGGCAGAATTTGATCACCCTGATGACGGTGGTCTGGAGTCTCCGGCTTGGTGTTCATCTCTGGAAGAGGGTCATGGGGCATCATCCCGAGGAGGATGGTCGTTACCATGAATTGCGCCGTGCCGTTTCAGGGCATGAGAACTTTTTCTTTTTCTGGTTCTTTCAGGCGCAGGCACTTCTGTTAGCCGTGCTCAGCATCCCAGTGCTGCTCGTGAATTTCGATACGCGTGTCCAGTTGGGGTTCAGTGATTTTCTCGGCTTTTCCGTCTGGTTGATCGCGCTCTTTGGGGAATCTGTGGCCGACCGACAACTCGATGCCTTCAAGGCGGTTCCATCGAATCGGGGTAAGGTATGTGAATCAGGTCTCTGGAATTATTCGCGGCATCCCAATTATTTTTTCGAATGGCTGATCTGGATCGCTTTTTTCCTCTTCGCTTTCCCAGCACCTTGGGGCTGGACCACGGTCTTTGCCCCCGCGCTGATGCTCTTTTTTCTCCTGCGTGTCACGGGCATCCCCTACACCGAGGAGCAATCGCTTCGTTCTCGCGGCGAGGCCTACCGGCAGTATCAGAAGAGCACGAGTGCTTTTGTGCCGTGGTTTAAAGGAACGGTTCCTTCGGCGAGATAATGTGACATAATCCAACCTTTCCAATTTTGAAATGAGCAGACTCGATTCCCTTCTCGCCCGCGGCCTTGTGCCTGATGTTCTGGTTCGTTCCGGAATTCGCAATCTTCTGGCCGCCAAGCTCAGGGAGGAGGGACTCGGTGATATGGAGGCGAGGGATGCACGGTTCGAGGCTTTTCGCGCAGGGCTCGATGCCTCACCCATCGCGATCAACACCTCCGATGCCAACGAGCAGCATTATCAGGTGCCGACGGAGTTTTACCTCAATGTCCTCGGCCCTAGGCTGAAGTACAGCAGCGGCTACTGGCCAACCCGGAACACCACGTTTGCCGAATCCGAGGAGGCGATGCTGGAACTCACATGCAGCCGCGCTGAGCTCAAGGACGGGCAGAAGATTCTCGAACTCGGATGCGGTTGGGGTTCCCTGACCCTCTGGATGGCGGAACATTATCCCAACTCCACCATCACAGGTGTCTCGAACTCCTACACGCAGCGTCTTCATATCGAGGCCGAGGCGCATCGCCGCGAACTCTACAATGTCCGGATCATCACGGCTGACATGAACACCTTTGCCCCGCCCGAGCCTGGCACTTATGACCGTGCCGTTTCGGTGGAAATGTTCGAGCACATGAAGAACTACCGGGAGCTGATGAAACGGATTGCCGGATGGCTCAAACCGGGCGGGAAGCTCTTCGTTCATATCTTCACCCATCGGGAGTATGCCTATCATTTCGAGGGGAAGGATCCCTCGGACTGGATTACGCGCTACTTTTTCTCTGGTGGCACGATGCCCTCGCACGATCTGCTACTCTACTTTCAGGATGAGCTTAAGATTGAGCGGCACTGGAAGGTTAACGGCACCCACTACGCCCGTACCTCCGAGGCGTGGCTCTGCACCATGGATGAGAACCGTAAGGCGATCACGCCGATCCTGGAAAAAACCTATGGTCGTGCTGAGGCCGACAAATGGAGAGCTTACTGGCGCACCTTCTTCATGTCCTGTGCCGAGCTCTGGGGATACAAGGGGGGAGAGGAGTGGATTGTCTCCCATTACCTGTTCCGTAAATGAAACGCACCCTCATTCTGACCGCAGGATTCGGCGAGGGTCACAACACTGCATCCCACTGTCTGGCCGAGGCTCTACGAGAGCATCCTGATGTCGAGGCTAGGGTGGTCGATGTGTACCTGGAGACCATGCCGAGAATCACCAAGGTTCTCCAGTCGGGCTACGGATTAGCCATCAATAAGTTTCCCTTCATCTGGAGCGCCATCTTTTCGTTGCTGGAAATACCGGGTAACCTGGAGGCGACCCTGCCACTTGCGGCGAACCTGCGTGAGGCACTTCGTGGGATCGTTGAGGAATTCAAGCCGGATGTGATTGTCTCCACCTATCCGCTCTATGCATTCCTCCTGAGGGAACTCAGGAAGCGTGGGCATGCCCCCTCCGAGGTACCGCTATTGACGGTGGTCACCGACTCCATTGCCATCAACAGTTCCTGGTTCCGTGCGGGCAGTGAGGCATTCATTGTAGCCGATAAGGAGACTGCACAGGTTCTTGATCGTGGAGGCGTTGATGCTGGCATTGTTCATGTGCTCGGATTTCCTGTCGCGCCGCGTATCGCCGGCCTCCAACCTCTGGAGCCAACCATCAGCGGACCAATCAAGCTCCTCTATTTTCCCTCCTCACGCGTGGCCCATACCCTTGCCGTGATTCGGGAGTTGCAGGCGCTTCCCGGGGTGGAATTGACGATTGTCACCGGAAGGCTGAAAGCCCTGCATGCCTCGATCGAGGCCTCAGGGCTCATCGACGGAATGCAGATCCGCCTGATCGGCTGGACTAATCAAGTACCCGAGTTGCTCGCCACGCATCATCTTTATATCGGCAAGGCGGGCGGGGCCATTGTGCAGGAGGCTATCGCAACCAGCTGTCCAATTGTTGTCAGCCATGTTGTTCCGGGGCAGGAAGAGGGGAACATCGAAATGATCGAACGCCATGATGTCGGCCGCTTGGCCGCCCACTATCCCACAGCACTTGCCGCCTCAGTGGAGGAAGTCTTTGCGAATGAGGGTTCCACCTGGAAGAGGTGGAAGAAGAATATCAGTGACATTTCCAAGCCTTCCTCAAGCCGCGACATCGCGGCATTTATACTCAAAAACGCGGACTCCAAAAACTAACGACTCCCTAGCCCATTCGCTTACTGAGCGGAGGAGGGCTTACTCAGGAGTTGCGCGTAAAAGAGATCGTTGTTCCAAGTGGTGACCGCAACGCCACCCACGGGAGTCCATCCTTTGGAGAGATGCAGCTGCAGATCGTCGTTAAATGGCTGTTTGTAGCCCGAGATCATCTTGTATCGAAGGGAGGGTGCTCCTTGTTGGGTCGGCGCGGAGCCATTATTCGGAGCAGCTTGCAGGAGTGGCGTTTGTGATGCCAGCAGGAGTAAGGTTGTGAGAATGGATGCTGTGATTTTCATATGAGGGGATGGTGTCAGGGGATCTGTGGATATTTCTTAAAATAGATCGGGATACCTCGTCCGCGCTAGTCCCGTTGTGCGTGCATAAATTTCGGCGGCCCGTTCTCCGGAAAGCGCCTGCGCGACGATTGCCTGGCAAGAGGGCAGATCCAGACTGCGGATCGCCTTCTTGACGCGCGGTACGAGTGCTGCGCTGGCGCTGAGTTCGTCGATCCCAAGTCCAACCAGCAGGGGGGTGAATTCGATATCTCCGGCCAGTTCACCACAGACGCCGACCCAGATGCCCGCGGCATGGGCCCCATCCACAATGGTTTTCAGGATCCGGACGACGGCTGGATTCGAGGGGTCATGGAGATGGGAAATTCTTTCGTTGCCACGATCGACGGCCATCAGGTATTGGAGGAGATCGTTGGTGCCGATGCTGAAAAACTTTACCTCACGGGCGAGAACATCTGCCATCAGAGCGGCACTTGGGACCTCGATCATGATACCGAGTTCCATGTCCTTCTTAAAGGAAACGCCTCGTGCGTTCAGCTCATCGGCTGCTTCGGCAAGAAGTGCCTTGGCGTGATGCAGTTCCTCGATACCTGAGATCATCGGGAACATCATCCTCAGATTTCCATGGACGCCGGCACGGAGAATGGCGCGAAGCTGGGTTTTAAAGATTTCGGGGTTGTTAAGACAGAAGCGGATGGCTCGGCAACCAAGGAATGGATTTTCTTCGTGACCCAGATCGAGAGCCTCCGTCGGTTTGTCTCCCCCGATGTCGAGGGTCCGGATGATGACGGGGTGGGGATTGATCTTCTCCGCGACAAGGCGGTAAACGGCATACTGCTCCTCCTCGTTGGGGGGAATCGTGCGGTTGAAATAAAGGAATTCCGTACGGTAGAGGCCGATGCCATCGGCGCCACAAGCCGCCACTTCATCAAGCTCCTCAGGGAGTTCGATGTTCGCAGCCAGCATGATGTGTCGTCCGTCGAGGGTGGTGGAATCACGCTCCCTGAGAACCTCCAACCCTTCCTCGATATGCTCCTTTTGCTCCGCAATGGCCTGGTAGGTAAGATGGGTGGAGGGTGAGGGATTGAGGAAGATCTTGCCGCTGTAGCCGTCGATCAGAATAAGGCTGCCATTTTCCAGTTCGGAGCAGATGCCCTCAAGTCCCACAACGGCGGGGATGCCCAGCGAACGCGCCATGATCGCGACATGGGATGTTTTGCTCCCCTTTTCCGTGATGAATCCCGCGACGTTGTCGCGATTCAGGGTGGCGGTATCCGAGGGAGTGAGTTCGTCGGCCACGATGATGTGATTGCGATCGTGGCCACCCAATCGCTGTCCCGTCTTTCCCAAGAGATGACGAATCACCCTGCGGGCGACATCCTCCAGATCAATGGCTCTCTCCCTCAAGTAGGGATCGTCGATGGAGGAGAGCGACTTAATGAATTTGTGGATGACTCCTTGGAAAACAAATTCTGCATTATGCCTCTCGGCCCGGATCCCATTGATCACTTCCGTGATCAGGGTGGGATCTTCCAAAACCATCAGATGGGCATCAAAGATCCCTGCATCACCTGCTCCCGCTGATTGAGCAAGGCGTTCCTGAAGTTCCAGGATTTCCTTTCGTGTTGCAATCAAAGCTCCCTCAAAACGAGCGACTTCCGCATCCAATTCGTGATCCTGAAGGTCACGAAAGGGAATGGATTCCTCCTCCTGAAAATGGATCAGAACTTTCCCTTCGGCAATTCCCGGCGCGACGGCCGTACCCTGAAAGACACGCTCCTCCCCAGCAGGGGAGGCGGCCTCCTGGTGCAGTTTTTTCTTGGATGAGCGGATACCCACGGAATGTGGTTACAGAAGAGTGACCCCCGGGTCAAAGATGGAATGCATCTCACTTATAGGGACTGCTATCAAGCCTCGTCCCGTACGGGTGCCTCGATCGCCTCACAGATGTCTCGCCAGCCGGGAAAATTCCAGGAATTGGGGAAGTCCTTGCATTGCTTAGGCTTGACCTTCTGGATCGAGCACTCGTTCCCCTTGAGGAAAAAGCAGGCGCCATCTTCCCGGTCGATCAGCGCCAGGCCGCCTCTATTAGGGCGCAGGCGCGTGTAGTCCTGAATGAAATGATTCTCTTCCATCCCGAGGTGCGTGGCGATAGCCGAAACCTCCTCCTCAGTGACTCGAACAAATCCGGGCCAGCGGCAGCAGGCCGTACAGCGTTGGCAGAGATAGGTGGGAGGCATGGGAGAAAAGGATGAATTATGAATTATGGATTATGAAGGACTGAATCTATTATTATCGCCGCATGAAAGTTTTGATTCTTGGTTCCAATGGGCGGCTGGGCTCCGCACTTGTCCGTCGCTGGAAAGGACTTCCTGATATTGAAGTGGTGGCTTTGACGCGGGCCGATGTCGATCTTGCCGATCCCGAAAAGGCCGAAGCAGGTCTAGCTGCTCATGAGTTCGGGGTGGGTGACAAGGTTGTGAACTGCGCCGCTGCCACAGACGTCGATGGTTGTGAAAAGGATCGGGAGGGTGCTGCGAGGATCAATGCCGAGTCACCCGGACGCATTGCTCGTCTCTGCGCCACGCGTGGCGCGCGGCTAATTCACATCGGCACCGACTATGTCTTTGATGGTTCTCTGGACCGTTCCTACACCGAGGAGGATGAGCCGAACCCTCTGAGTCACTACGGTCTCACCAAGCTGGAGGGAGATCGGGAGGTGCTGGCAGCATCCCCCGCGCATTGCGTCGTCAGGGTCTCCTGGGTCTTTGGCCCCGATAAGCCCAGCTTCGTGGATGCGATCGTGAAGCGCGCCCTCACTTCACTGGAAGCAGCCGCCGTCCATGACAAAACCTCCGCTCCCAGTTACACCGAGGATATGGCTCTCTGGCTTGCCGAGCTCTTGAACCCAAAAGTGCCCGGCGGCATCTATCATCTCTGTAACAGCGGCACCTGTTCCTGGCGGGACTACGGGGAATATGCCCTGGAGTGTGTTAAGAAATACGGCGTCCCTGTCCTCACCACGAGCGTCGCGCCGCTCAAACTCTCCGATATGAAGGCGTTCATCGCCGTGCGGCCTGCCCACACGGCTCTTGACACCTCAAAATTCACACGCATTACGGGACTTACCCCTCGTCCTTGGCAGGAAGCCGTGGCCGAGTATTTCACGACTTGGAAACAACAGTGATGCTGCGGTGCCCATGCCTTTTCATCCTTCATAATTCATCCCTCACCCTTTAAATTTTTTCCATGTCCACAGCTGTTGCATCCGAGGCATTGATTGATCGAGTCATCGAGGGGGAGCGCATTTTGCCTGAGGAGGCGTTGGAGTTGTATCGTCTGCCGCTTGAAGAACTGGGTGCTTTGGCCGATCACCGCAGGAAGTTGGCGCTGACCGAGGCCTATGATGGTGCTGGCAATGATGTGGTCACCTACATCATCGACCGGAACATCAACTACACGAACATCTGCAATGTCTACTGCAAGTTCTGCGCCTTCTACCGCACCGAGAAGGATGTCGATAGCTATGTGATTACCCATGAGGAGATCGACCAGAAGTTGGATGAACTGACGGCTGCAGGTGGCATTCAGATCCTGATGCAGGGCGGTCACCATCCCTCACTCACGATCGACTGGTACACCGACCTGCTCTCCCATATCCGCGAGAAATATCCCCATGTGAACATCCATGGGTTCAGTCCTCCGGAGTTCAATCACTTCGCCGAAGTCTTCAAGATGCCTCTTGAAGAGGTGATCCGCCGCTTTAAGGAGGCTGGTCTTGGTTCCATCCCCGGTGGTGGCGGTGAGATCCTTGTGGATCGCGTCCGTACACGCATCGCCCCGCTCAAGGCCAACAGTGACCAGTGGCTCAAGGTCATGGAGATCGCCCATGGCATGGGTCTGAGTTCGAGCGCCACGATGATGTTCGGCCATGTCGAGACGCTTGAGGAAAGGATCGAGCATCTGGGCCGTCTGCGTCGCCAGCAGGATGAGACTGGGGGCTTCACGGCTTTCATCTGCTGGACCTTCCAGCCCGACAATACGAAGCTCCGCGCCGAACCGGTCGGCTCAGCGGAATATCTCCGGATGCAGGCCCTATCACGAATCTTCCTCGATAACATCACCAATGTGCAGAGCTCCTGGGTCACTCAAGGACCCAAGATCGGCCAGGTAGCACTCCGTTACGGCGCCAATGATTTTGGCAGCGTCATGATGGAGGAGAATGTTGTCAGCAAGGCCGGCACCAGTTTCCGTCTCGAGTCCCAAGAAATCGAGACACTGATCCACGAGGCTGGATACACTCCTCGTCGCAGAAATAACTGGTACCAGCTGGTCGACTGATCAGCAGACCGTGAAGCTACCGTTCCTCTTTCTCCTGCTGTGTGCGGGATTGCTTGCCCAGGATCAGAATGTCACCAATGACAGCAATGGGGCGGGTGACGCCAAGGGCACGAATAGCACTAGTAGTGCAGTGCCGGTCAAGGACTCGCGCTTCATCGTGGAGGATGAGCATTTCGAAAGCGATGCCAGCAAGGTGACCGAACGGCTTGCCAAGGAGGGCAAGCTGGTTTCCTACACCGAACTTGCGAAAAGCGCTCCCAAGCACCACGAGGCCACCCCGATCTCTTCGACTGAGGATCATGCTCTTGCTCCCACAGAGTTGGCGGAGAGGCTACGCCACAGCACGGTCGCCATGGGATTGAGATATCAGGAGTCCAACTCTAAGAAGTGGCGATTCATGATCGGGGCCACTGCCTTTGCCGTGGCGCCTGAGACACTCTCCACATCACTCCATGTGATGACGATAGACCCCACGTTGATGCGCGAGGCGCAGGCCGTTGCTGTCACGGAGGATGGGAAAGTTCTCCCTGTGACGGAGATCGTCGCCTCCAGTGATCGAGCCGACACTTGCCTGATCAAGGTTCCCGGTCTCACGCTTCCCGCCTTGCCCCTTCGTGGCGGAGTACGCCCGGGGGAACCGATCTGGTGCATGAGTCATCCAGACGGGTTTGCCTACATGTTCACGGGGGGGCAGGTGGCCCGGATCAGTCGCGATCGTTACGATGAGAAGCACCAGCCCGCGCTCCATGTCGAGGTGACGGCTGAATACTGCCCCGGCTCCAGCGGAGGTGCCGTGACTGATGCTGCAGGCAATGTGGTAGCCCAGGTAGCAAGCATCAACAACTATGACGGCTTCACCTCGAAGGATGGCAAGTCCGTGAATGGGATCGTTTCAGCCAGGACATGCACCGCAGCTGAAGAACTCTTGGCGCTCACGAAGTCTGGGGAAAACGAGCCGGTACCAGTTCCAACGCCGGTTCCTAAACAGAAGCGCCACTCTCCAAAACCTAAAGCCTCTTCTACTGCCTCTCCAGCTGCTTCGCCGGAGGCAAAGGGCCGGTAGGGAAGGGTGCGATAGTAAACACCTGAAGCTCAGTCCTTTCCCGCAGGGTGGACGGGCCGCTTGAAATTCAGCATCAAGATGCGGCGTCCATCCGTTTCGGTCACGGTGACCACATAGTCGCCAAGCTTCACGCTTTCACCGCGCACGGGGAGATGTCCTAGCATTTGGGTCACATAGCCGCCGATGGTGCTCACTTCGGTCTCTTCGAACTTGAGGTCCGCTTCCTCCGCCAGATCATGCAAGGCCAGGGTTCCCTCTGCGTTGAATTCACCGTCGCGGATATTCGTGATCTCCTCTTCCTGCGTATCAAACTCGTCATGGATGGAGCCAACAAGTTCCTCAAGGACATTGTCCAGAGTGACGATGCCGACCGCACCGCCGTATTCATCCACGGCAATGGCCAAATGGGCATGCTTTCCGAGGAAGTAGTTCAGGAGCTTCTCGAGAGGCATCATTTCCGAGACATGATGGATGGGCCTCTGGATTCCCTTCAGGTCCTTTTTTTCGGAGTGAACCATACGGAGCAAGTCCTTGATGTGGACGAGGCCGACGGAGTCATCCAGCGCCACGTTGCAGAGCGGGAAGCGGGTGTGGCGTGATTCGATCGCTTTTTTTAGTTCTGCATCGAATGGCTCTTCAAGATCGAGCAGTACCACCTCACTCCGGGGAGTCATGATATCACGCACCACCCGGTGGCGGAGATCCAGTGCGTTGACGGCCAGTTGTTCGCCCAGAGGGGAGACCTCTTCCGCTTCGCGACTCTCCGTCAGGATGACACGCAGCTCCTCGTTGGTCAGTGCCCGTTCGGAATCCTCCGGCGGATCGACCTTGAAAACATGTCTGAGCAGCAAATTGGCCGAGCTGTTCAGGAAGCCGATGATCGGCCGGAACACGATGTAAAAGAGACTGAGCGGAGGGCTAAGCCAGAGAGCCAGCTCGACAGGCTTACGGATCGCCAGCGACTTGGGGGCAAGTTCTCCGAGCACGATGTGCAGGAAGGTGATCAGGGAGAATGCGAGGATGAAGGAGACTGTGGTGACCACGGCCGGAGCGTTGATGCCGGCAAGATGGAAGGCCGGTTCGATGAGATGCGCGAGGAAAGGCTCTCCCAACCAACCGAGGCCGAGACTTGCCAGCGTGATGCCGAGTTGGGTGGCGGAGATGTAGGCCTCGAGATGCTGGGTGATATGTTTGGTCACCTTGGCTCGTGCATCCCCCTGCTCGATCAGGGTGTCAAGCTGACTGCTGCGAATCTTGACGATGGCCAGCTCGGAGGCGACGAAAAATCCGTTGAGTAGAACCAGGACAAAAAGAACCAGCAGGCGCAGGAAAATCACCTCGCCGGATTCCCAATGGGAGGCGGGGAGCAGGGTGGCTGGCAGTTGGGCGGGATCCCCTGCCGCCACCGCCAGAATGGCAGCGACGAACGGCATGGGATATCTCAGTTACCGAGACGGCAGCAAGCGGTGCAGACGGGGAATGAAGTGGTGGAATCCAAGGAGTTCATTTTGGGTTCCATACTCTTCTTGATCAATTCAACGAGACCCTCCCGAAAGAGAGGGGAAAACTAGTTCTGCTTACCAGCTCGACTTGGTCACACCCGGAATCATTCCGTTGGTGGCCAATTCGCGGAAGGTGATACGCGAGAGCTTGAAACGACGCAGGAA
>DAISZK010000027.1:0-34400 GCA_036824855.1 Chthoniobacterales bacterium | reverse complement strand
CTAGGTGGCCTTGCCAAGGTGACACCAGTCCTGGGACTTCTCTTTGGATTTGCCGCGATGGCTTCGGTTGGTCTTCCCGGATTTGCCAACTTCGCCGGTGAAATTCTTGTTTTCTTCGGGGCTACTTCCTACGGCCCCGCGATGATCCTCCCGGTGATCGTGGGTGTCTGGGGGGTCGTGATCTCCGCGATCTATATGCTCCGGGCCTATCGCAGCACCTTCTGGGGGCCGATGATTGCCCGATGGGAATCCCTGACGGACATCACTCCAACGGCCACTTGGAGCGTCATCCTTCTCTTGGTGCCTCTGATGATCGTTGGATTCTATCCCCAGCTCCTCGTGAAGATGGTCACGACAGCCCTTCCTCGCTAACCCGCCGCCTAGAATTCCGTGAACTCGCTTTTTCTTGAAATTGCCGTCGTCCTGCTCGGTATTATCCTCCTGCTTGTGGAGGCTTTCTCCGATCGCTCCAACAAGGATTATCTCGCTTATCTGGGTGCCGCTGGACTGACCGGTATACTCGCCCTGAGCTTCGTGCATCAGAGCGGACCACTGCCTGGAAGCCCTGAAGCCGCATTCATCACCTCCGATATTCTTTCGGTATTCTTTGTCAGATTCCTGCTGATTGCCACGATCGTGACGCTCCTCATGATTCCCGGATACCGCCCGGTGCTGGAACTCTATCTCCCCTCCGAACGTGCGGGTGGGGGTATCGGCGAGTTTGCAATCCTGCCACTCTTTGTCTGTGCAGGACTGATGTGGATGGTTAGCTCGATAGACTTCATCATGATCTTTGTCTCGCTGGAGCTCGCGACAATCACTCTCTACGTTCTGGTCACCTATCTCCGTCAGAACACAGCCTCTCTGGAGGCCGGCACGAAGTTCCTGATTCTGGGCGCACTCTCCACGGGATTCATCGTCTATGGTATCTCCTGGATTTTTGGGGTCACCGGGACAACGAATATCTTGGCGCTACCTGATGCCATCTCTGGATTGCCCGAATCCTCACTCTATGCGCTGCTCTTCGGAGTCGCGATGATTCTGGTCGCCCTCAGCTTCAAGACAGGCGCCTTCCCATTCCAGTTCTGGATTCCCGATGTCTACCAAGGTGCCCCGACACCAATCACCTCCTACCTCTCCATAGCTTCCAAGGCAGCCGGATTCGTGGTGCTGATCCGCTTCCTGCTCTCCCTCGAGGCGATTCCCGTTCTGGCAAACAAGCTCAATGCGGTTGTTACCCTACTTGCCGCGCTGACACTTCTCTTTGGTAACTTTGCTGCGATTCCCCAGACCAACATGAAGCGACTGCTCGGTTACTCGAGTGTCGCTCATGCCGGATATCTGTTGATGGGTATCGCCAGTCTGGCTTCGCTCCTGGCAATTCCTGCGATCGGTTTTTACTTTGCCGGATACCTCGCGATGACCGTGCTCGCTTTTATGGTGCTGCAAGTGGTTTCGCAAGCAACCGGTGGTGATGAGATTTCACGCTTCAATGGTCTCTCCAAGCGTTCTCCCTTCCTTGCGGGAGCGATGCTTCTCTCCGCGGCATCACTTGCAGGCATTCCCTTCACGGCAGGATTTATTGGAAAGCTTCTGATTTTTGAGGTCGCCCTAAAGCAGGGCCACTATGGCTTGGTGATGCTCGGTTGTGTCACAGTAGCCGCAGGATTCTACTATTACTTCAAGGTGATCCGCGCGATGTACTGGCAACAACCCTCCGAGGAAACCGCGATCCCGGTTTCAGCCACGACCAAGTGGCTGATACTCGTCCTCGGAGCAGGAATCCTGATCTTAGGCATCTATCCTGCTCCTGTACTGGCGGCGCTTCGTTAGTTCCGGAATGCTGTTCTGGAGGGAAATTCAACCTCCAATCCCCACGGGATCCTAAGGGTGAGCCAGATTAACCAGCTCATCCTCAGGGAGTTTCGGTGCTTTCAGGAGCTGCGGTATGAACCGGCTCCGGGACTGAACTTCATCACGGGCCCCAATGCCCGGGGAAAAACCTCGATTCTTGAGGCTGCTTGTTTCCTGATGCGCCTACGTTCTCCGAGGACGTCTGCACTGGGGGAGATGGTTCGCTTCGGTGAGGCCTCTTTCCTGATCGAGGGGCTGGTGAAGAGCGAGGAGGAGACGCGACTAGGAGTCACCTGCACGCCTCCCGCGCGCGCACTCAAGCTCGATGGAGTTCCTCAGTCCTCGAGCACTGAGTATCTCAAGCTGGGAACTATCGTCTGGTTCGGAAGCGATGATCTTTTTTTGGTCAATGGTCCGGCCGAGCGTCGACGCAAGCTGCTGGATAGCGCGGGCCTGCAGACCGGTGGGAGATCTCGGAACTATGCCCGGGATCTCAGGGATTATGATCGTGCTCTACGCGCAAGAAACCTGCTGCTGCGCGAGGGGCGATCACGCCGTGAGATTGAGGCCTATGATCACCCGCTTGCCGAGACGGGAGACCGGATTCTTGGCTTCCGTCACGATCTGGTCACGACACTTGCACCGCTTGTGTCGGATGCGTGCCGTAAGATCTCAGGGGAAACTTTGGAGATCTCGTATGAGCCTGGATCTGCGGGTGCAATGATGGAGTCATTGCTCTTGAGTCGCGACGAGGAGATACGCCTGAGGCAGACCCGGGTGGGTCCCCAAAGGGATGATCTGAAGCTGCTTCTGAACAGCATTCCCGCAGGATCCTTCGCCTCCGAGGGGCAGCGTCGAACGATTGCTCTCGCCCTCAAATTGGCTGTTGCAGCACTCCTCAATCTCGAAAACGGTAGACCTCCACTTCTCCTTCTGGACGATATCTTCGGGGAGCTGGACCCCTCTCGTCGTGATGCACTTCTGACCGGTATGCCAGCAGGGGCACAGGCCCTTCTCAGCACGGCGGAACTCACTGGGATTTCGATACCCACAGGTTCCAGGATTCATCGGTTCTCGACGAATGGGACTCTGGAGATGGTCTCACCCTAGGCTGGCAGACACAGGTTCTGAATGACTCGACTTGAAGGTAAAGGATTCTTGCCTTAGGCAAGAGGTAGGCATGGCCATCTATCTCCGTACGCTCCGTTATTTTCGTGCCTATTCAGGCCATACGATTCTGGCCGTACTGCTAATGTCTGCCGGCATCGGATTCAATCTGCTGGCTCCCTGGCCTTTCAAATATGTTGTCGACGGAATCCTGCAAGCCAAGAACGCAGCAGGTGTTTCTTCCGCCCATGCTTTTATAGCGGAGTGGTTTTCGTGGACCAGCGACCGAGGAGCAGCTCTGACACTTTTCGTGATCATGGCCCTGATCGCAGTGGTTTCGGGGTTGGTGAATCTCCTCTCCAACACGCTTCTCATCAAGATCGGCCTGAAGGCGCTCCTGCATCTCCGCACCCAGCTTTACAGTTGTCTGCAGTCTCTTCCCCTTCAGTTTCATGACACAAGGCGTAGCAGCGACTCCTCCTTCCGCGTTGCCTATGATTCGCAGTCCATTCAGACGATTTACAACAAAGGGTTTGCGACGATCTTCGGGGCGGTGGTCACTCTGGTGGGCGCGTTGACCATCATGTTCCGGATGAACTGGCAACTCACGCTCGTCTCGATGACCGTGATTCCTCCCCTTTACTGGGCTATTCAACATTACGGAGATCGCATTCGCAGGGAGTCGACAACCATTCAGGAAAGAGAGAGTGACCTGTTGGCAACAACGCAGGAGGGTCTCGGTTCGATCCGGATGGTTCAGGCCTTCGGTCGGGAGTCGTTCGAGGTGAGTCAGTTCGTGCGTCATGCAACGAGGAGCCTAGAGGCAAATTTCCGCTTGAACATGACCTCCATGAAGAGCGCTCTCTTGGTGACCACGCTCATCGCCCTGGGAACCTCTGCCATGTATTATGTAGGGACGATCCAGGTGCTCGACGGCAGGTTGAGCATTGGTGATCTGACAGTCTTCGTCGCGTATCTGGCGACGCTCTACCAACCGATCCAGCAACTCACCTACACGGCTTGGGCACTGGAGGGAGCTGCCGCAGGCGCGCAGCGTTGCTTTGAAATCCTCGACCGCGAGGAGGAGACCAAGGATGACCCCGGAGCGATCACGATGCCTGCCGCCAAAGGAGAGATCACCTTCGCGGGAATCTCCTTTGCCTATGATCCGAAGGCTCCTGTGCTCTCTGGAGTCGATTTGGCGATTGCACCGGGTGAGACGGTTGCCTTCGTGGGTGGAACCGGTGCGGGAAAGAGCACACTCCTGAGTCTCGTGCCACGCTTTTATGATCCTACGGCCGGGATCGTGAGGATCGACGGTCATGACCTGAGAGGTATCACCAAAGCCTCTCTTAGGGCCCAGATCGGCATGGTGCTGCAGGACACCCTTCTTTTTTCGAGCAGTATTCGGGAAAACATTGCCTACGGGCGAGAAGGAGCGAGTGAAGCTGAAATCATCGAGGCGGCGAGGCGCGCCCAAGCCTATGACTTCATCATGGCTCAACCTCAGGGATTCGACACGCCCGTTGGAGAGCGCGGTGGGCATCTCAGTGTCGGACAGCGCCAGCGTCTCGGAATAGCCCGGGCTTTCCTGAAGAATGCTCCGATCCTGCTTTTGGACGAACCAACTTCGGCTCTCGATCCCTCCACCGAAAAGGCGATCATGGAGACCATTGCGGAGCTGATGAAGGGACGCACCACCCTCATCATCACGCACAGGCTTTCAACGGTGCATCATCTCGGCAGGGTTGTATTGCTTGAGCATGGACGGATTGCCGAGCAGGGGACTGGCCCGGAATTGCTCGCCGCAGGTGGCTCCTACGCCCGGCTCTACCATGCGGCCGGGCATGAACCGAAAGGGAAAAACGAATCATGAAGCAAAAGAAGATCATTGTCCTGGGATTCATGGGCGGCATGCCCATCGCCGGAGTCATCTGGCAGCATATTCACTACATCGTCGGTCTGCAGCGGCTGGGACATGAAGTTTACTACATCGAGGATACGCTGAACTATCCGTACGATCCCGTAGCCTTCAACATCTCCGATGACTGCGCCTACGCGGCACAGACGCTGGGACGGTTGGCCGAAGAGCACGGCTTCGAGGGGCGCTGGGCCTACTGTGCGCGCTTCAAAGATCCGATGGAGAGTATCGGGATGTCGCTCGCCGAAATCAGGACTCTCTACAAGGAGGCTGACTGCGCGCTCAATATTTGCGGGTCGCACGACATGAACGACGATCTCCGGACGATCCGGAATCTGATCTATGTCGAGAGCGATCCCGGCGTGGAGCAGATCAAAATAGATCAGGGAGAGTCGTCAACCATCGATTATCTCAAGGAACACCATCATCTCTTCACCTTTGGCGAGAATATCAGCACGCCTGAATTCGTCGTGCCAACCCATGGCTTTCGTTGGCTTCCAACCCGACAACCTGTGGTCACGGATCTCTGGTGCGGCTCTGCCGAGGCCTCCGCGCCGGATCCGGCCGCCATGTTCACGACCATCTGTAATTGGTCGACGAGCGGCAAAAAGGATATCGTTTGGAACGACTCCAATTACCTCTGGAGCAAATCACTCGAGTTCCTCCGCTTTATCGAGGCTCCAAAACTCTCCAGGGAGCCTTTTGAGATGGCGACTGATATCAAGAAGGAGGAGGAGTTGGAGATCTTTCATAAGAATGACTGGAAGCTCGTGCTTCCCCATGATCTGAGCGTGGATTGGAATGGCTACCGTGACTACATCCGCAACTCCAAGGGGGAGTTCACCTGCGCCAAAGACCAATATGTCCGACTGAACACCGGATGGTTCAGTGATCGTACCGCTTGTTACCTTGCTGCGGGACGACCAGTCATCACTCAAGAGACCGGTTTTTCCGCTCATTATGGGGGCAAGGAGGGACTGCTGTCTTTTTCCACCATGGAGGAGATCGTGGATGCGGTCGCCTCGATCCGGGCGGATTACAAGAAGCACAGTCGCGCCGCACTCGGAATCGCCCGCGAGGTCTTCGAGGCAGAGAAAGTCCTGGCATCTCTCCTGGAGCGAGCGGGCGTTTAAAGATTTTTGAATGTGGAACTCAGGAACTCATAAAAAAACATTCATTTTCTGAATTCCTGAGTTTTCTATTATTTTTTCCCCTTCTCAGTGCAATCTTCTCTCACTCCCGTCTTTGTTGGTTGCGGATTCTCAGCCAAGTACCCCGAGGGTGGGGGGAACTTTTCCGTTCCCCTTCAGTACCTCATGGGACTGAAGCGACTGGGACGACGCGGTGTCTGGCTTGAGGTGCTTCAGGAGAGCGGTGATCCGGAGAAGGATGCCCATTGTATCCGGACCTTTCGTCGCCGGATGTCCTTGTACGGAATCGAGCATTGCCTGCTTCTGCGTCCGACACAGAAAGTCCAAGGACCCGAGGAGCATCATCCCGAGGGGATGAGAGCCTTTGGGATGACAATTGCTGAATTGAAGGAACTCGCCCCTCATGCCGTCCTGCTGAACCTCAGTTACTCAATCAAGCCGCCCCTCACGAATCTCTTCGGACGGCGACTGCTCTGCAGCCTTGATCCCACCGAGGTGCTTTTCTGGATGGACCAGATGGAGATGGGACAGTCATCGCATGATGAGTTCTGGTCCATCGGCCTCTGTATGGAGGCGATTGACCCCCGCCTGCCCAAGCCAATCGTTCCTTGGAAGAGCTATTTCCCCCTCGTTGACACGGAGTTACTTCAACCGCAACCCCGCCCTCCGGGAAAGCCCCGGTTCACCACAATTGGCCAATGGTATTGGGATGGAAATATTACGATCGGAGGCGAGTGGCGCGACTACTCCAAGCAAGCGGCCTTTGCCCCCTATATGGATCTTCCCGGACAGGTTCCCGAGGCGGTCTTCGAGTTGGCCATGAATCTCAATTCCGATGACCCCGAGCGTGCGCGTCTCCGCTTGATGGGATGGAAGGTGGCCACGCCACATGCTCTGACCCGCACACCCGCCTCCTACTACCGCTATCTGGCGGATGCCACGGCGGAGTTCACTGCGGTGAAGCTTGAGGCCATCATGGGGAGTGGATGGCTGAGTGATCGGGCCGCCGCGTTTTTAGCTTTGGGGCGTCCTGTCGTCACCGAACCTACGGGCGCCGAGCGCTTCCTGCCGAAGGATTCGGGAATGCTCTTTGTCAAAAATCTGGAAGAGGCGGTGGAGGCCTCGCAACGCGTCCTCAAGGATTGGACCGCGCTTTCCAAGGCGGCACGCCTGACAGCCGTGGAGTGCTTTGATTCGGTGAAGAATCTTAAGTTGCTTCTGGGAAAGTCGTGAAGCATTGAAGCCCTGAAAAGGAGAATTTTGAAACGGGTGGCTGACGGGGCTCGAACCCGCAACAGCCGGTACCACAAACCGGAGCTCTACCATTGAGCTACAGCCACCATCGTTTCCGCTCGAAAAGCGGGGTTGACATCATGTCTTCACGGCACGAGTTGTCAACTCCTAGCATTAGCTATTCCTGAGAACGAAAGTCATGCCGACGACCCAACCCAAGGCGCCCATCAGGCGTAAATTCCTTCTTTCCTCTGCACCTTCACAGATGGCTCTTTCGAGTTGCGTGGAGATCGAGCAGGGATATGTGGTCAAGGAGCGCGGCCAGGAACTCCGGGTACGTCGCGAGGGTAGCCGCTATTTCCTTTCGGCCCGAGACCGGACGGGACGCTCTGTGACCGGTCAGGAGATCCGTATCACCAAGGGGCAGTTCGACAAGCTCTGGCCCTTCACTCTCGGACAGAGGATCACCCGGATCCGCCATGTCATGAAGCTCGGCAGGCTGAAGATGAAGATCGATGAGTTTACAGGGGAGCATGCACCGCTGCGCCTGGCGGAGATCTTTTTTGCCGATGCAGCTGGCAGCAAAGCCTTCAAGAAGCCTGATTTTCTTGGGGAAGAAGTGACCAGGAGGGACGAATACCAGACTGCGGAAATGGCCATTCATGGGGCGCCTGAGCCTTCCGGAATGTGCCAGTTGGGAATCCTCCCCTACACCTTCATCGACCGTCGGTTGCATCTCCTGCTGATCACCAGTTCCTCGGGAAACCGCTGGATTTTCCCCAAGGGGCGTCAAGAGCCTGACATGACTCCCCATGAGGTTGCCCAGATGGAGGCCGTGGAGGAAGCAGGAGTGCTCGGAACCATCAGACAGGATCTCCGGACCCGATGCCAGATGGCCGATGGACGGTTTCTTCAGCTCTATGCGATGAAAATCTCGAAGCTGCTGAAGAGTTGGCCCGAGGAGAATGTGCGGCGGCGCCGGCTTTTCCCCTTCAGTGACGCTTTGGAGATGATCGGTGATCCCGGCCTGGCTAAAGCGGTGCGTCGGTTGGCGGTGACGATCAATAAGTAGGGAAACATTCCCAGGGGAGAAGTGATCATGACTTCAGCGCGCTTGCTTTCGCCTGAGCTCCTCATTAGTCAGATAGATCGCTTTTTTCATTTTTTTATCCCGATAACCCATTACCCAGAACCAATTGCCTTAATTTCCCATGCTGACCGTCATCCGTAAAAATCAACAGGTTCTCATGCTGGTGATCGCCATTCTGACGATCATCGCCTTCATCTGGCTCTACAACCCCACGGACAAATTTCACAAATTTGGCTCCAACGATGTGATCTCAATCTACGATCGCGTGGTTCAGCGCGCTGAAATCGACCATCAGGTCCGTGGTTACCGCCTCGCTCTTGCCCTTGGCCTCACGGATTTTGTCCGTGATCTCGGCGGGATGGGCGAGAATGAGGAAGCTTCGGTAAGCGATTTTATCCTGAATCAGTTCATTATCCGGAATCAGGCTCCTGCCCTCGGCATTCAGCCCTCCGACGATGCGGTTGCCGGAGTGATCAAGGGGCTTCCCTCGCTTCAGACCGCAGGCACCTTTGATCCCGCGAAGTACTCCGCCTTTATCCAGGATCAGCTTGCGCCCAACGGATTTACCGAGAGGCAGATGGAGGAGATCGTCCGTGATTCCCTGCGGGTCAAGGAACTGCGTCGAGTTATCACCTCACCCGTGGCCATCGGTGAGGGCCAAGTCCGTGATGCCGCCCGAGTGTATCAGACTGTCAATGCACAGGTTCTGCGTTTTGATCGTGATGCCTTTATCAAGAATGTGACGGTTCCGAACGAGGAAGTGGCTGCCTTTTATTCAAAAAACAAGCAGGGCCTCCTCTCCAGTGAGAGTCGCGATGTGACGTTTGTCACCTTTGATCTGCCTGCCGATCAGCAGAAGCTCACGGGTAAAGAGAAGGCCGCCGCACAGCAAAAACTGGCAGATCGGGCCGAAGGTTCCGTGAAGGTCATCCGTGGTGAGATCGCCAAGGGAAGCACATTTGCCAAAGCTGCACAGGTGGCGTCCCTGCACTCCGAGAAGGTCTCTGGGATTCAGCGTGACGGCTCTGTGAACGGGAAAGAATCAGGCCTCTCTCCCTCCATTGCCGCTGCCGCATTCCGCCTTCAGAAGACTGGCGAGCTTTCTGATATTATCCAGGATGGAAACTCCTTCTATGTCATTTCCATCGATGGCATCACCCCTTCTCACCAGCTTGAATTGGCAGAAGTTTCTGAAAAGATCACCACGCTGATGAAGCAGCAAAAGGCCACCAAGTTACTTGCCGAGGCCGCTTCAAAGTCCCTCGATAAGATCCGTGCCGACATGACGGCTGGCAAAACATTCGCGGATGCAGCAAAGGCTGCCGGGGTGAAGCTGATGCCTCTCGAGGGAGTAACTCCCTCCGATCAGAAGATCTCCCAGGAGCAGCAAGCCTTGGCTTCGGCAACTCTTGGCCTCAAGGATGGCCAACTTGGTTCCCTGCAGCCCGCTCCTTGGGGTGCGTTCGCCATGTATCTTGAGAAGCGCACTCCGCTTACCGACGCCCAGTGGAAGGAGCATCAGGCAGCACTTTCCAAGACGATTCTCTCCAATGAGCAGGATCTTCTTTTCATGGATTGGCTTCGTTCCTCCCGTTCCGCTGCTCAGATCAAGATGCTCGGCAGGGAGGCTCGCAACGCTCAGGGGGCCGAAGGTACTCAGGGATCCGGTACTCAGTCAGGATCCTAGGACCTCTCCATGTCAGAAACAGAGCCAGAGAGTGGCGAGTCCACGACCCTCTCTGACCTCTTTGATGAGGCAAGCGGGGATGTCGCCGTGGGAGAACTCGAGGCAGCCGTCGAGAAATACCGCCGCTGCATCGAGATCGACCCTTTGTTTTTTGACGGATGGCATGCCTTGGGTATGGCTCTCATGAAAATCGGTCGCTTTCCCGAAGCGATCGAGGCGGGGCTGAGGGCCACTCAACTCAAGCCTAATGACCAGCTGGCTTGGTCAAGTCTTTCCATGTTCTATGTGCGCAATCACCAGATCGCAGAAGCCGAGTCTGCCGGCGTGAAGGCCAGGATCCTTTCCTGGGGTGGCAAGATTGCGAAAGAAGAGGGTACAATGACGAGGCCCGACGAATTACCAACTCCATGAAACCTTTCTTCATCACCACCGCTATCGATTACACCAACGGTGCACCCCACATCGGGCACGCCTACGAGAAGGTGCTCGCCGATGTCCTTGCACGCTTTCATCGCCAGAACGGCGAGGAGGTCTTCCTCCTCACCGGCGTGGATCAGCACGGACAGAAAGTCCAGCAGAGCGCGGAACGTGAGGGGATTGCCCCGCAGAAGTATGTCGACGCGGTGACGGCGAAGTTCCTTGCCCTCTGGGAAAAGCTCGGCATCCAGTTCGACGGGTGGGCGGCCACGACTGCCGACAAGCACAAGAAATGTGTCCGTGCCATCCTCACCCGACTCTGGGAGGACAAGGATCCAGCCACGGGCGGTAGTCGCTGGATCTACAAAGCCGCTCGCTCGGGTCACTACAGCGTCCGGCAGGAACAGTTTCTGACCGATAAGGAGCTAGGGCCTGACGGCGAGTTCGGCCCCGAGTGGGGGCAGGTCGAGTTCCGTGAGGAGGAGAATTACTATTTCCGCCTCGCCGAGCACCGTGAGTGGTTGCTTGGGCTCATCGATACCCGGAGTGCCGAGGGAAAGCCTTTTGTGATTCCCGAATTCCGAGTCGTCGAACTCCGCAATGCCGTCGAGAAGCTTGAGGGGGATCTCTGCATTTCCAGGCCTAAGAGCCGCCTCTCCTGGGGTATCGAGTTTCCGTTCGATCCCGAGTTCGTCACCTATGTCTGGTTTGATGCGCTGGTCAACTACCTCAGTTTTGCCCCCGGCTACGATCCGGCGCCGGTACGACCGCCGGAGGAATTTCTGTATCTCTGGCGCACGGTGATTCATGACATCGGCAAGGATATCCTGATTCCCGCCCATGGAGTTTACTGGCCCGTGATGCTCAAGGCGCTGGGCTTCACCGATGCCGAGATGCCCACGCTTCTCGTCCATGGCTGGTGGAATATCTCCGGCGCCAAGATGAGTAAGAGCCTTGGAAACACCGTCGACCCCGACGTGCTGGCAGACCACTATGGATCCGCCGCGCTGCGCTACTACCTCATGAGCGATATTGCGACCGGACGCGATGCCGACTTCAGCGAGGAGCGCCTCGTACAGAGGCACAATGTCGACCTCGCCAATGGTCTGGGCAACCTCGTTAACCGAAGCCTCAACATGACCCGCAAGTACCGCGAGGGAAGTCCGAATCAGGTCATGATCCCCGAGGATTTTTCGGCGCACCTTGCCGCAAATGCTGCCGCCCTCTCCGAATATGGCCGCTTCATGCGGGAGGGGCAGGTGCAGGCCGGGTTGGAACGACTCGGCGATGTGGTGAACCGGGCCAATGCTCTGGTCGACGCCTCCGCGCCTTGGAAGCTGGCCAAGGATCCCGATCAGGCCGATCGACTTGACGGGGTGTTGACCATTCTTATCCTCTCGGCCCGCACGGCTGCCACGATGCTCCTGCCGGTGCTTCCTGAAGCTGCCGAAGAGATCCTGCGTCAGCTTGCTCTGGAGCCCGATTCCCTCGCTGGTGAAATTGCTCCCGGCCTACCCGAGGGATACCGGTGCGGTGAACCGCAGCCCGTCTTCCCGCGATTGGAACTCCCCGCCTCGCCCGCCGCATGAATAACGGGGAGACCGCCGCGGCTCTGCGCAGCGTCCCCTTCTGGAAACGCCAGCGCTACCGTCTCGAATGGTTCGGGCTGTGCGCCGCCTCTTGGATTGTTTGTCGTCTCCCCTGGAGATGGATCGGTCCCTTGGCGAACTTCGTTGGTTCGGTGTTTTTCACGCTCGATCGCCATCGCCGTGAGGTGACGCTTGCGAATCTTCGCAGTGCCTTCGGTAGGCGTTTTTCTGAACAGGAACTCGAAGCCATCGGTCGGAAATCGTATGGAGTCTTTGCGAGAACAGCCCTCGAGCTTCTCTGGTCCTCGAATCTTTCCAAGGAAGTGCTCGACGAGATCATCACCACGGAGGGGCTCGATCCCATGCCGGCCCATGGAGCCGAGGCAAAGCCCGCCCTCTACTTCTGCCTTCATGCCGGGAACTTCGAGTGGCTGAGTCAGATTACCTGCCGGCATTTTGGGAATTTCCCGGTCATCGCCCAGAAACTCAAGAATCCCCTGCTTGGGCCGCTCTTTGACTCGTGGAGATCCGCTCTCGGTCAGGAAATCATGCCGCAGAAAGGGGCCATGCTCCGCACCATCCGCCACCTCAAGGAGGGGGGTAAGATGGGGATGCTAATAGATCTCAACCTCAAGCCCAGCGAGGGCCCCGTTGTGATCCGCTGTTTTGGTCGGTTGTTAACCCCTGTCACCCGACTTCCTGCCGAGTTGGCGCTCCGCACCGGGGCCTCACTAGTTCCTGTGGAGTGCCTCCCGCGTCGCGACGGAGGGTACACCGTTCGTTATCTTCCCGAGCTTCCCGTCACATCGAAAAGCACTCCAGAACAAATTGCCCAAGCCTGCTGGGATGCTTTGGAGCCGGGTCTGCACACCCACCCCGAGCTTTGGCTTTGGAGCTATAAACACTGGCGCTACAAGCCGAAGGGGAATGATGGAAAGGCATACCCCTTCTATGCCGGGGAGTATGACCCCTTTGAGCAACTTATCGAGAAAAGGGGATGACAAGGGTCAAGGCCGGGGGTATGGAATTCAGTATGAAAACCTTAATGCTCCTTACCCTGATCGTGGCTCCTCTCTTTCTGTCCGGATGCAATACCATGAAGGGACTTGGCGAGGATATCAGCGGTTCGGCAACTTGGACCCAGGATAAGATTTCCGGAGCAGGGGACTCCTCGGTGAAGAAGTCGGATTCGGACTATGTCCAAAATCCCCCACAATTCCCGAAGTCGAATTAAGGGTTAAAGCGTTAAAAAGTTGAAGGGTTGAAATGTGGGAGCAAACTGCGGATAAAAGCCCCGTTTTAACCTTTTAACAGTCACATCCACTTGTGCTTGGGGTAGCGGCGTGAAAGCTCGGGTTTGATTTTTGGGTAGGTCTCTTTCCAGAAGGAGTTGAGATCCTTCGTGATCTGGATTGGTCGACGGTTCGGAGCCAGGATTTCGATCGTCACTTCGGCTTTACCCCCCGCCAGTTTCGGCGCGTTCGTTACGCCGTAGAGATCCTGAATCAGGGCGCTCATGGTGACTTGGCCGGTCGGTTTGTAGAGCAGGCGAGCCTTACGTCCACCGGGGAGTTCATGGCGATCGGGAGCGAGGCGTTCCAGAGCTGCGCGCTGTGCCGGAGTGAGGAGTGACTGGAGCGCAGGAAGGGCCGGCTTATCCTTCACCTCCCGGTAGCCCACAGCCCCCCGGCACCACTCCTCCAGAGCGAGTTGGCGCTCGGTTGCATCGAAGGAGGGAAGTTCGAGCTCTGGGTGGTGGTGAGCAAGCCATTGGACACGCTGCATCCACTCCTCGGTCTCTTCCTTCCAGGTAGGGAGGGGAAGATCCCCCTCGGCCAATGCGGCAGCCAAAACTCTGGAAGCTTCTTCGCAGGGTTGCGCATCACGATGGACCGACTCCAGCACGAGATCGCGGAAGACCTTCTCCGTGCGTTTCACGACGCGGTTCGTGCCGGTGTCAAAGAAGTAGTCGTTTCTGTCAGTGAACTCCTCCGGAAAGAGATCCCGCAGCATCTGCTCGTCGATCGAGGTGACCATGGAGAGTTGGACGCGGACATCGCCGCTACCCTGTCCGATTTCGCTGATCTCCGCGGCAACAACGAGGCGGCTCTCTGCAGCCGCGCTCTCCTTGGCGAGGAGCCCTCGTCTGCCATGCACGATATCACAAAGATTCGTGCCTGCGCCTCGGCGACGAGCCACCTGATCGGCGAAGCCAGCGAGAATACAGCGGGCCAAGGCTTCGTCAGGAGCGGCTGGTGCATCGATATCGAGCCCCTGGCCTTCGGCAAGTCTCAGGAACTGGTCGTAGACACGTCCCGTCTGCCGGGCAGCATCCCCATGGACGGCAAGTTGGCGGCAGCGGTCGGCTCGGAAATCATTCTTCTCGGCCCAGCGAAATGCGCGGGCCATCACAAGGAAATCGGACCCCCCTCCGCCGAAGAGATCCTGTCGCTCCTCCTCCGTCTTGCGGTCGGTACGAAGCAGGAGCGGTCGTGACTGGGTGAGAGCCGCCATCAGTGCCACGGCGCGCACACAGCCAAACTCCTGCGCAGCAAGGAGCATGCGGGCATATCGGGGGTGTGTGGGGAAGGCGAGCATCCTGCGTCCCATGGGTGTGATGCCTCCCTCATGATCGAGTGCCCCCAGATCCCTCAAGAGTGTTTCTGCCCTGGTGAGTGCTTGTGTTTGGGGAGCATCAAGCCAGCGGATGGCCTCCATGGAGCGGAAGCCGGCAGCCTTCAGGGTGAGGAGTACCTCGCTCAGGTCGACGCGATGAATCTCCGGGGCCTCTCTCGGGATGCGACGAGCATGATCCCGCTCCGTCCAGAGTCGGAGGCAGACTCCGGGAGCGGTGCGACCCGCCCGACCGGCACGCTGATCTGCAGAGGCGCGACTGATTTTCTCGATCAGCAGAGTGTTGATGCCACGACGAGGATCAAAGCTCGCAATACGGGCCAGACCGCTGTCGATCACGCCGGTGACACCATCAATGGTAAGGGAGGTTTCCGCCACATTGGTTGCCACGATCACCTTACGACCCCCGCCGGAGGAGACTGCGGCATCCTGATCAGCAGGCGTGAGCTCTCCGTGGAGCGGGAGGGCCGCGATGTTTGAGGGGAGGCGTACCCTCAGCGTTGAGATGGTTCGTGAGATCTCATAGGTGCCGGGCATAAAGACCAGCAGGTTGCCCGTCGTTTTCCTCAGCATGGACTCGGCTGCTTCGGCCGCCAAGTCCCACGGCTTCTCCTCTCCCGGATCCCGCGTGAGGTATTCAATGTCGACGGGATGGGTTCGCCCTCCGGAGCGGAGAACGGCACAGGGTTGGAGATATTCTGCGAGCGACGAGGTATCGAGAGTCGCCGACATGACGATGATCTTCAGATCTGGTCGCCGTGTTGCTTGAAGTTCCAGAGCTTGAGCCAGCGAGATGTCGCTGTAGAGATGCCTCTCATGAAACTCATCGAAGAGCAGCGCACTCACACCTCTCAAATCGGGATCCCCAAGCATCTGGCGAACGAGAATTCCCTCGGTGACAAAGAGGAGTCGCGTTGAGGAGCTTGAGGCATCATCAAGCCTGATGCGGTAGCCCACCTCATCGCCGACGCGGCCGTTGCGTTCATGAGCGACACGGGCTGCCAGCATGCGGGCGGCAAGTCGTCTTGGCTGAAGGATAACGGCGCGACCCGAACCCAGAATTCCCGCATCGAAAAGCATCTGGGGTATCTGCGTCGATTTTCCTGAACCCGTGGGAGCCTCCACGATCAGGCGGTTACCCTGGGTCAGTTCGGAGATGATTCCATCACGGAGTTCCTCAATCGGCAGATCGCTTCGGCGTGGAGCATGACTCTTCTCGGAGAGTGGGGAGTTGTTCGGTTCTGGCAACATGCGAGTATCTGGTGTATCCAGAAATGATGCTGACTGGCAGACATTTTGGCGTAATAGCGCTGATGGCCATGGGTTGTCATGCAGTCCAGTCTGCGAACGCCGCAAACTCCCCCATGACGGAGCCGCAGAAGCAAGCTGCTGTTTTTCTGGACGAATTGAGCGTGCCCTCTCCGGGAGAGGTCTTTTCTGCGTTAAACAAGGCCTGCAGACCCAATTGGGCGACGCTCGTCACACCCGCCACGGCCCCTGTCACGACAGAGCGACCTCAACTTGCCTTGGCTGTGGGGGTGTTGACGGCAAATGGCTATGTTGCGGTGGAGGCTCAGGATGGTCAGCAGGTGAAGAATGTCGGGCGTGAGATGATGACGCTGGCGAAGTCTCTGGGTGTGAGTCAGAGCCTGATGGGGAGAGGAAATAGTCTGATGGAATTCGCCGAGAGCAATGACTGGGAGGCTCTGGCAGATGAGTTGGAAGCCACCGAAAATGAGGTAAAGAACTCCATGGTGGATCAGAAAGACCATGATCTGGTTGCCCTCACCTCAGCCGCTGCTTGGTTGAGGGGACTTGAAGTTGCCACGGGTGTCGTGCTGGCGAGTGACTCACTTCAAGGGGCCGCCGAACTCCATCAACCCGAGTTGGCCAGAAGGCTCGCCTCTCAGCTGGATACTCTTCCCGATCGAATGAAGAGAGGAGCCTTGGTCCCTTCTGTGAAGAGGACTCTGGAGACGAGTGCCACCCTGCTTGAAGATCCCGAAACAAAAAGCGATGTGCTCCGTAAAAACTTCACCAAAATCCATGAAGATTGCTCAACTGTGGTGAAGGCGATCCTGACTTCTTCGACGGCTCTTCCTAGAACTGCTCCGAGTGCGACACCCTCGAAATCATGAAACTCATCCCACTCATGATGAAGCACCGCTTCCTTTTGCTGCTCCCAACAATTCTCCTGCTTCATGGGTTTTCTGGCATCATGATGGCTCAGGAGACGGTTGCTTCCGCCCAGAAGGTGATGGAACCGATCCCAACCGAAGCGCGTAGACTGGCACTGGAAACGGCCGGTGCCTTTGAGAACGATGGATTCAGAATTCGAGACGGAGAGTGGAGCGGTACGCTCTCCAAGGGTGCACCCCTCTTCCTTCAGGTGACACTCTTTGCTGGAGAGCATTACTGGTTTGTCGCTGCTTCTCCGGTGAGCGGTGCCCCCCTACACCTCATGGTCTACGATGCCTCCGGCAAGCCCGTGAAAACTGAATTATGGCAACATGCGATCAAGGGTGAGGGGACGCGGAGTGCTGCGGGAGTTGCGCCGACTCAAAGCGGGAAGTATTTTATCGGATTGGATGGGATGAATCCGACCAGCGGTTCCTCTGAACGGCCTATCGATTTTTCCCTAGTCTACTGTTATAAATAAACCAACCCCATGTCCTCCTCCGCACCTGCCACCAAGGAAACCATCACGGGAGTTCCCGTGAAGCACTTCTCAATCTTCCTTCACAATAAAGTGGGGGCCCTTCTCGAGGTGGTGAAGTTCTTCGAGCAGAAAGGGGTCGTTGTTCTCGCGTTCAGTATCGTTGATTCCGCGGAGTCCGCCATTGCCCGCATGATCGTGAGCGATCCCGTATTGGTCGGGAAGTTGTTGCATGAGCGTGATATTGCCTATGTCGAGACCACGGTGCTTGTTGTGGAGTTGGCTGAAGGTGCCGCTGATCTCGGTCGTGTCCTGAATTGTCTTCTGATGGCCGAGGTGAATCTCCTTTTCAGTTATCCTCTACTGGTGCGTCCCCGTGGCAAAGCCCTACTGGTTCTCCATGTCGATGACAACGAATGCGCCTCCACAGTACTCCAAGGTGAAGGCTATCAGATCCTCACCCAGGGAGATCTCTCTCGTTAGGTTGGTGTGAGCGAAGGGATTCAGTCAAGTTTTGTCAAACGCGGCAAATCTCGACTTGATGCCGTAAAGTCCATTACCTTGAATTCTCAATACTTGGAGGGGTGGTAGAGTGGTCTATTGCGTCAGTCTTGAAAACTGAAGTGCTGAAAGGCACCGTGGGTTCGAATCCCACCCCCTCCGCCATTTTTATTGCTGGCTTGATGAGATGAGAACTTCAGCCTGATCATCATGGCGAGTTGGCGAAAATCGAAGAGGCCAACTCAAAGGCAACGGCGAAGCACAATGAATACCTCAAAGAGGCCGGGCTTACCTCCATCGCAACCCGCCAGATCTCCCGCTACTGGCAGAGCCGTAACAAAAAGAAGAGAACAGGTATTCCGGGTGGGGCCATCGATGGGAAAACCAACCCTTAACTCGAATCCTGTTACTTTTTACGCCTCTTAACGGGAATCCTGTTACGGAATTCCCTATCGAGCGCCTCTTAACTCCGAATTCGTTTTCTCTGAATTGTCTCTGATCGTTAACAATCCCATCAGAATAATGATCGTTTACATTTTCTATTTGTCTCCGATCGTTTACATGCTAGAATGACGGCAATGAATGTTCGGGCCGCCAAAGACTTGGGAGCCTTGGTCCGAGATCGTCGAAACGAACTCGGACTCACCCAGCAGGACCTAGCCGACAAGACCGGGGTAAGCCGAGTCTGGGTCGTGGCGCTTGAGAAGGGCAAGCCCTCTGCTCAACTCGAACTCGTCCTGAGGACTCTCCGCGAGCTTGGCATGGTGCTCAGTGTCGATTCGGCAATCTCGGCATCATCCTCTCCGGGAATCGATCTCGGTGAGATCATCCGCTCAACTACGAAGCAGGCATGAGTGAGGAACTGTATGTTTTCTGTGGGGAGAGGGTCATGGGGCGTGTAGTCCGCGATCCTCGCCGGAACAAGTTGGTGTTTCGTTACGAGCAAGCCTGGCAGTCGGATACCGACTCTTTTGCCCTGTCGCTTTCGATGCCTTTGACTGCAGGGGAACATCCCCATGATGTCATTGAGTCGTTTCTTTGGGGACTGCTTCCCGACAATGAGGGGGTTCTACGGCGCTGGGGAACCAAGTTTCAGGTTTCGTCAAAGAACGCCTTTGCCCTTCTCTCTCATGTCGGGGAGGACTGCGCGGGAGGGATTCAGTTTGTCCGAAGTGAAAAACTCGAAAACTGGACTGCGAATCCACCCATTGGAAAGGTGGATTGGCTGAACAGCGAGGAGGTGAACGAACGGATAGCCCTGATCTTGCGAGACCATGCAGCCACGCGATCTGGTTCTGACTCGGGGCAATTCAGTCTGGCTGGAGCCCAGCCAAAGATCGCCTTGTTCCGCGACGCAGAGAGGGGCCGATGGGGCATCCCATCGGGCTCTATGCCCACCACGCACATCTTGAAGCCGGCTACAGGCGCATTCGATGGCCTTGTGGAAAATGAACACTTTTGCCTGCGTCTGGCTAAGGAATGCGGCTTTTCCACGGCGTCATCCATGGTGGAATACTTTGGCGAATCCCCGGTAATTGTCGTGGAGCGGTATGATCGGCTGCGTCGGGATGGAGACGTCGTCCGCATTCATCAGGAGGATTTCTGTCAGGCACTGGGCCGCGCTCCGCTGCAAAAATATCAAAATGAGGGAGGCCCATCGGCTTCTGAAGTTCTGTCCCTGATTCGGCAGTATTCGTCCAATCATGCCGAGGATGAGCAGCGCTTCATCGATGCCTTGATCCTCGGGTGGCTCATCGGAGCAACCGATGCGCACGCCAAGAATTTTTCCGTTCTGATTGCTGCCGGCGCTCAGGTCCGCCTGGCACCTCTGTATGATATCTCCAGTGCGCTTCCCTATCCCAAGCAGGTGGATCTACGTAGGGCGAACCTTGCGATGAAGATTGGTGGCACTTACCGATTGAGGGAAATCGGGAGAAAGAACTGGGAGAAGTTTGCAGCCGAAAACAAAATCAGTCCCATAATCCTCCATGATCGCATAGGGCATCTCATGAATGTGATGCCGCACATGTGTCGCATAGTTAAAGATACGCTGGTGAAGCAAGGGATTATCCATCCAGTCATCGAACTCTTGGTTCAGTCTATTAGCGAGCGTGTGAGCAAATGCCGGGAAGAATTCTACAACCACCACCGCCAGTTTTAAACCTGGATAAGGAAATTATGTGGAAGCGATTTACCCAATTCATCACAGAATCCATATTCCGGGTTCTTGCGGTGTTTTTTCCCACGACGCCGGGTGAACTTCCCAAGGACCCCAAGCTGATTCTGGTCTTCAGTACGACCGGGATCGGTGATGCTCTCTTCGACACTGCAGCGGTGAGGAGCCTCAAGGAATCCTTTCCCCATGCGAAGATCGTTGTCTGTGCGCATCGCAAAAGGAGTACGGTTTTTCAGCATGATCCCGATGTCGAAGAGGTGGTGCCCTACGGCAAATCCCCTCTCTATGCGTTCCGGTTGCTCAGGCGATTTCGTCGTCAACGCCCCGATCTAGTAGTGCTCTTAAATATCAATCCCGAAGTGGTACCCATCGCCTATTCCATTAATCGCCATGCTGTGTTCGGCGGATCGTGGCGTTGCGGTAGTTATGGCTTTCTGCTCTCCCATCAGATTCCGCTTCCCGAGGAAGGTCACATCCTCAGGCTGGGAGCCGTGATTGCCTCGGCTGCTGGTGCGTCAGCTGATGCCAATAGGATGGTCTATCAGTCGAACGGATCTGAGATTGCAAGTGTCCGGGAGCGCTTTTCAGAATGGATCGATCGGCCCTTTGTGATTTTCCAGGCCGGGGGTGGAAGGAGTCGTGCCTGGCGTGATTGGCCGGTCGACTCTTACATCAGAAATATACGATGGCTGCGGGAGCGGTACCCAGTCCGTGTCATCCTGACCGGCGGATGGGATAACGAGGAAGTGGCGGGAAAGATCGAGAGTAACTGTCCTGGTGTGGTGAATCTCTGCAGTAGAACCACACTGGAGGAGACTGCGGCCCTGCTCACCCGGGCCACGATGCTTGTCAGCACAGATACAGGTGTTCTCTTCATGGCTTATGCGACCGGATGTCCCGCTCTGGCCATTCTGCATCACGCGAGTCCCAGTTCATTGATCGGGCCAAAGGATTCCACGGCAGGTCATGAGGTGGTTGAGCTAAGCAAGCCTGACGTGCCCGTGGGGCAGCTCCATGGGGAAATGGAGAATATTGAGGATGAGGATGTTAGGGCGGCAATTGAGAGGATTTTGGAACGTCGGGGAGTGCAGGTTTCCGAGGCCGGCTGATCGCCACTTGAGTGCGCGATCTTGCCATGGTTTGGAAATCGGGTATTTTCTGAAAGTTCAGTTTGCGTCGCCGCTTTAGCTCAGTTGGTAGAGCATCTCATTCGTAATGAGAGGGTCGCCGGTTCGAATCCGGCAAGCGGCTCCAGCTTTTAACTCACCCGCCCGCAGTTCCCTGTGATAGGTTAAAAGCCTGATGAAAAAAACGTTCCGCCTGCATGTACCGGAGAAGGAAGACCGAAGGGTTTTGGACTCGATCAAGCTGGAGATCACCAAGTACGTGAAGCGCGAGAGGAGGAAGATTCTGCCTCCGGAGTTCGATGTCTGGGATTTCAACTGCAAGGTCGGAACAGAGAGTAGTACAGCAACCGTCATCCAACTTTCCGAGGTACCGCAAGCAGTCGAGGCTGTCGCGCTGGCTGGTGGAGTGGAAGTCTATGTGGAGATCTTGGCATCTGCTGGAAACAGGGTGAAGAAACCGCATCCGACAAATCACCATCGACGGGAACCGTGAAGATTATCACCGCAGTCTTCAAAGGAAGCTCCCCTGATCTGGCTTCGTGCCCGGTAACGGACCTGCCTGAGTTTGCGCTCATCGGTCGCTCCAATGTAGGAAAATCGTCACTCATCAACATGCTGACGCGCTCGGAAGGGTTGGCGAAGGTATCCCAGATCCCGGGCAAAACCCAGCTGATCAATTTTTTCACCATCAACAACTCTTGGAACCTGATCGATCTTCCCGGCTACGGCTACGCGAAGGTGGGGAAGAAAGAGAGGGGCAAATTCAGTGCCTTCGTTGCAGATTACCTTCAGAATCGATCCAATCTTCGCGGCACGTTCGTCCTAATAGATTCTCGTCTCAGTCCTCAGAGCCTGGATCTGGAATTTCTCCACTGGATGGTCGGATGCGGACTTCCCTTCATCCTCGTCTTCACGAAGACTGATGCGCTTTCAAAAGGGGCAGCCCAGAAAAATATCGAGGCCTTCCTGATCGGTATGCGTGAGATCACCGAAGAGGAGCCGACCTATGTGCGGAGCTCTTCCAAGGATCAGCAAGGGCGCAAGGAAATCCTCGGTCTGATCGGTCAAGCACTCTTGGATAATCCTGCATGACGCTCGAAGATCTTGGCTGGAATCAGGCTTTCGCGGAGGAGTTCTCTACATTTGCCAGCAAGGGCTGGGAGCCCGCCCGCCTCATCCGCGATAACAAGATCGCTTATGGCGCCTTGCTGGGAGATGGGCGTGAGCTGGAAGTGGTGATGAGCGGCAAGGTCTATCATGACGCCGAATCCGACGCAGAGCTTCCCGCCGTGGGTGACTGGGTGGCGCTCGAGGTCGGGGATGAGAACAACGAGCATGTCATTCGCGCCCGGCTCTCCCGACAAACGTGCTTCTCGAGAAAAATGCCCGGGAGACGGATGGAGGAACAGGTGATTGCCTCCAATATCCAGATTGTGGTGGTTGTTACCGATGCGGGCCCTGATTTCAACCTCCGTCGCATGGAACGCTATTTCGCGATTATCGGCCGCAGTCGCGCCAAAGCAGTGGTTCTCGTCAACAAGGCCGACCTTTTTTCCGACGAGGAAAACCACACCGCAGCAGAAGCCATCCGCACCCAGAATCCGGAGGCAGAAGTGCATGTAACAAGCCTCAAGAAAAAGAGCACCTTCAAGGCGCTGAAGGGTTATCTCCAACCGGGCGTCTCGATCACTTTCATCGGATCCAGCGGCACGGGAAAATCCTCGGTGATCAATTACCTCCTTGGAGGTGACTACCAGTGGACCGATGAGGTGAATGAAATCACCGGAAAGGGACGGCACACCACCACGGCCCGCGAACTCATGGTCCTGAGAGGTGGAGGCATCATCATTGATAATCCGGGCATCAAGGAGGTCCACATGTGGACTAATGAAACGACCCTCCGCGAGCAATTTCTGGATATTGTGGAACTCGCTCGGAACTGCCGGTTCGATAACTGTCGCCATAGTCCCCACGCAGGTTGTGCGATTCGTGCGGCGCTGGATGAAGGGAAAATCGACCTTTCACGGCTTGAGGGATTTCTGAAATTGGAGGGGGAGATCGCAAAGCTCCGGCTCAATCGGCAGAAACGCCAGATGAAACTGGAGCGAAAGGAGCGTCAGGGTCCCAAGAAAAAGGCGCGCCGTTACGATGCCATGAGGAACCGCCACCTGGAGGAGTAGAAGTTTTCAGTAAGTTGGAAAGAGTAATTTCTTAATCTCTCTTCGTGGTTTTTTGATTCAGAGTGGAAAGGATCCTCTCAGCCAGCTCTTTGCTGATGCCGGTAATCTCGGCCAAGTTCTCCGGCTTAGTTTTCTTGATCCGGGAGATGCTGCCGAAGCGGGTGAGAAGAGCCTTTTTCTTGGCTTCACTGACACCCGGAATTTCATCCAGGGCACTTTCGGAGATGCGGCGTCGCAGGAGAAGCTCATTGTAGCCATTGGCTACCCTATGGGCCTCGTCACGGATGCGTTGCAGCAGTTTCAGGGCTCCCGCGTCCTTATTGAGGCGGAGCGGATTTGACTCTCCTGGTCGATAGATCTCTTCGAATTCCTTGGCGAGTCCGATCACCGGCTGATCGTGGAGTCCGAGGGACTGTAGTTCCCGGCAGGCCATGCCGAGCTGTCCCTTGCCTCCATCGACGATGATGAGGTCCGGTAGTGAGCTTCCTTCCTTGCTGGCACGCGCCACTCGATCCAGTGCCTCGGCCGGGATTTCCTGCGAGTCGGCGAGTTCCGGAGATGCCTTCACCGCGTCTTGGAGGAGGCGCTTGTAGCGACGTCGGATCACCTCGGCCATACTGGCAAAGTCATTCTGCCCCTTGGTGGAGGTGATGCGGTAGCGGCGGTAGCTTTCTCGCTCTGGTACACCATCGCGAAAGCGAACCATCGAGGCGACGATGTGGTTGTCGGAGATATTGGAAATATCGAAGCATTCCATGGTGCGCGGAGGGCGCTCGAGTCCGAGCGCCTCGCTGAGTTCCATGACATCCTCCTGGGGGTTAATGCTGTTTGGGAGTGATTTGCGGGTGAAACGGCGCATCGGCTTGCTGGTCTCGCGGAGATCCTTCAGGAGGTTGCGAAGTGATGCGGCCTTCTCGAAGTCGAGCTTCTCGGCCGCCTTTTCCATTTCTGCCTCGATGCTGGCGGTCATCTCCCGGGATTTTCCTTCCAGAACCTCACAGGCCTGCTCAACGCGAATCTTGTACTCTTCCCGGGAGATCTTCGAGACGCAGGGTGCCGAGCAATTCTTAATCACATGATCGAGGCAATGCTTGAAGTCACGCTCCGTGGGCTCCAGTGGTCGGCAGGAGCGCAGGCCGAACTGTTTCTTCATGGCATGAAGCGAGGTGCGAAGTGCCCCCGCATTGGCAAATGGGCCGAAGTAGCGGGCCCCATCCTCTTTGCGGAACCGTACCAGTTCAAAACGAGGAATCGCATCGGCCATCTGAACGCGGACCATGATGAAGCGTTTGTCGTCGCGGAAGCTGATGTTGTATTTCGGGCGCCACTCTTTGATTAGCTTTCCCTCGTAAAGAACCGCCTCGGCATCACTTTTGACAATATGCCATTCGTAGTCGCTGGCGCTGTCGATCAGGGCCCGGGTTTTCAGGTCGACCCGGTTCCTGCTGGAGGGGGTGAAGTAGTTGGAGAGACGGCGACGCAGATCACGTGCCTTCCCCACATAGATGATTTTTGCGAAGCGGTCGCGGATCACATAAACGCCCGGCCTATGGGGGACCTCACGCAGCTTTCGATGCAGTTGGCTGGCCCCAGAGACAGTAATGGAGGCTGGGAGGTTGGACGCGGTTCCGGACATGCGTTGAGACTAGTCTAATGCCTGGCAAGGGCGCTCGCCAACCTTGACCTCGCAAAAGGGTTGCGGTTTTGTGAATACTTCACAGTCCGACATGATTTCCATCACCATACCGATCTATAACGAGCACGGCGCGATCGAGGCGCTGTTTGCCAAAATCAAGGAGGTGATGGATCGTATGGGTCAGCCCTACGAGGTGATTTTCGTCAATGACGGCAGTACGGATGGCAGCGCCGCCATGCTGGATGGACTGGCGGCGAAGCATCCTGAAGCCAAAGTGGTTCACTTCCGGCGAAATTTCGGCCAGACGGCGGCGATGATGGCTGGCTTTGACCATGCCTCGGGTGAGGTAATCATCCCGATGGATGGGGATTATCAGAACGACCCCGAGGACATCCCCAAAATGTTGGCCAAACTGGATGAGGGCTATGATGTCTGCTCCGGATGGAGGTGCGATCGTCAGGACAATGCGCTCCAGCGCAACCTGCCCAGCATGCTCGCCAACAAGCTCATCTCCGCGCTCTCCGGAGTGAAGCTCCATGACTTCGGATGCTCGCTGAAGGCCTATCGGGCTGAGGTAGTCAAGGATGTGAGGCTCTATGGGGAGATGCACCGCTTCCTCCCGATCTACGCGAAGTGGCATGGAGCCAGAATCACTGAAATTCCGGTGAATCATTTCGCTCGCACCACCGGCAACTCGAAGTACGGTCTCGAGCGTGTCCTGAAGGTCATCCTGGATCTGGTGACGGTGAAGTTCCTGGACAAGTACATGATGAAGCCGATGTACCTCTTCGGTCTCTGGGGATTCATTTTCTTCGTCGCCTCGTCGGTCTTCGCCTTCCTGACACTCTGGATGCGGTTCAAGGGATACTACTTCACGGCGACACCTCTTCCGATGATGACGGTCTTCTCCTTCATGACGGGAATCCTCTGCGTCTTGCTGGGCCTTCTGGCCGAGATGATTACCCGCACCTTCCATGAAAGTCAGAACAAGTCGATCTACCTGGTGAAGCAGACCAGGAATTTCCCGATCAGCTGATGTGCGGGATCGCGGGATTCGTTGCCCCCCGTGGGACGAATGATAGTGACAGGGAGATTCTGGAGCGAATGACTCGGGCTCTTGCCCACCGCGGCCCAGATGCCGAGGGATATTTCGTCAATGAGGAGAGGGGAGTCCATCTCGGCCATCGGCGGCTCTCGATTGTCGATCTTTCGGGGGGGGCACAACCGATGGCCACGACGGATGGCGATCTTGTGATCGTCTTCAATGGTGAGATCTACAACCACGCCGAACTTCGTACGCAGCTTCAGTCCAAGGGATATCTCTTCCAGAGCGATCACTCCGACACGGAGGTTCTGCTGGAGGGGTATCGCGAGTGGGGTGAGGGGATGTTGGATAGGCTCAATGGAATGTTCGCCTTTGCCATTTTCGACAAGGTTCATCGGAAACTCTTCATCGCTCGTGACCGGTTTGGCAAAAAACCGCTCTACTGGTTTCAGCGTGACGGACTCTTTGGCTTTGCCTCCGAGTTGACGGCCCTGCTGCGGCATCCGATATCCCCTAGAAACGAGTCGCTAATCGCTCTCAAAAAATACTTTGCCTACGGATATATCCCTGCACCTCACTCAGTGATCGAGGGGATCGAAAAGCTCCCCGGAGGGTGGTGTGGCTCATTAGATCTCACAAGTGGTCAATGGGTATCGCGTAAATGGTGGGAGTTCCGCTTGGAGCCCTCCTCCGCAGATCCTACGGAGGCACAATGTAATAGTTGGGCCGAGGAGTTGCTTGAGAAGCTGGATGGGGCCGTGAAGCGCCGTCTTATGGCCGATGTGCCTCTCGGGGTATTCCTGAGCGGAGGTATTGATTCTTCGGCGATCGCCGCTCTTGCAGCCCGGCATCTACCGAAGGGGAGACTCCGCACCTTCAGCATCGGGTTCACCGATCCAAGCTTCGATGAGCTTCCCTTTGCCCGGGAGGCTGCGGCCTTCATCGGATCGATCCATGAATCCGAGGTGCTCGATCTCTCTCGTGCCAGGGAGCTGATCCCGGGTCTTTTGGCTCGCCTCGATGAGCCGATGGGTGATGGATCCCTGCTCCCGACCTGGCTACTCTGTGGTTTTACCCGCAGGCATGTCACCGTGGCACTCGGCGGGGATGGAGGCGATGAGCTCTTTGCCGGCTATGATCCCTTCAAGGCGCTCCACGCGGCTGATCTCTACATGCGCTTGGTCCCCCGGGCCATCCATCCTGCGATCTGCATGTTGGCCGCGCGCCTCCCAGTCTCGCATGCCAATATCAGTCTCGATTTCAAGATCAAGCGGATGCTCCGAGGTCTCTCCTATGAGGAGCGATTTCACCTGCCGGTCTGGATGGGGCCGCTGGAGCCGAAGCAAATCGACGAGTATTTTGGCGATCACACATCGCCCGAGGAACTCTTCAGCGAGGCCATCGAAGCCTGGGAGGCGGCTGGCTCTGTAGCCAATCCGATCGACCGGGCCTCTCAATTCTTCACGCGCCTCTATTTGCAGGATGACATCCTAGCCAAGGTGGATCGTGCCAGCATGCTTCATGGGCTCGAGGCGCGTTCTCCATTTCTGGATCTTGAGGTTGTTGATTTTGCCCGCAAGCTGCCTCACTCGGTGAAGCTACGCGGTGGGACTACAAAGTGGATTCTTAAGAAGGCGTTCGAACCCCTACTTCCGGCCTCGATTCTCTATCGGAAAAAAAAGGGTTTCGGCACTCCCCTCGGTCCATGGTTCCGTGAGGGGGCGCTTGCGCCGGAGATTCCAGTTGGCAAGGGTAGCACCGGTATTTTTGTCGAGAAAGCCGTGCGCTCCCACCAGACTGGTCGGGGTGACGAGAGGCTCTTACTCTGGTGCCAGCATGTTCTGGCGGAGTGGAGGAAATCGACTTCCCGATGAGAATCCTGATCCTCAACTACGAGCACCCCCCGATTGGCGGAGGTGGTGGGAGGCTGGCGGCAAAAGTGGGTGCGGGTCTCGTAACTCGTGGACATCAGGTTCGGGTGTTGACAGCGGGAATGCCTCATCTGCCTATGGAATCCATCGAGCAGGGAATGGAGATTCATCGACTCCGAGCCTTCCGCAAGCGTGAAGATACTTGCAGTGTGCCAGAGATGGCACTCTGGGTTCTCACGGCGATTCCCGCGGCCATTGCCGAAGTGCTCCGATGGAAGCCGGATGTGATTCATGCTCACTTCGCTGTGCCGACTGGCGCCGTTGCGTGGGTTGTAAGCAAGCTAACCGGAATCCCTTATATTCTGACTGCCCATCTCGGGGATGTTCCGGGAGGGGTGCCCGAGCAGACGGGTGATCTTTTTCGATGGATCCAGCCCATCACGGTGCCGATCTGGAAAGGTGCGGCAGGCACGACGGCGGTCAGTAGTTTTGTGGCCGGGCTTGCAGAGAAGGCCTACGGGATTTCACCAAAGATCATTCTCAATGGGATGGAGCTGCCAGCTCCTCCTGCCTTGGATACCCATGAACCAACGCGACTGCTGATGGTGGGCCGGATGAGCGTTCAGAAGCATCCCCTTCTTACAGTTCAGGCCTTGGGACTTCTCAAGGATCTTTCCTGGCACTGCACGATGATCGGGGATGGGCCGCTCCTCTCCGAGGTCAAGTCAGAGGCTGCGCGACTGGGCCTGGAAAATCGCATTGATTTTCAAGGATGGGCGTCTGCCGAGGAAGTTAGCGCGGCCATGGGGAAATCTGATGTTCTGCTCATCCCATCACTCTCCGAGGGATTGCCGATGGTGGCCGTGGAGGCCTTGGCTCATGGACTGGCCATCGTCGGAAGCCGGATCGGAGGCCTTGCGGATGTGGCTTATGAGTCGGGAGAGCATGCGAATGCACGTCTCTTTAATCTCGACCAGGGAGCGGAAGGATTTGCTGGAGCTTTAAAACCTTTTCTACTGAATCCTACCGCGTTGAGGGAGGCACGGGTTGCCTCGGTGGCCTTGGCGAGTCGGTTTGATCTGAAGCATTCGCTCGATCTGTACGAGCGTCTTCTTGCTACCGCGGCGCGCTAGGCGGTGGAAGTGATCCCGGATTGAGGGTGTAAATCTCGACCTCAGTATCCGAGGCAACGAGGGTGCAATGCTCCTTGATGTAGGCATAGGTCTGTGAGGCCCAGTTAGGAAAGCGGGATGATTCGGTGTCATTCACCTTGCCGGTGCCGATGACGATCACGGCCGGATGGTGACGCTCGATATTTGCCTTGGCCTGCGCGAAGAACTGATCGGGGGGAAGTGCGTTGTCGGCGTAGAGATTGTATTCGTAGGAGGGGCGGTCGGTCATGAAGTTGACCATCGGGAAGTAGGGATAGCAGACGACATAGTCGCCCGGCTTGGAGTGACTGAGGATCGTGTCTCGCAGCATGGTATTGCGTCCGAGTTCCAGTGGATTCAGTTTCACGTGGACTCCATTGAGAGCCGTGAACTCAAGGTGTCGCTTCCGTGAGGCGGCAATACTGCCAGCTCCATCGGTCTGCCAGCCCTTGATCGCATAAAGTCCCAGATCGCCCGCTGCGGGAATCAAGACTACGGCAAGAAGGAGGCGTTTCCACCATGGGGAGTTCCGCCAGGTTGATACCGCAAGGAAGATTCCGATAACCAGAGCCACCATGAACGGAACCATGAACTCCGCCAAGTGAACCATGTCGGGTCGCCAGAAGAAGTATTGGGGGAAGAGCACAAGCGCGCTCCCTGTGGAAACTAGAAGAACTCCACTACTGAGCCAGTGGGCAACATTTCTAGAAACCCATGAGCGAAGAACCAGCAAAAATCCCCATGCCGTGAAAAGTAGCGAGACGGGAATCGGGAGGTATATCAAGAGGGCGAAGATCCGATCCTTGAATTTGCGAGCATGGAGAATATCGCTCAGAGGAGGGCGCTTCAGGCTGGTGTCGCTGTAGGAGGCTGAAGTGGCTGCTGGCTCAGATCCTGCAGTTGATGAGGCAGCGGCAGAGACAGGGAGAGCTTTGGTTTTGGTCGAGGAATGAGGTGCTGGTATGGGCTCGGGTGCAGGCGCGGGGTGGAAAACCTTCGCACATTGAGCCATCACTTGTTGGGCTCCACCATTGATCATGGAGGGCCAGATCCAGTACTGGTCTGCGAGTTGCTTTCCGAATCCCCTCCGAAGAGCGTCCGAGTAGACGGGGCCGTGGATGGCCAGAAATGATCCGATGAGGATCATGAGAGCCAAGGAGGAGTGAGCCAGTCGGCCTCCGAATCCCCATTCCGGCTTGAGAAGATAGAGAATCGCCGTGAGCAGAAAGAGGATCGTTTGAAAGAAACCGAGATCAATTCTGATCAGCCACGCGAGGGAGATCGACACTCCGGCGGCAGTCATCCAGAGCAGTCGGTGCCCTCTTTTTTGTGAAGGGATAAGAAAGACTCCCAAGATGGTAAGCATTCCGAGATTACCAAGCAGACCCATGTAATTCCTTCCGATGACTCCCGGCATGAGAACAACAAGAAGACCTGCTGCGAAGGCGAGGAGACTCCTCCGGGTCACCATGCTAATGGTGAAGTAAGCCGCCAGACCGGAGAGGATCCCGAGAAAGAAAAAATAGGCTCTGAGAACGAGATAATTTGGCCCAGCCACCTTGAAAAGCCATGCAATGGGGTAAAACCAACCGAGATTATATCCAAAAAATGTATCCACAATCGGGCGCTCGCCTGCATTCAGGCGTTGTGCCACGACAGCCGCAACACCTTCCTCTCCGCTGAGCATCAGGCCGCACCTCCAGTAAAAGGCGTAATAGCAGAGAGCGACGATCACGAGCATCACGACGCCCCGTGGATGGAGCGGCGTGGCGAGGTTGGAGCGGGCGCTTCGTTCGATCATCGATGAATGTTCCGGGAGGGATCGATTTCCGGAAAGAGCTTTTTTTGACCTCATCTCCAAACTTAGCGGCTTCATAAGAGAGTCTTTGAGTAAGAGTGGGTAAGTGGTTAGAAAGAAGGTCCGCATCACCTTTTCTTCATGTCCGCTCACTCCACCCCCACCATTCTCGACCGAATTCTTGCCGACGTTCAGGATGAGATCGCCGAGGCGAAGCGACTCCGATCTGATGCTGACCTCCGTGGAATGATCGCCGATGCACCTCCAGTGCGCTCCCTGCCACAGGCTCTAGGGAAAAACTTTGGACTGATTGCGGAAATCAAGGCCGCCTCTCCGAGTGTCGGAGCCATGAGGGCGGAGAATATTGTCGAGGCTCCCTCTGCTTACGAGGAGAGTCCTGTGGTGAGGGCTCTCTCCATACTCACCAACAGTCGCCACTTCGGCGGTAGCATGGAGCAACTGCAAGAGATACGAGGGCGCGTCTCCAAGCCGGTCCTGCGAAAGGATTTCATCGTGAGCGAGTACCAGATCCGCGAAGCGCGGGCCTTTGGTGCCGATGCGATTCTCCTGATGGCGAGCGTTCTCGATGCGGCTCGGCTCAAGGGATTCTATGAATTGGCGCTCGAGCTCGGCATGGAGGCTCTCTTCGAGGTGCATGACGAGGATGAGGTAGCAGCCCTACCCAAGAGTGTGCTGATCGTTGGTATTAATAGCCGCCGGTTCAAAGCCCCTGTGGAATCCTCTGGATTCGCCGCCGTTGACGGCACCGGATCCTCCGACAAGGACTTCAGCATCCGGTTGGACACTTTTGATCTGGTGGATCGCTTGCCGGAGGGGACGATCCGTGTGGCCGAAAGTGGTTTGGATGCTGGCAATATTACCACGGTGAGGGAGAGATTTCATGCAGCACTTGTTGGAACCTCACTCCTTCGCGATCCTGCGGGAGTTCGGGCTGGCCTTGCCGCCTTCGAGGAATCTCTCTCCACCTAATTGTGCTTTATGAATCCCGAAGATTTCTCCATTGATCCCGAGACCCCGGACACCCCGTTCGATGTTTCGCTCAGGCCTCCGATGTTTGAGGAGTTTTGTGGTCAGCCCAAGACGATCGAGCGTCTCATGCTCCTCGTCGAGGCCGCCCGTCAGCGCGACGAACCGCTCCAGCACATCCTGCTAAGCGGTCCTCCCGGACTCGGGAAAACAACGCTCGCCTACATTCTGGGCAATGCCATGGACGCCGAGGTGCGGACCACGAGTGGCCCGACGATCGAGAAGGCCGGCGATCTTGCCGGACTTCTTACGACGATGCCGCGTGGTGGAGTTCTTTTCATTGATGAGATCCATCGTCTCCAACCTGCCATCGAGGAGTATCTCTACCCGGCAATGGAGGACTTCCGCGTCGACATCATGATCGACCAGGGGCCGAATGCCCGGAGTGTTCGGCTCAATCTGGCGCGCTTCACCCTGATCGGTGCCACAACGCGGGCAGGCATGATCAGCTCGCCGCTGCGGTCCCGATTTGGCATGAACTGCCGTCTCGATTACTACGAGGCCGAGGAACTCCGGAAGATCGTCTTGCGCACCGGAGGACTGCTTGGAATGACGATCGACGAGGAAGGAGCGCTGGAAGTTGCGCGACGCTCGCGCGGCACACCCCGTATTGCCAACAATCTCCTTCGCTGGGTTCGCGATTTTGCCCAGGTTCGCACCGGGGGAGTGGTGAATAAAGACTCTGCTTCTAGGGCGCTTGAGATGCTCGACATCGACGCCGAGGGATTCGACGAGATGGATCTGAGGATCATCGAGGCCTTGATTCATAAATTCGGGGGAGGTCCCGTTGGTCTGAATTCTCTGGCGGTCGCTGTCGGCGAAGAAGCCGGCACCCTCGAGGATGTGCACGAACCCTACCTGATCATGCAGGGTTATCTCTCCCGCACTCCGCAGGGGCGTGTTGCGATGCCCAAGGCCTATGCCAAGCTTGGCCTGCCAGCGCCCAAGAATCGTGTCTCCGACGTCCAACCGGATCTGCTCTCCTAGGGATTGATTAGGGAATGAGGTTCCAAGGGTATAGGAGTGAAGTTTTTTGCAAGGGATCGTATGCGGAACCCAAAAACTGTGATGGATTCTTGATTCCCTGAGTTCCATATTCATCTTCATCGGACCCTCCAAAGCACGCAGCTTTCACTTTTACCTAACCCAATGTTTTCCAGCCTCTCCGATAAGCTTCAGCAAACCTTCAAGAACCTTCGCGGTCACGGTCGTCTCTCGGAGTCGAATATCTCCGACGCCCTGCGTGAGGTGCGGTTGGCGTTGCTTGATGCCGATGTTCACTTCGCGGTGGCGAAGGAGTTCATTGCCAAGGTCAAGGAGCGCGCGATGGGGGAGGAGGTCCTCAAGAGCGTTACCCCCGGCCAACAGATCGTCAAAATCTTTCAGGACGAGCTGACGGAGCTTCTCGGTGGCGACGCTGCACCGATAAACTTCGGCAAGCCGACCCGCATCCTGATCGTCGGTCTGAACGGTGCGGGAAAGACCACCTCCTCAGCCAAGCTCGCCCGCCTGCTCAAGAATCCCGGTCTCTTCAGCACGATGAAAGGGGAGACTGCACGATCTCCCCTCCTGATTGCCCTCGATCTTGTCCGACCCGCCGCCATCGACCAACTCGCCACACTTGGTGAGCAGATCGAGGTCCCGGTCTTCCGTCCCGATCCTTCCGAAAAGGATGTCCTCTCCGTCGCTCGCCGCGCCCAGAGCTGGTGCGAGAGCCAAGGGGGCAACGTCGAGATCTACGATACCGCAGGCCGTCGGGAGATCGATGATTCGTTGGTAGAGGAGCTGGTCCGGCTTAAGGAGCTGATTCGTCCCCAGGAGATTCTCTTGGTCTGCGATGCTGCCACCGGCCAGCAGGCGGTCAGTGTTGCGGAGAAATTTCATGCTGCCCTTGGTCTGACGGGCTTGATTCTCACGAAACTCGACGGTGATGCCCGTGGTGGTGCCGCACTTTCCCTGAGGTCGGTGACCGGACAGCCCATCAAGTTCGCTGGCGTTGGTGAGAAGGTGGACCAATTCGAACCCTTCCATCCTGATCGATTGGCCAGTCGGATCCTTGGAATGGGGGATATCGTGAGTCTGGTTGAGAAGGCCGCGGAGGTGGTCGAAGTGGAGGAAATGTCCCGACTGGAGGCTAAAATAAAGAACGCCTCCTTCGATCTGGAGGACTTCCTCAGCCAGTTACGGATGATCCGAAGGATGGGCCCCCTAGAAAATCTGCTTGGCATGATCCCCGGTGCGGCTAATCTCCCTAGTCCCGCAGTAAACGGAAAAGAACTGCAGCGGGTCGAGGCGATCATTCTATCCATGACGCCCGGCGAACGAAAGCGCCCCGAGATCCTCAACGCGCGACGTCGCCAACGAATCGCTCGCGGCAGTGGAAATTCCGTCACCGAGGTCAACAACCTCCTCCTGAGGTTTGGACAGATGAAAAAACTGGCCAAGAACACTGGAAAAATGAAAAAAATGATGTCCCGTTTCGCCTCCGGCGGAACACCAGGCGTCGCCCCAAATCACTCCTTACCGACC
>DAISZK010000026.1:23224-34731 GCA_036824855.1 Chthoniobacterales bacterium | reverse complement strand
CATGATTCTGCTCAAAGAGTTGGCAGACGAACATCGTGCGCTTTTGGCCGAATGCCAAGAGCTTCGGGCGACGCCTGCGACGACCCTAACGATGGAATCCGGTAAAAAGGCTTCCAAGTAACCTCTTTTTTCTCATCGGCAACGTGGCCCCTCTTGAGGTTGTAGGATCCTCAGAGGGGCTTTTGCTTTTTTAATTTACCCCACATGAATCCCCAACAGATTGCCAGTTTCGCCGCCCGTGGAGCAGCGATGGGTATTTCCGCTCAGGGCACCTCCGTCATTTTCCGGGGAGTTACCATGAATATCCGCATCAGCACCGCTCCACCGGCGCTTGATCTGGTTAGTGGTGGATTTTCTCAAAAGCAGAATTGGCGTCTTCGATTCCCTGCGTCGATCACACCACCTCCGGCCGCGCTTGAAAAAGTCAAGGATGTGGCTTCCGGAAAAACCTTTGTGATCCGGGGGGTTGTGCCAGCCACGATCAGCCCGTTAGCTGCGGAGCACATCGCCGAAGCCGAATGGCAATAAGTGCCTCATCCATTAATTCATGAATCCACTTCTTATCGAACAAGCTCTCGTTTCCGCGTTCACGGCCTCGCTGGCCGGGACATCGCTTTCCGCTGCCACCGTTTATGCAGGGACAAGTGATCAGATCCTGACACCCGAGAGCGTGAATCTCTCGGTAGGAGTTGAAACCATGACGCCGGTAGGCCCTGGACTCTATACCTCGCCGGTGCTGATCCGTCTGACGGCTCCGGCGCTCTTGGGAGATTCCATGTATGCCGACATGAGTGCCTATCTCGATGTGCTCGGTATCATCACCGCGTCGGAAAGTATTACCAGCCACTGGCCTTCCGGCAATTCGATTGGGTTTTTCGGAAGCTGGCTTCAGGAGACAACGACTGGACGTGAGGGAGATCAATGGACGGCAGAAATGCGGCTCCTGATCGGTATCGGGGCGATTTGACACCTCGCCCTCAGTAACTCAACCCAACTACTATGGCTGCAACTATTCTTGGATCCTCTCTTCTTTCGGCAACTTTCGGCTGCACTGCTGAAACGGGAATTCTTGTTTCTTCATTTTCTGAGACATCCACGGCAGATAAAGCCGAAGTCCGCGACAACGACGGCGATGTGGTGCTTAAGGCTTTTTACAACCCCAAAACCACGTTTTCGGTTTCTGGAACAATCACCGGAACTACTGGTGTCGCTGCGGCTGCCGTAGCCGGGCTTCTGACGGTAGCAAACCTCGACACGCTTGTCGGAGGAGTTTCCGGAGGTGGATCCTATGTTGAATCGGTTGCCATTAACAAAAAGCCCGATGGCTTCAAAGAAATCACGGTCTCGGGCGAGCGCAATCCAAACATTTCCTGATTGAATTCACAGCCATGAGCCCCGGCTTCGTAGGGGCTCGCCAATGAATATTTGAATATGTCCTCCGAAGAAGATTCCGTAAAAGGTGGATGGTTTTCCACTTCCGATCTCAAGCTCGCAGTAGCGCTCCAGGTGGCGGGTTTCCCGTTTAAGGCAAATGCAGAATGCACGCGACTGACCGATCCTCAGAACCGGGAGATTTTCACCTGGCATTTCGAGACCATGAATTCCGACGGGGAGAAAATAGTGAATTTCCTTTCAGCGTGGGAGAGCGATGGATTGTCGATGCCTCGCCCCTCGAATCTGGTTGCTTTCCTAGTGGCGCGTGAAGTGATGTTCGCGCGCACGCATATCATTGCCGAGAGTCACAAGGTTCCCAAAGCCACGCTTCGCAACCGAGGCGACAAGCGTTTGCTCGTCTCGGCACGCCTCGGGCGGGAAGAGCGCCAGAAACTTGCTCAACTCGCCTCCTAGTTTTTTTCCACCGCTAACAACCATTGAATATGATCGACGACATGTCCCCTGACCTGAATACCGACGAACGCAACCGCGCTCTCGACACGGAAATGCTCAAGAGCGGCGACGAAATCGCTGGGATCGAGCTTCGATCGATCACGGCGGGGGATCTGGCACTCCTCATTGAGAATGGAGTTGGGATCGTGGTCGGTCGGACTGATTCGATAGCGTTCGATGTCGGAGCAATCCTTTACTCGCAGAGCAGGCCCCGCGAGACCGTGCGGCGGGTGGCAGGCCGGGCAAAAGGGGCTTTCCGTGACATGGTCTACGATTTCCTCGACATGTATGAGCCCGATGTCTTTCAGGAAGCGACTCCGAAGATCGTCGAGCTTGTCGAGCGGATGAATTCCGCTCGCACCGCCATCCGTGGCGAGGCTTCCGGATCGGGTGGAGAGTCCGACCCAAAAGCTGGCGGCCAGGCTGGCTGACGAGCTACGTTGCTAGGCTGGCCGAGAAAACTTCTTGGTCATTTGATTTCATCCTCTGGGAGCTTCCTTTTACAGAAGGTCTCCGGATCCTCGATTATCACGTCTGGCGTGATGGGAAATCGCTTCGCTGGTCCGATGATGTGGTTGACATCGATGACCTAGAGGATGGCGAAGCCGAAAATTACGATTGATAACTCGAAACTTCTCAAACGCATGAAGCGTTATGAGGAGGTCACGGGCAAGGAAGTGGCAGCTTCGCTCCGTCGTGGTGCGCGTCTCATGGCAGTCAATCTGGCGATCTCAACTCCCCCTTTTGGCAAAGATGCGACGGCTCGGAAATTAGGCGAGCGTGCCGTTCAAAACGACATCTTGAGGATCTACACACCGGCGACTCCCATCAGCACAAAGTACCCGACGACTCAATGGAGTTTTCAAGAGCAGATTCAAAAATTCCTGACGAAAAGTCCCAAGCTCCAGCAAGCAATCCTCGGAGCCGTGAAGGCTGCTGATCCTGAGCGGTTGCGAAGTATTGTTTCGGGATTGCCGACATTTTCCAAACTTACGTTTGACCATGGAGTGGATCGGAGTGTGCATGCCCGGACTCGGAATGCATACGGACGCGTCCGCAAGGGGTGGAAAGGTCGCAACGTCGTGATGAACTCGCGGGACCTTCAGTTTTTCATCCAACGCAAACAAGAGTTGGTCGGCCTTACCAAAGCCGCGTGGGCTGCCTGTGCCCTCGATGTGCAGGCGGATGTGAAAGATGCACTCAGTGGCATCCCTGCCTGGGTGAGGCGACATGTGGGCAAGGTGTCCCATGCAGTGGACGATCAGAGTGAGAAATCCCTCCCGCTCATTAAGCTCACCAGCAAGGTTCCCTGGGCTGATAAAGCCCTGCGGTCCAACGATCACAAAGAAGCCATCCGCCTCTCGCGGGAGAAGTTTTACAAGAGCCTCGGAATCGAAATCCGAATGGCACTCAAAAAAGCACGGGAAGAAGGATGATTTGACATTCGCGCGTCGGTAAATGAAGAGCGCGGCCGATGACAGGCTTCTGAGCCAATCCTACTGATGAGTGACGTCACAGTAGCTCTCGGCGTCACCGGGAAAGACCTGATCACGGGTGCTTTCCATGACGTGGCTAAGTCTGGTGAAGAAATGAGCAAGGCGCTCATGGAACACACCAAGAAACTTGCGGAAGCCTTCATCGGTTGGGAAACCTTGAAAAAAGGTGCCGAGATTTTCATGCAAACCCTTGAAGAAGGGGGGCGGATTACAAATCTAAGTGATCAAACGGGAATTGCTGCCGAGAAACTGACCATTCTGGAACGTGCTTTCCAGAATAGCGGCATGGAAGCCGAGACGATGGGGAGCGTCGTCAATAAGATGCAGAAGTTTTTGGTCGAGGCCGGTGATTCCACAAGCGAAGCGGCCTATCATATCGGCCAACTGGGGCTGAATTTCGGCACACTCCAGCAAATGACCCCGGATGAGCAACTGAAAGCCATCGGGCAAGCCATCGCGTCGATCCCGGATAGTTCGGAACGGGCGGCGGCGGCACTCGGGATTTTCGGCAAGAGCGGCGGGAAACTGATGACGTTCTTCAAGGATTTCGATGAAAAAGTTGCCGAATCGAAAGAGCAGCTCGGAGAGTATTCGTCGATCATGGGAATGAATGCCGAGGAGTTCGAGAAGCTCGGCGATACCATTAAGAACGGGATCGGTCACAAACTGATCGAATTCACAGCCGGCGCGCTCAGTAATGCCACCGGTGGCCTCCAGGAGCTCTCGGACAAGATTGCCAAATTCGATGCTGCAAAATTCGGTAAAGAGATCACCGACGGGCTAGGAAAGCCATTACTGGCCATCGCCAAGGATCTGACCTCGGGAAATTTCAAAGATGCCTTCGAGCTGGCTTATGAGCTGGTGAAATTGCAAGCCATGAAAATGGGCAATGAACTTTTTCGTGCTTTTGATGCCGCGATTGCTGGCGTGTCGGATTTTCTAGCGGGTGCGTTTTCTCCAGACAGCTATTTGCTCGCTTACATCAAGACAGCATTCACCGTTCTCGGTGATTACATTGCGTCAACTCTTCAGAAAGCCTTGATCGGCATGCTGGATGGCATTCCGATGTTTTCTAAAGAAGTTTCGATTTTAAAATATCAACTTGAGACGACGAATCGTGAAATCAGCATGTCTCAAGAGGCTCTTGCCTCAGGGTTCGATGTGGCAGCTGGCGAACTGGGCAAAGTAGTCGCTCATGCTGCTAATGTAACGGAAGAGACTTACAAAACAGCAGAAGCTCATTTTGACGTTCGACAACAGCAAGACAAAATTGCAAGTCTGACCAAAGAACAGCTCGAGCATCAAAAGAAGCTGACGGAGGGAAAAGAGAAAGAATCAAAGGCAACGGAGACTACGGCCAAGCATACGAAATCGACGGTCGCTGCACTCAAGGAAGGGGCCTCGGCAATGAATGCGGCCAATGCGGCAAATGCCAATGCAACAGGGGGAGCCCGATGGACTGCCAAAGCTGCGCCTATTATTGACCCAGCCATGGTGGCGACAGGACTCTATAAGAACACTACCAATCTCGGGCTCGATATGCAGGAAAAGCTCGCGGCTTCTTCGATGGGGATTTCTTCCCAGCTTAGCAAGCAATTCGATCCTGGTATCAAAGCGGCTCAGGCTGCCGGTGACTGGCGGGGAGCGGCTTACCTGGAGCGCAAGCGTGCCGAAAAGCAACAGGAGGAGCAAGAGATCGGATTACGGAAGGCGCAGTTGGAAGACGCTGGCTGGTCTTCGGCAGCGGCTCGTGAGCAGATTGAGAAAGAACGAGCCGGAAAAGGAGCAACCTTTGATCCGATCACCAAGCGTCCAACCCCTGCCCCGCTCTACAACGACATCAATAAAGTCCCTGGCCCGATTGCTACATCCGCTGGGACTGCTGGTGATGCAGGAGCATCAGCGGCAACAAAAGACCCTATGGGGGACATTCTCAAGCTACTTAGCAAATACCTTCCAAGCATTGACGAGTCTGCTGACGACATCCAGACCAACACCGAAAACTTTGCAGTTCTGGCATAAAGGAATATGGCATTAATAACACCTACATATACGTGCACGGTTTCGATTAACGGGGCTACGCCGATTCCCGTGGCATCTCCGACAACGCCAATTTATGTTCCGGAATCCACCACGGCAAATGTAACAATTAATTTTACTTCACCTTCGGCTGGTGCTTGCACATACAATTTCAAAGCGCCGCCAACGACTCTTTTTAGTAATTCGGTCCCGATTACTGGAAAATCTTTTCCAGCTGCTATTTCTTCCACACAAAACGGTGTTACTGTTCCAATTACCGTTGCGTTCTTTATTTCTCAAGCAGCAAATGGGACGTATGCCGCGACAACAAATGTTCCATTGGTCACGCTGACAGCCGCGCCATCACCCACACTGACGCCAAATGCTCATAACGGCACGAATATCACGGCGGCGGCTGGCGCGACTTATTCGATGTCGGCAACGACGAGCCCTTCGGTTGCTCTTACTTACTCGCTGGCTCCTGGTTATCCTGCCGGGGGCAAGATTGATCCGTCCACGGGAATTGTTACGCTTGGGGCTGGTGCTGGCACTTATTCGGGCATTGTGAATTATGGCGGGAGTGCCACGGTGGGACCACTGGTCAATGCGTCAGCCGGATCTTTCACCGCATTGGATGTACCGACGATTAAAGCGATTCCTGCACAGACTGTTGTTTATTCTTCAACCGCATCCACGGTTGCTTTATCCAAACCGTCATCGCCTTCAAATGGCGCGTTTACTTGGTCAAAAATCTCAGGACCTGGCTCGGTTGATCCTACTACTGGCGTCGTCACATTAAATGGCACGACGGGAACGGTTTTGGTCGGAGTCACTCAAGCCGCAAATGGAGCGTATTTAGCCGTGACAACGGTTCAGCAAGTTGCGGCGATCACAGTGCTGGTTGCTCCAAGTATCACAACTGGATCGGCTCAAACAGTCACGTGGTCACCGACGCAAACGGTGGATGCTCATGTCGCGGCCAATGCGTCACCAGGGGCATATCATTATTCCATCAAGGCTCCGGCATCAGGGGCTACCGTGGACGGATCGGGCAAAGTATCGTTGGCAAATTATGTCATTCCTGTTACGGGACAAGCCGGACCGATTACGGTGCTTGTTTCTCAGGATGCGAGTGGATCGTACACGGCGATCACGAACGCCACGGCGGCGGTTATTACGGTGAATCCTGCGGTTCCGACGATTAGCCCTAGGACTCTTTCGACGGCGTATAATGCCGGATCGACATACAATTTTGCTTCCACAGCAATTTCCAATAGTTCTGGGACATTGACGTATCAAATGTCTGGAGGGCCAAATGGGAGCGTGGTTGCCAGCAATGGCGTTGTGACACTTGGAGCTGCCGTGGGGAAGATTTACATCTCGGTGACGCAAGCTGCTTCGGGGAACTATGCCGCGATCACAAATGCCACGGCGGCGGGGTCACTGGAAATCTTGCCGATTGCCCCTGTGCTGACAGCACCCTCGGGGGCCGCCGTGCCAAAAACTGTCACCGGCGCATTCTTGCCAAGCCAGAGCGTCGATATGTCGGTCAATTCGACATCTCCGGGGCTTCTTACATATTCCCTAGCATCTGGAGCGCCTACGGGAACAACGATCAATCCATCGACCGGTACGGTTGGCGTCGGAGGATTGGGAACCGTTGTTGTCAAAGTCTCTCAGGAAATATCCGCCAATTATTCATCGCTTTCTGGTGTCACGGTGGGGACGATCATTTCGACAACGGGTGCCCCGACAATTACGAAGCAACCCTACCAGACGCTAAATTATTCCCCCGAACTGACGATTACTCCTCAAGCTTCATCGACGTCGCCTGGGGCTTTGACTTATGCGGTGGCATCGGGGCCGGGGGTGATGAGTGCCGACGGGCTTTCGTTAACGGTAAGTGGGACGGGGACAATCGTTGTTTATGCGGTTCAGCAAGCATCCACGCCATTCACGGCGCTTTCAGCAAGCGACAAGATCATTGCGGGAACGTACAATATCGTCTTTGCAACAGTATCTGCAGCAGTGGCGTTCAAAAGCCCTACTTATCTTGGAAATACGCAACAACTCTACATGAGTGCCCAGGATCAATTGGTAGTGCAGCCAAGCAAATTGGCTATTCTGACTCGCACTTATTCTTGCGCTCTCTCGTATTTACCAACCGCTCGCGCCACATTATCTATAGGATCGACACCCTACACGCCTAAAAACGCAGTCGCATATCCAAACGTCTATTTATTCCGAAAACCAACAGAGAATAATGATCAGGTATTTTCGACGTTGCAATGCCAATACTATGGCGTCCGAGATGCAAATGATCTAAAACAGGTTTATACGACAACGGGATCTGAAGTTCGTACCGTGACCGGCGAATATACCCTGTACGGATCGGGAACGAGTTCGACAAATCTCACGTTCACGGCAAAATATGTCTCTCCGGTGATCACGCAAAGTTGGGTTCAGTATTCCTCGGCCGCGATTGTTCCGGTTGTTCCACAACTTCCCTACAATAGTGCAGGACTCTTCGATGTGGTTTTCACAAATGTCAATTTGACGGGGACAAATGTCAGTAACGCTCCGGTGCCCTTGAACTCGTTGATTTCTCAACTAGGTAGTTTAAATCAAGCGGTTGCATCGATTCCTGGGTTAAAAAATTCAGCTAACTTTTCAATTCAAAACACATCACCAACTGTCAGTCTAATCCCCGAAGTGGTGTCGATTGATTCGACCAATTACGGAACCGTCAGTGAAGTCACGGTAAAGTATGGAGCTGCGATCAGTTCGGGATTGACGTTCTCGTAATTGTAACGCGTTATGGCAAATACCAGTGGATTGATTGAATTTAAAGGGTATCTCCAAAGCGGAGACAAAAGCGCTCGGGCGCATATCAAGGCATCGGATCTCGATGATAACTTTCGGATGCTCACGCCGATCAACCCCGTGGGGAAACCAATTTTTCAAATGACCAGTGAGGGCACGACGTTTCAAACATTCACATTGACGATTTGCAACAATGGAAATCCAGCGTTCCTGACTGTTTTAGGTTATTTGCAATAAAATGGCCAAGATATTGTATCCTGGCATTTTCCCGATGTGCATTCAGCCTACGACAGATGGAAATCTTGTGGGCAAAGGAACGGCGTATCCTGTGGGAATGACTTTGGTTGACGCCATGACGTTTTTCTGGAAATCCAAAAAATTTCAAATTACCGGAACAATTAAAACAACATTTACAAACACTCCTTCCAACACGAAAAATTCATACGCAATCAATGATTTTTATACATTCAATGCAGATAATGGCGGATTTATACCAAATTCAGAATTAGATTATATTTGTTTAGGGTTAACCAAGCCACTTTTGTTTGATTCTGGCAATACGATTGCAAATAGTGGGGCCAATACAATCGGGAATTCCGGACCGTGGTTTGCGTATGGAAATGTTTTAAGGATAACAAGCCCGGTTTTGGGTTATTATTACAACGGACTTTATTATATTTGCATTTGGTGGACGTTAAATACAGGTGATGGGTTGCTTCGATTTACAACCATTCAACGAGATAGCATTATTGGAAATCCATATTCCGGAAATGTAAAGATGGTCATAAATGCAAACACATATAACATCCCATTTCAAATTGCCACCGGAACATCGGGATTATTAGTATCAATCGATCAGTGTGATTTAACAATGGTAATTTCTGAACAATGGGCTTTTGCATAATTGATTGTCGCTTTTGTTGTCGTGGTAAAATATGACCCCGATCTAAAAACAGGTAAGCCGGTCTTTTGACATGGAATCTCCGGTATGGCCATCGATCTTTATGTCGACACGACATCCCATACGCTTTTATCTTCGGATGCCAGTCTTTCGCCACTTCCTGCCTTGTCGTTTTATTTCGGCGATACCGTCAATTTAAATCTTGGGTTCTTAAAAGAAACCGGAAAAACCAATTCTCCGCTTTCTCCGGTCGATCTGACGGGCGTTCCGGTGACTGTTTCGGTCGGGACTCTGGCAACGGGAGCGGTCATTTCTTCATCGCTCTGGAATGACAATCTGCCGATCACCGCAACGATTTCCAGTGTGTCGAATGGTTCTTCGACAACAAATTCCGTTCAAAGCATGACATTTAATGCAGTGCCTAATTCGGGCACGTTTGCATTGACGCTACCGGCAACGACGGGGACGTTCACCACTTCGGCTAATGCCACGAGTTTCACGACTTCAACGAATCATGGTTTGGTCGTCGGACAAACCATTGCGCTTTCGTGGAGTTCGTTTTTGATTCCGGCATTTTCCACATCGGTTCCTTACAGCGGGACGTTTTATGTAAATTCCACGCCGACGCCGACCACATTCACGGTAGCAACGACGACCCCCGGTAACGATATTAGCCCAGCGGCAACACTGGGTATTTTTTCCAATTCTACAACCGGGCAAACGGCTACCGTTGTGGGGTTGACTGCAAACACGTTCACGACGTCGGCAGCCCATGGGTTTTCTGTAGGAGATATCATTAGCTTCCAGCAAAGCGGCATCTTTACCGGACTCACGGCTGGAACGACATATTATGTCCAGGCGGTTCCGACTTCCTTGACGTTCACTTTGGCCGCCACATCTGGGGGGGCTATGTTGACTGGAATTTCGTTTTCTTTCACGGGGAATTATTCCTGTGCCGCCCAAACGACGACCAATATCTTGGCAACATCGGGAGCTGCCGGAATACAATCCGCGCTCAGTGCTCTTTCCGGTATCAAATCGGGGAATGTGTTGGTGGCTGGAAATTCTCCTCAATTTTCAATCAGTTTTGTAAATGCCCTGGCGAATGTCGCCATTCCATTATTGCAAATCACCAGTTCTTTCATTTCGACGCCGTACAAATCCGGTTCTCTGTCCCTAGCGGGAACGGCCTTGAAAACCTTGGTCAGCAATTCGAGTTCGCAGATCATTTTGGAAATATCTTCCACGATCGACGGGTCTACCCAAACGCTGGCCCAATATCCGGTGACGATTCTTCCGGCGTTGTCTCAGGGAACATCTGCCAATGCTTCGATTTTCAATACTGCAACAAATTCAACCTACCTCACGCCTCCGTTGACCTTGGGGGCTGATTATGCGTTCGGAGTGTTGCCTATTAACAAATCCGACGGAAGCTATCTCGATCTGACCGGATGCTATTTGACTGCCACGATGTATGATTCGCAGGGGGGGAATGAAGTGGAGGTACTGAGTGTTTCGATGCCCTCACAGCTTGGTTTGCCAATTATTTGCAAGCTGCCTGCTTCGCAAACGTCGCTGATCACGATTGGCGGGCCGACAACCTGGTGGCTGAAGCTCTTGTTAACCACAGCCGATGGCAGCGTGCTGCCGATGGGCAACGGACCGGTACAGGTCATTCCGTAACCGCCATTTGTTATGGATACGCCGATCCTCGTGCAAATTGTTCCGGCTCAACCCGTCTTGACCGTGATGGTCGCACCGGAAACAAAAACCATTGTTTCTCAAATTCAAACGGGTGCTCCAGGAATTACAGGCCCCGCTGGAACAAACGGAACCAATGGCTCGGATGCCAATGTGACCCAAGGAAACATTGCTTCCGCTCTCGGTTATACGCCCGTCTCACCTGCTCAACTAGCAACAGCTGTCTCAACTGCCGAAGGATTCTCGGTAGTTGTGAGCCAAGCTGCCGATGATGACGCGCTTGCATACTCGATAGCTCTATAAAAAAATGAAACAACTCCTTGATAATTATACTATTTCCGGTCGTGCAATTACGCTAACCGGGATCAACCTTCCGCAAAACCATATCCTTCTAATTACGGATGTGAGCAATGGCGGCATCCTCTATAGCCTCAAAAGCGGCAATGGCACCTATGTGCAAGGAACCAATAGTGTTTTGACGCTCTCGGGAACTGGTACAATCGGCCCGGTGCTGGCAATTACCTATGACGATGGGGTAACGGCCACAAATGGACCTACTGGAGTTTCATTGACGTCAGGAGTTTCGCTTGCAGGCAACCAAACGCTCACGGCAGCCCTAGCCAATGGCTCGACGCTTTCTTCCTCGATCTCAAATTTCCCGGCTATTCAGAATGTCTCGC
>DAISZK010000026.1:0-23124 GCA_036824855.1 Chthoniobacterales bacterium | reverse complement strand
CTTCCCGTTTCTCTTGCGACTGTTCCGACTCATGGAGTCAATGTGGTCAACGGCTCCAATACACTTGCCGTTGATTCGCTTGGGGCTGCAACGACCAATCAACCCCCAACAACGGCAACAACCTATACCAATACAAACGCAATCACTTCTGGAACCGTTCTTATCGGGCCTGTTGATTGTTCAAGAGCGAGGCAAGCTTGCCTTTTCCTAAACGCACTTCCAACTTTGAACTCAATTTTGGTAGAAATTTCTTCCGATAACTCAAATTGGATTACGGCATTTACATCATACAACAATCCAACTTCCTCTTCGATTAGTTGGTCAAATACTCAATACACGTTTAACAATACAACTGGTAATTGGACTATCCAACTTGCTGGGGCGCTTTATGTCCGAGTGCGTTGCGTATCCAACATTTCTGCTGGAACGACAAATATCGTTCTCACCCTTTCTTCTTCGGTTGGCATGGCAGGACAGCAGGCCGTTTATATTTCTGGTGGGGGAATATCAAACACGTCATTTACCGCAAATCCTCCCACCATTTCGACCCTGACCCAGACCACGGGAACGGCGGCAACGGGAACCTCGGCACAAGCACTTGCGGCATCGTCGGCCTCCAAACTCCTTGCCATTCAGAATACGGCGACAAGCGGGACGCTCTACATCGGATTCGGTTCTGCCGCCACAGTCTGCACTTCGGCTTCTTTTGCCCTCACCGCAGGTCAAGGTTACGAGTTTCCCGTGATTCCGACACAGGCTTGCTGGTTGCTCGGTTCCACCTCCAGTGTCACCTACAGCATCTTATCCGCCTAATGCCCTTCTTCGGCTCTACAGTAACGCAAACGTATAATGCTCAACTTCTTGTCGTGGGAGGAGGTGCAGGTGCTTGCGGAAATAACGCAACGAGCGGTCTTGGTATGGGAGGGGGAGGGGCCGGTGGATATAATTATCTTTCGTCAATTACATTAATACCAGGTCAATCATACCCTGTAATAATAGGGGCGGGTGGAGCAGGAGGTTCTACTTCAGGAGGCTCTCAAGGAAGCAATGGAGGAAATTCTCAATTTGGAAATATAATTGCAATCGGGGGAGGAGGGAACAGAACAAATAGTGTTGGATTTTCTGGAGGCTCTGGTGGGGGATCATGCTCGGCCAACAATTCCACGGTTCTTCCTGCTATTGCGATTATCTCTGGCCAAGGAAACTCTGGCGGCGGGTATATGGCTACCACACAATCAAACGGTTCTGGTGGCGGAGGGGCGGGAAATGCTGTTTTTACCGGAAGCATTTCTGGAACCACATTGACTGTGACAGCATTGACCTCTGGAGCAATAGGCAATGGGCTAATTCTCACAGGCACTTCGGTTCCTGCCTCCACATATATTCAAAATAGGCTTACTGGAACAGGTGGCACGGGTACATATACGGTGGGCTGGACAACATCAACGACGACGGCAACCGTAGCTTCAACGACGATTACGGGAACTGGGACTGGATCTCAAGGCACTGGAGTTAATGGTTCTGGAATGGGAGGGTGCGGTGCGGCTAATACACTTACTGGAGCGCAAATCTTTCTGGCCGCAGGAGGAGGTGGTGGGTTAGGTCAAGTACCTCAGACCTATGGCCCCGGAGGACAGGGCGGTGGCGGGGGATCTGCGTATGTCAGTGGAACTCAAAACACTGGCAGTGGAGCTGCTGGAACTTTCAATGTTACAGTTTATGGTTCGCTATTAGGTTCAAACGGAGGATCTGGGATTGTCATCGTTTCCGCACCTTCTGCAAATTTCAACTCGGCGAACAACGCAACTACCGGATCGTTTACGGGAAGTATCTCAGGAACCACGCTTACCTCTTCTTCATTAACCGGATCTCTTACTATTGGCATGAAAATCACCGGAACAGGTGTAAGTGCTGGAACCATTATCACCGAAAATCTAGGGTCGACTACTTGGACTGTAAACAACACACAAACGGTGAGTTCTACTTCAATGACGGCGACGAGTATTTATGCAAACGGTACAAATACTGTTCTCGTATTTCCCTCATCCGGCACTTTCTACGCATAATCACATGGCTCATTTCGCACAGCTATATTCCAACAACACGGTTGCCAACGTAATCGTCGTAGATAACTCAATCCTGCTCGATGAAACGGGAACGGAGCAGGAATCCCTAGGTATTGCGTTTCTTAAGCAAACTTTCGGTGCCGACACCACATGGGTTCAGACCAGTTACTCGGGGCGCATCCGTGGTCGCTATGCCGGAATCGGCATGGTTTACGAACCGGTGGCCGATGTGTTTATGGTTCCTGAGCCTGATTTAGCTCTTTGACATGCCGCCTCGGGCGAGTGGCATGAATCATCATTCCTTTACCCCGTTTCCTTTCATGGCTGAGTTTTCCGCGATCAGCGGATCAGCGGCCGTCTCGATCACGGCCCGCAATGTTTCATTCATTGCGACGCATGCCTGGGTTCAAGACGTGATGGCTCTTGTGAGTTTCTGTGCGGGCATGGTCTCGATTCTCACGTTCATCACGGCAGTGGTGCTTCATTCTTTCGCGCTTTGGAAAAACAAGCGTCCATGAAAAAAAACCTTTCCATCATTCCTGCGGGAATTCTTTTTTTCTTCCTTACTTTTGGTCTACTGTTGCTGCTCTGTGGGTGTTCCACGGTTCCCGTCACCCGTACAGCTCTTGATGCCAGCGTGTCCGCTACCCATGCGGCGCTCGTGCATGCCGAAGCCAGTGCGGCCGCCATCCACTCTAGCAATCCGGCGACGTCTGAAGCGATTACTGATCTTCGGAACCAGCTTGCCGGTCTGGGGGTTCAATTCGATGCCATGACTGGCAAGGTGCAATGGTACGAGGCGGACTGGGCTCGTCTGACTGGCGAGAATGGGTCACTTAAGAACGATAACGCCACGCTCAAGCGCGATCTCCACACAACAGCTAAAGAGCGCGATTTCTACCCGTGGCTGATTGCTTTCGTGCTCGGATGGGCTTTCCTGCGCGCCGTGACTCCGACGCTCGTCGCCGGGTTCAGGGTGATTCCCTACATTGGGCCTTTGCTTGTCCTGGCAGCTCCGGAAATCGCTTTTGCCATGGGTGCAGCGCTTGGCTTCGCTGGGGCGAGGATTCTTGCCTCCTACGGCTCTCGCCTTCTTCCTTGAGCTTTTTTCGCACAGCGTTCTCGACTGCCGGGTCGAAAGAGCCTTCTTCGATCCGCCTGCTCTTTGGAGTCGTGATCATCACGATGTGTGCGCCGGTCTGGGTGCAGACGCTGAGGTTGCTTTTCCTTGGTGTCTGGATAGCCATGGACGGGCAGTCGATTGCTTATGCTGGCATCATGTCGGGCATGGTGACAGCCCTCTTGGCCTATGCGCGTGCCCAGGAAAGTAAAGAACTCCAACAACAGCCCTCTGCACCATCTTCCCCTTCTTCCGAATGACTAAAAAAGACATTCTCTCTGCGGCGGCCGTCTACGGATCTCAATTCGTGCGATGGCTCGATTTCATCATCGAAGAAGAAGCCTCAACGAAAAACGGCATGATCATTTCCGAAAATGATCACGATGGGCAAGGGGTGACGTTCTGCGGTCTGACTCAGGCATCCGACGGTCTGGATCTGAACAATCTTTCGTCCTCCTGGGTGGCCGGTTCTTATTTTTCGGGAAAAATTCCCTATTGGAAAGGAGTCGCCGGTTTGCCATCTCCGCTCTTGGAGTGCGTTGCTAACTGGCGCGTCAACATGGGTCTCGGGGGTGCTGCGCATGTGCTTCAGTCAGCTCTCGCTGCTCGGGGCTCTGGTATTTATGAGGATGGTCAAATCGGACCCGCCACACTCCTTGCTGCAAATGCTGATACCGATACGCGTGCCCTCTGTCGGGCCTGCGTTGTGGTTGCTGATACTCATTACCGCGCAATCGTAGCGCGTATTCCCGCGCGTGCTTATGCTTTGACTGATTGGCTGAGACGAGATCAACATCTGCTGGCTCGCTTCGTCGATATCGATCCGACGACGCCCGAGGATGCAACAGCAGTGATAGCCACTCCGGCTGTGCCGCGAGTCCCTGCTCCTCGATCGGTAACTCAGATCATGAATGATCTACAAGTGACGCCGGTCATCCTTACCTGACGCGCTGCGCGCGCAGCGAAGCGATTATTTCCACACGTGTTTGCAGATCCTGCAATGCCAGGATTTCGGTAAAAAAGGGATGAAGATGATCCCGGCACAAGTAATCAAAAGAATCAAGACGAGAAAGCATCCCAACCCCTCCATGGAACGGTAACTGTCCCGGTTGCCGCAATGGGGGCACCACGCGCCCCTGATATCGATCACTTTTCTTGACGTGAGGGTAGGCAATACAGGCTGTGAAGGCAATGGAGGTGGCTCGGGTGCGGACAAGTTCGGAATCTCAGAAACAGTTTTCCAATCTTCGCATCCCGCCCACCACGCTGAATCCTGCGGGGAAAGAAGCCCGATTTTGATCTGAGCGCGGATGTATTCGAGGGTATAGGGCCCCTCTTGCTGATCGTTTTTGAATAAGTAAATCACACCTCAGGATTGTGTCCGTAGGCCCTCAAAAGCTGTCGGGTGAGGAGATTTTGGCATTTCAACTCGGCAAGTGCGGCAGCACTGGCTTTCCGGATGGCCATGGCGTCGAGCCAGATCAAGATCGGGAGGATCAGATAAAAAGCTCCCCCGATCAGACAAAGAAAAGAAAAGCCAGCTGCGCCTTCTAGTAATGATTTGATGAATTCCATAAGATCGCTAGTCTTGATACAAAGGTAGTCCGTCGGGAAAGGAGAAAATTACTTTTGGTCCGATTTTTTAAGGATGCTCTCGCCGGTGGGGGAGTGGCTGACAAAAGGATTTACTCTTCCTGATTCGATTTCGGGAAGTCCTGCTCGGATGCAGAGTTGAAGGATGGCTGCTTTTGCTAATCCTGATTTTTCAGCAATTTTTTGAACTCGTGCCTCAATTTCGGGGGCTATTCGCAAGCTGATGGGGGCAGTTTTGTTTTTCATGACTTTGACACTCTACTCTTTTTTAAGAAAAAACACATTTTTTATTTGCAAATAAATTACAAACCACTACAAAAACGACATTCACGACACATGACCACTGCGCTAAAAACAGTCTCAATCAAGCTTCCATCAGGACTTGTGGCCCGTTCTGAAGCCCTCAAGGAAAAGACGGGCATCAGTGAGGCGGCCATCCTTCGTCAAGCGATCACGGCCGGAATAGGTAAAGTCGAAGAGGCAATGGATCTCCTCCACGAGGATCTCGATCCCGCCGATCTCGATCCCGCCGATCAAGCAGTCTCCTAAAAGCTGTTTTCCATGGTTACTATTGCTTCCAAGCCTGATCTCGACCGAATGGCTTTCCCCAAGGAGCTGGCTCCGATCCTTGGTCTGTCGATCCGTGAGCTGGCCTATCTCAAGGTAAAGGGGTGCCCATTCTATGGACGCAAAACGACTCTTCGCTGGGTCAGGGCTTTTTTAGCTCAGGAGGCGGGGGCAGCGGCACCATGTCGCGAGCGAGCCGTGCGTCCGCGACGTTCAGTTTCGAGTAGACGCGGTGCACCATCCTCGTCGAGTGATTCACGAGACGCATTGTCTGCATCTCTGAAAGCCCAGCCCTGTGGCACCGGGAAATAAAACTGACGCGACAGCAATGACTACTCGCAAATCTGGCCCCTTTCCTCAGCACAAGGTTGAAATCCCTGTTGGTCGTGCTTTTGGCCTCGGGCATCGTCCAGCCGTGGTAAGAAGGGGCTTCTTTCAGGATGGTGGCAAGCTGGTCGGGCAGCGGAGCAGTAAACCATTTTTTCGGATCGGTCTCAGATCGTTTCGAGTCCTCAAGCAGGATGCTCTTTTCCTTGTAGTTGATCTTGCTTTTGTGGATGCGAGCCTCATGGAACCGGCAGCCGAGATGAATCAGAATCTCGAAGATGGTAGCCATCCAGGGGGCATCTTTGCGATCAGCGAATGCTTTTCGAGCTTTTTGGATTTGAGCGTCGGTGAGCTCCTGCTTTTCCTTACTTGCCGCAAGCTCGATGCGTGCCAGGGCAATGGGGTTCTTGTCTGCATACTCTCGGCGGATCGCCTCACTCATCAGAAAGGAGAGATGTTTGATCTCGAGTCTGGCGGTGTTGTGTGCAATCCCCTGCCCTTTTCTCCAGGCCATATAGTCGTAGGCATGTTCGTAGCGAAGCTCACGCGGGTGTCTAACTCCTTTTTCAGTGAGAAAGGCACTCAGATTCAGCCACACTTTTTCATAGCGGCTGGCGCTGTTTTCATTGCGATAGTGGGCGCGGGTGTAATCCGGTACCCACACGGCGAAGTTTTCTCGGTTATTAACGGGTCCGGACTGCTCGGCAGCCGTCCTCTTCGTGGCTTCTTTACGGGCCTTGAGAGTGGCTTTCGGGTCATCGACGCGCAGCTTCAGGTTCTCCTCGCACCATTTTCCCGTCTCAAGATCACGGAAACGGAGAAACCAGAACGGCGAGCGGGAAACTTTGCGAAGGTAAGCCATAGAAAGAGAGTTCCCTATTGTTCCCCACAAAGGAAGAGAGATTTTGCAGAGTAATGCAGGCTAACAGAGTAAACCACCACACTACACAACACAAAAATATGTTACCGTTACACCACAGGGCAAGAATCTCCTATTTAATCTCCGGGACGTTCGTACGGCAACGAGAAATCCCGAACTTTTGAAGGATGATGAATGATCTGGAAGTCAAATAGCCTTCTCAACTGGCTTCCACTCTTGTTCATTCATAGGAAGACATCATGAGCATGAAACTTCGTAACAGGCTGATCGCACTGGTTTGCCTGATTTTTTTCCTCTCCATTGGAGCGGCACTCTTCCTCACAACCACTAACCGCAAGCCTTTTGCTGTCATCGTCTTTGTTGCGGACAATATCTCCCCCTCCAGCGTGGCGGCAGCCAGACTGTTTACTGGCGGCGGTGATGCAAGGCTCCATCTAGAGGATCTCCCAAATACTGCGATATCCCGCAATTCCGCAAACGACTATTCCGTTCCGGATGCCGCGTCCGCCTCGACGGCTATCGCTGCAGGAAAAAGAGTAAACAGGGGAGCCCTCTGCATGATGCCTTCCGGAGCCTCACTCAACAGCCTGCTGGAAGAGGCAATGACTCAGGGACGCTCTACGGGACTTCTCAGTACCGGAAAACTCACGGCTCCTACAACTGCCGTTTATTATTCCAAAATGCTCAATGCGGGTGACACCAATAGCATTCTGACTCAATTTGCAAATCATCAACCCTTCGACTTTGTCGTGGGAGGCGGAGGCGAGGAGACAATTCCCTCCTTGGAGAATCATAATTCCCAAAAGGGGCTCAAGACTACGGACCTGACGCTATCTGGCGTCCGCTCCTACAGTATCATTCGCTCGGTTGCGGAACTTGAAAATCAACCTTTTTGGAAAAAAGTACCAACACTAGGTATCCTCCCAATTGCCACTCTCTCGCAAAGTGTTTTTGGAGAGGGAAATCCCGAAGCCCCCTCACTCTCCGATCTGGTTCGCATCGCAATCAGAAATTTACAATCCAATGGGAAGGGTTATCTCCTGGTCATAGACGATCCAATGATCGGTGATGCAGCACTCTCCAATGATGCTGAGTCCATGCTGGGACGTATTCTTTCTTTCGATCGAGCTGTTGCGACAGCGCGGCGCTATGCCGGAGAGAATGCCCTAGTGATCGTGACAGGCAGAGAAAACATCGGCGGCATGTCACTAAACGGATATCCGTTTCTTAGGGACAAGGGGGTTTCGGTACTTGCCCTGAATAATGAGGGTTACCCTTCCATCTGCTGGTCCACAGGGCCAGGCTTCGCTCCTGAAAAAGTGACTCATTCATCCAGTTCGTCAAAAACGAACACTTCATCTGTTGGCATCCTGACTCAACCCCCAGCCTTCAGACTACCCTCTTCAGTTGGGACGGCAGGAGACGTTCTTTCCCTGGGAACTGGTCCAGGATCGGAAAAGATCCACGGATTCATCGACCTGACAGAGATTCACAGGATCATCCAAGAAGCGCTCTGAAGAAAATCCTGTTTTTACTCTCCAGACTACTGAACTAGACGTTCCAGGGAGGGATCGGGTGGTGCTCCGAGCTCGATGGCTTTTGCATAGTGCTTCTTCGCCATCATCTTTGCCGGAGGCTTACCTGTGGCATAGATTACAGCAAGATTGAAATGAGCGTCGGCGTACTGAGGGTTGATTTCAATGGCCTTCATGATTTCTCCCTCACCGGCCTTTCCATTACCTGAGGCCGCCAGGACGATTCCAAGATAGTTGTGCGCAGTAAAGTCCTGTGGGTTGATCTCAACGGCTTTCTTGAGAACTTTTTGTGCGTCATCAAGTCGCTGCTGACGGTAGTGCACGATCCCTAGAGTGGTAAGAGCAAAAGAACTATTTGTTCCCTTGGTAGAGGCCCTCTTGAGATATCCCTCGGCCTCAGTCATCTTGCCGAGTTGGAACTCCACGACTCCTATATTGGAAAGCGCAAAATAATCATCTGGAGAAATCTTCAACGCTTCCTGAAAGGTGCTTTCTGATTGGAGATAATCCTGCCTGTCGAATTCATCTTTGGCCTTTGCCAAGCACTCCTTGAGCTTTCCTTCCCAGGGTATATCCGTTGCTGAGGTGTTGTTACTGGCGGCGTTAGGAGTACCGTTTGCTGAAGGTGAGGGAGTCGCCGCAGGAGTATTGGTTTCTACTGATCCAGCAGCGGTATCTTTATTCTGTTTATCAGCCGGATTGATTGCACTCGATGCGGTATCTGATTCATTCTTGATAGAGATGGATGCTTGAATTTTACCATCCCCCGAATCGACTACAACAAGCTGACCAGCTTTAAAGAGCGATCTCTCCTGAGGAGTCAATTCCGCAAAAGGGGATGAGAGGACCGTGACCTGGTCAACCAGGGTCTGGGACTGCACGTTCAATCGCTTCATTTCATCTTCAAGAAGCCGACGCGCTTGAGATCGCCTTGCCTCATCCTTGACCTGACGTAAAACAATTCCACGAAGGAGGTCGTTTTCTTCCACAAGATTCGCATCACCTCCCGACTTATTCTTACGTTTTTTGTATCGGGCAAGTTGCTCCTCTTTTTGCTGAAGGCGGTCCTTGAGTTCTGCGAACTGATCGTCACCAGCACCATTCTTTTTTTGTAGTGATGAAAGCCTGGCTTTCACATCAGCAAGTTCAGATTGAAGTTTGCCTGCCTGCTCCTTGGCATCGGAAAGTTGTTTATCCTTCTCAGGCATCGTCTTTGAAAGAGCAGCCAGCTGATCCTGAAGCTTTTTTAGCTGATCATCACCTTCATCTGTATGGCGCTGAAGATCAGCATTTTTCTGGTTGGCGGCAGAAAGTTCCGAACGGAGCTTTTCAGCATCTTGTTTGGCGGCAGCCAACTCCTGTTCTTTCTGCTGGATTAGCTTCTCCTGTTCGGGACGAGCCTTAGCCAGTTCCTCAATCTGCTGTTGAGATTTGGCATAGTCTGCAGCAGTTGAATCCATCTGCTGCTGAATCTTCTTAATCTGTTCACGAAGTCCGGATGAATCCTCACTATGCTCCACAAGCGAGGCCATTTGACCCATAGCCGTCTTGAGTTGCTCATGAAGGGAGGAATTCTGTTTTTCAAGCACTTGCTTCAGCGAGATTGATGCATCAAGGTTCTTTTGAACTTCTGATTGGCGTTCGTTAGCAACCTGTAATGCTTTATCGTATTGAGCTTTTGCCTCAGATAAGGCTTTTGCATTCTGTGTCAGTTGTCCCTTGAGTTCCTCGATTTGCTTGGCAAGAGGGCCGACCGTGTCAGTCATCTTCTTCAAATTTGCATCCCTTTTCGTGGCATCCTCAAGTTTGGTCGTAAGCCTCTGCCGTTCCTCTTCTAGAACAGCCCTGTCGGCGGCATCGGAAGCAACCATTGCAGAAAGCTTCTCTTCAGAGGCCTTAGTCGCTTTGGCTGAAGCCTCAGAATCGGCCCGAGCTCTGGCAAGGTCACGTCCCGCACTCGCCGCATTTTCCTTAAGTTGTGCAACCGTTTTCTTCAGAGATTCAGACTCAGACTCCAATCCTTTGACCTTACCAGCTTCGGTTGCCGCTTCCGAAAGCTGGGCAACTTTTCCCGAAAGAGTGTTCCTCTCTTCCTCAAGAGCCTGCAAGTCAGCCCTCAATGCTGACTCTCTCTTAGTCGCATCTGATTTTCCCTTAAGTGATTCTTTCTCAAGAGATAACATCTTTTTTTTGGAGTCCTTTGCCTCCGCGTCAGATTTTTCTAAACGTGCCTGGAGTTGCTGAAACTTAGACCTTAAAGGAGCAAGTTCTTCTGTTTGCTTCTGAACGGCACTCAACTGCTCATTGGTGGCAGTCATCTGCTTGCGAAGATCTTCGTTTTTGGCCTCATAATCCTTTGTTATCTGCGAGGCATGGGCAAGCTGCTCCTTCATTCCCGCAACTTCCCCCTTTGCTTTTTCCAATTCAGCGCTGAGTTGCTGCGATTTCTGCTCGGCGGCGGAACTTAGAGATAATTTCTGCCTCACCTCCTCAAGCTGTTTTACCAGTAAAGATTCTGCCTCATCTCTCTTTTTTTCCCTGCTTTGGTACTCCTCTTCAACTGCAACCTTGTCAGCAACGGTATCGTCCAATTTCTTTTGAAGTGTCTTGAGGTCATTTTCCCAGGAATCGCGTTTTTGAAGCTTTTCCGTGAGTGCGGAGACTTGATTCTTTGTTGCCTGTAGTTCCTTCTCCAAGTTGGAGCGCTCTTCCACCCACTTGATGCTCTCAAGATCCTTGGTTCGGTTTTTTTCAGAGGTCATGGCGTCCTTGGCCTCCTTGAGTTCTCCGCGGAGTGTTTCGAGCATGCGCTTAAGACGACGCACTTCGGATGATGAATCTCTTGCGGAAGAGAGCCCTCCTCCGCTCGAGGATTTGGCTCCCGGAGGAACGATTGAAATGCTGGGCGCAGTAGGTGTGGCAGGCGACGCCTTCGGCAATTCCGAGTCAAAGGGAGGATTCGAAGACAGTGCCATCGTTTCATTATTGGAGCTTCCAGCTCCCTGCAGGCGGTCAATTCCATCCTGCGTCTTCTTGAGACGATACTCCACGACGGCCTTCTGCCATGAAGGATCGTTCTTCTCAATCTCGAGCAGAAGACTTTGGGCAAACTTATATTTCTTGAGCGACTCGGGAGAACTCCCGTCACGCTCCAACTTCTCTCCCTGCTGGTAGGCCTGGTAGGCATTGAGAAATTGTTCTGCGGAGTCCACTGCAAAGAGTCCCCGCACCCCCCCCAAGAGGAGAAGAAGGCAGAAAAAGAATCGTTTCATGATAGTACCCTGAAGGGCGCGTGATGTTACCTGTTTTACTCATGAAGAGCAAACTTCCCTTTCTGAGACAGCATTGCCGGAGGGAGATCCTCGGTGATTTGTGTCAAGAATGTCGCACCTGCTATATTGACATCAATGAGCAGAGGATCTCATGGTGTCAACTTACACAACCACAAGATCATGGATAGCCCGCTAGACCAACCCGTGCTTGTACTCAATAGATTGTGGCAGGCAATCAACACCTGCTCCGCACGCAGGGCCCTCACTCTGCTATACCAAGGTCAGGCTCAGGTTGTTGCCACTGACGGTGAAAAAAATTTCTTAACACACGATTTTCTGAGTTGGAGGCATTTTTCCCTCTCCCATCCGGAACCTCGGATGCTGCAGACCATCTCAATGAAGATCCGCATTCCCCGGATCATTGTCCTATGCCTGTTCGAAAGATTGCCGAAAAAAGAAGTGAAATTCACACGTCTCAACGTCTTTGAGCGCGATAAAAACATATGCCAATACTGCGGACATCACTTTGAGCGTAATAATCTGAACATCGATCACGTGCTACCCCGGGATCGAGGTGGGCAGACAACGTGGGAGAATGTCGTGTGTTCATGCATAACCTGCAATACCCGCAAGGGGAATCGACTTCCGCATGAGGCAAAGATGCAACTCCTGAAGAAGCCCAAAAGGCCGAAATGGCGTCCCTTCGTCAACATTACCTTTGCAGGCGGCATCGACGACAGTTGGAGTCATTTCATCGACCTCGCGTATTGGAACGTTGAGCTCGGAGAGTAGGAGTGGAAGATTCCTTTATACTGAAGAATGCTGGATTGTTGGGGCAGTGAAAGCTAACCGATCACTTAACGCCGCCATCAGAATTCTTCCGGCAGTTCCTAATAGTCTAAAAGCCGTCAGGCTATCGACCTAAGGCGTTAGCCTTTCAGCCCCTGATTGCCTGCACAAACTCCTCGAAAAAGGGAGCAGAATCATGAGGGCCTGGCGATGCCTCAGGATGGAACTGGACGGCCCTCACATTCTTGGTGCGATGCTTGATTCCCGCAATTGTTCCATCATTGAGATGGCGATGAGTAATCTCCAAGTCGGAAGGAAGTCCCTCCTCTTTCACGGCATAACCATGATTCTGTGAAGTAATAAGCACGCGGCCTGTTCTCAGATCTTGTACCGGCTGATTAGCGCCGCGATGGCCGAACTTGAGCTTGAATGTGAAGGCACCAAACGCAAGTGAAAGGATCTGATGACCAAGGCAGATGCCGAAGACGGGCTTCACTTCAGCAAGCCGGCGGGCCGTCTCGTGCGCTTGGGTCAGAACAGCCGGATCCCCGGGGCCGTTCGAGAGAAAGATGCCATCAGGCTTCAGAGCAAGAGCCTCTTCTGCCGACGTCGTGGAGGGGACGACCATGACGCGCACCCCATGGCAGCGGAGGAGTCGCAGGATATTGCGCTTCACTCCGAAGTCATAGAGGACAACAAGAGGCTCTTTTCCACCGGCTGATTTTCTGGTCATTCCAAACTGGATGCTCTCTTTGCATTCAGGATCCCATTCATAAATTTCCTTGGTGGAGACCTCCCCCACAAGATCTAGTTCCTCGAGCCCAGGCGCACCTTTGGCACGAGCCACAGCAGTTGCCTCATCTGCTCCATCCGTGCTGAGGCAGGCTCGCATGGCACCCTGGGTCCGGAGATGACGGGTCAAGGAGCGGGTATCAATACCGCAAATCGCAGGGATTCCGTGACGGCGAAGATAGGACTGCAGATTCTCCGAGGAGCGCCAATTGCTTTCCAATCGAGAGAGTTCCTCGATGACAAATCCATTCACCTGAGGAACCGCACTCTCGCCATCTTCGACTCCCGTACCGTAATTACCGATCAGTGGGTAGGTCATCGTTACGATCTGACCACGGTAAGAGGGGTCCGTGAGCACCTCCTGATATCCACTCATCGAGGTATTGAAGCAAATCTCCCCGATAGCATTACCCGAAGCACCGATGGAAAATCCAGGGAAGATGCGCCCGTCTTCAAGGGCTAGGATCGCAGGAGATGGATGGGATGATGCAGGCATGGGAATAAGAGAAAAACAGAATAATCTCATCACGCACGCCTTCTCCATGCAATCAGATTACCAATCAAGAACAGGGCTTATCGCGAGGTTGCATGATCACATCTTCCTTTCTAAAATCAAAATTTCGTGTTTAGAAGATCTCCATTCTTTGCCCTCTTTTTTTGGGCTCTGATTTTCCCCCTCTTGATAACTCAAGGGCGGGGTGATGATTCCGTCATAGCTCCTCAAGGATTTTTCGTGCGTTTATTCCACTCCTTCCCATCGGTAGAGATTTTACCAGAGACATCCGCGATGACAGCAGATGGATTTGACTTCCCTGTGGCCCCCCCCGACGGGTCAGGTTTTTGCAAGTCCCGCGGATTCCGACCCCATGGTCATCTTGGAGAGGATTGGGTCATCGCCGGAGGAAAAGGGCAGGCATTCGGGCATCCCGTGCATTCCATCGGAAATGGCCTCGTTGTTCTGGCGCGCGATATCCGTGCTGACTGGGGAAATGTCGTGGTGATTAGACACGCTTGGATCGAGAACCGAAAAATTCACTTTACGGATTCACTCTACGGACATCTCGACCGGATCATGGTGAGGGAAGGACAGCAGGTAACAAGAGGTCAGCAGATCGGTACAATCGGAAATAATCACGGAATGTACCCCCCTCACCTTCACTTTGAGATGCACAAGGATCTGAGCATCGGGGTAAATCATGCAGGAGGAACCCGTGATCTGATCAGCTACTGGGTCCCCACTGATTTCATCATGGAGCACCGTAACCTCCATGGCGGCGGGCATAATGTTCCGACCCCGGCGGCACACTTTCTGCTACCGACTGCCGAAAACCCCTGGTCCTTTCATCGCCTCTTTTTCCATCCCAAGAAGAAAAAGATCCCCTCCAAGTCCGCTCACTCCCGTCACTCGGAGACCTACTCGGGATCTACCCATCACTCGAAGAAAAAGCACAAGCACATCGGCTCGTCTTCAAACTCAGCAGACCCACACAGTAGTCACTAGAGGAAGCATGGGATCTTAATTCTAAAAACGTCAAGAAGTTCGGATGCGTTGGAAAGAATGAGACCGCAGCCGTAGTTCAATCTACGGCAAGGGAGCTATGTCGACGCAATGCGCCGAAATCCTCAACATTTTAACGTTTCGAGGCGCGGAACTCGAGAGAGTCGACTAGTGCCATCCAACTTGCCTCGATGATATTGTCGGAAACACCCACCGTTCCCCAGGACTCCGATCCTTCGCTTGAAAGAATATGGACTCGGGTACGCGCCGCCGTCCCGCGTCCCCCGTCAACGATACGGACTTTGTAATCGGAAAGAGTGATCCCCGCGATCCAAGGATGGAGTTGTTGCAGGGCTTTACGAAGAGCGGCATCCAGGGCATTCACAGGACCATCACCTTCGGAGGTCATGACCAGTAGTTCGGCGCCCTTACGCACAGTCACCGTTGCCTCGCAGGTTGTGGAGGATCCGGCGGCATCACGACGAAAACTGCAGTGATATCCCTGTAACTCGAAGAGCGGCGCATGAAGACCCAGTTCCTTCCGAATAAGCAAATCGAGAGAAGCATCAGCCGCCTCGAATTCAAATCCTTCGGATTCCAAGGCCTTGATTTTCTCAAGTACCCGAAGCACGGCGGGGTCACTCTTGGAAAGCTGAAGCCCGAATTCCTCAGCCTTCAGCAGGATATTGCTCCGTCCGGAAAGCTCGGAAACCAGAATGTTCTGATGATTACCAACAGACTCAGGCTTGATATGCTCGTAGGCTGCGGCGGTCTTGGCCACGGCATTCACGTGCATTCCCCCCTTGTGAGCAAAGGCGGTGCTGCCCACGAAAGGAGCACGCACATCGGGATGGCAGTTAGCCAACTCATCAACAAAGAGCGAGACTTCGCGAAGGCGCGTGAGATCCGAAACGACAGGTATTCCCATCTTGAGTTGCAGGCATGGAATCACGGTCGTCAGGTTGCAGTTGCCGGTGCGCTCTCCGTAACCGTTCATCGTCCCCTGAATCTGCAGGGCACCGGAGCGGACAGCTGCGAGGGCATTGGCGGCTCCCATACCGCAATCATTGTGCGTGTGGATGCCGACCTTACCGGGAAATCGATTCTCAACAGCCGCAGTGATCTCGGAGATCTCATCAGGCATCGTGCCGCCGTTGGTGTCGCAGAGGACGAGCATATCGGCCCCCCCCTCGTCAGCCGCAGCGAGGGTCGCCATGGCAAATTCTGCATCATCCTTGTAGCCATCGAAGAAATGCTCGGCATCGTAGAAGACCTCGCGCCCGTGGGACTTAAGATAGGCGACGCTGTCGCGGATCATGGCTTGATTCTCCTCATGGGAAACCCCCAGGACTTTCTCAACCTGGAGCTTCCAGCTCTTTCCGAAGATCGTCACGACAGGAGTCTCAGCCTCCAGCAGTTGGGCCAATTGAGGATCCGTAGCAGCAGCAATTCCCGCGCGGCGCGTACTACCGAAGGCTGCCAGCTTGGTCTTCCCGAAATCGTGCTTCCGGGCCTCGGCAAAAAATGCAAGATCCTTGGGATTCGATCCCGGCCACCCGCCCTCGATGTAATCCATACCGAATCCGGCAAGTTTCTGAGCAATCCGTATTTTATCCAGCAGACTGAAAGAAATTCCCTCACCCTGAGTTCCGTCGCGCAGCGTGGTATCGTAGAGAAGAACTGTTGGTTTCGTTGTCATGGAAAAAAACTTTTTACCGAAAACTAGATCCCGGCGGCCTGATCAACAGTATTAACAATCACCTGGGAGTCGTTGATTGCATTGATCAGAAGGCGGAGCATGCCGAACTCCCTCTTGTGTGGGATGAGCACCAACCGGGGAAGATGAATGGAGGCGCGATCGTCAGCCTCCTCCGGAAGGGCTTCCCGCTGAACGATATGGCCCGAGGCAATGAGATGATCGAACTGCTGGTTCAGGTTTTCCAATGCAGCAGGAGTGATCTTGTGGTTGATTCTGATCACCATCTCGTCACGGACCCAACGATAGGAATGGAATACCTTGTAAAAGTTCTTGATCTCGTTCACGGCCCGATCCACATCGTGCGTGATCGTGAAGAGGTGAAAGTCTGAGCGGGAAATCAGACCCAGCTCCAACAAATCATTATCCAGGATACGCCGCCAGGTCTTCCAATAGAAGCCATGCTGTCGATCCATCAGGATGATCGGGACGATGGAAGTCTTTCCCGTCTGGAGGAGGGTCAGGACCTCAAACCCCTCATCAAGCGTTCCAAAACCACCGGGAAAGAGAACGAAGGCACTCGTCTCCTTAACAAAGCTGAGCTTTCGGGCGAAGAAATAGTTGAAGTTGATCAGCTTTGGGTCTCCCTGAATCACCTGGTTGGCACTCTGCTCGAAGGGGAGCCTGATATTCAGACCGAAACTCTTCTCAGCTCCAGCCCCCTGCTGTGCCGCCCCCATGATGCCGTCACCCCCGCCCGTGATGATCATGAAATTCTCCTCGACGATCCGACGGGCAAACTCTCTTGCCAACTGGAAGTCCTGCTCATCGGCACGAGTGCGGGCCGATCCGAAGACCGCCACCTTACGGATCGTATTGTATTTTTGAAACACTGAGGCTGCATAACGCATCTCACGCATCGAGCGACTGACAAGCTTCAGGTCTCCAAATGAGGCTCCATCCAGTCCTAACTTGATGACCGTCTCCATCATATCTGTCAGGAAATCCGCACGCCGACCACTCGCCAAACCCGCGACAAGACTACGGATGGTTTCTTTGGTGACGGGATCGTTCAGTGAAGGTTCCTTGGAGGATGGCATGATGATGAAGGGAATGAAGTGAAGTGATCGACGGGGTAGGAACGCTTAACGGCGAGCAAGGCGGGAGAAGAGCCAGATCCCAAGCCCCGTGAAGAGGAGATTGGGCAGCCAGACCAAAAGCACAGGCATGGCATGCGGATTCTCGTGGAACGTATCGGCGATGATGATCAGGAAGAAGTATCCGAATGCAATCACGAGACTCAGGGCAAATCCCACAGACGTCTCCTTGCGATGGGCAGTGATGCCCAAGGGAACGGCAATGAGTGCGAAGGCAAGAGCGGCTAGGGAGAGCGAGAATCGCTTACTAACCTCCACTTGATAGGCAAGCCGACGCGGGCAGTCAGATTGGGCAATCGCCTCAATTAACTCCCTGAGTGTATGTGACGTGAGCGGCTTCCCCCTCTTTTTCTGATCAAGCAGTTTCTGGATCGACATCGGGAAGACTCCCTCCTTCATTGTGATCCCTTGGCGAATCAAGGCAACATTCTGAGAATCCCTGTTGTCCCGTTGCTCAAAGTTAGCATCCTGCACTCTGAGAAGAAGCCGATGATTCTCGGAATCCGTGGTGAGAGTGCCGGTCTTTGCAAAGACTACTTTTGAGGGAGAGCCCTTGTCATCGAGTTCCACGACCACCAGGTTCTTCATGACATCACCCTCTCTCCCTCCCACAAAGATCCTGCGATCAGGAAACTGGTCGACCACTTCGTCGGGCTGAAACATCGAGACAGGATTGCTCGTGGCAATGCGAAACAAAGAGGTCAGCATCGCATATTGGGCACGGGGAGCGACTTCGGTATTAATCCAGAAACAGACTCCGACAAGCATGAGCGCCATCGCTAGAACCGGGATGAAGACCCTGGGAAAACTCACCCCGTTGGCACGCAGTGCAATGATTTCATTATCCGCCGAAAGGCGCCCGAAAACCAACAGGACGGCCGTGAGAAACCCCCAGGGGATCGTGAAGGTCATCGAGAAGGGGAGGACAAAGGCGATAAATCCCAGAACCGTCTCCAGAGGGACGCTGTGATTAATCAGCAGGTCGAGCATCTCCTTAAAGACATTTCCAAGAACCAGCACCAGACTCAGCAAGGCAACACCCATCAGGGTCGCCACACCGAGGGCTGACAAAAGATAACGGTCTAGGATTTTCAAGGATTCAGGAAAAAGAAAGCCCCACCAGATATCGGTGGTAATGAACTAGCGTGCCTCCACTGAGAGGCAATTGCAAGAGCGGGAGGAGGCGACGGGCATAGGGTTCCCATCATCTTCCAGCCCCGTACTCACCCATTCAGATTGAAGACCCGTCGATCAGGCACTAGAGTCTCATGAACGCCATGGCTACTCCCGCTCTCTCCGCCCCTCGGTTTCGTTTTCTGAATGTTCTCCTTTGGGGAAATACCGTAGCCCTCTCCTGGGTCTGGGGGCTTGGACTCTTTTTCTCCGTACAGTTCACCGTCGAGTTCGGACTCACCGGCCTTCTCACCTTTTTGATCCCCAATTGCCTCGGACTTTTCCTGTTCGGAGCCGTTGCCGATCACATCGCCAAACGACATCCCGGCTCGGAAAGTCTGGCTGCATTTTTCAACAACTGGTCGCGACCCTTCCGTCTGGTTTTCTTTCTCTATCAGATCATCGCACTCTCCCTCACGATTTTCGCATTGATCCGTTATGGATGGCAGCCCCTTGGCCTCAAGCCCGATTCGCTCTACCTTCCACTGACGGCGCTCATTATTCTAGCTGCAGGCATTCTCTTCGGTGAGGAGTTCTCCATCCGACGGATCAAATACAGCCACGCAGCCTTCCTCGCTCTGATCATTGCATGCGTGGTCATCATCATCGCTGAGCTAGGATCTCCGTACTTCCGCGGCCTCCATCGGCCGAGTTTACTACCAACACATGATTGGAATTTCTGGGGCTATGTGATCCCGATCTGCATCGGCTTTATCGTGGGCCCCTGGCTGGATCTTCAGCAATGGCAGAGGGCCATCCAGATGCGGAGGGAAAACACCTCCATCACGGCTTCGTATGCCGTGGGAGCGACACTCTTCGGAGCGATTCTCCTCTTCCATGGAATCCTTGCTCTCTGGGCCATGGAGGGAAGCGGTGCCGCATTCATCCAGAAGGGTCTTGCCGGTTACCCCTATGCCCAGTCGCTTCTCACCCGGGTCTTCAGCCAGCCTCCGGTGAATCCCTGGCTGCTCGGATCGTATCTCGTATTTCTTGGCGGCTGCATCCTTACCACGCTTGATAGCGGCTACATTGCTCTCGAGTGGTTTTTTAAGAGCAATGCCAGCAGGAGCAAGAACCCCATCTTCGCCCTGATCCCGCAGAAACTGATCACCTCACCGATCCCTGCTTTCATCCTCTGCGCCCTGATTGCCGTGATCGGAGCCGCAATCGGCATCGAGTTGGAATATTTCATGATCTTCTTTGCGACATTCTTCGTCGGTTACTCGGCTCTCGCCATCGGGCGCGCCTTTATGAACGGACCCGTGAACGTCATCCCCCAGATCAAGATGTTCTGCATCGGATCACTGGCGGTGGTGATTTTCGCCTACGGCTACTTCTTGCATGACCCCATGTTCCAGATTTTGGCATCACTGCTACCGCTGGGATATGTCATCTGGTTGATGGTCAAGCCCTTCACCGGAGAGGATTTTACGACCGATTCCGAGGAATTGGAACAGCCCTCCACCGCATCCGTCGTTCCCCTCACCCCTGTTGGCACAATCCTTACTCCAGCACCGACCGGCACCCATGACATCTCGGGACACTTTGAGGACAAGTGGTTCGTACACTCCTTCATCGCCACCTACGCCGACACCAACTCCGTGGGAAATGTCTACTTCGGCATGTATGCCATGTGGGTTGGCAAGACCCGCGAACTCTTCTTCAACAAGGTGATGCCGAAGTTCAATCTCAAGGAGACCCCCTTCTACATCCTGACCCGGTCCTTTGAACATAAGTTCGTTCGGGAGACCAAGGAGTTCGAGACCGTCAGCGTGAAGATCCGCGTGGCGGGTCATAATCGCAAATTCGTGACCCTCGAGCATGAGATCTATGATTCCGCAGGCAACCAACTCGGCAAGGGAAGCCAGAGCCTGCTGTTTGTCTCTTCAACGGATTACAAGATGATCGACATCCCAGGGGATGTGATGGGTTCTTTCCTGGCCTACCTTTAATGGACTTCCTCTAAGTATTTTCAGGAGGCGTTGATTTTTTATCCCATGCCGGCTCGAAAGTCTCTCCGCTTGCGAGGATGCGTGGTTGGATCATTGCTACTGCTTCTTCCACTTGGTTGCTCAAAAAAACAGCGTTCTAATCTGGAAAACGGACATCCAACGCCCACGGCTTCTCCCATTCCGATCCTTCCTCGTAAAAATTACGATACTGCCAAGCTTTTCAATGGAATTACTCTAAAGAGCATCGTTGATTGTAATCCCTCTCAGGAAACGGCCCTTGTTGCAGGATCAGACAGTAACTTTTATAAAATGGACATCACCCTGCATGTCCGTTGGCCCAAAGCCGCAACTACCATTGCCGATCTGCAAGCCGCCACACCGGAGATTGCCGAGTTACTCCCGAACCTCAACTCCCTGTTGAGCAATGCGGTCCTCTCTCCTGATTTTGCCGCACTCCTCGACCATAAGGAGAAATCACTTCGAAACAACCTGGGACAACTCCAGCGCCTACCTTACCGCGACTCACTTTTTGACTGCCAGACAATCCTCGACATCCTCGATCTGAATCACTCGGGGAACTCCCGCCGCGCCCTCTTCATACAGGCAATCATGAATGTGAATACGGATGGATCCGATGGCGACCGGAACCTCCCCCTCGACCGACTCTCGCTCACCTACCAGCCTCAGACCAATTATCGCTGGGCAAAAAAGAGCGACCGACCCAACCCTTGTCTCCGGGAAGAGGTCTCCCAACTCGCTCTCACCGAGGCAGAACTCGGAAGCGGAACCATGAGTGCCCTACAAAAATCCTCGCTCGAGGCTCGTTCCACTTCCGCCAAAGCCACCATCGCTGAGTTGAAGCGGTGGAGCTTTCTTTCAGGAACCGCGGATCCTTTTATTGTGCTGCCCTCCTTCATGGTGGGGAAATCCCCTGGTCAACCCGGTATCGGTGACTACGCGGTCGTTATAGCAAACGGTACCCTCTACCCAGCTATCCTGGGCGATCTCGGACCGAATTCTAAAATCGGCGAGGCCTCCCTGCGGATCTGCCGTGAAATTTTCCCTGATTCCGGAGCCGACAGGCGCCCCGTTAGCCGCCCCGAAGTCGTCTATCTCGTCTTTCCGGGTACTGCCGATAAACCATTTGCCGCTCCTGATTATGCTCATTGGTCGGAGCGCTGTCATTCTCTCTGGAAGGAATTCGGGGGCAGCGAGACGGCCCTATGGCACGAGTGGGCTTCTTTAGAGAAACCATGGCCAACTCCGCTCCCTGCGCCAACCGTTGTTGAACCTCCATCCCAGCCATCGCCGACTGTTGGTACGAATCCTGCTGCTTCACCGAGTCAACCAACCTCCAGCCTTCCCTCCCCCGCGCCAAACCTGTAAAAGATTCTTTTTTCAAGAAATTATCCCAAACATCCATACCCAATAAAACAATGATCACCACCGGTACAAAAGCCCCCGATTTTACCCTTTCCATCGTCACCGCCGAGGGCCCCAAGCAAGTCACACTCTCTGCTGAGGTCGGCAAGAAGAACATTCTCTTGCTCTTCGTTCCCATGGCATTCACCGGAGTCTGCACCACCGAACTTTGTGAGATCAGCAAGGGGATCGGAGCCTATGATTCACTCGACTGCATCGTCTATGGTATCAGTGGAGACAATCCCTTTGCCCAGCAGGCATGGGCGCAGAAGGAAGCGATCACAATCCCTCTCCTGAGCGATTATGAGCATGCCGTCGCCAAGGCTTACGGAATCGCTTACGAGAGCTTCCTTCCTCAGATCGGTCTTGGCATGGGTGGAGTCGCCAAACGCTCCGCCTTCCTCATCGACCGCGCAGGAATCATTCAGTACGCCGAGTCGAACGAAGATCCGAAGCAGCTTCCAGACTTCGAAAAGATCCAAGCTAAGCTCGCCGAACTCAAGTAGAGAGCCAAAGCCTAAACACCTAGCACCTACATCCATAATTTCCATGAGCACCGACCCGTTCAAAACACTCCGCACCTTCGAGCCCACAAAAGGAACCAGCGCCTCTTATTACTCCCTCCCCGCTCTTGAGGAGCAGGGCGTCGGTAAGATCTCCCGCCTTCCCTTCTCGATCCGCGTGGTGCTGGAGTCGGTTCTTCGCAACTGCGACGGTAAAAAAGTTCACGACAAGGATGTGAAGGCTCTTGCAGCTTGGAATGCCAAAGCTCCCGCCCCTGAGGAGATCCCCTTCGTCGTGGCGCGTATCGTGCTTCAGGACTTCACTGGCGTTCCTCTTCTCGTCGATCTCGCCGCGATGCGCAGCGCCGTGGCGCGCCTTGGCGGGAAGCCAGGCATCATCGAACCGCTTGTTCCCGTTGATCTCGTCGTCGATCACTCCGTGCAGGTCGACTATTACGGCTGGGCCGACGCGATGAAGCTGAACCTCGACATGGAATTCAAGCGCAATCGCGAGCGCTATGAATTCCTCAAGTGGGGCCAGCAGGCCTTCGAGACATTCGGCGTTGTGCCTCCCGGCATCGGGATCGTCCACCAGGTGAACCTTGAGTACCTCGCCCGTGGCGTTCTTCACTCCGGCGGAGTCTATTACCCCGACAGCCTTGTCGGCACCGACTCCCATACCACCATGATTAACGGCCTTGGCGTCGTCGGGTGGGGCGTCGGCGGCATTGAGGCCGAGGCGGGTATGCTCGGCCAGCCTGTTTACTTCCTCACTCCAGAGG
>DAISZK010000069.1:0-9798 GCA_036824855.1 Chthoniobacterales bacterium | reverse complement strand
CCTGATGGAAAGAACTGGCTTGTCGATCGATTCGAAGGCTGCTGTTGCTGTGCTCATGGTCGTGATGTGTGGGTGGTCACACCAGGAACCCGGGCAACAAAAAAGCGCCCCGTTGATCGGAAGATCAGGAAGGGCGCTTCATAAAGCCTGGAGAGATTTTTGTTCGGAGGATTTCTCCCTCCGCACATCGAGCGAATCGCTTCGCTCAGCCACCGTGGGATTTCTCCGTCCCCGGTTGGCAGCATTGGCTCTTACCCCAATGCATTCCTGATGCTTCTACTTGTATAGCAGAACCCCTCCCCCGATGCAAGACCCGGCGAAAAGATCACTGTGTCATAGAGGTTTCCAAAAGAGAGGCCTTCCCAAGAATCATTTTTTTTGGCACTTCTAAACGCCTATGAAACACGTCCTCTCCTTCTCACTACTCGCAATCGTTGCCCTCTCGCTCTCCGCTTGCCACACCATCAATGGTGTTGGTCAGGACGTCAGCGCTGCAGGCCACGATGTCTCGAAGGCCGCAAACAAGGTCGAGCAGAAGATCAACAACTGATCTGACTCAAAGCACGACTTAAAAACTTAAAAAGAGGCCGCGTGGGAAAACCTGCGCGGCCTTTTTTTATTCCAGACTGATTGCCTTGCTCTCACCGACCCTTTAAGTTTCGCCCATGTCCACCACAGGCCCTATCTCCAACTTCATCGAACATCACTACCGCCACTTCAATGCCGCAGCGTTGAAGGATGCAGCCCACAGCTACACCGCCCACCTCCAGAAGGGTGGTTCGATGTTCCTCACCATGGCCGGGGCGATGAGTACGGCAGAACTTGGCCTCTCGCTTGCCGAGATGATCCGCCAGGACAAGGTCCATGCCATCTGCTGCACGGGAGCGAATCTCGAGGAGGATGTCTTCAATCTGGTGGCCCATGATTTCTACGAGCGCGTGCCGAACTACCGTGATCTGACCGGCGCCGACGAGGTGGCCCTCCTGGAGCGCCACATGAACCGTGTCACCGATACCTGCATCCCCGAGATGGAGGCGATGCGCAGGATCGAGGCAGCAGTCCTTGCCGAATGGGAAGCGGCCGACAAGAATGGCGAGCGTCTCTTCCCCCATGAGTTCATGTACAGGATCCTGCTCGGCGGGAAGCTGGAGTATCAGATCGATCCGAAGAACAGCTGGCTGATGGAAGCCGCAAAGAAGAATCTGCCGATGTTCGTCCCGGGCTGGGAAGACTCCACCCTGGGCAACATGTACGCAGGACACGTGATCAGCGGTGATGTGAAGAATGTCCACACTGTCCGCACCGGTATTGAGTACATGATCTCCCTTGCTGACTGGTACACTAAGAACTCCAAGCCACTGACCTCAAGCGCGGGCACGGGCCGTCATGCCGACTCCCCAGATGGCTCGATCGGATTCTTCCAGATCGGTGGCGGCATCGCCGGTGACTTCCCGATCTGCGTGGTACCGATGCTCCACCAGGATCTCCAGCGTCCCGAGGTTCCTCTCTGGGGTTACTTCTGCCAGATCAGCGACTCGACCACGAGCTACGGCAGCTACTCGGGCGCCGTTCCGAACGAGAAAATCACCTGGGGAAAGCTCGGCATCAACACGCCGAAGCACATCATCGAGTCCGACGCCTCGATCGTGGCCCCGCTGGTCTTCGCGCTGATCCTCGGATGGTAATCAGCCGGTGATTTTGGCGCTGATGTAGGAAAAATAAACGAGCAACTGCTCAGCCGGGATTTTCAAAGCATCCGGGAGTACGATATTCCTCACAATGAAGGAATAGAGACGCCGCTGCCATGAAGGCATCGGGAATGCTCCATTGGGAGATGGCAACTCTTTGGGGTAGATATAGAACGTATTCTCCGGATCAAACCGAAAACTCCCCTCGCTCGCATTTGCGGCAGCCATCAGACTAGCCGGAACATCGGCGTCTACCATGTATCCATGGGGCACGGTGATCTCCCAGAGTCCTCCTTCGTGACGCCTGATGATCGGATCCCCGATGGCATGGTTCGGATTGGACCATGTGGAGGGAATCATCAGGATCACGTTCGTCTCCGCAGATGAACCCGTCCTTCGCTGAAACTCGATGATCGAGCAGACCGCATGTTCATGGGTCTTCTCACGAGTGATGTAGACCCTCGTGCACAGAGCACGTTGTCTCGTTTGGCACGCAAGCATTCTTCCAAGCTCCTCGGGAGAGGAACATCCCTCCATCGCCTCACTGATGAGTTTTCTGCCCCGGTACCATGTGAACATCACCGTCATCACGGCAAGGGCGAACAAGAACGGAATATAGCCTCCCAGGAAAAATTTCGTCATGCAGGAGAGAAAAAGAATCATGTCGAGAGTGAGTAGTCCGCAAAGGATCAGACCATTCTTCCAGCGTGATTCCTTTGTGCATGAAAACATCACGGTGCCCCAAAGAATCGAGGTGACAACCATGGCCCCAGTCACTGCGACCCCGTAGGCATTGGCCAACGCCGCACTGTTCTTGAAAAACGCCACCAGCAGGACACAGGCAAGACCCACAAAGAAATTTATGGAAGGGATATAGATCTGTTCACGTACCTTGGAATTGGTATGGCGCGTTATGAGCGGGGGGAGAAGATCAAGCGATTTGGCCTGCCTGCAAAGTGTAAAGACCGCCGTGATGAGTGCCTGCGAGGCGATCACGGTGGCCACGGTGGCGAGAAGAATGAGAGGTGCTCTCAGCAACATTGGGCAAAGCAGAAAAAAGAGTCCTGTCTGACCTGCATTTCCTTGGTGAAGTTCCACAAAGGCGGCCTGCCCTAGATAGTTGAGCAGCAGCGCTGGCAAAGCCACGCCATACCATGCCCCGAGAATCGGCATCTTGCCAAAGTTTGCCAGATCGGCATAGAGAGCCTCTGCTCCCGTCACAGCCAAAGCAACGGCCCCCATGATGACAAGCCCGTGCCAACCCGAGGAGGCAAGCAAGGCAATTCCCTTGATGGGATTCAACGCAATGAGGATCGAAGGATGCACTATGATCTGCACGATTCCCATTGCCCCAATGGCCAAAAACCAGAGCATCATGACAGGACCGAAAATCACCCCGAGTCTTCCGGTTCCGAAACGTTGAACGGAGAAAAGCATAATCAAAATAAGAAGCGCGAGAACTGGGGCTATGCGCTGTAGTTCTGGATGGATCGTTTCGATCCCCTCAATGGCACTCAGCACAGAGATGGCGGGAGTAAGCGTTCCGTCTCCAAGCAAAAGTGATGCGCCGAAAGCAACCGTGAGTATCATGCCGAGGGCAACCGGTTTCCTTTCTTGGGACTTCTTGAAAAGTGCAAAGAGGGCGAAAACTCCTCCCTGCCCCTTATAGTCCTGCCTCATCATGATCGTGGCATACTTCACGCTCACCACCAGGATCACAGTCCAGATAATCAGCGAAGCAACACCAATTGCATGACTTACCCCGGTAAAGTTGACCGCGGTCTGAAATGCGTAAAGAGGACTCGTTCCGATATCGCCAAAGACGACGCCAAGCGCTGCCAGCCATAGCAACGAGGGTTTCTTTCCAGTGATATCATTCATGAACGGCGAACATTATCGCCATGCCCTGAAGGGGGCAATCGGGGAATCAATTCCGTGTCTTGAGCTCCACCACGTCGTGCGGCGCAGCCTCTCGCTGGCCTGCGGGACTAACGCGGATGTAGCGGGCCTTCTCACGGAGTTGCTCCAGGTTGCCGGCCCCGAGATACCCCATGCCACTCTGGATGCCTCCGATAAGGGTAGCCAAAACTCGATCGACAGGCCCACAGGCCTCCTTCAGTGCCTCGACTCCCTCAGCGGCCACTTTGCGCGTGGTGTCGGCTTTGTCATGGCCATAGCGAGCGGCACTTCCGGCCTTCATCGCAGAGAGGCTCCCCATGCCGCGGTATTGCTTGTAAAGTTTTCCCCCGATCTCGACGACTTCACCAGGGGACTCGGTGCAACCGGCAAACATGCCCCCGCAAATGACCCCATGGGCCAGAGTAAGAGCCTTCACGATATCACCCGACTTGGTGATCCCGCCATCCGCAAGGATGGAGACACCCTTGGCTTTAGCAGCTTGCGAGCAGACATAGAGGGCGGTCATCTGAGGGATGCCGACACCCGCCACGATGCGAGTGGTGCAGATGGAACCAGGCCCCTGACCGATCTTGATGATATTCGCACCGCAGTCAGCAAGATACTCCACCCCAGCCGCACTGGTGACGTTGCCCGCAATGATCGGCAATCCTGGAAATGCATCGCGCATGACCCTCACGGTGTCCCCGACTCCCTTGCTATGACCATGAGCGGTCGATACGGCCACCACATCGATACCTCGCTCCACAAGGGCTCCGACATGGCCCAGAATCCGCTCGCGGTCGAGTTCTCCAAAGGCATTGCGGGTTGCCGAGACGGCAGCGCCGCAGATCAGGCGAAACTGGGAATCGCGAGCCGGCTTGAACTGGGCCTTTCGTTCCTGGGTGATCTTCTCCACATCGCTCATGGTGATGAGGCCATGAAGACGATCCTCATCATCGACCACGAGGAGCTTGTGAATACCGACATGCTCGGTGAAAAACTTGTCAGCCACGGCGATAGGGTCATTCCCAAGCTGCTTTCGGGAGAGGGTGTGCACCTGATTGCGAGGCGTGAGAGCCTCGGAAACTTTTTTCGAGGCATAGCGGGGTCTGACCACGTGACCGGAGAGCAGGCCGATGAGCTTTCCCTGGGCATCCACGACAGGGAACGTGCTAAAACCAAAACCTTTCTCCTCGATGAGTTTCAGGACATCGCCGATCAACTGGTCGGGAGAGACCTTGATGGGATCCTGGATCAATCCCTGCACGTGGTATTTGACCCGACTGACCTCATGCAATTGGTCCTTCTCGGGCATGTTGTAGTGGATGAGTCCGAGACCGCCGTTGAGCGCCATGGCGATCGCAAGTCGCGACTCCGTGACCGTATCCATGTCGGCCGAGACGACGGGGATATTAAGACGAAGGGTATCCGTCAGTCTGGAATCAAGCTGTGTCTGACTGGGAAGCACCTCCGAATAGAGGGTGGCCAGCGTCACATCATCGAAGGTCAGTCCGACGTCGGAATTCGCCGTGAAGAAGGAATCCGATTCCCTGTAAAAAGCAGTATCGAGATGAGAAGTACGCGTTGCGCCCATGAAGGAAATTGCCCGTCACCCGCCATGGTTGGCAAGAATTTTCCCAGCGGAGGTTCTAGGGAACCGCGGTTCCCTATGCGATGGCTGCCGCAATAGCGTCACCCATCTGAGACGTACCCACCTTCGTCGTTCCCTCGGACCAGATGTCGCCGGTTCGAAGACCGGAGGCAATGACCGTGCGGACGGCCGCGTCGATCGCATCAGCCGCAGCCACCTCGTTGAGCGAGTGACGTAGCATCATACCCGCGCTCAGGATCTGGGCGATCGGATTGGCAATTCCCTTGCCGGCGATGTCGGGAGCCGTGCCACCGCTTGGCTCGTACATACCGAATCGGCGGGACTCGCCCTTGGACTGGCCGAGGCTGGCACTCGGAAGCATGCCGAGCGATCCGGAAATCATGGCCATTTCGTCGCTCAGGATATCGCCGAAGAGGTTCTCGGCCAGAACGACGTCAAACTGCTTTGGGTTCTTAATAAGCTGCATCGCGGCGTTATCGACATAGAGATGGGAGAGCTGGACATCGGGATACTCCTTCGCAATCTCGTTCACGGTGCGGCGCCAGAGAATGCCATTCTGGAGAACATTGGCCTTATCGATGGAGGTGAGCTTTTTCGCACGGCCACGGGCGGCCTCGAAGGCAACGCGGGCGATCCGCTCGATCTCGCTCTTCTTGTAGACCATGGTGTCGACTGCGATCGGATCCGCAGCATGATCACCCGTGTCTTTCAGGAACTTCGGCTCGCCAAAGTAGAGCCCCCCCGTGAGTTCGCGCACACAGAGGACATCGACACCGCCGGCAACCGTATTGGGGTGGAGTGGTGAGGCATGCACCAACTCGGGTAGGCAGATGCAGGGACGGAGATTGGCAAAGAGTCCGAAATGCTTGCGTAGAGGAAGTAGCGCTCCACGCTCAGGCTGCTCGTTCGGAGGGAGATTCTCCCACTTGGGACCACCCACGGAGCCAAAGAGGATCGCATCGCTCTCCTCGCAGACCTTCAGAGTCTCGTCGGGAAGTGCCTTACCTTTCTGATCAATTCCCGCACCACCCACGGGCATTGCCGTCTCCTGAAGTGTGAACCCGAACTTCTTCTCGACGGCACGCAGAACCTTCGCGGCCTCTGCCATGACTTCGGGTCCGATGCCGTCTCCGGCCAATACTGCAATGCGGTAGGTGTTGCTCATCGGGAAAGAATGCACAGAAACCTTAAAATCTGGAACTCAGGAAATCAGGAAAGTTTTTGAATAAAGACTTATGGGAAATCATCCCGAGTCCCTTCAGTCATTAACCAATCTTGAATGCTTCAACTTCATGAGTTCTTGAGTTCCAAATTAACTCTTATGTCTTCTTAGGCTGACAACGCCGCGGTGATGAAGGATTGAACTTTTTCCCGATCCTTCACTCCCGGGGAGGACTCGACTCCGCTGGCGACATCCGCAGCATGAGGGCGAACGGCCTGCACTGCTTCTGCCACATTTTCGGGAGTGAGACCCCCAGCAAGAATCACGCGCTTCTCCGGATAATCCTTCACGAATCCGGAAGCAAGATTCCAATCGATGGTGTGACCGCTCCCCCCGTAGGTTCCGGGCACGGCAGCATCAAGCAGAAGAAAGTTGGTGGGGAAGGAGTCGACCGCCTCAAGGTCAGATTCGGATCGGATACGCAGGGCCTTGATCCATTGAGGAAAGCGGCCCCCCTCCCTAACACAAAACTCAGGAGTCTCATCGCCATGGAACTGGATGGCGTCGAAACAGCCCATAGCCTGAAGGAGATGCAGGAGCTTTTCGTCAGGGTTCACCACGACGGCCACGAGGGCGATATCGGGGTAGTCAGCCTTCAGCTTCGAGATCCAGCTCAAGTCGCTATCGGATTGGATCGACCTCGGTGACGCGGGGTAGAAATTAAAACCGAGCGCTCCAGCTCCCGACTCGATCGTTCGAAGAGCATCCTCGAAGGTCGTGATCCCACAGACTTTTGGCGCGGAAGGGGTGTGATCGAAAAACGGAATCATGAACCGAGGAATAAAACAGCAGAAGTGATTAATATGAAACTCAAGAAATCAGGAAGAGAATATGGGGTGTTTCTCATCTACTCCAGATTACTGAAGCTCTTTGCTTCCGCGTAAATATTCGTGCTTCGTCTAACAAGCTGAGACTCACGTCTCTAAAAAACGTCACTGCAGCGTGATCACACTAGAGACTTGAGCTGCGGAGTTATAGTTGCCATTTCCAGCCTGGGTGACGGTGATGGTGACGGCGCCTCGACCCTTCATGGTGGCAGTGGAGCCACTAATTGAAAGCAAAGCAGTATTGCTGCTTGTGTAAGTCAGCGGCAGACCGGACGTGGAAGTTGCTAGAAGCTGGAATGTTCCATTAGCCACATAGGTCTTGGTTGCGGGCAGGCTGAAGGTGATTTGCTGAGCCGAGGGAATATTACCCGCTGCTGCGATGCGGAAGCCCACAGAATCAAGCTGCGATGTGGCAGGTAGGTTGGTGTAAGAGCCCGATGAGGAAACACCGTTGGTGGTCGATCTCCAACTTCCGCCGGCAACGATACGACCTTGGGGTTGCCCAAGAGCATTAAACGAGACATCTTCAGTCCACTCGGCGGCATTTCCAGACTGACCGAAGGTTCCGTAATAGCTTGGAACCCCGGGCACATTCACCGCGCTCAGACTGACTCCACCATAGTTGATTTGCGCTGCACTTGTTTTCTGAGACCTAGTGGCATAGTTCCAGAAGAAATCCGAGGGTAGGCCCGGAGGGTTGGGATCATAGAAGGCGGCCTTATGCCACTCACTAACACTCGGCAGGAAATACCTAGCACTACTGTTGTGATGGAAGACCTGGATCTTTGCCTGATTCACATTTCCCAGAATCGGGTAAGCACCCTGCTCCGTATCCCCATTTTTCTTTGCGCCGTTATGAAGCCAGTTACAGAAGCGCATGGCACTGTAGAGCGTCACAAAAACTACAGGCTTTTTCTCAAAGCCTGACCGGACACTATAGGAATACGACCCCGCTTGACCGCTACGCAGGATGCCACCATTGATATCGGTTCCCATCTTGACACTGTAGAGGGTGTGTATATCGCTTGAAGAGGCCACGGCATTGAGGAAAGTGGCATACTCGGTATTGGAGACCTCGTACGTGCCCATTTTGTAAAGATAGTCCACCTCTCCAACATTATAGGCAGTCCCTTGGACGTTATTCTTAAGCGGGTAATCTCCCAGGTTAGAGAGATCCTGGGCATTCTGATCCCCGGGATTTGCTAGATCACCGATTGTCGAGAGAACTGGCGTAAGGATCGTATTGGTAACAGAGTAGGGGATCGTTTTGCCTACTCGAAAACCTAAGGAAGCAATCTGTGAGGTATAGTTCGTTATGGAATAGCCGCGATCTGTTCCGTTCACAGGATGCGGCGAAATCGTCATCAAATCCCACTGGAAAGTGTTTTTATCCCAGTTGGCTGACTCGATCCATTCATCGGCATTTCCAGATTGATCATAGGTTCCATAGTAGCTGGGACCAGCGCTTGTAAAAACATTAGATAAAAATCCTGAAAAATTATTTCCTGTAGGAGCATTCGACTGATTGGCAAATCCCCAGTAGCCGTTTGCCGAACCGGGGTAGTTAGGGGCAAAGAATGCCGCTTTATGCCACTCATCCTGATTGGGTAGGAAGTAGAGAGCATTGTAATTACGAGTTACATCCATGGAGTCATTACCATTCAGCGTATAAGCGCCAGACTCGGTGGACTTATCATCGCAGATGCCTGAGGTCGGCCTCCCGTTGTGCAACCAGTTGATATACCGGATTGCCGCCAGATAGCTCACAAAGGTAGCAGGTTTATTCGTATACCCTATCTTAACAGAGTAGAGATATTTACCATTCACCACACTCCGAGAGATCCCTCCCCTGTCATTCATACTCTGGACGAAGAGGCCATAAGGATCCGAGGGAGAGAGAGACTGATCCACTGCATTGAGGAAGCGGACATACATTTGGCAGGTAATCTCGCTTGTCGAGATCTGGAAGGATTGGCCGACATATCCGATTCCTGACTTCAGCACATCCGTTCCATATCCATCCTCACACGGATTATCTGGGTCTCCCACCGTGGTGTAGAACGGAATATCTCCAGGAAAGACTTGGAAGCTATTGGTGACCACCGGAGAGGAGAGATAGTTTGACGATCCCGAATTGCTGGCAGCTAGGGCAACTGGACCGATATTGGTGAATAAGCAGAGCCCGTTAGAGATCACCGCAGGACCGGCGACCACTTTATAGGAAACTGGCAGTCCTGAGCTACTTTTGGCGAGATTTGCCAAGGTGAGTGGATTAGTGACGACCTGATTGGTGATGGAGGGGAATGTGATCGTTTGGGAAGATTTTCCAACAACGAGATTTGCAGATACCGTGGCATTGGCATAGTTGCCGTATGCAGCCTGCGAAGCCGTGATCACCGTACTGCCTACACCCATAATAGTTACCAAATTTCCATTAACGGTGGCGACCGAGGGAACACCACTGCTATAAGTCCACCCTCCGCTCGAAGGTGATTTCGGCGGAGTCAACGTAAACGATCCCCCTCCATAAACCTGCGACGGTATTGTAAA
>DAISZK010000068.1:0-9831 GCA_036824855.1 Chthoniobacterales bacterium | reverse complement strand
GACCGGACAGGCCCATGTAGCTCAGTTGGTAGAGCACGTCCTTGGTAAGGACGAGGTCACCGGTTCAATCCCGGTCATGGGCTCCAGAGGAACGAATCACCAAACAAAAAACAACCACCAGCACAACCCAACACTATGGCAAAAGAAGCCTTCAAACGCGAAAAAGATCACGTGAACATCGGTACGATCGGACACGTTGACCACGGCAAGACCACCCTCACCGCTGCCATCACCACCGTGTTGGCAAAGACCGGTAAAGCCCAGGCCCGCGCCTACGACCAGATCGATGCGGCTCCCGAGGAAAAGGCTCGTGGTATCACCATTTCCACCGCGCACGTTGAGTACGAGAGCGAGAAGCGCCACTACGCACACGTTGACTGCCCGGGACACGCCGATTACGTCAAGAACATGATCACCGGCGCCGCCCAGATGGATGGTGCGATTCTCGTCGTCAGCGCCGCTGACGGTCCGATGCCCCAGACCCGTGAGCATATCCTGCTCGCTCGTCAGGTCGGTGTTCCTTCGCTGGTCGTTTTCATGAACAAGGTTGACCTTGTTGATGATCCAGAGCTTCTCGACCTCGTTGAGATGGAGGTCCGCGATCTCCTCAAGTCCTATGACTTCCCAGGCGACGAGATTCCCATTGTCAAGGGTAGCGCCAAGAAGGCCCTTGAGGGAGATCCCGAGCAGGAGAAGAACATCCTCGCCCTCATCGAGGCCGTCGATAACTACATCCCGATGCCCGAGCGTCCGAAGGATCAGCCTTTCCTCCTCCCCGTTGAGGACGTGTTCAACATCGAAGGTCGTGGTACCGTTGCCACCGGCCGCGTCGAGCGTGGTATCCTCAAGAAGGGTGAGGAAGTCGAGATCGTTGGTCTCCGCGACACCCAGAAGACCACTGTCACCGACATCGAAATGTTCCGTAAGCTCCTTGACACCGCAGAGGCCGGCGACAACGTCGGAATTCTCCTCCGTGGTGTAAAGAAGGACGACATTGAGCGTGGCCAGGTCATCGCCAAGGTCGGATCCATCAAGCCTCACACGAAGTTCAAGGCCGAGATCTACGTCCTCAGCAAGGAGGAAGGTGGTCGCCACACCCCGTTCTTCACGAACTATCGTCCTCAGTTCTACTTCCGTACGACCGACGTCACGGGTTCCGTCAAGCTCCCCGAGGGAGTAGAGATGGTCATGCCCGGTGATAACGTTGCCATTGAGGTCGAACTCGGCAGCCCGATCGCCATGGAGAAGACTATCCGCTTTGCCATCCGCGAAGGCGGCCGCACCGTCGGTGCGGGTCGTGTCTCCGAGATCATCGACTAACACATAGCAAGAGCCTAGGCCAGTAGCTCAATTGGTAGAGTAGCGGTCTCCAAAACCGTTTGTTGGGGGTTCGAGTCCCTCCTGGCCTGCTCTGCATCCTTCGTTCACTTTCGCACATTCCTTATCGTCTTATGGCAAATAAATTTAGTTCCTACTTCGGTGAGGTGCGCGCGGAATTGGCGAAGGTGCAGTGGCCTTGGGACGACAGCGAGCGTGGGTTCCGCAAATACAAGGAGCTCTGGGATTCCACGTTGGTCGTCATCATCGCCATGCTTCTCGTCGGCGGTTACATCTCCTTCTTCGATTTCATCACCATCAATGTGGTCGGATTCCTGACCAGGCCCTAAGCGGCACACCCCCAGTTTTTTACCCAATTATCCGATCATGGCATTAGCCCCGAAAGACCAGTGGTTCGTCGTTCACGTCCTCTCCGGACAGGAAAAGAAAGTCCACGACAACATCGTCAAGAGAATCCCTACCGAGGAACTCGGCGACCATGTCTTCGAGGTGCTGATTCCGACCGAGCGTGTGCAGGAGATCAAGCGCGGCAAGAAAACCGAGACCACGCGCAAGTTCTTCCCTGGTTACCTGATCGTCAATATGCACCTTCTCGATGAGAACAACGAACTCATCGACAAGACTTGGTATTTTATCAAGGACACTACGGGTGTCATCGGATTCGCCGGCACTAAGGACAAGCCCATCCCGATGCGTAAGAAAGAGGTCGACGGTATGCTCGCCCAGATGAAAGAGCGAGAGGATACCGTAACTGCCAAGATCATTTATGAGGTTGGCGACAAGGTGAAGGTAGCTGACGGTCCGTTTCAGAACCAGCAGGGCATCGTCGAGGAAGTCGACCCCGATCGTGGAAAACTCCGCGTCAGTGTCAGCATCTTCGGACGCGATACGCCCGTGGAACTGGAATACTGGCAGGTCGAAAAGGCCTAAATCTCTCGATATCTTTCTTAAACCCCGCTTCCGCAAGGATGCGGGGTTTTTTTATGTAAAAATGATACTATGACTATTATTCAAGGAGCCCTTTTCATGAAAAAGCTAAGGCTTGGTTGGAGGGATTGTTAAAAGGCGAGGAGGAGATGGGGCTATGCAGATACGGATTTCTACCGATTCGTAGTCGATTGGCGGAATCCCCTGCCTTAACCAAAAAATTTGCGTTTGCAACCATCCAACCGGGATGCCGAGGAGTTAAAATCGTTAGAAAGGTTAAAGCGTTACAACGAGGAGGTGAGGGTGCATCGGACCATCGAACTCATGTGGTCGCAAGATGAACATAAGGTGCGTGGGAACGCATCTTAGTCATGCAATAGGCAGTCCGAGCTAGCTCGGATGGCTGATCCGGAAGTTCGCCAGAAAAACGGCATAGGGGGAGCGATTCATGATGATAGGATTCAGTCCTTTTTAACTCTTTTAACGGTGTAACAATATTAACGATCGCTGAGATCACCATCCAGGTAAAGCACCCAAAGCTGTTGCCGGCCCGCTATCGCAAAATCCGGGATTGATCGACCCGTTTGCGGGTCTGGACTTACAGTCACCCATACTTCGGTCTAAACCGCTATTCCGTCACTTAGGACTCAAGACATCGGCAAGCATCTTCTTGGCCAAAAGGAGATCGCTGTAGGGAGTGCGTTTACGCTGGTATTTGCGCTCCAGCACATCGATCAGTGACTCGACATCGGCGGCAGGAGGCTTGGTCTTCTTGTTATCGTAGTAGGTCCAGCGTTCCTCATCGGATCTCTTGCTCTGGAAGCGGAAGAGGCTTGCCTCTTTGATCACGCGGATCTCCCGCTTCACACCGTCTTCATCGCGAACCGTCCATTCATGGTTTCCTCTCATGGCTTGTGGTGATAGCTTCCCCTGCGTGCGCTCGCTCGGGAAGATCTTTCTCTACCTTCTGCTCGTCCTGATCGGCGGGGCTCTTGCTTCACCCATTGCCTGGCATCTGATCCAGATGCTTCCGCCGGATCTGCTGGGGGGCTTGATCGGAAAAGTTCAGGGAATGCCATTTCACCGCTATCTTTCACGCAGTCTGCAGGTCGCCGCAATTTTGCTACTCTTGCCGCTGCTTCGATCGCTTCGCGTTCGATCCCTTGGAGAATTGGGGTTGCATGGGAGCACTCGTCCCATGACGGATCTTGGAATCGGAATTTTAGCGGGCCTATTCTGCATCCTTCTTCTTGAGGCGGCATCACTCGCTTCGGGACCGTTTGCACTGTATCCGGAATGGGAAGGACCGCTCCTAGCTGCTCTTCCTCGTCTTCTTCTGACAGCCATTGTTGTTGCCATCTTGGAAGAGTTTCTTTTCCGAGGCATCCTGCTAGGATTTCTACGTCAGGCAACCAATCCTGTTGTTGCAATAATCCTCTCAGCCCTTTTGTTTTCCGGGGTTCATTTTTTGAATTTTACGCCAGCGGCATCTGGAGATGCGTCGCCCCTCTGGTATTCCGGACTCTCTGTTCTTGGATCCCTAGGAAATTCATTCCCACCCTGGCCTGTTTTTGGTTGGGCGTTCACGACACTGCTAGCTGCAGGGCTTATACTGGCCTGGATGACGGTGCGCACGGGATCTCTCTTAGCGGCAATCGGACTTCATGGAAGCTGGATCCTCGGTCAGCAGTCGTTTAATCTCTCGGCTTATTATCTGGTAAAGCCCCCTGGTAGTCTTCTTCCCTTCTTCGGCCCCCCTCAGTGCCATGGCATGGTACCAGTGGGAATAATCCCACTGGGGGCGCTGATTCTCGCGTGCATCCTGGCTGGAATCCTGTTGCGGGAACGTTCCCGTTCGGTGCTTTATCCGTTGCGTCGTGACTGATTCTCTGCTCATTAGGGTCGTGGCCTCTATGATGAGGCCCTTGTTGAGCCTTCTTTATCCGGCTCATTGTGCTTCTTGTGGATGCAGCTTGTTGAAGAGGGGGGAGGAGAGGATCAATGATGATCACTATCTCTGCAACGAGTGCCGAGGCGGAATCTTGCCTCCGACAGAGCATCTATGCTCGATGTGTTCCCATCCGATGGTGGGTATGACGTCATGTACCAACTGTGATGGTCGTCAATGGCATCTCACCGCTATCGTGGCTGCATGCCGCTACGAGGGAGTGGGTGGAGAGCTGATCAAACGCTTCAAATATGGCAAGGATTCGACATTAGCCCCTGTGCTTGGTGATCTCTTGTATGCGGCAATGGGGGATCGCAGGCTCGTGCGGAAAAAATTCGATACGATCGTCCCCGTGCCCCTTCATCCCTCGCGGGAACGGGAGCGCGAATTCAATCAATCCGCCCTGCTTGCGGCAAGGCTCGGTAAATATCTCGGGGTGCCTGTCGATTCTCTTCTTCGTCGGATTCGTGATACGGCTCCTCAAGCTGGGCTCGATCGCTCCCGCAGGATGGAGAATCTCCAAGGAGCTTTTGAATGTCGGAAGCTTCCCTCCACAAGAGAAGGGGGGTCCGTGCTGTTGGTTGACGATGTGACGACGACCGGAGCAACGCTTGATGCCTGCGCGATCGTTCTTAGGGAAGCGGGGATTGCAGAAGTCACTGCCGTGGTGGTTGCGAGGGGGTAATGGTAAATGGGGAATCGCCACTTGGGGGATGAGATATGGGAGATAACGGGCTAGGGATTAAAATCAGAGATGTTCTTATCTCATCTTTTCCTCTGATGGATTTCCCAGATCCTAAACCCGATCCCCCATCAGGCTTCCCAACCACCGCAGATTTGTTGCAGAATTATAAACCATGACGATTTTCAAAAAGCCGACTCTCAAGTTTTCGGGAAAAAATCGGCGCGAAATGCCCGAAGGTCTTTGGACCAAGTGCCCCGGATGTTCAGAGATGGTTCATCATCTGGCCATCGAGGAGAATCTGCGCGTCTGCCCCAAGTGTGGCCATCATTTCACCATGGGGGCCCACGAGAGGATCTCGACACTGGTTGACGAGGGAACCTTCGAGGAGACGGATGCGGCGATGACAGCGGTTGACCCGCTCGGCTTCAAAGGTGTCGCCACCTACGAGGATCGTCTCAAGACCTATCGGGAGAAGACAGGACTCGTCGACGCCGTGATCACGGGTTCGGGTGCTATGGGTGGACATCCCGTCGGACTGGCGGTGATGGATTTTTCGTTCCTGGCGGCCACCATGGGATCTGTGGTCGGTGAGAAGATCACACGCATCATTGAGGCATCCACCAAGGCCAAGCGTCCGGTGATTATTGTCTGTGCTTCTGGAGGGGCCCGTATGTACGAGGGGATGCTTTCCCTCATGCAGATGGCCAAAACAAGCGGCGCTCTTGCCCGTCATAGCGAGGCGGGACTTCCCTACATCGCTGTGCTGACGAATCCTACAACGGCCGGTGTTATGGCCAGCTTTGCCACGCTCGGTGACATCGCGCTTGCGGAACCAAAGGCAATGATCGGATTTGCCGGTCCACGCGTGATTCGCGAGACCACGCATCAGGAGCTCCCCGAAGGCTTCCAGACCGCCGAGTTCTTGCTGGAGCATGGTCTTATCGACGAGATCGTCCCGCGCGCAAAGATGCGTGAGACCATCATCACGATCATCGGGAACCTGATGGGGAAGTAAGCAGTTGATTTCCATGAGTGAGGCTAAGGGGGCTCCAAAGGAGCCTAAATCCCCACTCGATTGGCTGATGGCCACGCAGTCCCGAGGTGTCCATCCGGGGCTTCATCGGATGGAGTGCCTTCTGGCGACTCTCGGGAATCCTGAAAGAAAGCTACGTTGCCTTCATGTGGCTGGAACCAATGGGAAGGGCTCTGTCTGCGCCGTTGCCGAATCTGTCCTCCGAAGCATGGGGCTCCGTACCGGTCTTTACACATCCCCTCATCTGGTGAAGTTCGCAGAACGGATCCGGATCAATGGGGAGAATGTTGGGGATGACACGATCGATGCAGGGATCGTACGGTTGAGGGAGATCACCGAGGAGTGGAGGGAGGAGGATCAGCCCACCTTTTTCGAGTTAGTGACGGCTTTGGCCTTCGATCTTTTTGATCGTGAAGGTTGTGAGGTGGTGGTTTTGGAGACTGGTCTTGGCGGTCGCCTCGATGCCACCAACATGGCTCCCAAGATTGCCTGCGCGATAACCCCCATTGCACTCGATCATTCGGAGTGGTTGGGCGAAACGCTTACTGAGATCGCCCGGGAGAAGGGGGGGATCTTGCGGAAAGGAGTGCCCGCCGTCATCGCCCCTCAGGTGGAAGAGGCGGCTGCGGCCTTGGCGGCCATTGCCGAGATGGTTGGCGCTCCCTGTGAGTGGGTTGAGGCTCCGCTATCTCCAGAGATCCAGCTCGGCCTTGCCGGATCTTATCAGCGATGGAATGCCGCTGTGGCTCTTGAAATGATCCGTGTGGCAGGATTCAAGCCCTCTCCCGAGGCCCTTGAGGCAGGGCTCCGTGCGGTTTGCTGGCCCGGGCGCTTTCAACGGTGTGACTTTCACGATACTGAATTGGTCTTGGATGGAGCGCACAATCTCCACGCCGCCCGCCAACTTGCGATCTCCTGGAGGGAGGTCTATGGGGAGCGACCCTGCCGACTGATCTTCGGGGCGCTTGCGGACAAGGATCCCTCGGCGATGCTAGCCGTATTGATGCCACTGGCTTCGGAGATCTTTCTTGTTCCGGTAGCCTCTCCGCGCTCGCTGGATCCTGCAAAAATTGCGTTGGGAGAGGGCTTCTCGGGTTGTTCACATCCCGTCCCCAAGCTCTATGGGTCACTTCGGGAAGCCTTTGAGGCCCTTCGAGAGCATGATTCTGGCTCCGGAGCCCCTTTTCTTCTGACCGGATCGCTCTTTCTGGTCGGAGAGGCCCTATCCTTGCTTTCCGGCGAGGCCTTCCTACCGCGCAGCCAATAGGGGAGAGCCCCCCGACGTGCCCAGAGGTGGGGCAATCTTTTTCCAAGGTTTAGTTATTCACAAAGCTTTCTTGTGCTTGCTGAGTCGATTCTAGGGCGGGAAAATCATTATCCCGCCCCAGTTTTTTACCCTCGCAAAAGAGAAAAAAGAAAAAAGAAGAATTTGTAACAAATCTCGTTGACCCGATGTCGCTGTCTGACCTACAAATTGCGGCCACCCGATCCTCGAGACACAACATATAGTGTTTTTATGGAACTTTTCCCAAAAACCCCAAAGCCCCTCCCTAAATCCATGGAACCACTCTCCGGCCAACTCTCCCTAAGCGGGGTCGACCCCCTTCAGGGTCGTGAATTCACCGTCCGCAAGCGTGATGGTCGTAGCGAACCCTTCAATGAGGAGCGGATTCGATTGGCTGTCGAGAGCGCACTCAAGGCTGATCGCGATATTCCCAGTGACTATTCCCTCTCTCCGGAGGATCACGCCGCAGCTCTTTCGGTGACATCTGCTGTGGTTCAGCGCCTCTTCACCCGCGCCGCCCGTGGTGAAGAGCTCGAGATCGAGCGCGTCCAAGATGCTGTGGAGGAGGCTCTCATGGTTCAGGGACATGTCCAGGTGGCCCGTCGCTACATCATTTACCGTGAGGACCGCCGCAAGGCCCGCGCCCTGCGTGGAGACCGCGATCTTTCCGGTCATGTTCAGGCCGAGCTTCATGTCACCCTCCGTGACGGCAGCAAGGAGATCCTGGAGCCCCAGCGTATTCGCCGCACCCTGATCCGCGCCTGCCGTGGGTTTGAGGACCGCTGCGAGGCCCGTGAGATGGCTGATGAGACGATGAGGAGCCTCTACGATGGTGTCCGCATCGATGAGATCGAGAAGGCGATGATCTTTGCCGCCAAGTCCCGCATCGAGCAGGATCCTGCCTACGGCTATGTCACCGCCCGCCTGCTGCTGAATGTGATCTACGGCGAGACGCTTCCCGGCTTCGAACACTACCACGATGTTACGGTCGCTCACGCGACACGCTTCAAGGCCTACCTCGAGGAGGGGATCGCTGCTGGCCGTCTCGCCCCCGCGCTTCTGGAGTTTGATTTGGAGAAGATCGCCGCCGCCCTCAGGCCCGAGCGTGACCTCCTTTTCAACTACATGGGACTGCAGACCATCTACGACCGCTACCTGATCCACATTGGCGGCCGACGTATCGAGTCGCCTCAGTTCTTCTGGATGCGTGTCTGCCTTGGCCTCGCGATCAATGAGGGGACCCAGAAGAATGAGCGTGCCATCGAGTTCTACGAACTCCTTTCCAGTTTCCTCTTCACCTCCTCCACACCGACCCTCTTCAACAGCGGCACCCTGCACCCGCAGCTCAGTTCCTGCTACCTGACGACGGTCATGGACGACCTCGACCACATCTTCAAGTGCATCAGCGACGATGCCAAGCTCTCGAAGTGGGCTGGCGGCCTCGGTAACGACTGGACCAACGTCCGCGCGACCGGTTCCCTCATCAAGGGGACCAACGGCGAGAGCCAAGGTGTCATTCCTTTCCTCAAGGTGGCCAACGATACCGCCGTCGCCGTGAACCAAGGCGGCAAGCGCAAGGGGGCGATGTGCGCCTACCTCGAGACCTGGCACCTCGATATCGAGGACTTTCTTGAGCTTCGCAAGAATGTGGGTGACGAGCGCCGCCGCACCCACGACATGAACACCGCCAACTGGATCCCCGACCTCTTCATGAAGCGGGTCAAGGAGAACGGTCAGTGGACCCTCTTCAGCCCGAGCGATGTCTCCGACTTGCACGACCTCTACGGCCGCGCCTTCGAAGAGCGCTACAGCGAGTACGAGGCGATGGCCGATCGCGGTGAGATCGCCCTTTTTAAGCGGGTCGAGGCAGCCGTCATCTGGCGCAAGATCCTCTCCATGGTCTTCGAGACAGGCCATCCTTGGATCACCTTCAAGGATCCCTCCAACCTTCGCTCCCCTCAGGATCACCAGGGTGTCGTCCACAGCTCCAACCTCTGCACCGAGATCCTGCTCAATACCTCCGCCGAGGAGACAGCTGTCTGCAACCTTGGCTCCATCGGACTTCCCCTTCATGTCACCGAGAATGGCCTCGACCTAGCCCTTCTGGAGAAGACGATCCGGACCGCCATGCGGATGCTCGATAACGTCATCGACATCAACTACTACCCGACCCCCGAGGCGAGGAATGCTAACCTCCGTCACCGCCCCGTGGGTCTCGGACTCATGGGCTTCCAGGATGCTCTCTACAAACTCAAGATCAGCTATGCGAGCAATGAGGCCGTCACCTTTGCCGACACCAGCATGGAGGCGATCTCCTACTTCGCCATCCTAGCCTCCACGGAGCTTGCCGCCGAGCGAGGTGCCTATGAGAGCTATAAGGGATCGAAGTGGGATCGCGGCCTTCTGCCGATCGACACCATCGATCTCCTGGAGCAGGAGCGTGGGATGCCCGTGAGCATGGATCGCTCCTCCACCCTCGATTGGAATGTCATCCGTGCCGCCGTCCGGAAGCATGGCATGCGCAACAGCAACACCATGGCGATCGCCCCGACCGCCACGATCTCCAACATCACCGGTGTCTCCCAGTCGATCGAGCCAACCTTCAAGAACCTCTT
>DAISZK010000025.1:0-35974 GCA_036824855.1 Chthoniobacterales bacterium | reverse complement strand
GAGTAACTGAGGCAAATTTGGAAGTGGTGCGCGATACAGGGTTCGAACCTGTGACCCCTACAGTGTCAGTGTAGTGCTCTACCGCTGAGCTAACCGCGCAGATCTTGGCGCAAGGACGCCATGGATGGGTTGGAGAGATTAATTCCTTCCCCGCTGGAGGCAACTCTTTTTCATCGTGTACCGTCTGGGACGAATCCCTTATCTCTCGGTCATGTCCACGCATCGCTTTTACCTTCCACCCGAACGATGGTCGGAGAAGGCACCCGAGCTGGAGACTTCCGACTCTCATCACTGTGCCGATGTATTAAGGCTTGAAGCCGGTGACACGGTTGTTGTCTTCGATGGTAGGGGGCGCGTCGCCGAGGCAGAACTGCTTGCGGCCCATCGCAAGCATTGCTCGCTGCGTATCGGGCAGGCTTATGTCACCCCTCTTCTCAGGTGCTCTATCACGTTGGCCCAAGCCATCCCCAAGGGGAAAAACATGGATCTGATTTTGCAGAAGGGGGTGGAACTGGGGGCCTCGGAAATCGTACCGCTGTTGACCTCCAGAACGGTGGTCCGGATGGATGATGCGGCGGATGCCGAACGCAAAAGGGATCGCTGGCAGCAGATCGCCCTAGAGGCTTGCAAACAGTGCGGGAGGAATCTCGTCCCCCGGGTGGCGCTTCCCTCGACGGTTCAACAATTTCTGAAGGGATTACCCTCCACGGAATTTCTGCTGCTCGCCTCGCTTCAACCCGATGCCATCCCAATCAAGGAGGCTCTTGCTCTTCACGTCGTCACCCATGGATCGCTTCCGCAAAGTGTTGCGGTTCTGGTTGGCCCGGAGGGTGACTTCACGCCGGAGGAAATTACCCTTCTGAAAAAGGCTGGTGCTGTCTCAGTGACGCTGGGGCCTACGATCCTACGTGCTGAAACTGCAGCTCTCTACTGCCTGAGCGTTCTGGGTCATGAGTTGTTTTAGAGTGAAGGCTAAGTCGCTTCCTTCTTTAGCTTTTGGCTTTTAGCTTTTATCCTCTCCAACTCATGTCCTCCGCCCAACTTTCCGACACTCAGAATCTGCCCGACGATCGGCAGATTCCGATCGACCGCGTGGGGGTCAAGAACCTGCGTTATCCGATCCGGGTTCGTGATAAAAGTCACACGGAGCAGGGGACAATCGCCACGGTTCAGCTCACGGTCGATCTGCCTCATCATTTCAAGGGGACCCATATGAGCCGTTTTGTGGAGGCGTTGAATTCCCATGGGCCGGTGCTCCATGTCAGGAATATCCGCGATATTCTGGTGCAGCTCGCCGAGCGCTTGGAAAGCGATCAGGCCCATGTCGATTTCGAGTTTCCCTACTTTATCGAGAAACCGGCCCCGGTCACCGGGGCAGTCGGTCTGATCGACTACACGGTTCGGTTCAGTGCCACGCTGACAGGCGGGCCCAAGGGGAAAGTTGATTTTGTGGTCACCGTCATCGTGCCGGTCACCACGCTTTGCCCCTGCTCCAAGGCAATCAGTGAGTCCGGCGCCCATAATCAGCGGGGCCATGTGACCTACTCGGTACGCTGCTCCAAGCCGATGTGGATTGAAGAGATGATCCGTCTGGTGGAGGACTCCGCGAGTTCGGAGCTCTACAGCCTGCTGAAGCGTCCCGATGAGAAATTCGTCACGGAGCGGGCCTATGAAAATCCCGTCTTTGTGGAGGATCTCGTGCGAAATGTGGCCGGTCGTTCCGAGCAGGATGCCAATATTCTTTGGTACCGTGTCGAGGCGGAGAATTTCGAGTCGATTCACAATCACAACGCCTATGCCCTGGTGGAGCGCAAGGGCTCCCGGGACGGCGTGAACTAGGGAAATATTTTTCCGTTTATGGAACGCATTGCTCTGCTTGCCGCCACGCTTTTCTATCTCTTCAGCTTCGGCCACACGCTCTATGCCTTGGGGGCCGGGCGTTTTCAGCCAGGGAGATTCAATTTCATCGCGATGGCGCTGGGGGCGTTTGCTCAGGGCTGGTATCTCTCCCTACGCGGTGCCGCGGAACATGCCTGTCCGATTGGCAATCTCTCCGAGACGTTGATCTTTCTCTCCTGGTCGATCTCCCTGATCTATCTTGTGATCGGTGCGACCTACAGACTCTCCCTGATGGGGGCTTTCACCGCACCTCTTGTCCTGATCCTGCAGATCGTGGCGCTTCTTCTTCCGGATCGGGTGTCTGTCAGCTTCTTCCGTCCCAACCCGTGGGTGGAAACCCATGCCGCACTCTCTCTTGTGGGTTATGGGGCTTTTGGCTTGGCTGCGGTTGCGGGGTTTATGTTCTTGGTTCAGGAGGGGCAACTGAAGTCCCGCCGTCCCTCACCGATCTTCCACCATCTTCCGCCGATCAACATTCTCTCCGAGGCGACACTTCGCTTGCTCTGGGTTGGCTTTCTGCTTCTCTCCCTCAGCTTTGCTTCGGGATTGTTGGCGCACCTTGCGGTTGCAGGCGGAAAGTTCCTCTTCTCCATCCTCATCTGGCTTCTCTATGCCGCGATCCTCTTCGGCGCGAAGAACGGGACTCTCTCCGGAAGGCGTTTTGCATGGGCTTCTTCGTTGGCCTTTCTTCTCGCGCTCATCCTGCTTCCCGTGATCGAGCATCTCTCCGGGCGGGCATAGGGCCCCCGAAAAACAACGTGATGAATATCCTCTGCGCAGGCCTCAATCACCGTACCGCTCATCTCGACGTGCGTGAGAGGTTTGCCGTGCGTGAGAACGAAATGCAGGAATTGCTCGTGCGCTTGCGATCCATTGAGGGAGTCTCCGGCGCCGTCATGCTCTCCACCTGCAATCGTGTGGAGCTCTATGCCTCGAGTCTCTGTCCCCTCAGGGCGCTTGATGGATTTCGTGCGATCCTCTCGGAACGCGCCGGTTTGGAAGCCCCTCTCTACCATCACGTCACGCCGCAGGCCGTGAGGCATCTCTTCCGGGTGGCGAGCGGCCTTGATTCCATGGTGATCGGCGAAACCTAGATCCTTGGACAGGTCAAGAAGGCCTACTCCACGGCCTCCGATGCTGGATCCGCAACACGACCGCTCCACAAACTTTTCCAGCATGCTTTCCGAGTCGCGAAATCGGTCCGGACAGAGACCCAGATCACGAGCGGCCCTACTTCCGTGGGATCCGTGGCGGTCGAGCTTGCCGGGAAGATTTTTGGATCCTTGGAGGATCGCCGCGTCATGATCTTGGGAGCCGGCGAGATCAGTGAGCGCACGGCACGAAGTCTCCAATCCCGAGGGGTGCGCAGTGTCATCGTCTCCAACCGCACCTATGAGCGCGCGGCTGAACTTGCCGCGGAGATTGGCGGGATGGCGTTGCATTTCGACCATTGGGAAAAATCCTTCGCTGACATCGACATCCTGATCAGTTCCACCAATGCACCGCATGCCATCCTGACCCCGGAAAAGCTTACTCCCCTGCTGAGGCTTCGCCGAGGGGCGCCGCTCTTCGTCATTGATCTTGCCGTCCCGCGTGACGCCGATCCCTCCATTAACGAGATGGAAGGGGTCTTCCTCTACGACATCGACAGTCTGGAGCAGATTGCCTCCCAGTCTCTCGACATCCGTCGTCAGGAGGTCATCCGTTGCGAGTCGCTGATCGATCAGCATGTGGGTGGATTTCTCAGCTGGATGCGAAGCATTCATTCACCTGATCCTCATCATTTCGGGAGGGGTGCTTAGGATGAATGCCGCTCAACGCCCTCTGATTCTTGGAACTCGTGGAAGCGATCTCGCTTTGGCCCAGAGCAGAATGGTTAGGGATGCCCTGAAAGCTGCCCATTCCGGTCTCAACATCGAACTGAAAATCATCACGACGACGGGTGATGCCCGCACGGCATTGCCTCTTCATGAACCGACCGCCGAGGGGGCCGGGCTCTTCACCAAGCAGCTTGAGGAGGCGCTGCACCGAGAGGAGATCGATCTTGCCGTCCATAGTCTGAAGGATCTCCCCGTCGAGACTCCCGAGGGGCTGAAGCTTGCCGCCATTCTGCCGCGCGCACCCATCGATGACCTGCTGGTTTCCCGTCACCCGGGCGGCCTTGCGAGTCTTCCCTCGGGATCAACTGTTGGTTCCAGCAGTCCCCGGCGCGCGTTGCTGCTTAAAGCCCGCCGTCCCGATCTGAATCTGATTCCTATCCGTGGAAATGTTCCAACACGTTTGAGCAAGGTGGCTGCCGGCGCTCCCTTCGACGCCACGATTCTTGCGGCGGCGGGGTTAGGGCGCCTCGGGCACGATCTCTCTCGCGGCTCTCTCCAGATCGAGGGGTTGACGCTCTGGTTGGAGTCCCTGGAGTGGATGCTACCTGCTCCCGGTCAGGGAGCCATTGCTGTGGAGTGCCGGGCTGGTGACTCGACTGAGGAACTGCTCTCCAGCTTGAACCATGCCCCAACGGCGCGATGTGTCGAGGCGGAGCGGCTTGTCCTGAAACATCTCGGAGGAGGATGCCACCTGGCTCTCGGTGCTCTGGCAAGGGAGACTCAAGAGGGAATTTCATTAAATTCTATTTTCATTCCTCGATCTGAGGCGGCACCTCTCAGCGCGTCAGCGATCGCTCCAACTCCTGCCGAGGTGGCAAGGTTGGTTGCCGATCAACTACTTTCATCATGAACAAAACTTCCGCTAAACCATCGAAAAAATCATTTTCAGGAGCCGCGCCGAGCGAGGGGATCTGTTATCTGGTCGGTGCCGGCCCCGGCGATCCGGGACTGCTCACGCTGCGGGGGCGCGACTGCCTGGAGCGTGCCGACGTGGTGATCTACGATTACTTAAGCAATGCGGAGTTTCTCCGTTTTGCACCGGCCTCTGCGGAAAAGATCTATGCTGGAAAGACAGCCGGACAGCATGCCCTCAAGCAAGAGGAGACCAATGCGTTGCTAGTCAAGTTCACCCGTGAGGGAAAGCGGGTGGTGCGTCTGAAGGGTGGGGACCCGTTTCTCTTCGGAAGGGGGGGAGAGGAGGCAGCCGAACTTGCCGCTGCTGGGCTGCGATTTGAAATCGTCCCAGGGGTTACTTCCGCGATCGGTGGTCTCGCCTACGCTGGAATTCCGGTCACCCATCGGGCAAGCAATGCAGTGCTGACAATCTTCACCGGCCATGAGGAGCCGGACAAGAAGACCTCGGGCATTGATTATAAGGCCATCGCTTCCGCGCCCGGCACCAAGGTGATGCTGATGGGGGTGGAGCGCTTGTCCGCCATCACGGAAGAGCTGGCCCAGGCGGGAATGTCGACAGAGACCCCCGTGGCTCTGGTCCGCTGGGCAACGACAGGGCGTCATCAGACCTTGATCGGGACCTTGGGAACCATCGCCGGACTTGCCGAAAAGAAACAGTTCAAGGCTCCTGCCGTTGCGGTTTTTGGCGATGTCGTGAATCTCCGGGAAACATTGAATTGGTTCGAGACCCGCCCGCTCTTTGGCAGACGCATCGCCGTGACACGGACCCGCCAGCAGGCAGGTGGCCTGCTGGCCTCGCTGCGTGAACTCGGTGCCGATGCCTACGAGTTGCCGACCATCCGGATTGAGCCTCCTGCCGACCAGACACCATTCATCGAGGCCATGCTTGATGTCCGCACCTACGACTGGATCGTCTTTACCAGTCCGAATGGTGTGGAGGCCTTCTTCACGGCCTTCTTCGCGGCACACTAGGATGCCCGTGATCTCGGTGGTGCGCGCATCGCTGTCATTGGCAATGGCACTGCCAAGAAAGTCCGTGAGTACCACTACGCCGTGGACCTGATCCCGGAGGAATTCGTGGCCGAGTCATTGCTCAAATCCTTCAAGGAGCTCAACGTCGAGCACCTCAAGATGCTCCTCCCGCGTGCTGCCGGCGCCCGTGAAATGCTGGCGATCGAACTTGAGAAGCTCGGAGCCATCGTGGATGACGTTCCTGCTTACCAGACCGTTCCCGAGACCGAGGATGTCTCCGGCGGGATCCGCCGTTTTCGAGAGGAGGGAGCGGATATGATTACCTTCACCAGTGCTTCGACAGCCGATCACTTCATGGCTCTGGGGCTTCCCCTGCCTGAGGAACTCAAGACTGCGAGCATCGGACCAGTCACCACAGCCGAGATGAAAAAACTCGGCCTAGCCGTCAATCTTGAGGCTCCACAGCACGACATCCCCGGACTCGTCGATGCCATCCGTGATTTTTATTCCGCTCAGTGAACAACCCGTGAAAAATCGAACTTTTCACCACCCTGACATTTCCGTTTCAGAAATCGGCCTCGGCTGTTGGCAGCTCGGTGGAGCCGACTGGGGCAATGTCGATGATGAGCGCGCTTTTTCGATCCTCCGGCAAGCGATTGATTCCGGCATCACATTTTTCGATACGGCCGATGTCTACGGATCGGGCCGCAGTGAAGAGTTGATCGGGAGGTTCCTTCGTGAAAACAATCTGCCGAACAAGGTGTTCGTCGCAACGAAGCTCGGTCGCATGGGCGATTTGTATCCCGACAACTATACCGAGGAGGGGTTGAGGCAGGCCACCGAGAGCTCCCTGCGCCGTCTTGGAGTCGAGTCGCTGGATCTCACTCAGTTGCATTGTGTGCCCACCGAGATCCTGAGGCAGGGTGAGATTTTTGAATGGCTCAGAAAGCTGCGCTCCGAAGGGAAAATCCGTCGTTTCGGGGCAAGCGTTGAATCCGACGAAGAGGGGCTTCTCTGCCTTCAACAGGAGGGGCTCGCCTCCCTGCAGGTCATCTTTAATATCTTCCGCCAGAAGCCGGCGGTTGAACTCTTCGAAGAAGCCCTCAAGAAACAGGTGGGGATCATCGTCCGACTCCCCCTGGCCAGCGGTGTTCTCTCCGGAAAGTTCACCCAGGAGACTCGCTTCGATGAGAAGGATCACCGGAACTACAACCGTGACGGTGCGGCTTTCAATGTCGGAGAAACCTTTGCAGGAATCCCCTATATGAAGGCCGTCTCCCTCGCGGATGAGCTGAAGCCCTTGGTCCCGGAGGGATTCAATTTGGCGGCCATGGCCCAGCGGTGGATCCTGGACCATGAGGCGGTGACGACCGTGATCACAGGCGCAAGCCGTAAGGAGCAGGTTATCCAAAACGCCTTGGTTTCTGACCTTCCTTTTCTGACGCCCGAGCTTACGGCAAGGATTCGGGAGTTTTACGGACGCTCCGTGGCCGACCAGATCCGCGGCCCCTACTGAGAGCGATCCTTCGCAAAAAAGCCTGCGGATCTATGAGACAATCCCTCATTTTGGTGGCGTGATGCCACTTCAGGCCTTAAAAAAGAGATAGAGATACAAAACTATGCAAATCCACATCAGTCCCCGTCATATCCAACTAACTGCAGCCATTCACGCCCATGTGGCCGACAAGGTGGCTCATCTTGAGGAGTACTCCACCGAGATCCTTGCAGCCCATGTCGTGCTACTTTTTGACGAGCATCGTTCCAAGAAAAAGGATTACCAGGTAAAGATGCACTTAGCTCTTCCCGGCCCCGACCTCCACGCTGAGGATGCCGAGGATGACCTCTACTCTGCGATTGATCTGACCGTGCACAAGCTTGTCCAGCAACTCCGCAAGCGGAAGACCAAGGTGAAGGAAAAAGCCAAGCACAAGGTCAAGGTCGCCAAGGAGATCGAGCGCCACGGCTACCGCCGCTAAACCTCTAGCGGCTCGGTAATGGAGTCGGAATACAAAGTCCAGTTGGAGGCCTTTGAGGGCCCGCTCGACCTGTTGCTCTACCTCGTCAAGAAGGACGAGGTAGACATCTATGATATTTCGATCGAGCGCATCACGACCCAGTACCTCGAGTATCTCGAGACCTTCGAGGTTCTTCATATCGAGGTGGCCGGCGAGTTCCTCGTCATGGCTGCCAATCTGCTGTATATCAAGAGCCGGACGCTTCTGCCCAAGGATCAGCAGTTGCCCGAAGAGGAAGCCGAGGAGGACGATCCTCGGTGGGAACTCATCCGTCAGCTTATCGAGTACCGGAAATTCAAGGAGGCCGCCGCTCATCTCCGGGATCAGGAGGATCTGCAGGCAGCACTATTTCCCCGGGCCGTATCGTTGGATCCAGCTCATGCACCTGTTCTCGATGAGAATATGCTCATTGGCGATGTCGGGATCTTCGACCTCATCAATGCCTTCCAGCGAGCGCTCAAGCGACTCCCTGTTGAGGAAAAGCAGGGAGAGATCCATGAGGAGACCTTTACAGTCACGGACCGGATCAATCATCTCATGCATCTTGTCGACAGGGGTGTTTCGATGCGATTTGAGGAGCTTTTCGGGCAGGCCTCAACGCGTTCCGAATTGGTCGTCACATTCCTTGCCATTCTAGAACTGATCCGGATGAAACAATTCCGCGTGCGACAGGAGGAACAATTCGGTGAAATCTGGCTGGATCGCACCCTCCCGGATGAGGAAGAAATCATCCCTTTAGAACCTCTCATCGAACATTCCCATGAGTAAGAAATCGCGCAAGAACAAGCCGGCCGAAGAACCCTCTCCGGAAACACCTTCCTCAGAGGAAACCCTTGGGGAAATGCCCATGGAATCCCAACAGATCGATGCGGAGGGGGGGGGTGCTGCGGAAGAGGGCATCTCGTCAGAAGTCGAGGAAACCACCTCCCTGAATACGGAGACTTCCGCTCTACCCGAGGCTGTCTCCGAGGAACTGCTCGGAGCCGAGGTTCCTGCCGGTGAGGTGCCGCCGCTTTCCCATGTGCTGGAGGCGATTCTCTTTGCCTCGCAGAAAGCTATTTTACCAAAGGAGTTGGTATCCCATCTGAAGAGTGCAGCCGCAGCTGAACCGACTTCGGTTGCCGCGGCATTTGCCCGGATCAAGGAAGGAGATATCCATGACGCCCTCCTCGAACTTCAAGCCGAGGTGGCTGCCTCTGGCCGGGCCTATCAAGTACGAGAAACAGCGACGGGGTGGCTGCTCTCCAGCGCGCCTGGTTTTGCCCCTTGGCTAAGAGCCCTCTATCCCGAGGCCAAGCCGACCCGCTTGAGCGCTTCGGCCCTCGAGACACTGGCCATCATTGCCTACCGACAGCCGATCGCACGTGCCGACATGGAGGCCGTGCGCGGCGTTTCTGTAGACGGGGTCATGCAGACACTTCTTGATCGCGGACTGGTGAAGATCGCCGGTCGTGCGGAAGTCGCTGGTCGCCCTCTTCTCTACGCAACCACGCAGTTTTTTCTCGATCATTTCGGCCTTCGTACGCTGGACGAACTTCCCAATGCCGCCGAATTGCGCCACATCCCACTCCCCAAAGCCACTCCAGAACCTGGAAGTGCTCCTATTGTTGATAGCGGCACCGCTGAACTCCCAGGCGTGCTGGGTGTGATTGATGAGGTAGCACCCGATGTTCAGCAGGCTTCAGAAGGAATCGAAGAAGCTGCCGTGCTTGAGGAGGTCGATGTGACCGAAATCATCGAGGTCCGTGAGTCGGTGGTTTTTGAGGAGGTCGCTTTCGATGCAGAGGAAGTGGAAATCGAGACCTCATCCAGGAATGAGGCCCCAGGTGATGACGCTTCTCTGGACAGTCACTCGGCGAGCTGATCGATCATTGGAGCGCTCCATGGAAGATCTCACCAAATTTCGCGACGCGATCGACGCCATCGATGGGCGGCTGATTGCTCTTCTGAATGAGCGCGCGCGACTGGCGCAGGAGATCGGTCGGATCAAGGAGCGGAACGGTACTCCCGTCTACGCCGCAGGGCGTGCCGAGCAACTGATGCGACGGCTGGTGGAGCGCAATGAGGGGCCTCTAGATGAGATGGCGATCCGCGCCATCTACCGCGAGATCATGTCCTCTTCATTGGCCCTTGAGAAAGATACTGTCATCGCCTGCGAGGGTTGTGTGGCGGGGAGGACCCATTTCGCGGCCAAGCAGCAATTCGGAGCCTGCGTGCGCTACACCTTCCATGGCAATCATGCGGAACTCTTCAAGGAGGTAACCTCAGGTAGCGCCGATTGCGGAGTTATCCCCTCGGGGGACGAGGGGCCCGACGCGACCGTGCTGGAGCTTCTCATGACGAGCTGCGTTCAACTTTCTTCCCAGATTGTGCTCGGGGGTGAGGAGGGGTCGCATCCCGCTCGATACTTTGTTCTCGGCAAGGCCCTGAACGCCCGCTCTGGCGACGACCAGACGGCGCTGCTTTTTCATCTGACTAATCATACGGGTGCCTTGGCCTCTACGTTGGAGCCCTTCCGTGCCTCGGGGGTCAATGTCATTTCCATCCATAGCCGTCCTGCTCATGGAGGGGGGCTGCATCTCTTTCTGGAAGTCGACGGGCATGCGGAGGACGAAGCCCTCCGGAGCGCGGTGAGACTGCTCGGAGAGGCTGGATTTTTTCCGAAAGTCTGCGGCAGTTACCCGAAGATGCACCAAGATTAATAAAAGCTTTTTTACCGATATCAGCATGATCACCCCCGCCACAGTCAGTGCAGGATGTTTCGACCAAGAGGTATGGATCAGGATCGAGGGAAGGGGTAACTTCCAGAGCAGTGGATCGATCCGTAAATTCGTGCAGGCCATGATCCAGCGCGGTCGCCGTCAATTCGTTGTCGATCTGGCTTCCTGCGAACACATGGATTCCACCTTCATGGGAACCCTCACAGGGATTTCCCAGAACCTCCGCGAACTTGGACAGGGATCATTGCAGGTGATCAACGTCACACCGCGGAATGTCGAACTGATGGAAAATCTCGGGCTGAACTTTCTCTTCGGAATCGAGGCTGCAGGTACAACTGTGAGGACACCGGCAGAGGAGGGGGTAAAGCTCATGGCGCTACCTGTCGACACCTCTGCCGAGAAAGAGGTCATTCTTTCGGCGCATGAGGCCTTGATCGAGGCGAATCCCGCCAATGCCGAACGGTTCCGGGATGTGCTCGAGTACTTGAAGCAGGGTGGGGATGGCGGCGGGCGGTAATCGTTTCCCGAAGGATCAACCTAAGCGCGGCATTATGGCTGGGAGCTGGTCTTTGGCGTGATTTCATTGCATGATTGAACGCTATGATCCTTCGGAGCATCGAGCCTGTTGCCATTGTCGCCATGTTTGCGGTCATGGTAGTGCTTGGGATCATCGTCAGCATCTCCCGGCGCAAGGTCGGTGAACTGAAGCGCAGCACCGCTGAGATTCATCAGGAAGAGCGGGGCGTCTTTGACTTTCTGCATGGTTTGGGCGCCGCCTTTTCGGAGGGGGTACCCGCGGGAGAACTCCACCGCCTCATCGTCGAGGGGGCACAACTCCTGCTGAAGGCCGACGGGGGTGCCTTGTATCTTGCCGATCGATCCGGCGAGCAACTGCTTCCGGCCTTTCTTTCAAAGGGGTGCCCCCCTCTTGTCACTCTTCCTCCAAATCTCGCAGATGGTGGGACCGCGGCTTCTCTCTCACAATCACAGGCCATTGAAAGTTTCGTGCGACTTCAATCCGTCAGGGTGGGTGTAGGGCTGCTAGGCGAGGCGTGTGACTGGAATGACCCACGGTTTCTAAGGCGCCGTGGTGATATTCCAGAAGCTCTCTCTGCCCAGGGACTCGGCTCCCTGGTCATGGGGCGCCTCATGTACCGCCAGAAACTTCTGGGCGTCCTGGCGCTTGCGAGGGAAACAGGTAAAGACCCTTTTAGCGATGCCAAGATCGAGCTTTTCAAAGCCATTCTGGAGCAGTCGGCGTTCGCGCTCTTCAATCAAGCCATTCATCTTGCCGCAGGCGAGAAGCATGCACTGGATCACGACATTCAGATCGCCGGTGAAATCCAGAAGATCCTTCTGCCAGCCGATGCTCCGGATGTGGAAGGGTTCGAGATCAGCGGGTTGAATCTTCCGGCCCGAACGCTCAGTGGGGATTACTTCGATTACCTTGCTGTCAATGACGATCATGTGGGCATCGCCATCGCGGATGTCTCGGGAAAGGGTGTCCCAGCGGCTCTCATCATGGCGATGTGTCGGAGCGCTCTCCGCAGCCAGGCTCCTGGCAAGCTCTCCCCCTCCTCCGTCCTTCAGGCGGTGAACAGGCAACTCTATCCCGACATGAAGGAGGATATGTTCATCAGTATGGCCTATGTGGTGCTGAATCGTCGAACGGGTGAGGCTCACTTGGCCCGTGCCGGGCACGACGCACCGCTTCTTTTCCGAAGGGAAAGTTCCCTGGTCGAATGTCTCAATCCCAAGGGAATGGCGGTCGGTATCGACAGCGGAGGAGTCTTCGATCGGTTTTGCAATGATTTTGCGTTCCGCTTGGAGAAAGGCGATCTACTGCTTCTCTATACGGATGGATTGACGGAAGCGCTTGACCCTTCGGGATTTGAGTTTGGTGTCGAAAGGCTCAGGGAAACCCTGGTGGCTAACGCCGGGGATGGTGCCGTCCAAATACTTCACAAACTCTCCCAGTCTGTCATCGCCTTTGCCGGGAACCAACCTCAGCACGACGACATCACACTCATTGCACTCCGCAAGCTCTGACGCTTTAATTAACAACCATCGTGAAAAAGAATCCGACAACCGATCCCGCAAAAAATCAGGAGACCACCCCTTCCAAAGAGGCTACTTCAGAACAAGCCGTGCCCCAAGCACCCCAGGCTGATCCAGTGGCAAACGAGCCGGAGCCAAATCTTCAGGCAGAGGTCGAGCGCTACCGCGACCAGGCCCTACGTGCAGCGGCCGATCTTGAGAACTACCGCAAGCGCATGATCCGGGAGAAGGAGGAGGCGATCCGATTTGCAAATGCCGGCCTTCTCGAGAAGCTGCTGCCAATTCTGGACAATTTCGAACTTGGTCTCGATGCGGCGCGTGGCGATACAGCGGCGAAGGGAATTGTCGACGGCTTCGCAATGGTGCACCGCCAGCTCGGTGACTTCCTGGTCTCCAGCGGTCTCCAGCCGATCGATGCAGTTGGTCAGCCCTTCGATCCTAAGTTTCACGAGGCGCTTGGTCACGAGACCGACGCAGCCTATGCCGAGGGCGTTGTCCTCCGGCAACTCCGCCGTGGATACAAACTTTCAGACCGTCTTATTCGTCCCTCGAGCGTGATCGTTAACAAGCTCGCTTAAGACGTCTAAGTTATCTAAGGATCCGTCGTCATGGCAAAGAGGTGTTACTACGAGGTGCTGCAGGTCACACGGACCGTCGAGTTTGAGGAGATCAAGAAGTCGTACCGCAAACTCGCCGTCAAGCATCACCCGGACAAGAATCCCGGTGATACCACCGCCGAGGAGCGCTTCCGCGAGATCGCCGAGGCCTATGATATCCTGAGTGATTCCGAGAAACGTGCCGCCTACGACCGCTACGGTCATGCCGCATTCCAGGGTGGCATGGGAGGGGGAGGTGGCGGATCGCATGATCCTTTTGACCTCTTCCGTGAGATGTTCGGTGCCTCAGGAGGAGGTGGCGGAATTTTTGACCATTTCTTTGGGGGTGGTGGCGGCCAGGAAGGGCGTGGTTCCGACCTGCGTTACGATCTTCGCATCACACTCGAAGAGGCTTTCAGCGGCTGTGAGAAGGAGATCGAACTCCGCAAACTCGATGTCTGCGGTGATTGCAGCGGCTCCGGTGCTGCTAAGGGCGCCAAGGTCTCCACTTGCTCCCTCTGCCGTGGTCGCGGTCAGGTCGTGGCGTCGCGTGGGTTTTTCCAAGTTGCTCAGCCATGTCCCCAGTGCCATGGCGCAGGTCAGACGATCGACAAGCCGTGCAAAAGTTGTGGAGGCGAAGGGCGTGCCGAGAAATCCTCACGCATCAAGCTCACCATCCCGGCTGGCATCGACGAGGGATCGCGCCTTCGTTCCTCGGGTGGCGGGGAAGCTGGAAGCAGGGGCGGCGGTACCGGTGACCTCTATGTCGTGATCCACCTTAAGGAGCATGCGATCTTCTCGCGAGATGGAGCCGACCTTCATTGTCGGATGCCGATTCCTTTTGTCACTGCCGCGCTGGGTGGCGAGATTGAAGTGCCGACTCTTGCGGGAACCGTGAAGATGAAAGTCCCGGCGGGAACGCAGGGAGGAAGTGATTTCCGGGTCAAGGGGCACGGGATGCCGCGGCTTCAGAGCCATGCCAAGGGAGATCTCCACGTGAAACTCGAGGTGGAGGTTCCAACTAAACTCGACGACTCGCAAAGAAAGGCCCTCGAGGCTTTCGCCGAACTCTGTGGCGATCACAATACACCGCTTCACCGAAGTTTTACCGAACGCCTGAAGGGACTCTTCTCTTAAGGAACCGCGGTTCCCTAGATCCCATTTCCTATCCCCCGCCGGCAAGTGTCGGTGCATGACCCCCGTGGATCTTGGAGATACCCACAGCGATCTTCTCGGCGATCCGCTGTCTTACGGCAGGATCTTGCAGGGAGGCGTTCTCTTTGGCATTGGAGATGAAACCGATCTCCAGAAGCGTTGCGGGGCGTTCGTTATGGTGGAGAACGTAATAGCGGGCGAACTTCACTCCCCGGCTGTGTGATCCGTAACATCCAGCCACTTCCCTGAGGATGTTCGCTGCCAGGGGTGCCGAGCGGGGGTTGAAGTAGTAGGCCTCGACGCCATTTGCCGAGCGCCTGTTCGCCCAGTTGCAGTGGATGCTCACAAAGGCTGCATCGTGATGGGCGTTCGAGATGCCCGTGCGTCCTCCAAGGGGGATGAAGACATCCGTCGTGCGAGTCATGACCACATGATAGCCGCGGCCCTCCAGAAGGGGTTTGACGCGTCGGGCCACATCGAGAGTCAGCATTTTTTCGTTAAGACCGCGAACGGCCTTGGCCCCGTTGTCATAGCCTCCGTGACCCGGGTCCAGCACCACGGTGCGGAAATCCGATAAGCCCGCTCCTTCTTCGAAGAGGGCACACCCGGGCAGAAGCAAGACCGCCAGCAAGGGCAGTATGCGCAGTGAGTGGATCATGAAGGCTCTCTTGGTCATGACGAAAAGGGAATTTAGGGCACAAGCGCAGAGGTGCAACCCTTAAGGATCATTTTAGGTCTGTCATGACAGGGTTGTCATCCTTAGAGAGATCATGGGATGGAATGCGAAGATGCAATGGGGAAGTGGAATTTTTTACATGATCTTTTTCGTTCCCTATTCCTGATTTCCTGATTTCCAGATTAATCTCTGCCTCACTCCTCCTTTTCAGCGTACATCCTTCATCTCTTATCCTTTTCTTTTTGTGTCCGGCTTCCGACTCTTTGATCTCAATCCCGAGCAGTTCCGTGCCGCCACCCATCCGGAGGGGCCGATGCTTATCCTTGCTGGTGCCGGCACTGGGAAGACTCGCGTCCTGACGGCCCGCATCGCCTGGCTGGTGGCTCAGGGGGTCGATCCGGCGGCGATCCTCGCGGTGACCTTCACCAACAAGGCTGCCAAGGAGATGCGCGAGCGCGTCGGCGCCGCCGTGAAGTCCGAGCAGGCAAAGCTCATCACGCTTTCGACGTTCCATGCCCTCTGCGTGCGACTTCTCCGCAAGCACGCACACTTCCTAGGGTACAAAGAGAACTTCAGCATCTTTGACGAAGGGGACCAGATGGGGCTGATGAAGAAGATCGCGGCCCGCATCCACGACAAGGAGAACCCTCTCGATCCGAATCTCGCACGCAACATCATCAGCAAGGCCAAGAACCTCGGGATCGGCGAACCCGACACGACCGACACTGCTCTTGGCAGTCTCTTCTCGAAGTACCAGAACGAGCTTCGCACGCTCAATGCAATGGACTTCGATGATCTTCTGCTTCAGGCCCGCACGCTCCTGCGTGACCATTCCGAGGCGCGTGAGGAGTGGCGCTCCCGCTACACGCATATCCTTGTCGATGAGTTCCAGGATACGAATAAGCTCCAGCTCGAGTTGGTGAGCCTGCTGGCTGCCGATCACCGGCCGAATATCTGCGTGGTGGGTGACGACGACCAGAGTATCTACGGATGGCGCGGAGCAGAGGCGGCGAACTTGCTGGAGTTCGAGCGACACTTCCCCGACCCGGAGGTTATCAAGCTCGAGCAGAACTACCGCAGCACCGACATCATCCTCTCGGTCGCCAATCGGCTCATCAAAAACAATTCCCGCCGCCGCGGCAAAAGCCTCTGGAGCGACCGGAAGGATGGTGATCCCGTACGCATTCTCTCGGCCATGGATGACAAGACCGAGGCCGAGTTCATCGCCGACGAGATCCAGGCCTCCGGCCCCCAAAGCTCCAAAGCTCTTCCCTGGACCTCCTTTGCCATCCTCTACCGGATGAATGCCCAGTCGCGACAATTTGAGGAGATGCTTCGCGAGCGGAAGATTCCCTACCGTGTGGTGGGAGGAAAGAGCTTCTTCGACCGTCGCGAGGTGAAGGATGTCGTGGCCTACCTTGGGGCCCTGCTGAATGCCGACGATGACAATGCCCTCCTGCGGGTCCTAGCAAATCCCCCCCGTGGAATCGGTAGCGCGACGCTTCAGCTCGCCACCGAAGCGGGTGCCAAGAATGGCAAGAGTCTCCTTGCGATCCTGAATGATCCGGAGCATCTCGATGTCAGCTCCGCAAAGACCCGTGGTGCCATCCAGCGCTTCACGGAGGACTGGGGTGCCTACCGTATCCAGCTTCAGACCCCCGGAGCCGATCCCGCGGCGATTCTGCGTGGGATTCTGGAAGAGTGTGGCTACTTCGAGGATCTCAAGAAAAGTTGCAAGACCGATGAGGAGGCCGATAACCGTCAGGAGAATGTCCGGGAACTACTCAATGCCCTCACCGGCTACTGCCAGCGTCATCCGAAGGATGGAGCCCGCGGGTTCCTTGACGGCCTTATGCTGGAGCAGGAACGCGAGGAGGAGAAGGCCGAGGAGCGCGAGGGCGTGACTCTTATCACCCTCCATGCCGCGAAAGGTCTCGAGTATCCCGAGGTCTGGCTCGTCGGTGCCGAAGATGGGCTTCTTCCCCATGAGCGCTCCAAGAGCGAGGGGACGGTTGAGGAAGAACGCCGCCTGCTCTATGTGGGCATCACCCGTGCGCGTCACCGCCTGACGATCACTCACTGCGCGACCCGCCGAAAATTCGGCAGCGTCATGTCGTGTACACCGAGCCCCTTCCTGCTGGAGCTCGCCGGCGAAGGAGTTGAGTCGGGGAGTATGGAGGAGATTCTCTCAGCTCCGATGTCGGATGAGGAGGTGTTCGACGGCTTTGCCCAAATGCGCGCTATGTTAAACTCTTAAGAGTTCAACAGGCTTGCGCTTTTTGCGCCGCGCGTTGTTGCTGCTCGTTCGCAGTAGCTCGCTACAGCTTCACTCGCGACGCCTAGCGCGGCATCAAAACTTCCAAGCCCTTAAGAGTGGGGCAAGCAGCTTTCAAGAACGTTGAAATCGATTGCTGGAATAAAACACCCTCTGCAGAGATTTCTATTGCGATGAAATTCGCGAACTTTATCTAAAAGATCTTCGTGTTTGGGTGCCCAATGAGGAGTGCCTAAAATGATATCAAAAAAGAGCCAGCGACTTTCTGATCCACCCGTTAAAAAGCCCTTCGGCTTACCCAAATGCATCCATAAATCCTGATAATCTGAGCGCAGAAGTGTGATGAGTTTTTGAAAATAAATTATCTGCAGCACAAAACTCACATTCGCGATTACGATTAGCACATCTTCAATTTTCGAGAAAACAGCAGCCTGCATCTGTTATAAGATTAGGATCGAGGCAGAATCCCAAGCTCCAAACTATTGAGGCTCGTAGAGGATCCTCCCGCACTGCGGACATCCGACGATCTCCTTCTCGGCTTTCACTTCGAGGATCGCTTGGTGGGTGACCTGCATGTTGCAACCGGCGCAGACGCCATGCTCGACGGTGACGAGAGCGATGCCGTTCTTGCTCTTGAAGAGGCGGTTGTAACGGTCGAGGAGATCCTCGTCGATTCCAGTAATGAAGCTGGGGCGCTCGGCTTCGAGTTCCTTCTGACGGGCATCGAGGTTCTCCTTGCGGGTGACGAGCGAGGCCATGTGGGTTTCGACCTTCTTCTTCTCGGCGGCGTGGGCTTCCTGGGCGGCTTGGAGTGAAGGCTTGAGGCTTTCGGCCTCTTCCATGAGAACGAGTTCGCGGTCCTCGAGTTCGATGATGACCTTCTCGGCCATCTCGATCTCGTGGCGCAGGGCGGAGAATTCCTCGTTCTTGCGGGTCTCAAGCTGTTGGTTCTTGTAGCGGGAGATCTGGTCCTGCTTGGCCTTCACCTCGACTTCGAGTTTCTTGCGCTCGACCTCGATCTCCCTCTGTCGGCTACGAGCTGCCTCGAGGCGGTCATCGGCGGCCTTGAATTCGCGGTCGCGGGCTGCCTTTTCCCCGGGAAGTGCGGCGATCTCGGTGAGGACGGCGCGAAGTTTCTGGTCGCGATCCTGAAGGACAAGGAGCTTTTCGATTTCTGGGAGCATGGAGATGGATGGGGGTGAGTGAGTGGAGACCTGTATCAGGATTGCTACTTCCAGAGGTAGGACTGGGTGAGGGCAACAATCTTGCCGTCGACGATGAGAAGGCAGCGCCAGTTCGTAACCTGACCATTCTCGAGATAATCGTCGCCGATGATGGAAAAGCGGGTGCAGATGGAGCCCTTCACATTGCTGTAGCTCTTCTCGCGCGCCATCACGAAGTTGCTGAGGTTGGCTTGGCGGTACTCCAAGCGCACCGTGACATCAGCCGGGGTGCCGTGATTCCACCAGAAGAAGTTGAAGTAATTACCCTTCAGCTGATCCTTGTCGAGGGAGGTGGTGGCGGGCCACATGTAGTAGCGGCGCTCGAATTCGATGGCTTCGTTCGGTTTCCCAGCCTCCTTTTGGAAGAGGGCGGGGTCATTCAGGAACTGGGTCTCTTTCCGGAAGGTGAAGGCCGGGTTAATCGAGAGTGGCAGGACGTTTGCCTGGTCCAATTTCACCTGAGGAGGCTCTTGGCTCGTGGCGCATCCTCCCAGCAGGAGAAACGGCAGAAGGGAAAGGAGAGCCAGTGCCGGAGCCATGGACGATATGGCATGCCGGATACGGTGATGGAGAACTTCGGTGGGAACGCCCATAAAGCGTCGATCAAAGCGGTTGCCTTGCACGCTGTCAATCCACCGGGAGGAAGCAAGAGGAGGGGGACGATGCCGCTCTTGACGCCTTTCGCCCTCCTCTCCAATGTCCCCTAGATGAGCCAGTTCCAAAGTTCCCTTCACTCGCTTCAGGAAGTCCTCCAGGCATTGCCTCCGCTGCAGGCCGATCTGGAAAAAGCCGCCGCCATGGCCGGTGATGCGCTGCTGGCCGGCAACAAGCTGATGTTCTGCGGCAACGGCGGAAGCGCCAGCGACAGCGCCCATCTCGCGACGGAGTTCACCTGCCGCTTCAAGGAGGACCGCCGACCCTATCCGGCCATGGCTTTCACCGTCGATGCCGGTTTGCTGACGGCGATCGGGAATGATTACGAATTCACCGAGGTCTTCGCCCGTCAGGTCGCCGCCTTCGGGAAGCAGGGCGATGTTCTGATCGTGATCACCACGAGTGGCAAGTCGCGGAATATTCTGGCAGCTCTGGAGGAGGCTCGCAGGCACGGGGTGAAGACGATCGCCTTCCTGGGTAAGGGAGGTGGCTTCACCAAGGGAGCCGCCGATATCGAGCTGATCGTTCCCGGGGTCGAGACCGCCCGAATCCAGGAAGCCCAACAGTTTCTACTTCATGTCCTCTGCGAGATCGTCGAGGAACGACTCCCTCGGGAGTAAGCACCCGCACTGAATACTTGAATCGTTGAGGAATTGATCGGCCCGGCTTCCGCTTCACTTGCGATGGTCTCCTGGATCGCCGTCGGTCTGCTTGGGCTGATCACGGGATCTTTTCTGAATGCGGTCATTCACCGCCTGCCCCTCGGCATCTCGCTGCTGAACCCCAAGCGGTCCTTCTGTCCCGGCTGTGGCAAAACGATCCCGTGGCATGAGAATCTGCCGGTGGCCAGTTGGGTGCTTCTGCGCGGTCACTGCTCGGGCTGTGCGATGCCGATCGCGATCCGTTATCCGCTGGTCGAGCTGCTGACGGCACTCCTCTACCTGCTCGCCTGGGGACGCTTCGGTCTGCCCCAGGCACCGGTCTTCTGGCTCTTTCTCTCGCTGCTGGTTGCGGCGACCTTCATCGACTTCGACCATCTGATTATCCCGGATGAGATCACCAAAGGGGGGATTGTTGCCGGAGTGGTCTGTTCCGTGCTCGTTCCGGGAATGATGGAAGCCGTGGTCTGGTGGCAGGGGCTTCTGCTCTCACTGCTCGGAGCCGCACTGGGCTTCTTCCTGCTCTGGGGCGTTGTGGAGTTAGGGAAGCTCGCCTTCGGCCGACGTAGGATCAGGACCGAGGCTCCGACGCTTCTGGAGATCACGGGAACCGATGAAGAGCCGCAGCTGATTTTTGGTGAGGAGCGGATCCCGTTGGCCGATCTCTTCTATCGCGAGATGGACCAGGTCGAGGCCACCTGTGCTTGGCTCGAGATCAACGGGGAGCGTCTCCAGGCTGAGGTTGGCGTGGAAGGTGTGCAGGGAGGGGTATTGACTCTTGATCCTCGTGGGGTGACCTATGGTGAGCGCTTCTGGCCCTATGAGGGGATCTCCGAGCTGATGCCTATCCGGACTGAGGTGACCATGATCACCTTGCCCCGTGAGGCGATGGGCTTCGGCGATGTGAAGTTCCTGGGCTGCATCGGAGCCTTCCTAGGGTGGAAGGGAGTGCTCTTCTCGCTCTTTGCCGGATCGATCATCGGTGCCTTGATCGGTGTCGTGATGATGGCTCTCACCCGTGGCCGCTCCGGTGGAAGGATTCCTTTCGGTCCCTATCTGGCCTTGGGAGCACTTCTCTGGGTTTTAGTCGGCCCAGAGGTGCTCGAGCTCTATACAAACTGGATCACGGGAGGTGGTTTTTTTCTCCTGCTGCGTCACCCCTCCCTGTAGTCTCAACGTTTCATGTCCGACCACCAGCAGTCTCATTCTATTGAAGGGAAGCCTGAATTTCTTCTTTTCAAGTATCTTCCCAAGAGCTGGGGTCCGTTCCGTGAACTGGTGGGCTATCTTGCTCCCTACAAGAAGCGTATTGCACTTGGCCTGCTGGCCGGGATTGGTTTCGCGGCGGTCAATAGCTCGATGCTCCTGCTGATCCGATGGATCGGCGATACCGCATTCCAAGGCAAGTTTAGCCAAGCGGACATGATGAAGGGGGCGACGCTCGGCCAGGGGCCGAAAATCGATGCCTTCCTCTGGATGGCCCTGCTCATCCCGGGAGTGATGATCCTGCGCAGCCTGCTCTCCTACGCGAATGTCTACTGCCTCACCTGGGTCAGTCTGCGGGCCCTGCGCGACATGCGTCGCCGGGTCTTCGGCCATCTCATGGGCCAGTCGCTCGATTTCTTCAACAAATCGCAGTCCGGCCGCCTGCTCTCCCGTGTCCTGAATGACACGATGGTTGCTCAGCAGTCGATGGTCACCATCGTTGGGGACCTGGTGAAACAGCCCCTGACTGCTATTGGGGCCATTCTTGTGCTGCTGCACATCGACTGGAAGTTCACGCTCTTCTCACTGGTGCTCTTCCCGATCTGTCTGGTGCCGGTCATCGTCTACGGGCGCCGTGTCCGGAAGGCCTCCCGTGCGATGCAGAACGAGGCGGGTGTCATGGCCGTGATCCTGCAGGAGTCTTTCGCCGGCATCAGGGTGATCAAGTCCTTCGCTCGCGAGGCCTTCCAGCTGAATCTCTTCGATAAGTCGAGCGAGGAGCAATTCCGCTCCAGCATGAAGGCGAGCAAGAGCGGTGCCATCGTCCAGCCGATGATCGAGACCGTCTCTGCCTTTGGCGTCTCGTTGGCCCTCTTCTATGTCTACTTCTCTCATCTGACCATCGGGAGCTTTCTCGCTCTGCTCGGCGGTATGTTCCTGCTCTACGATCCGATCAAGAATATCAGCAAGATCCACGTGACCATCCAGAACTGCCTGGGGGCGGCCACGAGTATTATCGAGCTGCTTGCCACCAAGCCGACGATCCATGATTTGCCGGGGGCCCGACCGCTCGGCGCTGTGCGGGGTCACCTGGCCTTCGAGGGAGTGAATTTCTCCTATGGCATCCCCAATGCCGAGGGTGGGATGGCGGAGAATGCGGTGACAGGCCTGAATCTCGTCATTGAACCGGGCAAGAAAGTCGCCCTCGTCGGAGCCAGCGGCGCAGGAAAGAGCACGATCCTCTCGCTGCTCCTCCGCTTCTACGATCCCCAGCAGGGAAGGGTCCTGATCGATGGAAACGACCTGCGTGACCTGACCCTCGACTCCCTGCGAGAGCAGATCGGCATCGTCACGCAGGAGAGTTTCCTCTTCCACGACTCGATCTACGAGAACATCCGCTTCGGCAGGCTCGATGCTACCAAGGCGGAGATCGAGGAGGCTGCCCGCCTTGCCTACGCGCACGACTTCATTATGGCTCAGCCCCAGGGGTACGAGACCGTGGTTGGGGACAAGGGATGCCTCCTCTCCGGTGGCCAGCAGCAGCGTCTGGCGATCGCCCGCGCCCTGCTGAAAGCGGCGCCTATTCTTCTGCTCGACGAGGCGACTTCGGCGCTCGATTCCGAATCCGAGAAGATGATTCAGTCGGCCCTTGAGAGCCTCTCCGAGGGACGGACCGTGATTGCCATCGCACACCGCCTCTCGACGGTGCTCGGAAGCGACATGATCGTCGTGATGGATCAGGGGCAAATCGTGGCGACCGGCACCCACGCCGAGCTATTGAACTCCTCCGAGCTTTATTCCAATCTCTACTGCCTCCAGTTCACCCATGCCTGAGTGGAGTGGAGTTCCAACTTTTTCCAGCATACCGATCATGAAAATCCAACGCGCCCTCCTCTCCGTCTCCGATAAGACGGGACTCATCGACTTCGCCCGCGGCCTGCACGAGCAGGGTGTCGAGTTGCTCTCCACCGGAGGCACCGCCAAGGCGATCGCCGCCGCAGATATCCCAGTACGGGAGATCTCCGACTACACCGGTTTCCCCGAGATGATGGATGGGCGGGTGAAGACCCTGATCCCGAAGGTTCATGGCGGTCTTCTCTTCCTTCGCGACGATGCGAAGCATCAGGCGCAGGCTGCGGAGCATGGCATCCTGCCGATCGATCTCGTCTGCGTGAATCTTTACCCCTTCGAGGAGACCGTGGCGAAGAAAGGAGTGACGCTGGAAGAGGCCATTGAACAGATCGATATCGGCGGTCCCTCGATGATCCGCAGTGGCTCGAAGAATCACCGCTCCGTCACCGTCGTTGTCGATCCTGATGACTATCCCCGCGTCCTTGAGGCAATGAAGGCCGGCAATGGTGAGACCACTCCCGAACTGCGTGCCCGCCTGGCGGTGAAGGCTTTCGCCACCACCGGTGCCTATGACCGCGCCATCAGCTCCTATCTCGATAACGAGAGCGCTCCGGGCGAGACACTCTCCCTTGAATTCCCTCTGGCCGGACGCCTCCGCTACGGCGAGAACCCCCACCAAGAAGCAGAACTCTACGGCAGCTTCTTCGACTATTTTGAGAAGCTCCATGGCAAGGAGCTCTCCTTCAACAACATCCTCGATATCACGGCAGCCACCCGCCTGATCAGTGAATTTGAGAAGCCGACCGTCGCCATCCTGAAGCACACCAACCCTTGCGGCGTCGGCAGCGATGAGAACCTCGCCGAGGCTTGGGAGAAAGCCTTTGCAACCGACCGTTCAGCACCCTTCGGTGGCATCATCATCGCCAATCGTCCGGTCGACGATGCGCTCGCCCGAGCGATTTCCGAGATCTTTAGTGAGGTCATCATCGCGCCCGAATTCACGGTCGATGCGCGTGCCTTGCTTCAGAAAAAGAAGAACCTCCGACTGATGCGCCTGTTGCAAGAAATTCCCGCCACGGATCGTGATATCCGTTCTGTCATCGGCGGCATGCTTGTCCAGGATGCCGATGTCTCCGCGAAAGAGGGCCCCGGAAGCATCGAGCACCATGTCGTCTCCAGTCGTCCTCCGACCAAGGATGAAATCGAGGCGATGGAATTCGGCTGGAAGGTCGTCAAGCATGTGAAGAGCAACGCCATCGTCTATGCCGGCAAGAATCGTACCCTCGGTATCGGTGCCGGACAGATGTCCCGCGTCGATTCCTCCAGGATCGCTGTCTGGAAAGCTGGCGAGGCCGGCCTCTCCCTCAAGGGAAGCGTTGTCTGCTCCGATGCCTTCTTCCCATTCCCGGATGGTCTCATTGCGGCTGCGGAAGCAGGAGCGACTGCTGCCATTCAGCCGGGCGGATCCGTCCGTGATCCCGAGGTGATCGCCGCCGCCAACGAGCGTGGCGTTGCCATGGTCTTCACCGGCACTCGTCATTTCAGGCACTAACCAAAGAATCAAGGTGGGAGCATTCCTCGGCGTTAATATCGATCATGTCGCTACCGTGCGGCAGGCTCGTTACGCAAAAAACGCTAGCTCCATCAACGTCGAACCCGATCCCGTTGAGGCGGCCCTGGCCGCTGAACGGGGAGGGGCTATCGGCATCACCGCCCACCTGCGTCAGGATCGTCGCCACGTCGTTGATCGTGATATCTTCCGCCTCAAGGAGGCGATCGTAACCAAGCTTAATCTCGAAATGGGCAACTCCCCCGAGATCGTGGCGATCGCTCTGAAGGTCCTTCCTGCCGATGTCTGTCTTGTCCCTGAGAGTCGAGAGGAAGTCACGACCGAGGGTGGTCTCGACTGCGTCACCCATCGCACTACCCTCGAACCAACCCTCAAAGCCATGCGCGATGCGGGAATCCGCGTCAGCCTCTTCATCGATCCAGAGCCAGATCAGATCGCCGCTGCGGTTGCGCTCGGGGCTCCCGTCGTGGAACTCCACACCGGAGCCTATGCCGAGGCATCTGGTGCCGCCCGTGAAGCCGAGCTAGTCCGCTTGATCGAGGCTGCTCGTCTAGCCACTGATGCCGGGATCCAGGTGAATGCCGGCCACGGTCTCAACTACACCAACGTCGGTCCGATCCTAACCCTTCCGCAGTTGGTGGAGCTGAATATCGGTCACTCCATCGTCGCGCGTGCTCTCTTTGTGGGATTAGAGCAGGCTACTCGCGAAATGGTTGAGTGTTTGCGCTTTTAGCACAAAACTTCATCGCCAAAATCCCGAGCCGTCAGGCGGTAAGTGCCTCGCGTTCGTTGCCCAGTGCTCCTACCTTTTCCAGGAAGTCATCATAGGTTCCTAAGTAAGGGGTTACCTTGCCGTTGTTCACATGGAGGACTTTGGTGGCCAGTTTGCGAATGAAGTGAACGTCGTGACTGATAAAGACCAGCGTCCCCTCGTAGGCGCTGAGCGCCATGATCAGCGACTCCACGGTGTGGATGTCGAGGTGGGTGGTCGGCTCATCCATGAGGAGGAGGTTCGGTGGATCGACCAGGAACTTTACCAGATTTAGGCGTGTCTTCTCGCCGCCGCTCAAGACGGAGGTTTTCTTGTAGATGTCATCCTTCCTGAAGAGGAAGGAGCCCAGAATGCCGCGGGCATCATTCTCGGAGAGTTCTCCATTGGAGGCCCTGACCTCGTCGAGGATCGACTTGTTCGGATCGAGTGTGGCGGCGCGGTGCTGGCTGAAGTAGCCGATCTTCGCATTCGGTCCCTCGATTCGCTTCCCTTTCTGGAATTCAAGCACGCCGGCAAGGATTTTGAGCAGGGTTGATTTGCCTGCGCCGTTGGGTCCCACCAGGACAGTGCGCTCCAGTCGCTCGATGGTGAGATCGAGGCCCGAGTAGACCTTCCGTTCGCCTTGGGAGGTGGGATAGGCCATGTGGATCTCCTCAAGAATGACGGATCGTTGTCCCCCGCGCGGAGGTTGGGGAATCTGGAAGCGGAACGGCTTGCGGGGAGGGAGTGGCTTCTCGATCAGATCCATGCGCTCGATCTGCTTGAGCTTGCTCATGGCTTGGGAGGCCTTGGATGCGACCTGACGGAAGCGGTCATAGAACTCGCGCAGATCGGTGATCTCCTTCTGCTGGTTCTTGTAAGCGGCATTCTGCCGCTCGTAGCGGGCATCCCGCTCCTCAAGAAAGGCGCTGTAATTCCCCGAGTACGACTGCAAACGGCACTCGGCGATCTCATAAACCGTCTGGATGATTTCATCCATAAATTGCCTGTCGTGAGAGATCAGGAGTACGGCGCCGGGATAGGTCTTGAGGTAATTCTGCAGCCAGAGCAGGGAGACAAGGTCGAGGTGATTGGTCGGCTCATCGAGCAGGAGCAAATCGGGCTCCATGACAAGAAGTCGCGCGAGATGGGCACGCATGACCCAGCCGCCACTCAGTTCCTTGGCCTTCCGTTCGAAGTCCTCCTGCTTGTAGCCCAGACCTCCGAGGATCTTCTTTGCCTTGGCCTCGACCTTGGGGTCACTCAGGGCGGCATGCTTGGAGGAGGCTTCGCTATACTCCGGCGTATCGACGGTGCCCGCCTCTTCGAGTTCTCTGAGCTGTTTTTCGAGCGCGGGAATCTCTCCGGCTCTACCTGTGGCCACATCAAGGACGGTCTCATCGCCCGTGGCCTCGCCCTCCTGGGCGAGATGCCCGATCATCGTCCACTCATCGCGCTCGATCGTGCCCGAATCGGCTTCATCTTTTTTTAGCAGCAGGGAAAAGAGGGTTGATTTGCCAGCGCCATTGGGTCCGACCAAGGCGACGCGCTCGCCATAGTTGACCTGCATGTCGGCCTCCTCGAAGAGGGTGCGGCCGCCGATGGTTTTTTTGAGTTTTTTGATCGTGAGCATTCGAATAAGGGACGGGTTATAATGGGAAAAAGTTAGAAGGGTGATTAAGCGAAGGATGCAAAGAGAAGGACGTTTTAACGTTTCAACCTTTTAACGCTTCCAAGGCACTCAATGATTCCGTGACCGCTGAGGTCACCATCTCGACGGTGATCTCCTTCATGCAGCGGAAGTCGATGGGGCATTTTCTGAGGTAGCAGGGGCTGCACTCGACCTTGCGCCTGATGATTCGGTGGGGAGGTTGAGTCACTCCAGTGGGTCCCGTCAGGGTTGGCTCGGTCGATCCGAAGATCGCAACGACCGGGACGCCCAGCAGATCCGCCAGATGCATCGTGCCGGTGTCATTCGTCAGCAGCAGGGAACAGCCTTTGAGTTCAGCTATGAGTTCCGGAAGTGTGGTCTTGCCGCAGAGGTTCTCAACCGAGCCGGGGAAGTTGTTTGAGAGAGCTTCCCCGAGATCGGCTTCCTTGGCCGTTCCAACGATGAGCCAGGTGAGCTCGTAATTCTTGGAGATCTCCTCCATGACCGAGCGGTAGCGTTCCAAAGGCCAGCGTTTGGCGGGTCCGTACTCGGCGCCGGGACAGAGGGCGACACGCACGGGCCCCGTGGGTTGAGTGCGGGGAATTCTCGGGGAGGGAGCCTCACCACCAAGATTACGGATGATGTTCAACAGTTCCTCGCTCTGATGGATGGTCGGATGAACATTCCGTGATGTGGTCATCATCTGGTTCAGGAAACGCTTTCCGCGATGGATATCCCGTCCGATGCGTCTTGGGATTTTCGCCAACCAGACCTCGAGAGCGCTGCGCATGGAATTCGGCAGTAGGAATGCAGCGTCAAACCGCCCTGCTTTTTTGATCATTCGTGCCACGGCGCGAGGAGAGGCCTTGGCGGGAATCTCAAGCACTTGGTCTACTTCGGGGATCTCTCTCCAGAGCGGGGCGAGCTTTTCCGGAGAGAGGATGGTCAGGTGAAGATCAGGTCGTCCTGACTTGATGGCGCGAATCGCTGGAGCCGCCATGCAGGCATCGCCCAGCCAGTTTGGGGAGCGGATCAGGAGATGCAGGGACTGAAGCTTCTCAGGATCCTGCCCGCCGGGCACGTGAATGCCGCGCTTAGCACTGCTGAGCAGGAAGTTCGGATGGGGGAGCTTCCAGCGGTTATGAACCCAGAACCAATCGGCGGGGGAGCGATGGATTTCGCGCTCCAGCAGGAGGTTGAGATCCATGGTAATCTCCGCAATGTCTCGTCCCTCGGTCGGCACGGGATCGCTGGTATGGATGACCCAGCGGGCAAACCCCACGGTACGGACGCTCACCATGGAGAGAAGCGATCCGGTGCGCTGGGCCAGGCTCGCGGCCAGAGGTGAGGTTGAGGCGAGCTTGCCAAAGAGTGGCATCCAGATTCCGGCGTTCCCCGCATGCTGATCCGTCAGGACGCCGACGACCCCTCCCTCCTTAAGCAGTGTGGCGGCTCCCTGCATCTCCTTCTTGCGATCAAAGGTATGCACGCCACGGCTACGGCGGTCGCGGTTCACAAGATCATCCATGAGTGGGCTGCGAAGGGCCTGATAGACGCATCCAGCCTGGCGAGGTTTCACGAATTCGGCGATCTGAGCATTGATCTCCCAGTTTCCAAAATGACTCAGTGCGGCGACGGTGCCCCGACCCTCGGCTTTTTTTCCGACGATCCAATCCTGCCAGTTCGATTCCTGGTCGAAGCGGAGTCGGGAGCGAAGCTTCTTCTCGCTCAGGGCCGGGATCTTGATCGAGCAGATGATATTTGCCCCGAGATTAAGAAAATGCTTCAAGGTGATCCTGGATGCCTCCTTGTCCGTAAGCGAAGGGCCGAAGGCAATCCGGAGATTCTGTTTGGAGAGACGGCGGTAGCCGGGCAGAATCAGCCACACCAGAAGTCCGATAGCTTGTCCCAGAACGAAACAGAACGTGATGGGGAGCAGTCGGATCAGGGTGACAACCGATAAAGCGAGCAGATACAGAAGACGATCCATGATCAAAATCGAAGGTGACAACAGTAACGGGGCTCCTGCGGCTTCGGAAGGCAAATTCCCCGTTCCCGGGGCAATCTTCCTTCCAGGCGCGACGATCGGCATCCTGGGAAGCGGCCAGCTAGGGCGGATGTCCGCCATGGCCGCGAAGAGTCTCGGCTACCGGGTGGTGGTCTTTGATGAAGCGGTCGATGGTCCGGCCTGCTCCTGTGCGGACCTCTCTATCACGGCTCCTTTCGACGATCTGGATGCTCTGGCCCGGTTTGCAAAGGCTGTTGATGTCGTGACGATCGAGTTCGAGAACATCCCAATTGGTGCGCTGGAGTTCCTGGAAACTCGCGTGCCGGTTCGACCCTCTGCTGCAGTCGTGCGTGTCTGCCAGGATCGCGTGCTGGAGAAGGAGTTCCTTAAGAACAATGGATTTCCCGTGGCTCCTTTTCGGGTCATCACCTCGGCGCAGGGGTTGGGGGCAGGGCTTGCTGATCTGAACGCCCCCTCGATTCTGAAGACAGCGGTCCTTGGCTACGATGGGAAGGGACAGATTTCCCTGAAGCCGGGCGATGATATTGAGAGTGCCTGGAAGCAACTCTCCACCCCCCGCGCCGTGCTGGAGCAGCGGATTGGCTTTGTCTCGGAGGCTTCGGTGATTTGTGCGAGGACTTCGCAGAGACATCAGTGGCATACGCTCTGCTTTCCCGTGCAGGCCAATGTTCATCGGAATGGCATCCTTGATGTCACCACCGTACCAGCTCAGCTTGATCCCACCGTTCTTTACAAAGCGCAGGAGATCACCTCGGCAATCGCGGAAAAGCTCGGTGTCGTCGGCCTGATTACCGCCGAGTTCTTCGTTATGCAGAACGGCGACCTGATCGTGAATGAGTTGGCGCCGCGTACCCACAACTCAGGGCACCACACGATGGAGACAACCATGACCAGTCAGTTCGCCCAGCATATCCGCGCGGTTTGTGGTCTGCCTCTCGGGCCGGTGGATCTCCGTTCCCCTGGTGTGATGATTAATCTTCTGGGAGACCTTTGGAGCGGTGGTGAGCCCGACTGGGAACTCCTGTTACGCGAACCGGGACTCTTCCTGCATCTATATGGGAAGAGAGAGGCAAAGAATGGTCGCAAGATGGGACACTACACGCTGATTTCGACTCAAGATGGCCTTTTGGAAACAGGGAACAGAGCGCTGGAGTTACGTGGGCTGATGAATCACGGAACTCCAGCGGTAAAAAATCTTTGAACACATCCGATTCCTGCTTGTCTGAAAAAATGCTGCCTAATAACGAAACTAGGGCTTAGACCAACCCTTCATCGAAATCACATAGAACACAAAGAATCCAAGCAGTCGTCTCAATAACCCTGATTTATGAATCCATCCGTCCAAGAACTCGATCGTCGCGTCCAGGAAGCCAGCACCTGGGTCAAGCCACTCACGCAGGAAATGAGTCGTGTGGTCATCGGCCAGCAGGGCCTTGTCCGCAGTCTTATCATCGGTCTACTTGGCAATGGCCATGTCCTTCTCGAGGGTGTGCCAGGACTTGCGAAGACCCTCACGGTCCGGACTCTCTCCTCCTGTATCCATGCTGACTTTTCCCGCATTCAGTTCACACCGGATCTTCTGCCTGCGGATCTGGTAGGAACCTTGATCTACAATCCGCGCGAGGGAGTCTTCACCACGCGCAAGGGCCCCATTTTTGCCAACTTTATTCTGGCCGACGAGATCAATCGCGCCCCAGCCAAGGTTCAGAGTGCGCTCCTCGAAGCGATGCAGGAGCGTCAGGTCACGATCGGTGAAGAGACCTTTAAGCTGCCTGATCCCTTCCTTGTCCTTGCAACACAGAATCCGCTGGAGCAGGAGGGGACCTATCCCCTGCCCGAGGCCCAGTTGGACCGCTTTATGCTGAAGGTCGTCGTGGGGTATCCGACCCGCAGTGAGGAGCGCTCCATCCTCGACGCGATGGCGACCTCCTCGCCCAAGACCCATGTCGACGCGCTTGTCACCCGTGAGCAGATCCTCGAGGCACGCAATGTGGTCAACGCGATCTTTGTTGATGATCGGGTCAAGGACTACATCGTCGACCTGGTCTGGGCGACGCGTGAACCCGCCAATTACAACCTCAAGCTGGACGGTCTCATCCGCTACGGTGCCTCCCCGCGTGCCACGATCTACCTGACATTGGCCGCGAAGGCGCACGCCTTCCTGAACGGTCGCGGCTACGTGACACCGCATGACGTGAAGTCGGTCGGCACCGAGGTGTTGAGGCATCGCGTTGCCGTGAGCTACGAGGCGGAGGCCGAGTCCATTTCCTCCGAGGAAATCGTGAAGCGCGTCTTTGAGGGAATGCCTGTTCCCTGATCCGGAATTAGGGTCCGTCCTGACGAGAGTCAGTCCGCTCCGACACTCCACCGATGAACGACACACGGGATATCCTTCGCAAGATCCGGCGACTCGAGTTGCGCACGCGCCGACTCGTGGAGTCCTCCTTTGCCGGGCAGTACCAGAGTGTCTTCAAGGGGCGCGGGATGAACTTCGAGGAGGTACGCCCCTATTCGCCCGGCGATGAGATCCGTGCGATTGACTGGAACGTGACCGCCCGTACGGGTGAGCCCTATATCAAAAAATTCACCGAGGAACGTGAGATGACGGTGATGATCGTCCTCGATGTCAGCGCCTCGGGGAACTTCGGCAGTGTCCAGGAGAGCAAGCGGGAGCTTGCGGCCGAAGTCGCGGCGATCCTTGCCTTCAGCGCGATTCACAATAACGACAAGGTCGGTCTGCTGCTCTTCAGCGACCGAGTGGAGCTCTTCATTCCTCCAAAGAAGGGCCGTCATCATATCCTCCGACTGATCCGAGAGATGCTCTATTTTGACCCCAAGGGACGCGGTACGGATCTCGCCGGAGCATTGGAATACATGAACAAGCTGATCACGCGTCGGGCGGTGGTCTTCGTGATTTCCGATTTTTTCACGGGAGACTTCACCCGTCCGCTGACCGTCTCCGCAAGGCGTCATGACATGGTGGCGCTTCCAATCGTGGATCCTGCTGAAGAGGAGCTTCCTGATGTGGGTGTCATCCTCCTCGAGGATCCCGAGACCGGCGAACAGATAGAGGTCGACACTTCAAGGCGTGCCATCACACAAAATTACGCAGACCTAGCAGCGCTGCGTACGAAGGATCTCACCAGCATGTTTGGCTCGCGCGGCATCGACATGGTTTCTCTCCGAACGGACAAGGACTACCTGCCTGTTTTGCGGAATTTCTTCGACAGGCGAGGAAGGAGGATGGCGGCATGACGAATGCACCCCAAGGAGCCGTCGGAGTCGCTCCAGCTCCCGGATTGAGCTTTGCGCCGGGAGCTGTGGGTCCCACTCCGGCCCCGATCCATGATATCGTCGGACCACTGCCCTTCTTCTCGGGCCCTCTTGGGTTGATCCTGATTGTTCTGCTGGTGGTGGCAGTCGCAGGAGGTCTGGTATGGAAATTCTTGGGTAAAAAGAAGGCCTCGGTAATCACGCCCCGTGAGGCTGCTCTCGATGCCCTGTCACGTCTGCGAGGAACCGTCTCGCAGGGAAGCGATCACGACTTCGGGGTCGGTGTCTCCGATGTGCTGCGTCGATTTCTGGGAGAGGCGCTTGGACTCGCGGCGCCACGTCAGACCACCGAGGAGTTCCTGGTGTCGCTGCAGGGATCGTTGCGGTTTGTTCCTGCGGAGCAGGAGGCGCTGGCGGAGTTTCTGCACCGTTCCGATTATCTGAAATATGCCCAAGGTGAGGCGACTTCGGAGCAGCGGCTTGCTCTGATCGAGGCCGCGGAATCATTTGTCCGAAGTGGTGAGCAACCCGTCGATAAGAACAACCCGGAAGCTGGTGCCCCCAAGGTCGTATGAATGCCTCGATGATTCTGGCTACAGGAACATTTTTTTCGTTTGCGCATCCCTGGCTACTTCTGGGCCTGCTGGCGCTTCCCTTGCTTGCTCTGCTCCGAGGAAAGATCGGTGGAACGCCAGGCATTCTCTTTTCCTCAACGCAGCTTGTGGTGGCTGTCGGCAAGAAGCGGCGCTCCCATGCGGGAGCCGTGCTTTCCTCGCTGATCTACGGGGCGATGGCCTGTCTCATCGTGGCACTTGCACGTCCCCAGATCGGACACACCCTGGAACATGTCACCGCCAGCGGTGTCGATATCATGCTGGTACTTGATGTCTCGGGATCGATGCGAGCCGAAGATTATGTGGTCGGCGACAAGAGGATGAACCGCATCGATATGGTGAAGCGCGTCACCCAGGACTTCATCGAGGCTCGTCCCAACGACCGTATTGGCATCATTGCCTTTGCTGGTCGCCCCTACCTAGTAAGTCCCCTGACCCTCGATCATGACTGGCTGATCCAGAATCTCGACCGCGTTCAGATTGGCATGGTCGAGGATAGCACGGCCATTGGTTCTGCCCTCGCTTCAGCGGCCAACAGGCTGAAGGATAGGGACTCCAAGACAAAAATCATTGTTCTTCTGACTGACGGGGCCAATAACGCCGGGAAGGTTCTTCCGCTCACAGCGGCCGAGGCGGCAAAGGCGCTGGGCATCAAGATCTACACCATCGTCGCCGGGAGCAACGACCCGATCCCGTTCCCCGTGAAGCTCCAGGATGGTCGCACAGTGCTGATGGATCTCCCTGCCGGGTACTTCCCAATCGACGAGAAGTTACTCGGGCAGATCGCACAAATGTGTGACGGCAAGTATTTCCGAGCCACCGACACCTCCTCTATGAATAGGTCGTTCAAGGAGATCGATCGCCTGGAGAAGACCAAGGTCGAGGTCGAGAAGAGCGCCGATTACCACGATTATTTCTCGCTGTTTCTCCTGATCGCCGCCGGGCTTCTGATCGCCGAGGCCGTTCTCTCACAGACCCTCTGGCGTCGCCTGCCCTGATCCTCTGCCCCATGTATTCTTTTTTTCTGACAGCACTCGATGACCGGTTGACATTCGGCTCCCCCGAATGGTTCTGGGCTTTAATGCTTCTTGCACCCGTACTCTGGTTTTTCTTTGATGCTTCTCGTCGACGTGAGGCTCTGCTGGCCAAGATCCTGGCCCCACGACTCCAGCAGTCCCTCGCCGGTCAGGTAAGTCATTTCAAGCGTAACCTGCGCATCGCCTCGCTGCTGCTGGCAATCGCCTGCGTGATCCTCGCACTGGCGAAACCCCGCTATGGATCAATCGATCAGGAGATCAAATCCCGTGGACGCGACGTTATCATCGCGATCGACACCTCCCGCAGCATGCTCTCCACGGACACGGCCCCGACCCGTCTTGGTCGAGCGAAGCTCATCTCTCAGGATTTGCTTAACCTGCTGAGGGGGGACCGTGTGGGTCTGATAGCTTTTGCGGGGACCTCGTTCCTGCAGGCGCCACTGACCCTTGACAAGGGGGCTGTTCTGACCTCCATCGATGATCTGGATACAAACACGATACCCAAAGGGGGGACTGACATCGCCTCGGCGATCAGGCTCGCCATTGCGGCCTTCGGCAAGGGTGAGACGATGAGTCGGGCCCTGGTGCTGATGACGGATGGCGAGGAGTTGGACGAGAGCGGCGTCGAAGCCGCCAAGGAGGCGGAGGCTGCAGGAATCCGGATCTTTACGATCGGATTCGGTTCAGCCGCTGGGTCACTGATCCCGATCAAGACGGAGGAGGGGCGGAATGATTTTGTCCGTGATGAGGGCGGGCGCCCTGTGAATTCCAAGCTCGATGCAGCTCGACTCACCGAGATAGCCAAGGAAACGGGGGGCTTTTATCTCCCCTATGGTCAGGATGCCGCCTCGATCATCTACGAGAAAGGAATCGTTCCCATGGACCAGCAGGAAACGGGGGTGCTGAGCGCCCACAAGCCGATCGAGCGCTATGCCTGGCCAGTCGGATTCGCACTTTTCTTGCTCGTCCTCTGGTCCGTACTTGGAGAGGGACGTCGACAGAAGGTGCTTTCTTCGCTGGTGATCCCCACACTCCTGATTCTCCTGACTCCCGGTTCGTTGCGCGCGGCGACCTCTGGTATCAACGACTACCAGCAGGGCAACTATCAGGGAGCGCTTCAGGAGTTTGAACGACGCCTACAATCCGGTGCCAATGCCCCGGAGATCCGTTTCGACGCCGGAGCGGCGGCTTACAAGGCGGGTGATTTTAAAAAGGCTGCCGATTACTTTGCCGCCGCGATGACCTCGACGGATCCGAAGATCAGGGATGCCGCAACTTATAATCTCGCGAATTCCCTAGTCCGTTCCGGCGAGGGGGCCGATGGGAAAGAGGCCAAGCTCTCCGACTGGAATAACGCCCTCCAGCATTACGAGACGGTGCTGAAGGATCGTCCAAGCGATGCGAAGGCCAAGGAGAACCGGGAGATCGTCCGTAAACTGATTGCTGATCTTAATAAGAAGGAACCGCCACAAAAACAGCAGGATAAGAAAAACGACAAAGACAAAAAAGATCAGAAGGATCAGGACAAGGATAAGAACAAGAAAGACCAGTCACAGGGTGGTGGTCAGAGCGACAAAAACGATATAGATCAAAAAGACCAGAAGGATAACAAGGATACCAAGGATCAAAAGAACGATCAGTCTCAGGGAGGGGGAAAAGATCAGAACAAGGATCAGAACAAGCCTCAGGATTCCAAAGATTCCAAGAACGATCAAGGCAAGGGGCAGGATCAGAAGGATCAGCCGCAAAATCAACAAAAGCATGGGGGAGGACAAGGAGGGCCCACGCCGACCCCGACTCCTTCACCCCAGCAGGGCAAAGGTTCCAATTCCCAGGATCAGAAAGATCAGCAGCATAAGCAGGATTCCCTGCAGCAACAGGGTCAACAACAACAGCCCGGGGATGAGAAGCAGGCGGGCCATGGTGCGCAACCGACACCCACACCTGCTCCCTCTCCTGGGAAAGAGAAAGGTGCGAATGGCGCCTCCGCTCAGGATCAGAAAAAAGCCGAGCAAGAGAAGAAGGCCGCTGAGGCAGCAGAGGCCGCTGCTGCAGAAGAGGGTAAGGATGGGAAGATGACTCCGAATCAAGCCCGGGCGCTTCTTCGCTCGATGCAGGACGAGGAGGCCCATCAGCTAAGCAACCAGCAGAACCGTGCAGTGGAACAACCGCAGCGCGATTGGTAATATGCATATGATCATGAGCTTTTCCGGAATTCAGCGCGGCGCACGCATTGCGATAGGCGCATTCCTGGCGATAACTTGTTGCGTGATCGGTCTCCACGCTGCCGACGTC
>DAISZK010000067.1:0-9966 GCA_036824855.1 Chthoniobacterales bacterium | reverse complement strand
CAGATGGCAACCGGCATCTTCTCACCGCGCTCATAGTAGCGCTTGCCGTGACGGGCGCCGACCTTGTGAACCTGCCAGTGCATTCCGGTGGTCTGACCATCATAAATCTGGATGCGGTACATGCCGACATTCCTCTCACCCGTGTCGGGATCCTTGGTGTAAACGGTCGGCAGCGTGATGAATCGGCCTCCGTCCTGAGGCCAGCACTTGAGGATCGGGAGATGGTCGAGGGAAAAGAGTTCACCGGCATTCCCCTCACCTAGGCGATTGATGACATCTTGACAGGCAGCACTCTTCACCGTGCGGGGACGGGCGTGGATTAGATCGATCCCGTTACGCAGGAGCTTCATGGCATCAGCAAAGCTCTTGGGCGGTTTCGCCTTCATCAGAAACTCTAGCTGCCCTGCCAGATCATCCACGGAGTCAAGTCCGAGAGCCATCGCCATGCGACGCTTTGATCCGAGAGCATTGATCGCCACCGGGAAGGCGGAGACCTTGCCGTTGATCGTCGGCTTCTCAAAGAGCAAGGCCTTCCCTCCTCCCGGCGACTTCATCTCGCGGTCGGCAAGCTCTGTGATCTGGAGCTCCGTGGCCACGGGTTCAGTAATGCGCCGGAGTTCTCCGGCTTCTTCAAGAGCCTTCAGGAAGGCGGCGTAGGATGGATAAGCCATGGCGTCGTAGTGAGGAGAATGAACTGCAACAGCAGGAAAGTCACAAAAAAGATTGCCCCAAACGCAAATGCGTGGATGATTACAACCCCTCGGAGTTCTCCGAGAAATCCCTGGAGTTGTAGCTCAATTGGTCAGAGCACCGCCCTGTCACGGCGGGGGTTGCGGGTTCGAGCCCCGTCAACTCCGGTGGGATCCAAAGAGTGGTCTTTCCCTCTTTTATCCTGATAAATACAGGCCCCGCGGGCGATGAAGCTCTTCCCATCATTTGTGCCAGATAGCGCCCCGTTGGCCAGATTTCTGTTACCTTTTGTTACCTTTCGAAGGAGGGATCACCGCTGAATACCCCTCGCTCATTCACCGAGGAGGCATCGAGAATGCGTGTGCTGTCAGAAACAACCCCCTATTCGGATATCACCCAACGGCATTTTCGATACTCCTCCCCAACCGTTCCCAGCGATCCAATACCAATTCTCGATAGCGATCTTTGGCCTCACGGGAACACAATCCCCGTTCAATCACGGACAAAAGACCCGGCAATCCCTTCTCCAACCGACGCAAGGAATTGACCATCTGACGCTCCGTGAGCTGAAGGGACTCTCCGCAGGCTAGGAAGTTCTTAAGCCCAAGTCGCTTCTTCTTGCCGTTGATCGTGAGCGACGATTCCTCGGTATCTGATGGCAAAAGCAGATGGGTCGGCAACAGGTCGTAGGAGGGAGAAAAACGGATATCTCCCTCCGGTGTACGGATCAGGGAAAAGTTTTTGAAATGCATGTCTGCATTGCCTGTGAGGAAGCAAAAGAGCATCACCTCGTAGAATCTTAGGGCATCAAATCCCGGATTGGTGCAGTACCTCAGTATGATCCTGCCGACGCTCTCCATGGAGCCTCGGTACTTTTCCTCGGAAAGTTTATCGCCAAGCTGGCACATGTCCTCCATGGCGAGCTTCTCGCCTTTCACTCGATCCATACGAAGAACGATCAGTGCCCTTTTGCCATCCTCAAGATCAATGAGCCCGCACTCCGCCGTCTCGATCCTCAGAGATCGGGCCATGCGCATGGTGAGATGCTCCAACTCCGGCATTTCAGGAAATCTCTCCACTGAGGGCTTCAGAATGTACCCTCCCTCCAAGCCAACAAGGGTCAGTCGGCCCGAATCGGATCGCCCGGAGCGGGCAAGGTGGAGTGAGAGCTTCGGCTGGACTCCGGGAACAGCAATGTGCTGCCGGATCACCTGCTCCGCCAGCGCATCAAGATCTTTTGCTGAATAGGGAAGCTTGGGCGGCTGTGACGATCCAAACAGCTTCCGAGAACAGGAGGGATGGTAATCGGACACTCCGTCCCGGAGGGCCTCGAGACAGATTTTGCAGAACTGCTCACTCATGGCTCAACTCTTCTTTGACAGGCACGACACCCACCGCGCCAATGCAGTCACGGCAACAGGCCAATAGTAACCCCATCCGGTCCCGTGGGTTCAGTTTCCAAGTGCTTTCGGCGATATCGAGCAACCAACCTTCCGGGATCAGCCCATCAAAAAATGGAAAAAGCCTCTTGTCCTCGTAAGGTTCTTCCCGAAGAGGGAGAGACAAACTCACAGGCAGAGCATTCGGTTCCTTCAGGTAATTCTGATGGTAGGTGAAATGGTATCCACCCTCCATCTCCTCCAGAAGTCCGGCGGGACGATCATTCAGCAGAACTTCAGCTCTTCTCATTGCCTACCTCCTTGCGAAATGGCGCAGGCTCCATCCTGTGACCGAAGAGCGCCATCACCTGGTTGACCTTGTCGAGGCGAAGGGTTTGCTTCCCCTGTTCCAATTCACGAATGAACCTCAGTCCAAGCCCGGCCCGATCTGCCAACTCAAGCTGGCTCAAACCCAAGGCCTTTCGCTTGGCTTTCACGAACTGAATCAATGTGTCGTTCATAAATAAACCCGATAGGGTATAATTTTCTTTTTTAGATAATTATTATACCCGATAGGGAGTAGCAATGATTTATTTTAAGAAAACGCACCCTTTCGGGTATAATCGATTCAACCTAAAAGTTTACTTTAGAGGCATGAAATGAACTATGAGTTCATTTTATCACATCGTGATAAACAACATGATTTGGATAGCAGCAAGGCTCAGCCCGTAATCCAAAAAACCTCAAAGCATCCAAAGCGGCGATCGGTTTTCCTGAATGGATTGGTTACCGGCTAGGGGACCACGTTCACACCCTTGATTCCAAAAGCTTTTGCGGCAGCTAGCAAGTGACCGTCGTTGCTATGGATTTTCTTGAACCCATGTTGCACAGCACATGTCAGATGGAGCGCGTCTGCCGAGCGCAAATAGACCGACGGTGCTAATTTTCTGAATCGGTTCGTCACATCGGCGAGCAAATCCTGATTCACAGGTAGCCAGCTCCAGATCCCGTTCTCATCGTCCAGATCGAATTGTTTCCAGAGAAGGCGGTATTCAGCAGGAGTGATCGATTTCTGGCGAAGGTTCCGGTGAAAGGTGGCAGCCAGCTCGATACGACCGTACTCACAACAGGCTACCCTGCCGTCTTCAGCAGCGAGTTCCTTCACCTCAGGGCTTCCGTGCTCATTGAGATAGCACTTCGCCAAATAGGCCGTATCGAAATAGATCATCCCCTATCCCTGTCGTCTGAAATGAAGCGAGCCGAATCCATCTCTCGTCGCGGCATCCTCGCAAAACCCTTTACCAGCGGACGCTCAGCGAAAGACTTGCCGGCATCAGCCTCCGAAAACGGGATGATTTTGGCGACGGGTTGCTTCCTGTCGAGGACAACGATCCCGTCGCGGCGAGCCGCCTTGCGGACCCAGTCCCCAGTCTTCATGTGGAGATCTCTGATGGTGATGGCGATCATGTGCTCAAAGTGACACATTAAAACCATGCGGTCAATGGATGGATCTCTAACATGACGCAATAACGCGCCCCGGCGTGGGAAAGTTTGATAGTAGCCCTCCCCTTTATAGCGTGGAATCCAGAAAGCCTTGAAGAGTCAAAAAAAGACGTTCGGTTTTCCTGAATGGGTTAAGTGAGAGGACATGTCCACAAATCCACAGCGCACAAATGTCGAAGTCCTTCAATGCTCGCAGGAACTAGCAGAAGCCATCTGCCGTCTCATCACGGTTTGCTTGCCTAAAAAGGATGTACCGGAAGCACAGGATCACTCGGAATTCATCAACTCTAGGATGGCTGCAAGATGGCTCGGCATCTCATTACGGTCGCTCCAGCGATATGTTCAGACGGGACTCCTTCCTAGCTACAAACTAGGCAAACACCGTCTTTTCCGCCAAAGAGAGGTATTGGACGCAGTTGGCGCCAATCGCAGGGCATCTACCGCTGAAATTCTGAGGTGAAGGCCTTTTTTTGCTGAAAAACACCAAAATCAGAATCCCCCGGAGGATTTTACACGATTTTTACTCGGTTGGTGCTCCCGATTGGGAGCAATCGTATTCGAGCCCCGTCAACTCCGGTGGGATTTCCCCCCTTACTCAGCGACTTCCAGCGACTTCCAGCGACTTCCAGCGACTTCCAGCGACTTCCAGCGAGTTTTATCGTGTCGTCGCGTTAATAAAGATCAGCGCCAGAACGAAGAACAATGCTTGGACTGCGACGCTGATCTTGTCGATCAACTGAGCTTTTCTGAATTCGTTGAGCTGGTGTTTCTTCTCCAGTGCGCCCTGGATGACGACCTGGATAAGTGAGGCGATGATGAGCAGGTAGAGGACCACATAGATTTTATCCATGAGGACGAGGTAGTTCACCTCGGGAAGATTCGAGGAGTACCCCTGCTCGAGAAAGACCGTTGTCAACAAGGCTGTTCCGGTCAACGCAACACGTGAAGCCAGTTGCGCGGGATGAAGCAGAAGAGCCGTCCATGTGGCCACAAGAATAATCACAACCGGAAGCATCATCTTCCAGAGGAAGAAGTTCACAGGCCTGCTGACCTCAACCTGAAACTGGATCGTCCCATAATCGGAGCCGCCAGAGCCAAGTCTCACATCCCCCAGATTCGTCGGATAGTGATGAATGCCTGCCGTACCCGTCCACCTCTTGATCGTCCATCCCGGTATATTCAAGTATGCGTCTAAACCGGAGTTTTTCTGATCGAAGCGATAGAGGAGTTTGTCGAGGGTAAAGGTGTTGTCCTCGATGGAAAGAGCGACGGTGTGATGTTCCAACGGAAAGCGCTTCAGACTAAAAGGCTGGAAGAAGCGTCCCTCGATCCGCAGGCACTGGTAGTGACGACCATCCGGGAAGGTGATGGGCTTCGGATAGGTCTTCACTTTGGTGAATCCCCATGACTCCAAATTATTTGAGAACTAAACGGTCTCGCTAGGATCCAGCTCCCCCCTCCAGACGAACCAGACATAAGCGGTCATGAAGTAGGTGTTGGAGTGGACATCGAGGTTATAGATCAGCGTGGGCCAGACGCCGATATCAACGAGTTCCGGGCTGGATGAGGCTACCGGGGAGTCGGCAGCAGCTTTCTTCGTCGAATCCGCGTTCAGGGATGCCGGAGAAGCTAGCAGGAGGAAATAAGCCGCCAGCAGCACAAGCCGGAAGGATGTCATGATTCGCATCGCTGATCCCTAGATGCTCGTCCAATCACAACGCAAGTCTTCCTTGGAGATGCGGCTACACCGACTGGAAGGCCATAAGGGCGTAGAAGTCGGTGTGATCCATGAAGAGGATCTCAGCCGGCTTAAATCCCGACCCGACAGCCATCCTATTCAAGGTGGCGATCTCTTCGGGAAAATCAGAACTGGTGACATGCTGCACGGCACCGGCCACTTCCTCGACGGAAAGAGCCTTCCATGACCACTCGGCATGATCCACCCAGCGGCCCATGTACGAGTCTCTGGATTCACCGGGAGTCAGGACGGGATCAAAGATCAGAACGGCTCCTCCGGGAGCGACTTTGTGGCGGAGTGCCCCGAAAAAGAATTCCTTCTCCTGACGGGAGAGGTGATGCAGCGAGAGTCCGATGTAGATGATGTCGTAGGCGGAAGGGAGCGTCCCGATTTCCAACATGAAATCACCCGGTATCAGGGAGATGGGCGCGGCGATCTCAGCGGTGTTCTCCCGCGCCAAATCAAGCGCGACAGGGGAAAGATCCATCCCTGTGTAGGAGGTGACGCCTCTCTCTTTTAAGATCCCGGCACTGAAAGCAGCATCACCGCATCCGAGATCGAGGAAACTGAACGAACGATTGGAATCCCTCACCCATTTATCCAGCCATGCTGTCAGAGCCTCTCTGGTCGAGCGATGGTAGAGGTAGTCATTGTCAACAATGCGGCGGTAGAGCGACCAGCCATTGAAGAATTCGCGGACATCCGCGGCATCGCGGTCGCTCCTTTTCATGACCTCATGGAGTTCCATCCGCAGAAGCTAACCTCTCCCTGCTTAAAAATCCACCACGGCACGCATCCCGACCACGAGGGCATTCCCGTTCTGCTGGGTTCCTCCGGGATGCATGATGTACTGAAGATCAGGCTGGATGGCGATCGCAGGGGCTAGTCGCATCGAGTAGGTGAGTTCGGCCACAGACTCATAACCGCAACCGGGGGCGCCGTTGTCCTGATAGCTCTGCTTACATTGGCACCCCATCTGCGCAAACCCAAAGGCGATCCCGAGCTTATCGGCATCGCGTGTCGGGATCAGTCCGGTGTAGGTGAGACCCAGATCGGTGTAGAAGCCGACGATGCTGTTCTGATCCGGAGAGAATCCGATACGGGCAAAGGAGGAGAGGCCATTCGAGGAGCAGGTGCAGGAAGTTGCCGGGGAACTCACAGGGTCCTTGCCGGCAGCGACATTCTTTTCGGAAGAAGCAGTGGCTTTTTCCTGAACGACAGAGAGCTTCTGGTCGATGATGGCGTAGAAGCCGTTGTTGTAGGCGCTGGAGCTTGGGGATCCGAAATTGAACTGCTCCTCTCCTCCCTGCGGCCCCTGTCCGGTCTGGAACCAGAAACCAGCCTTGGCGTAGCCGGGCAATCCTTTCGATGAGGCATCCTTGCACCAGTCGGCTTCAGCTTCGTTGATATTGAGAAGTCCTCCGGCCTGACCGAAGTTCCAATCGAAGCCGTATTTATTATCCTGCTGGGAAAACGGATTCCCCTGGGTGAAAGCGCTTCTGAGGGTGAGCCAGGAGGTGGGCTGAAGCGCCAGGCGAAGTCCTGGAGTCGCCATCGGGTAGGTGGGACCGCCGTTGGGCATGTTCATGGTAAACACGGGAGGCGGCCCGAAAGTGCTGTTAACAAAAAGATTCGCCGTATCGGAAACCATGAACTCGGTGTCGACGGGTATCAGACCTCCACGTAGGGAGACGACATCATGGAGCAGATTCTGCTGAAGCCAGAGCTCGTAACACCGAAAGGCCGGCTGGCCGGCGATACTGCTTGCCGTCAGGGAATTCCCAATGAATTTCGACGAAACATCATTTCCGTAGAGCCAAAGCCAGGTGTTCTTAAATGAAGCCCCCTCCCAGCCGACCGCTTTCTGAAGATCGATGGCGAGACCAAGGTTCAAGAGTCCGGAGTAGGTGCCACCCTGCATTTCCCCGCCCTTGGTATTGCCAAGAAGATCGGAGACGGACTGTAGCGAGAGAACGACGCCGTTTGTCTCAGCTTTCGGCCTGTAGCCAAGGAACTCTCCTGCGAGTCGCTCCTGGTTGAGAATATTGAAGGGATTGGAGAGATCGATCGGATCAGCATTCACCCACTCCATGGCCAACAGGCCACACAACAGGACAATTGAGGTAAAGCGGAGTTGCATGGACTTGGTTTCGATAAAGGAATACTCCCTAGGAATCCAGCCCTGTCTGGTGACAGATTTGTCAGCATCAATGCTTAACAGATAGGCAGGGGAAGCTTTTTGATTAAATTAGGATGACCTAGCCATGAAATTGTTTTGCTCGTTCCGAGTCCCACTCGCCCCGCTGATGATGGCTCTCGTAGGCCTTTCGCCTGCTCGTGCGGATCTGCGCGTGGCCTCCCTCTCGACGGTCACGACCGATCTGGCGAAGCAGATCGGGGGCAACCATGTCACGGTCGAAGGCATCATTAAGGCCGGTATCGATCCGCATGAGTTCGAGCCGACGCCCGGTGATGTGAAGAAAGTCGCTGACGCGAATCTCGTACTCCTGACAGGTAAGGGGATGGAGGGTTATCTCTCGAAGCTGGAGGAGGCCGCCGGAGGCTCTGCCAAGTTTGTGAATGTGGGCAAAGACATTCCCTCGCTCACCATGACCGAGCAGGGGAGGAAGGTGGAGGATCCCCACTGGTGGCACAGTGTGGAGAACATGAAAGGAGCTACCCGTGTGGTGGCGGAAGCCTTCGAGAAAGCCGATCCCTCCAATGCCCTGAGCTATGACAAGAACGCATCCGCCTATCTCGCTAAGCTCGATGAACTCGAGCGCTGGATCCGAGTAAAACTAGCCTCGCTTCCCCACGACCGCCGGAAACTCGTCACGTCGCACGATGCGCTCGGATACTTCGCCCGTGACTACGACTTCACCATCTATCCGGTGAAGGGGGTCAGCACCGCGGAGGATCCCTCTTCCCAGCACGTGAAGGAGATCATCGGGGTCATCAAGGATCAGGGGGTGAAAGCGATCTTCTTCGAGACCATCGAGAATCCGCGCGCCGTCCAGCAGATTGCCGATGAGACGGGTGCAAGGGCCGATGCTTCACTCTACTCCGACGGACTCGGCGAGACTGAAGGCAACACCTACGACTCGATGATGAGGCATAATGTGTCGGCCATCATCGAGGGGTTGAAATAAGGGCCAGGTAATCGTGCGCCCAAAATCCGTCCTAGTAGCGTTGGGCCTACTGGCTCTTGTGGCGATCTCATCATCTATCCATGCTGACGCGCTTCCGCTGCTGCAACCGAAGGTGGGTGATCCGGTCCTTCAAGAACTCATGGGGGGATGCTCACTCCGCTGTGCCTTCTTCTGGGAGACGCTTGCGGGGAGCTCAGCCTCCTCGCTGAAACAGGCCTCCGAACTCTGCGACGATGATGCGACGACCTCGTGGATTTCCTCCTCTTCCGGACCGGGAGAGATCATCCGTTTCCACATTCCCAAAAAACTTCCCAAGGATTGCCGGGATACCCCGTTTTACGGGATGAATATCGCCAACGGGGTGATCAGAACACTCGAGGAATTCCGCGGCTATGCACGAGTCAAAACGATGACACTTAGTGTGAATCACAAACAGATCACCCGCCTCCTTCTTGCAGACACTTGGCGTTGGCAGGACTTCCACTTCGAGGATGTCATGCTCAATCAGGGTGATTTGATCGAATTGACGATTGATGAGATCTATCCGGGCAAGACCTCACAACAACCCGGCATCACCGAGATCGTGCTGCAAGGAGCGCACTAGAGCAGTAAAAACGATCTAACGGCGACCGAAACCAAACAAGCGTCCGATGCCCCCCTTTTTTGGGGAAGCTTCTGACTGACGCTGTTCGGAATTGCCATCTCCTTCACGCCGCCGGGATTGACCGGCATGGCGCGATCCGGAGGAACGAGGAGCACGCACTTCACCCGGCTTACGCGGAGGACGGCGATTTCCACCAGCACCCCTCTCACGGGGAGGTGCGGGGGCCTTATCATCGAATCCCTCAGCCTTCACACGAGGGATTCCCCTGCGAGTAAAGCGTTCCAGGGCACGCAGGGCATCGTCGTCCTCCTTGGAGACAAAGCTGATCGCCTCGCCCACAGCCTTGGCACGACCAGTGCGACCAATGCGATGGACATAATCCTCATGGTGCGGAGGGAAGTCATAGTTCACGACATGAGTGATCCCGTCGACGTCGATGCCGCGCGCGGCTATATCCGTGGCCACAAGAACACGGATCTTTCCATCGCGGAATTCATTAAGGGCACGGAGGCGCTGGTTCTGGGAACGGTTGGAATGGATGGTTCCCGTCGTGATACCGGCTTGCTCGAGGCGCCGAGCAATGCGGTCGGCTCCATGCTTGGTGCGGGTGAAAACGAGCACCATGTTGAGAGCCCCGTTCTGAAGCAGATGGAGAAGGAGACCCGGCTTGAGATGCTGGGGGATCTCATAAACCGACTGGGTGACGGTGTCGGCGGGATTGGAACGGCGGCCGATCTCAACCGTCTCGGGCTCCTGCAGGAACTCACCGGTGAGTTTTTCGATCTCGCGGGAGAGCGTGGCGGAGAAGAAGAGGGTTTGACGCTTGCGAGGCAGGAGCTTCACGATCTGTCGGATCGCGGGGACAAATCCCATGTCGAGCATCCTGTCGGCCTCGTCAAGCAC
>DAISZK010000024.1:0-36184 GCA_036824855.1 Chthoniobacterales bacterium | reverse complement strand
GATATCGGCCAGATCCTTCTCCGTGAGGGGAGGGAGATTGACCTTCACGCCGGGGAGATTGATGTGGCGACGGGATCCGAGCTCGCCGGGGGTCAGGACCTCGCAACGGATGCGGCTGTTGATCTTGGAGAGAACCTTGAGGTGGATGACACCGTTATCGACAAGCACCACATCCCCTTCGTTGATATCATCGATGAGGCCGTCGTAGTTGACATTGACGGAGTAGAGTTCCTCGCTGCGGACACCGCGGACGGTGAACTCCATGATGTCGCCAACCTTGAGGTTGAGCTTTGTGGGAAGGTCGCCCGTACGGACGGCAGGTCCTTGGGTGTCGAGCAGGATGCCAACCGGCATATCGAGCTCGGCGGCGATGCCGCGGATGGTCGGAACGATCTGGCGTACCCAATCATGCTGAGCATGGCTCATGTTGAGGCGGAAGATGTTGGCTCCCGCGAGGATCATCTCGCGTAGCCGCTCCGGTGACTCTGTAGCGGGGCCGAGCGTGCAGATGATTTTGGTTTTTCGAAGAGTGGATGTCATGAAACGAGGTGAGAAAGTTGTGGCGTGAAAAAAATCACGTTCTCATAAGCCAATCAGAGGATACTTCTCTTGGGAAGCTCCGCTTCCGTGTCATTTCCAAAAAGTCTGGAAATAGAGGGCTAAAGGCCGGATCTGGGGATCACGAAATCAGGTCGTTGAATCGGAGGCAATTCACCGAGCTTTTTCGGACGACGCGTCTTCCGTTCCGAAATGAGACCTTGCTGGAAACAATACTCCGAAATCGTCGCGACAATCTCCCTTGCCGTTCTTGCCCGATCAATGGAGAGCCCTCCGAGCGAAGCTCCACCGGCATTGCCGATCGCGCCCGGCCAATAAAAAGCAAAAGCCGGGGTGAACGCCGCCCACGCGCCCGGAGCAACCCCAGAACCTCCCGAGGTGAGAAGAGAGAGAAATTGCGAAGGCTTCTTCCCCGCGGTTGAGTAAACCTGCACGCGGGTCTCCAACTTGGTTCCCCCGGCTCCAAAACCAACAACAGTTCTCAAGGCACGGCTTCCCTGATTCACACGGTCATAGGTTCCAGTCACAAGCCAGCAGTTGCCTTGAGGCGGCTTTTGTCCTACCGGAAGAACTTCGGCGGGTGCCACATACTTGTTGAGCTGCTTCACGATGGCTTGGGCCAGGGCACGCTTCTCGGCGGCGATGAAGGTCGTCAGATCATTGCCCTCACGGTCCACACGGAAGCTGTCGAGGGGGGCGGTGAATTCCTGCACATAAATCCTTGCAGGCATTTTTTGGGGGGGATTCCCCTTGGAGAAGACATTTCCGACTCCGACCGAGGCACATCCAGTAAGGATCAATAAGGACGCGGCAAGAAGAAGACGATGAGGTCGAATCACGAGACGAAATAAATTCAAGGTCGTTGAATTTGCTCGCAAAACCGACGTTGTCCATGAAAAAGCGGGATGCCATGACAACAGTCGAAGTACCTCACCATCTCCCCGGCCCCCTGCTTCTGCTGCCTTTCGCCCTTCAGTTACTGGGAATCGCAGTGATGCCGTTTCTGGCCCATCACTGGTGGGAGCGTCATTATCCCAAGGTTGCGGTCGTACTGGGAGGGTTCACGGGCGGTTACTATCTGCTGGTCTATCACGACGCTCATCGTGTCGGGGAGGCCCTCCATGAATATGGAAGTTTTGTGATCCTCATGGCCGCCCTTTTCATCGTGGCTGGGGGCATCCATATCGTCATCCGGGGGGAGATGCGTCCTTCGGGCAATCTCCTGTTTCTGTTGGGTGGCGCCGTGCTCGCGAATTTCATTGGTACAACGGGGGCCTCCATGCTGCTCATCCGTCCTTGGATCCGGATGAACAAGTATCGTTTCACAGAATTCCATGCGGTATTTTTCATTTTTCTGGTTTCCAATGTCGGCGGCGCACTCACGCCCATCGGGGATCCCCCGCTTTTTCTCGGTTTTCTCAAAGGCGTCCCCTTTTTCTGGACCACTGTTCACCTCTGGCAGCCATGGCTTTTAGTCACCCTGATTCTAGGCGGGATCTTCTTCCAGATGGATCGGGAGAATTTTCTCAGGGCCCCACGCTCTGTTCGCTCCGAATTGGTAGAGGAAAGTGCGGATGCGGGCACTGCGGCCTGGTCTCTTGAGGGATTTGGCAATCTCGTGCCGTTGGGTGTGATCATCGGAGCGGTCTTCCTTCCGAGCCCGTGGCGGGAGGGTGTGATGGTTGGCGCAGCCCTAGTCTCGTGGTGTTTCACCCCTCGCCTGATCCATCAAAAGAATGACTTTTCATTTGAACCGATCAAGGAGGTCGCCTGGATCTTCTTTGGCATCTTCCTCACGATGATTCCCGCCCTCGACTATCTGGGCCACCATGCTCCGGCTCTTGCCGCGAAGATCGGGATGGGCAGCACGCAATTTTATTATGCCACGGGCATTCTCTCCTCCGTGCTGGATAATGCCCCTACCTACCTGGCCTTCCTCTCCGTGGAGATGGGACTCCAGGGGGGGTCACTGAATAATCCCCAGGACATCATCAGAGTGGCCGCCGAATCTCCGGCTCACCTCATTGCTATTTCTCTAGGAGCAGTCTTCTTCGGCGCCATGACCTACATCGGCAACGGACCGAACTTCATGGTGAAAAACATCGTGACTGGAGCCGGAGTGAAGTGCCCTGACTTCTTCGGATACATTCTCCGCTATGCCCTGCCAATCCTCCTTCCAGTGCTTGCTCTGGTCGGTTGGATCTTTCTCCGATAGGATCCTGTTCATGTTCACCGGACTCGTAGAAGCCATTGGGATCATCCGTTCTCTTCAGCAGCGTGGTGATGCGGCTCGTCTAACCCTAGAGACTTCCCTTGCAGCAGAATTATCCCTCGGCGAGAGCCTCGCTGTGAACGGATGCTGCCTAACTGTCACAGGGAAGGATGATGGCGCAGCGTTCGACCTGCTCATCGAAACGCTGAACCGTACTAACCTTGGCACTTTGCAACCCGGTTCGCGGGTTAACTTGGAGCGGGCCCTGCGGGCAGACGGACGCTTTGGAGGACACTTTGTCCAAGGACATGTCGACACATCGGCCAAGGTCATTAGCTCCGAATCCAAGGGTGCCGATCTCAACCTCCTGATCGAGATCCCCGCATCAGGAGCCGGCTATTTCATCGAAAAAGGCTCGATTGCCGTGAATGGAGTCTCACTCACCGTCTCTTCGCTGGATGAGAATCACTTCGGGCTCTGGATCATCCCCCACACGCTTCAGGAAACAAACCTCGGCGATCTCAAGGCTGGTGATCGTGTGAATTTGGAATACGACATGCTCGCGAAATACGCCGAGCGACAACTCAAGAATAGACCCCGGTGATTCGGCGTTCGGGATGCATGACCTGACCGCCCTTAGTCTAAACCTCTAACAGCCTCCGTATTTATGCTCCGTATCGCCCTCCTGATGCTCTTCCGGGATCGGGCGAAGTACATGATGCTGATCGTGGGACTGACCTTTTGCTCTCTCCTGATGACCCAGCAGGCTTCGGTTTTCTGTGGTCTCATGCTCTGGACCTCGGCCACGGTCCGTAACATTGGAGCCAAGGTCTGGGTCTTCGACGCAAAAGTAGAGCAGGTGAATGAGGTGATTCCCTTGCGCGAAATCGAGGTGACAAGGGTTCGCGGGGTACCCGGCGTCGAGTGGGCAGTCCCTCTCTATGTCGGCATCGAGCAGGCCCGACTGAGCGATGGATCCTTTCAGAATGTTCAGCTCGTGGGTCTCGACACGGCAACTTTTGTCGGTCGCCCCATGCAGATCACCAAGGGGAGGATCGAAGACCTGCGCCTCCCCGATGCCGTGATCATCGACCAAGTCGGTATTGATAAATTCCGTCAAAAGGGAATCACGATCGATATCGGAACCACCTTTGAGATCAATGATAAGACCGCCCGGGTGGTGGCTCTGTGCCACGCCAACCGAAGCTTCCTGGGACAACCCTACGTCTACACCACTTATGACCGAGCTCTTCAGTTTGCAAAGCCTCAGCGGAAGATGATGAGCTGCGTGTTGGCCCAACCGAAACCTGGCGTCACCTCGTCGGAACTGGCAGATCGCATTAGCAAGCTGCCGGGCCTGCGGGCGTATGAAAGGGACGATCTCTTCTGGAACACGATCTGGTGGTACATCAAGAACACTGGCATCCCGATTTCCTTCGGCACCGTTGTTTTGATGGGGGTGATTGTCGGAATCGCAATCGCCGGGCAGACCTTCTACCTCTTTATCCTCGATAATCTGCGTTATCTCGCCGCCCTGAAGGCCATGGGTGCTCGTATGCCGATTTTGGCGGCGATGGTCTTCCTTCAATCTTTTTCCGTTGGCTTTGTCGGCTTCGGTCTCGGTGTCGGGTTGACCTCAATCTTCGGATACAAGGTCCTCCAAATCGAACAACCCCCTTTCTTCATGCCGTGGCAGGTGCCGGCCTTTGTGGCCGTGATCATCATTCTTATCTGCTGCTTTTCGGCAGCCATCGGCCTGCGCCAGATTGCAAAGCTAGAGCCAGCCGTCGTTTTCAAATGAACCCTCACGAAGCATCGAGCGCAGGGTCAGGTTCCGTGGCGGTGGCAGTCCGCAACGTGACGAAAATCTTTCCGAATGGCGACACTCCCACCTATGCCCTGCGTGACGTTTCCTTCGAGGCACGCTGCGGGGAGCTCACGATGATCGTCGGTCCATCGGGTTGCGGAAAAACCACCCTGCTGAGCGTCATCTGCGGAACGTTGGCCATCGACTCCGGCAGCATCGATGTCTTTGCGAGGAACCTAGGCTCGATGAGTGCCTCGGAGGTGACCGGGTTTCGCAGCCGGAATGTCGGGTTCATCTTTCAGCAGTTCAACCTGATTCCCACCCTCACTGTGGTGGAGAATGTCTCCATCCCGCTCATCCTGCAGGGCTGGAACTACCGCAAGGCGGAGGAAAAGGCGGCGGCGATCCTTGAAGATGTCGGCCTGGGTGCGCGTCTTCGCTCCTTTCCCAAACAACTCTCCGGGGGACAGCAGCAGCGGGTCGCCATCTCCCGCGCCTTGGTCCATGACCCGAAGCTCATCATCTGCGATGAGCCGACCGCCTCGCTCGATGCCAAGACCGGCCACCACGCCCTGGAGCTTCTTAAGAGGAGTGCCTGTGCACCCGGCCGTTGTGTGATCGTAGTCACCCATGACAGCCGTATTTTTTCCTTCGCAGATTGGATTGCGGAGATGGAAGATGGTCGTGTGGTGAAGAGTTGTCCCGCAGCCGAATATCAACATGCCTAAACGTTTCAGTATCTTTTTGGCCCTTGCGGGAATCATTGCGGTCACGCTCCTCGTGCACAGGCTGAAAAAGCCGGAGCCGGCACCGACTCCACTGGTTGAGCCCTCCCGAGCTCCCTACGCCGACTCCATCGGCGCCCGCGGAATGGTGGAGGGTATCGATGAGAACGTGCGTATTGCTCCACTGCTTCCCGGTCTGATCGATCAAGTCTTCGTGAAGGTCGGCGACCGGGTCAGAACCGGCGACCCGCTTTTCCGTCAGGACACGCGCGATGCCGTTGCTAGAATTGCAAATCAAAAAGCTCAAGTCGGATTACTTGAAGCCAAGGTCAGCGAAGCGCAGGTCACCCTGGCCGACCGGCAGGATAGCTACAGGAGAACGGATCAACTTCGCAGTAAGGATGTTTCGAGCGAGGATGACCTACAAAGAAAATATTATGCCGTTCGTTCGGCAGAAACGGCTCTTGCCACCACCAAGGCCGATCTTGAGCTGGCCAAGGCCCAGCTGACCCAAGCGAATGTGAACCTGGATCTCCTTACCGTGCGCGCACCACGCGACGGGGATATCCTCAAGGTGGACCTGCGGGCTGGTGAGTATGCCTCCGTGCCCCCTTCCGATCTCAACAATCCTTCCCTTCTACTCGGCGAGACAAGACAGCTTCAGCTTCGTGCAGATGTCGATGAAGACAGCGCTTCACGCGTGACAGCCGGAGCGCCCGCCGTCGCATTCATCAAAGGGATGCGTTCCGATCCAATCCCGCTCCGATTCGTCAGGATCGAACCTTATGTGACCACCAAGAAGTCCCTTACGGGAGATAGCACCGAGCGCGTCGACACCCGCGTTCTGCAGGTCATCTACCAGTTTGATCATTCCAATACCCCTGTGTACGTGGGTCAGCAGATGGATGTGTTTATCGAAGGGAAAGCGCCGCAACGCCCTCAACCCGAGAACGACAAAAAAATCCTTCTGACGCCCAAATCATCCTGACCAGGCGCTTTTGCCCAGCACAAAAAGCGAAGTCAGATTCAGGAGCGACTCCCTTGATGAGGACTCACGGAGTCTAAAAAGCTCTTTGCCTCGGCGACGATGTTGAGCCGCTCCTTGGCGTCGCGTTTTTGCCATGACCGGACAGGCATTGCGGTTCTGGGATTCCGGATCAAGAGATCCTGATGCGTCTCGAAGAAGTTCCAATAGAGTAAGTTGAGCGGGCAGGCTCCCTTGCCACTCTTGATGCTCGGACTGAAAGAACACGAGCTGCAGTAGTTGCTCATTTTGCTGACGTAGGCACCGCTGGCGGCATACGGCTTGGTTGCCATGTATCCGCCATCGGCGTGCAGCGCCATTCCTAGAACATTCGCGGCCATTACCCAATCATGCGCATCGACATACATCTCGTTGAACCACCGGAGTGCGTCCTGAGGATTAACCCCTGCCATCAGTAAAAAGTTTCCGAGAATCATGAGCCGCTGGATGTGGTGATTGAACCCTCGATCGAGAGTTTCCCTCAGTGCCGTTGACAAGCAGTTCATCGAGGTCTCACCGGAGTAGAAGAACTCGGGTAGTGATCGTGTTGCGTTCAGCCCGTTGACCGAGGCGTACTCGGGCATTTTCAGCCAGTAGACGCCGTTCACAAACTCACGCCAGCCGATCACTTGCCTGATAAATCCCTCCACGGCATGGAGGGGTGCCTTGCCTGCCTTGCAGGATTTTTCAGCGGCCAGCGCACACTCCATGGGATCCAGCAGGCCGATGTTGAGCATGGGTGAAAGGATGGAATGAAACAGATCGCCATCTTCCGACACCATCAGGTCCTGCCAGGTTCCGAATTCCGGCAAGCGTGAGTCGATGAACTCACGGAGAGAATCGAGGGCCTCCTTTCTTGTGACAGGCAATGCAAAGTCCGCTGCTTTTCCCGGTGCATCAGGATAGATCACCTCCAGCTCGCGAGCGACGTCCCGGGTGATCTCATCCTGTTCTAGCCGAAGTGACTGTTTCGGTCGTGGCATGCCTGCTTTCTTCCAGTCGGCAAAGGTGGCACGATTTTCCTGATCATAGTTCCACTGCCCGCCGAGTGGCTTGGAGGGATCCTCAGCCTCCATGAGGAGGCCCGTGCGGCGACGCATCTCCCGGTAAAAGGTCTCCATCAAAAGCCGCTTCTTGCCACCCGCCATCTCCACAAAATCCTCCCTGGTGCATAAAAATTGAGTGGTCGGGACAATTGTCAGCGGGACGGGCAGCTTGCCCTCCAGCATTTTGAGCGCCAGCTGCTCGTCGTAATTATTCGGCTGGGCAACAAGCAGGGATGCTGGTTTGTGATGCCTGCAATGCGCTTGCAAAACGGATCGCATATCAGCCGCGTTTTCGAACCGATGGTACTCCACGTCCCATCCGTCGGCTTCGCGTTCCGCTGCGTAGTGCCGCATGGCGGAGAGCAAAAGCATCAAACGATGCCGATGGTAAGGTAATTTGCCGAACGTCTGCCTCGATTCAACAAAGAGGAGTCGATCCCTGCCTTTTTTGGCCGACAGAAGGGCGGCATGACGCTCCGAAAGCTGATCCGGCAGGATCAGGATGGAATGTTTTTGAGAAGAAATGGGCATAGAGGATTAGGAGCAGCTTATGCCGACCCCTGAGGGATTGGAGATGCAAATTTGGGACGCTTCGGAGGGGTTTGAGATTTTTGGAATCAGAATCCAAGAAGAGTTCCAAAGCCGATGCCAAATTGACGCCCCTGTTAATCTTAATCCATGAACAAGAATCTGACGGCGGCAGAGGAATATCTTTCAGAAACCCTTAAGCCAAACCTTCAGACTATTGAGTCACATCCGGTTTTTGGATCTGTTCAATCGGAAGCCCAGCTTCGCCTCTTCATGGAAAACCATGTTTTCCCGGTCTGGGACTTCATGTCGTTGCTCAAGTTCCTGCAGGCCACCCTGGCTCCCGCCACCTGGCCTTGGATGCCTCGACCGCACCCTGATCTGGTGCGTTTGATTAACGACATCGTGGTCGCTGAGGAAAGCGATAAACTCCCGAAATCCCATCGTGGAGATTCCTCACATGCCAGCCACTTCGATCTTTATTTGATGGCCATGCGCGAGGTTGGTGCTGATACGAAGCCGATCACCGAGTTTTTGGAGGTCGTGAAGAATCAAGGTTTGGAGGCAGCTCTGGAGTCCCCGATGGTCTCCGATGCATCACGTGTTTTCATGAAGGATACGTTCGCGATCCTTCGTGAAGGCAAACCCCATAAAGTAGCCGCCGCCTTCTCCTTCGGTCGGGAGAATGTCATTCCCGGAATGTTTAACTCGCTGCTTGAACAGCTTGGCATTGGCGAAGACAAGGCACCGATCTTTCACTACTATCTGAAGCGGCATGCCGAACTAGATGGCGACGAACATGGCCCTGCCGCGCTTCGTCTTGTAGCCACCCTCTGTGATCATTATCCAGAAAAGCTGGATGAGGCGGTCAATGCCGCCAAAGCCGCGCTTGCAAGCCGTGGACGGCTCTGGGACAGCCTTCTTGAGAGACTGCTCTCCGATCGCCAGAGATGAGGATCAACGGGAAGGCGGTGCAGAAAGCCGACTTGCCGGAGAAGATCTGCCCGCAGTGCGGCCGTCCCTTTGCCTGGCGCAAGAAATGGGAGCGTGATTGGGAGCAGGTCATGCATTGCAGTCAGGCCTGCAAAGGGGCAGCCAAGCGAAGCGGTGGGCGACGATGAGTGATTCCCTTCCAGGCCGTGAACAGGTCACCCTCGTCTGGCTCAAGCGGGATCTGCGTGTTCGTGATCATGCACCACTCTCCACAGCCTCGAAGCGGTGCGAGAGAGGAGGCAAGGCGCTGGCTTTCTATGTGCTGGAGCAGGATTACTGGACAAGCGATAAAGCCAGTCCTGAGCAACGGGCCTTCGTCCTGGAGAGCCTAAGGGATCTGAAGCTCCAGCTTGATAAGCTCGGATGCCAGCTCCATCTCTTCGAGGCCCCCTCAGTCGTACCAGTGCTGGCATCCCTTCTGGATACCTACGATGTGGACGCGATCCTCTGTCATCAGGAAACAGGCAATCTCTGGACCTTCGAGAGAGACCGGGCCGTCTTGGCACTGGCGAAATCTCGGGGGATCCCCGTCAGGGAATTTCATCAGAACGGGGTGATCCGCGGAAAAGGGATGCCTAAATTAGAGGGGGGTGCGTGGCTTAACTGGATCGGCGCTGATGTTCCGGAAACTCCAGGCTTCTGGCGAAATCCCACGCGCCTTCCAGATCCTCCGGACCTCATCTTGGAGGAAGTTATTTCAGCAGCAGATCATTCATCCGGACAACAGACCGGAGGTGAGATCAAAGCCTTGGGCATGTTGGAGAGTTTTCTCTCGGGACGCTGTCTTGAAGGTGAGGGCTATAGGAAGGAGATGGGCAGCCCTTTGAGATCGTCGGAGATTTGCTCGCGCATCTCTCCACACCTGACCTGGGGGAGTCTCTCCTCAAGGCTTGCCTTCCATGAGTCGCGAAAGGCTCTTGCTCAAGAGGTCCCACGTGGTTCTGCCATGGAGATTCGTAGCTTCATCACACGGCTTCGCTGGCGGGATCACTTTCTGCAGAAATTCGAGCGTCTGCATTGGATGGAGTGGCGGTGTATCAATCCGGCTACCGAAACACTGCATGGGTGGGATGAGGATTTCTACACGCGATGGTCGGAGGGGATGACGGGTTATCCCTTCGTCGATGCCTGCATGCGGTCGCTCAATGCCACGAAATGGATCAACTTCCGGGCCCGCGCGATGCTAGTTTCCTTCGCTTCCTATGCGCTGAATCTTGATTGGCGACGCTTTGCACCACATCTCGCCCGCACCTTCCTCGACTACGAGCCGGGTATCCATTACAGCCAGATCCAGATGCAGGCAGGAACAACCCTGGGTTCACCCCCTCGCATCTATAATCCGGTCAAACAGTCTCTGGAGAAGGATCCCCAAGGCGAGTTCATCCGCCGCTGGGTTCCTGAACTCCGGGATCTCTCCGGGACTGCGCTGCATTCACCTGCGCTCGCTCCGCGAAACGGATACCCGGCCGCCATCATCGACCCGGCCAATCTTTGGAGCATCATGCGGGCAAACGGGCCAAAATCAGGTCGACCCCGGCCAGCGACCACACCGCAGAAATCTGCCGCAAAGAAGCGATCCCTCTTCCGAAGAAAGATCGACGAAGCCCAACCGGAACTCTTCCTTCCCGATTGCTGATCATCCCCAGAGGTATAACCTGTTGATCAGATGAATTCTGTTTCGACCTGGACAAAAGCCTACCACGGGTCGCTTGCCGCTGATGCCTTGGCGATGCCTGTTCACTGGTACTACGATACGGCGGCGCTCCATAGGGACTACGGGACCGTGGATCGCTTCATGGAGCCGAAGAATCCCCACTCCGGAAGTATTCTCTGGCGTTCCGAATACCATGCCCTCAATGAGAGGGGAGATATCCTCCGCGATCAGGCTCAATACTGGGGGAAGCGTGGGATCCATTATCACCAGTTCCTCAAGGCGGGAGAGAACACCCTGAATTACCGCCTTGCCCGGGAGCTTTTTGCCTTCATTAAGGAGCGGGGCAGTTACGACCCCGATGCATGGCTCGAGCGCTATATTGCCCGGATGCTCGAACCGGGATGGCATCGTGACACCTATGTGGAGGAGTATCACCGGGCCTTTTTCACCAGATACGCTCAGGGGAAAAAACCAAGAAAGTGCGGAATCAGCGACGAGCACATCGGGGGCCTTGCCACCGTTCCCGCTCTCTGTGCAGCACTTTGCACCTCGGAACCGAGGACGGGACTTTCGGAATTGAGGATGATTGTGAAGGAGCATGTCGGTCTGACCCATGCCCATGCAAATGTCCTCCGTGCCGCCGACACGTTGGTCCGTCTTCTCTGGAGAGCGGCGGAAGGGATGGATGTCCATGAGGCGATCCGCCTGGAAGCGGGGGATTGGATCTCGGGAAAGAAATCCGACTCTTGGCTCCATCAACCTGACGAACATGTCATCGGCTCCCGTTTCAGTCCCGCCTGCTACATTGCCGATGCCATGCCCGCATCGCTCTACCTCGTCTGGAAATACCCTCGCGACTTTTCGGCAGGAATCATCGCCAACGCCATGGTCGGCGGTGACAGCTGTCACCGAGGTGCCGTAGTCGGAAGTATTCTGGGCGCGACTTGTGGGGTGCCGGAGCGGTTTCAGGTCACGGTATAATCGGCACTCTTGATTCAATGAATCCAACGCGTGTCGAGGGACTGCAGAGGCTAGAGCGGTTTTTACCCCATGCCGGCACGAGCTATGCACAGGGTCGCAATTTTGTTCCCGGTGTCGTTTCAGGTCTTTCACCTTTCCTACGCCATCGGTTGATTACGGAAGCCGAGGTCGTTACTGCGGTTCTTCGAGAGCACTCTGAGAAAGAAGCCGAGAAGTTCATCCAGGAAATCTGCTGGCGTACCTATTGGAAGGGATGGCTGGAGATGAGGCCCCAGGTCTGGTCCGAGTATCTCGACGAGCTTCAGATCCTTCGCGATCGGATGGGAAATGACTCTGGTTTGAACTCTGATTTACATGATCGAGTACAGAAAGCGGAACGAGGTGTGACGGGGATCGATTGTCTGGATGCCTGGGTCAACGAACTCCATCAGACGGGATACCTTCACAACCATGTCCGGATGTGGTTTGCCAGCATTTGGGTTAATACTCTGCGGCTGCCATGGCAACTGGGCGCGGACTTTTTCATGCGCCACCTTTTGGACGGAAACCCAGCTTCCAACACCCTCTCGTGGCGCTGGGTCTGCGGATTACAAACTCAGGGAAAGGTCTATCTGGCGACCGCCGAGAATATCGAGCGCTTCACAAACGAGCGTTATGCACCGTATGGACTTCTGGCTAAGGAAGCTACCCCGATGAGGGAGTCCATCATAGCCCACCCACCGGTTCTCTTGGCTCGTCCGGATCACCATCTTGCAGGCGAAAAAACAGTTCTCCTCATCTCTGAGGAGGATCTACTTCCAGAAGATTGGGGCATTCCACAACGCGATGTCACGGCAATCGTTCTTCTGAATATTGCTGAGGCTTACCCCGGAATTGGAACCCTTCCCGCGGCATGGAAGCGCAAGGCTCTCGAGGAAACTGCCGCGCGATTGACTGGTGCATTTCAATGCCCCGTCCTCAGCCTCGCTGGTGGCACAGAATCAATAGCCTCAAGATTGCATGTCCTCTTGCGTGATCACGCCGCTCAATCCCTCAGCATGATGACTCCTCCCGTTGGTCCAACACGCAACTTGCTAGACCCGGCACTCTCGGAACTGGCTAAGGAGGGTGTTGCTCTAAAAAGACTGCGGCGCCCTTGGGATGACGCATTCTGGCCGCACGCGACCCATGGATTTTTTAGGTTAAAGGAGCGGATACCTTCCGTTCTGAGGCAACTCTCATTAAATTCATGATCGACGCCTTATTCGGGAAACTTCCCTCGCGCCCCATCACTCCAAGCCCTCAGGATTAGAGGGCTTCAACCGGCGCTCCAGAAGCTTGCGGTGTTTCGTCACCCGACCACCAACTCGTTTTCTCCACATGGTGAAACTGGAGGGCTTCAATTCACGACGCATGATGGCAATGACCTCCCGCTCCACGAGGCCGGTGCGTTCCTTGATCTCCTCAAAGCTAGTCCGATCTTCCCAGGCAAGCCGGATCACCAACGAGATCTGATCCGCATGGATTTTAGCTTTCATGGGATTTAATCGGTGGAATTCTAGCCCAGAAAAGTGCGAAAAGTCAGATTGATCCGAGGCCGCGAGATTTTCTTGGTCTTGGGCATGGTGTGAAGCCAGTGATGCTGGGTCTGCCCTTTCATCACCAAAAGGCTACCATTTTCAAGAAGCACGTTAATGACCTCTTTCGATTCCCGGTGCTTAAGTTTGAAAATCCGCTCGGCACCAAAGCTCACGGAGGCAATCACGGGGTTACGCCCAAGGGTCCTCTCATCATCGCTGTGCCAGCCCATTCCTTCAGAGCCATCATGGTAGAGGTTGAGTAGGCAGGAGTTGAAGCGATGGGCGCACTGCTGCTCGACCCGCTGCTTGATGAGCAATAGCTCTGGACTCCAAGGAGATGCCGTCTTGCTCGTCCCGGAGTAGGAATAAGAGAAGTCACCATCCCCATGCCAGGCAACCATTCGGGAAAGGACCCTTTTCTGACCAAAGAGAATCACCTCATCATGCTGCCATGGGGTTGTTGTCAGTAATGCACCGAAAAGATCTTCCGACTCAGCATCACTAAAGAGTGCCGGCTTGTATTCCACGACCCCGTCTCGGGGAAGAAGATGGCTCTCTCTCTCGATCAAAAGGGATGTCTGATTCCGGCTCAAGACCAGTTCGGGGGGTGATTCCAGAAACGGGGCTTCCCGACATGACAATGAAGCGAAGTTCCGATGGCATTACCGAACCAACGGGTCACAAAGAAAAGCAGACGAGGAATCTGGTTCATGAGTGTCGGTCTAGATTGGAGAGCCTCTCCTGAAGAGGGGGGATGGGATGAAAGACCGCTGTCTTGGCGGGCGAAAGAGAGATGTCGGTGGCGTTAAGTCGTTCAATCTTGGATAAGAGGTCGCATACCTCTCCGTGGGTTGCCTGCGTGGCCAGGAAGGAATCCGCTTGCCGCATCCAGAACCTATTCAACGTGGGCCAGATAAAGAGTGCCAGAAAGCACCAGGTGGTCATGACGCCTGCTCCGCAAAGTCCCGCCTGCACGGAGTTCCCGCTTGGCAGAAGCGATGCCAAAAGAATTCCCAGCAACGTCCAAATCGCCACGATAGCCAGGATCAGAATCCACGCTCCTGATCTGCGGTAATATTCCTCCCGAACGACAAGAAGGGCAGCCTCCCGAGGAGTAAGCCACCGGGTAATCGTCGTGGAGAGGGAAAGTGTTTCACGAGGTGTGATACAGCCATTCACGGTTTCGGAATCACCATGATCAAACCAGCGAACGGGTCGCAGGGTCATCTGTAACGACCTCAATTCTTGTTGGAGATCGTGTTCAAAAACCTTCTCTGAGGAACCTGCAACGGAGGAGTGTCCCGCCGGGACAAGTAGAAATAGGATCAGGATTCCCGCTCCCGCAGCGAGGAACATCATCAGCGCCCATGGCCGGGAGACTTGATGTAACGAAGCGAAGAAAAGGAATCCAGTCCAGAGGCCAGCCAACGTGAGTAAGCGGTTGCGAAACCAATCCTGAAGCCATCCAGTCGTGGATTCACCGATACGACCGGCCGCAATCTCCAGTGCGTTTCCCACCAGAAGATCAAACGGAAGGTTCGCCAGAGTCACAACCAGTGCGACAGCCAACAGAGTCAACGAGATCGCTACAGGACCGGAGACACTACTCGCCCACCACGACGCATTGAGGGCGAGTCCCCAGATCAGCGCAAGATTGGTGCCGATTGATGTGATACCCGCCCAAAGGCGAACACGTTGGTAGTTACTCGGATCCACCGGTATAGTTTGTGAAAAAGAGAAGGCCGGGTCAATGACCCGGCCCTCTCAGTGAATTTGGGCTCCGGGGGGAGCTTTTAGGGTTATTTTCCCTCGGCGTACCGCGCGATGCGATTCGAGAGGATCAGGAAGGTCGGGGCCCAGAGGCCGACGAAGATCCCGAAGAGTTCGCCATGGGTGCGGACTTCAAAACTCACATCCTTGCCGCCGGCATAATACCAGATAGCGATGGATGCGAGGACGGAAGCGAGTCCCAGGACAAAACAGAGGTGACTGAGTTGTTTCATAGCCCCCTTCAATGATCCTGCTCTCACTAAATAACAAGGTTATTCGCAGTAACGAATTTGATATCATAAACTGATAGGGAAAGTTAATGCATGAAATTCCTTCCCATGTCCTACGGACCGGCTAAATTTCTAATTAGTTAATACCCTTAACTAAAACAACCCACACAACCCATGACCCTACCGATTGCCCAGCAAATCGCCGTGCGCTCCTTTCCTCCCTTCAGCCTAGAGCGCCTTCTTAAAACGACTTTCGCCCCGAAAGAGGGCCAACAACTCTGCATCCTGATCGATCTTGAGAATCCAGCCGACATCAAGGATTTCGCCTTCCTTAACAACCCGGCTCTCACCATTCAGAAGCACGCTGTGGAGTCCTTCCACAAACCTCTCAATGCCGAGATTCTGGCAAAAATGGGGCTCAAGGGGGGAGAGATCTTCGCCTATAAGCTCACCGGTGGAAGTAATCTGGATATGCCGGATGAGGCGTTTGACCCATCAGGCAAGCAGTTCAGCCTCTCCAAGGATATCTACCCCAACTACGACATTATCCTCTGCATCTCGACCTACTCCGCTACGGCACCTCTCACCGCCTTTGCCAAGCAGTACGGCTTCCGTGGGGCGACCTTGCACGGGGTCAATGAGGTCATCCTTGCAAGCGGACTCGCCGTTGATTACGACGAGGTCAGTGTCGAGGCGGAGAAACTGCGCTTGGGGGTCACCAAGGCCGACTGGGTCGAGATCGAGTTCGGCTGCGAGGGTAAGGATTATACTCTTCGCCTCATTCTCAATGGTCAGGAAGCCCAGAAGAGCCATGGCCTCTGCCGTGGTGACGAGCCCGATGTCGCGAATCTCCCTGCCGGAGAAGTCTACTTCGTACCCGAGGGTGCCGAGGGATCATTCCCGCACCGCTACGAAGATGGAACACTCGGCCTGATGACCGTCACGGGTGGCCGCATTGTGAAGGCTGAACTGATCAAGGGGAATGCCGCCACGATTGAGGCCCACAATGCCAAGCTGGTCTCCGACCCAGTTACCGGTGAACTCGGGGAGCTTGGTCTTGGCACTCAGCTTCTCCCAGTCAGCGGACGCGACATTCAGGACGAAAAGGTCCGTGGTACCGTCCACGTCGCCACCGGTCGCAGTGATCATCTCGGGGGCCATCTGGTTCCCTCGATGTTCACCGAGAAGAGCCATGCCACCCATGACGACATTCTCTTCGCCCCCCATAAGACCCCCGAGATCATGGTCAAGCAGGTCCGGATGAAGCGCGGCGAGCAGAATGAAGTGCTGATCGAAAACTACGAGCCCTCCGAGTACACGAATAGCTTGGTGGCTTAAGTCTTACTTATTCCTCTCAAAGAAAAAGCCGTGGCCTGGATCAGGTCACGGTTTTTTCCGTTTAATGGCTTGATTTGCTTTACCAGATCATCGACTTGATCCGGGCGGCCGCCTCAATCGCCTTCTCGCGGCTATTGAAGGCGGAAATGCGGAAATATCCCTCGCCGGCTCGGCCGAAGCCACTACCCGGAGTGACAACGATATTGGCCTCGTTCAGCATCCGATCAAAGATCTCCCAGCTGGTATGTTCCGCCGGACCTTTCACCCAGATGTAGGGGGCGTTCTCTCCTCCATAGACTTTTAATCCGCACGATTGGACAGCTTCGCGCAAGATTGCTGCATTGCCCATATAATGCTCCACCAGAGCAGCCACCTCGGCTTTTCCTTGCTCGCTGTAGAGGGCGGCAGCGCCTCGCTGTGTAATGTAGCTAACGCCATTGAACTTGGTGGTAAAGCGGCGGTGCCAGAGGGGATGAATCGGCCGGCGTTCGCCATCCGTAGAAAGTGCGGTCAACGTCTTTGGAACCACGGTGAAGGCGCAGCGGGTGCCGGTGAATCCCCCGTTTTTGGAGAAGCTTCGGAACTCAATCGCACAGTCACGGGCCCCTGGGATCTCATAGATCGAGCGCGGAACGGAGGTGTCGCTGATGTAGGCCTCGTAGGCGGCATCAAAAAGCAGGATCGAACCATGTTTCCGCGCATAAGCGACCCATGCCTCGAGTTGGGAGCCGGAGGCGACAGCACCGGTGGGATTGTTCGGAAAGCAGAGATAAATGATATCGACCTTCTCGGCAGGGATCTCTGGCACAAAGCCATTCTCCGCATTGCACTCGAGATAGGTGATCCCCTCATAAGAACCATCCTCGCGGCCGTCACCCGTGTGTCCGGCCATCACATTCGTGTCCACATACACGGGATAGACCGGATCCATCACAGCGATATGATTATCGTGTCCAAGAATATCCAGGATGGCGCCCCCATCACACTTGGATCCGTCGGAAACAAAGATCTCGTCGTCAGCCACTTCAAGACCGCGGTCACGGTAGTCATGCTTGGCAATGGCACCACGAAGGAATTCATAGCCCTGCTCGGGGCCATATCCATGGAATCCCTCACGGGTACCCATCTCGTCGATCGCCGCATGCATCGCCTCCCGCACGGCTGAGGGAAGCGGCTCGGTCACGTCACCGATACCGCAACGGATCATGCGTGCCGCGGCTTCCGGATTAGCCTCGGTGAAGGTCTTTACGCGCCGTGCGATTTCTGGAAAGAGGTAACCTGCCTTGAGCTTGAGATAGTTGGAGTTGAGCGTCGCCATAAGCCCTCTAGGAGAACAAAAAACCCCGTGCTGTTGCCAGCACGGGGTTTGGATTTTTTATTTGAGACAGATCAGCGATCGACGCGGGCTCCTCCTCCTCCAGCTAGCTTCTTAACCTCTGCGAGGGAAGCCATGGAAGTATCGCCAGGAGTGGTCATCGCAAGCGCGCCATGGGCAGCACCAAGATTCACCGCATCCTGCGGGTCACCGCTGGTGAGGAATCCATAGATCAAGCCGGAAGCGAAGCTGTCGCCGCCGCCAACGCGATCCATGATCTCGAGGCTCGGATAGTGGGTCGACTCAAAGAACTTACCATCAGCCCAGCAAATAGCGCCCCAGTCGTTGATTGTGGCGGTCTTCACGCCGCGCATGGTTGTGGCAACAACCTTGAAGTTCGGGTAGGCCTTAACGGCTTCGCCGATCATTGTCTTGAAGCTGTCGAGCTCAAGGTTAGTGAGATTATGGTCCGCACCTTTGACCTCCAGACCGAGACAGGCGGTGAAGTCCTCCTCGTTGCCGATCATGACGTCGACATTCTTGGCGATGTGTTTATTAATGGCCTGCGCTTTCTCCTTCCCGCCGATCGCCTTCCAAAGGGAGGGACGGTAATTTAAGTCATAGGAGACGATGACACCATGACGGTGTGCCGCCTCGGTGGCCGCGATGACGGTTTCGGCCGTACTCTCGCTGAGTGCGGCAAAGATCCCGCCCGTGTGGAACCAACGGGCACCCAGAGTTCCGAAAATGTGATCCCAATCAAAGTCACTGGGCTTGATCTGAGAGGCGGCGGTGATTCCACGGTCCGAGACGCCCACGGCTCCGCGCACGCCGAAGCCTCGCTCGGTGAAGTTAAGCCCGTTGCGGACGGTGCGGCCGATACCATCATAGGGCACCCACTTGACGAAGGTATCGTCGACACCCCCCTGGAGGATGAGATCCTCGATCAGCCTTCCAACCTCGTTCTCGGCGAAGGCGCTTAAGAGTGCCGTACGAAGACCAAAACAACGCCGGAGACCACGGGCCACATTGTACTCGCCGCCTCCCTCGGAGGCCTTGAAGGAGCGGGTTGTCTTGATGCGTCCCTCACCTGGGCAAAGACGAAGCATCACCTCCCCGAGGGAGATTTCATCATAGCGGCATTGGTCAGCGGGACGAAGTGTCAGGATGGACATAGGAATCAGGCTGTTAGGATTTTTAAGGCTGATAGATTCTGCGGTTTTTTTCAATCAGCCGAGCTTGGGAACGTCGAGCCAGCGACGCTCTTCCCAGGACTGGAGACCAAGTTCGGCAAGCTGAACTCCCTTGGCGCCTTGCAGTAGGTTCCAAGGGAAGGGTTCGTTCTTCACCACGTGCTTGAGGAAAAGCTCCCACTGCACCTTGAAGGCGTTGTCGTAAGTGTCGTTGGAAGGAACGCGGGTCCAGCCATCCTTGTAGTCGATCGGGCTGTCGATGTCGGGATTCCAGACGCAACGAGGTGTGGCGGCATGAGCCTGGGCTTTGCAGTCACGTAGTCCGGCAACGGCGCTTCCCTTGGTTCCATCAACCTGGAGGGTCAGCAGATCCTCGCGGTTGACACGGACGGTCCAGGAGGAGTTGAAGTGACAGATCACCCCGTTATCCAGCTCGAAGGTGGCGTAGGCGGAATCATCAGCCGTGCACTTGTAAGTCTTTCCCTTCTCATCCCAACGCGTCGGAATGTGGGTGGCACCGAGGCAGGTGAGCGACTTGATCTCGCCGAAGAGATTCTGGATGACGTACTGCCAGTGGCAGAGCATATCCACGATGATGCCGCCGTCATCTTCCTTGCGGTAGTTCCAGGAGGGACGCTGGAGCTTCTCGTGTTCACCGGTGAAGACCCAGTATCCGAACTCACCCCGTACGGAGAGGATCTCGCCGAAGAAGCCCGTATCGATGAGATACTTCAGCTTGAGGAGGCCTGGGAGCCAGAGCTTGTCCTGAACAACACCGTTCTTCAGGCCGGCGGCGGTCACCTCTTGATAAAGTGCAAGCGCTTCGGCCGAGGTGGTGGCAGTGGGCTTCTCGCAGTAGATGTGCTTGCCAGCCTTGATCGCCTTACGGACTCCGGAGGGACGCTGTCCGGTAAGAGTGGAGTCGAAATAAATCTGGTTCTCCGGATCTTTCAGCACGGCATCCAGATCGGTGGAGATGCGGTCTTCAGGCAGACCTGCACGCTTGGCCAACTCGACCAGTTTGGAAGCGCTGCGTCCGACCAGAATGGGGTCGGGCATGATGACCTCATCGTCGCCGATGCGGACTCCACCTTGGTCGATGATCGCCTTGATGGAGCGAAGGAGATGCTGGTTGGTGCCCATGCGTCCCGTGACGCCGTTCATGATGATGCCGATGCGGTGTTCTTTCATAATTTCGGTGTTGGTGTGGTTGTTGTGTGAATGTGTTGAATAGAAGTTATTCAGGTTTCTTGGTGCATTGAGGCTGGGCACCGGCAGGGAGAGACGGCGTATCACCCACTCCCGCTGGCGGAAGCGTTCCCTCCAGCTCTTGCTTCCAGTGGGCGACATCACCGGCGGGACCATAGACGTAGATCATACGCATCGGGGTCGAGCCGGTGTTGGTGAGCTGATGGAAGACGCCGGAGGGTATATAGGCGGCTTGACCTGCCTTGACCTGAACCCTCTCTTCACCGAGGCACATCTCCCCCTCTCCCTCGACGATGAAATAGACCTCCTCCTGTTCCTGATTGTGCCAGGGAACCTGGCCACCGTTCGGTTCAAGGGTCACGTTCCCCATGGCGAAGTTGGTGGCCTGGATCGGGGAAACACCCCCGACGATATTCTGGGTGCGGCGACGGGCCGGATAGGTGCGGCCGGCTGTTTCGGCGAGGTCTGCGATGATCATTGGTTAGGCTGTTAGGGGTTTAGGCTGAAGACTGTTAGGTCAAATCTTGCCGAAGAAGGTGAGGTAGGGAGCACCCGTGGCGAGGCGCTGGATCTGAAGTGCCAACTCGCGGAGATGGTAGTCACCCCACATGGCCGATTCGCCACAAGGAACCTTGCGCCCGGAAGGAACGTGATCCCATCCATTAGGACGGTGGTAGACGGTGTGGAGGAGGAGACCCTCGTGGTTCGGATCAAGACTAAGGTAAGGCTCGGAAAAGAGTGTCTTTGCTGCAGTGAGACCGGCGGCCGTGTAACGGGCCCCCTCCTCTTTCTTTCCATGGCGATCGAGGTAGCGACCAAGACGAAGCAATCCCTGAGCACCGATGGCGGCGGCAGAGCTGTCGACTGGTTCATGGTCATTGAAGGGATCGGCGGGACGGTCGTTGTAATCTCCGAGATGAACAAGTCCGGGAGCACCGGTATCCCAGTAGGGAATACCATCAGTCGGGGTCTCGCGGATGTAGAATTCCGCCACGGCCTTGGAGACCTCGAGGTAACGGTCGAGCAGCGCCTGCTTGCCACCAAAAGGCGCGAGCTCTTCATCGGAAAGCTGCTCGAGGTACTCCATCTGCTCGGGATAGCCACAGAGGATCCATGCAAGGCCACGTGTCCAAGTGGAGAACGGTGTATATCCCTGCTGAGTAGAGGGACAGCGGTAGTTGCCGTCATTCGTGTTGAAGATCGACTCGTGGACGACACGGCCGGGAAGATCATAAATGTCGCGTCCCTTGCCATAGTAGACGTTATAACGAGCCGTCGTCTCGGCATGCTGGATGATGCGTCCGAGGAGCGAAGAGGCCTTGTCGTTCTCACCCATCAAGCGGTGACCAAGGGAGTGGCCCACTGCAAGCGCACGAAGCGAACGCACGGTGTCGGAGAACAGAGAGTGAGGTCCGTTGAAAGAATAGATGTAGCCGAGTTCAGGTGTGAGCTGTGTCCAGCGGGAGGACTGGACTGCACCGCTTGCCTTCAGCGCGAGGTCGTAGAAGTGACCCTCCCACTCATTGGCGGGGAGACGACCCTCTTGAAGGAGGCGGCGGAGATTGCCGTATGTGCTGACATTGTTGAAACCATGATCATGGACACCGATGTGGGTGATGTGCGGCGCCATGAGGCGGAGCGTTCCTTCGCGACCAATACGAAGCATCTCCTCGTCGCCCGTGGCGTCGAACTGAAGGATCGCCGCTCCATACTGGAAGCCCTGCGTCCACTCGGTCCAGCCTCGGGATGTGTATTTCCCCTCGATGGTGAAGACCGGGGTGCCGTCCGCATCCTTCCAGCGCTTCTGAAGGTTGGCAATTTTCGGTGCTGAGGCCTCGAAGACGCGGTCAGCAGCTCCCTTCAGCGAGGAGGGAGTCAGTGTTGTATCAAGTGTTATCATGGGAATCTGCGGAGGGTGATGGGTGAATTAGAGTCGGCTGATATGGAATCCGCCGTCGAGATAGATGACATCGCCGGTGCTGAAAGGGAAGTCACCGCGGCAGATCGCCTTCACAGCGAGACCGACATCCTCTGGATTGCCCCAGCGCTTTTGAGGAACAAGGCCATCGGCAATGAGAGCATCGTACTTACCCTTCACTCCGGAGGTCATGTCGGTTGCCATGATTCCGGGACGAAGTTCGAGAACTTGAACACCCTCGGCGGCAAGCCGCGAGGCCCAGAGCTGGGAGACCATAGCCAAGCCGGCCTTGGAGATGCAGTAATCACCTCGGTTCACGGAGGCGGTCGCCGCAGAAATGGAGGTCACAAAGAGCAGCTTATAACCTCCGGCCAGACGGGATGCGCCAGGGTGCTTGAGCCAGTAATTGGCGGCTAGCTGACTGAGGAAATAGGGCCCCTTGAGATTGACCGAGATCAGCTCATCAAAGCTTGCCTCACTAGCCTCCGTGATATCGGCGCGTTCGCGGGGTGCCATGCCGGCGTTATTGACCAAGGCATCAAGGTGACCCAGTTCGCTGATCACCTTCTCCATCATCGCTGCACGCTGCTCGGAAGAGGCGAGTTGCGCAGAGACAGAAAGAAAACGCTGGTCCGGGCTTTTTGCCACGGCCTTGCAGGCGGCAACGGCCTCCTCGGCGGCAGTTGCATTGGAGGCGTAATGGATCGCGAGATCATATCCTTCGGCGGCAAGAGTGAGGGCGATGCCACGGCCAAGACCGCGGCTGGCTCCGGTTACAAGAACGACAGGTCTGCTCATAGTTCAAAATCTTGGCAGGAAAGATGCACCCACGCATCGGCTGAAAACGCTTTTTTTAGCACAATAACGACTTTATTCTTCGTCCTAGTCTTAGTCACCACCATACCCTCATGCCGACCGCCAGAAAATCCGCCAGAAAAAAGGGAGATTCCCCATTCCGGCCGATCCTGCTTAAGCGCCTTCACCTGAGCTGCGGCGACTGGTCGGTGAACGAGCTTAGGCTTAACCGCCATCTGCAGCCCTTCGACAAGGAGAGCCCCCACCGCCATTCCCATGGACAACTTCTCGTCTATCTGCGAGGCAGGGGACGGCAGCGAATCGGAGGGGATCTCCATCCCGTCGCGCCAGGAGCAGTCTTTTTCATTCCCGCGGGGACTGAGCATGCGTTTCTCGAAGAAGCCCCCCGACTGGCGATCTGCCTGGTGGCAGATCTGGGAGGAGAGGGGCCCAGACGATTCGGGTGTGGAGCCGGCTGGTTGCCGGCCGAGGAGCTGGCGCAGGTCCGCGAACGCCTCAATCAGCTCGCCCATGAAAGCCCGGAGCGGCCGGAGCGATCAGGCAACCTGGAGCTCGGCGCTGGAGGCACAGCCTTGCTACTTCTCGAGTCCTGCCGCCGGGCTTGCGTGGCCCATCCCGTCACTTCAAGACAAGGGACGGCGGTCACCAAGCGCCTGCTCCGATCAATTGACAGGGAGGGACTGCCGCCAACTCCCGGAGAACTCGCTCGCCGCGTCGGACTGCAGCAGGACTATCTGAACCGTCTTGTCAGACGATCCACGGGCCTGACTCTGGGACAATGGCGTGCCAAAGAAATGCTCCGTGCCAGCGAGCGGGAGCTCGCAAGGGGGGGCGCGATCGGCGAGACAGCGGTGCGACTCGGTTTTTCCGATGCGAATTACTTCACCCGCTGGTTCCGTCGACAGACCGGAATGACGCCCAGTGCATGGCAGTCACGCTCCTGAAGCACGAAACTCAGAGATGAAAGAAAGACCTGATCAGATCCTCTTAAGGATCTCTTCGACGACATATTCAAGCGATTGCTCAATCGAGACCGTCAAGGCACCCGTCGGTTCCTCCAGTATGGAAAACTGACTTTCCAAAAGCGTGGAAGGCATGAAGTGATCCGTGCGTTGCTCCAGGCGGCTTCGGATCGCCTCGCGTGAGCCTTTGAGATAGATGAAACCCAAGGATGGCAGCCCTGCGGAAAGGCGATCTCGGTAAATCTGCTTCAAGGCAGAGCAGGCTAGGAAGGTATCCCTGGCGTTTGCTGCGCGACTCTTTAATTCTGCATTCAAGGTGTCCAGCCAGCCCGCACGGTCCTCATCTTGAAGGGGAATGCCTGCCGCCATCTTTGCTTTATTGGCCGGCGGATGGAAATCATCGGCATCAAGGAAGTCGCCTCCTTTGGCAGCAGCAAGCCGTGCAGCAACGCTGCTTTTTCCGCAACCCGAAACCCCCATGACCACATGAAAGCTCATGGACGATCACAACCAGCCGCCCATGGCGCCGGATTCTCCAGTTGGAAAAGCATCTCGCCAGCCTTTGGAACGAGCAGGACTCCCTCCTTCTCGCGATCGGCAAACTCTTCGATCCGGATCGAAGCCGGATCACGGTATCCCATGTTGATCCGCTCACAGACTTCCCTAGGGATACCCGTGGCGAGTGTGACCTTCGCGCGACACTTCTCAACCCCGTTTTCGTAGGTTCCTACCCCGCGGACGTGCGTGCTGTGCGCGATGACTCCCCAAGGGTAATGCTTGAACCTGTCCCACTGGCCGAGGAAATAGTCGCGGCAGTGATAGCCGATCTCCTCGATCAGCTTGCCATGAACCACCGAGACCTCATGGATGTGTGGTGCGTAGATGATCAGCTCGCCGCCATCAGCAAGCACAGGCTCCAGCTTGTACATGCATTTGCCGCCGACCCAGAGCTCGTCGTACATCGCCGGGGCGCACGAGAGGATGGTGTGGAAGGGACGCGGTTTGGTCGTGATGTGGAGCTTCCGGGAAAGCTCGGAAGCCTCGTCCCAAGCCTGCTCCGGGGTGCCGGCAAAGAGTCCAGCGAGGCCGCCTTTGTCCGCGACCATGCAAAGGCAGCGCCTCGGGATCGGCACAAGAGCGGCAGCCCGGTCAACAACCTTCCGAACGGGTGTCCACTTGTGGCCGATGATCATCGGATTGGTAACGACCGCTCCCAGCCAATGGAAGAAATTCAGAATTTCCGGCCCAGCAACGCCGGGGAACAGGTACTTGTTGCCTCCAGAAAAACCGACAACCTCATGCGGAAAAACCGGGCCGATAATCAGCAGTTCGTCGTAATCGAAAAGACAATCATTGATGGTGACGGGCACTTCCATCGAGAAGAGCCCGCCGGAGAGATCGCTGATTTCGGCAGGCGTGAGAACACCGATCTGCCTGAGGGCATTCGGATTATCCCATTCGTGGTTAAGAAACCCTACCTTGGCATAGAGAGAGGAGCGCTCTTCTTCTGTCATCTCGAGGCGCTCACAAATAGCCTCCTCGCTCATCGGGGGGTGTGTCCCAAGGGCGACCATCACATCCAAGGAAGCGACTTCGGAACCGAGATGGTTATAAACTTCCTTGAACACCATCCCGAGCGGGCAACTCCGTGTCGCATCGGGAATGATCAGCAGCACGCGCTTGCCTCTCATTCCTTCCGCAGGAATGCCTTTGGCAACAATCGTGGCGACCTGTTCTGAGGTGAGGTGAGCGCTCATCGAGTGGGTGATCAGATGGTCTGGCTGAGGAATCCCCCGTCGACACGCAGATCAATTCCAGTAACAAAACCGCTGGCAGCATTACTCGCAAGGAATACCGCGGCTCCGATCAATTCGGAAGAGGTGCCGAAACGGCCCATGGGTGTGTGGCCCAGGATGCTGGCCGCTCGTGGGGTCGGAGATCCGTCGTCGTTGAAGAGGAGCTTACGGTTCTGCTCTGCCGGGAAGAATCCTGGAGTAATCGTGTTCACCCTGACTCCCTTCGGAGCCCATTCGCGGGCAAGAAATTGGCTCAGATTAAGGACCGCGGCTTTGGCCGAAGAGTAGGCGACCACACGGGAGAGCGGAAGATGCGCAGAGACGCTGGCGATGTTGATGATGCTGCCGCGCCCTTTGTCCGCCATGGCACTGCCGAAGACCTGACATGGCAAAAGCGCTCCTCCAACTAAGTTCATGTCGAAGCTTTTCGTCCAATCCGTTTCGCTGATTTTCTCGAAGGGATTCTCGGCGGTGACTGTCACGGAGGGGTCATTGCCACCGGCCGCATTGACCAGGATGGTCGGCTCTCCATGGACACGTGAAATCGCAACCAGTGCTTTCTCAAGGCTATCGCGCGAAGAAGCATCAGCAGGAAAAAAATCCGCTTTCCCACCCGCCGCTACGATTCGGGCAACGCACTCGGCGCCACGCTCAGCATTGCGTCCAAGCACGGCTACCGTCGCACCTGAGGATGCAAGACCCTCGGCCACGGAACCGCCAAGGACACCGGTGGCACCGATCACCACGGCGACTTCTCCAGTGAGATCAAAAAGCGTTTTGGAATCTATTAATGATTTCATGAGAGGGGATATTCGCCAATTCAGGAGAGGGAAGCAACCGCCTTGATCACACCCGCCTTTGGCTCACTCCACAGAGGTAGCTTTTCCGGAATTTCAGGAAGGGTACAGCGGTGGGTGATCCAGGCAAGAGGATCGATCTTGCCCTGCTCCATGGAGCTGATGATCTCAGGGAAATCTTTGGAAAGGGCATTCCGGCTCGCGAAGAGAGTCATCTCACGACGATGAAAGAGCGGATCGTTAAAGCTGACTTCACCCTGAGCTAACCCAACATACACCAGGCGTCCTGTCTGGCCGACATACTCCAAGGAGCCACCCATGGAGGCGAGATTGCCCGTTGCGTCAATGACGGCATCAGCTAGATCACCGCCCGAAAGCGCGCTCAGCTGATCGATAAACGATTTCTCCGGATCGAGCGTGACGACGGCGGGATAAAGCCCCTTGCAGGTCTCCAGACGAGGCACGGCACGGTCGATCACAATCACTTGGGCGCCACGAAGAAGGGCAAACTGGATCGCAGCAAGACCGATTGGCCCCGCCCCGATCACTACAACGGTCTCCCCTTTTTCCACGGCAACACGGTCGGTTGCGTGCGCTCCAATGGCCAGGGTCTCCACCAAGGCAAGGGCATCGTAGGAGAGGGTTTTGGAGGCGTGAAGTTTGGCTGCTGGAACAACCAGTCGCTCCCTCATCCCCCCATCCACATGGACGCCGAGAACCTTCATGTTGCTGCAGCAGTTCGTGCGACCCTTGCGGCAAGCGTGGCAGGAGCCACAGTTCAAATAGGGCTCGATGCTACATTTGTCGCCGACCGCAATATTTGAAACCCACTCCCCGACCGCAAGGACTTCCACGCCGAGTTCATGGCCAAGAATACGCGGGTAGTTAAAGAAAGGCTGCCTGCCGTGAAAGGCATGGTAATCGGTGCCGCAGAAACCGATACGGTGGACGTGGATCAAGGCTTCTCCTGCTCCGGGAGATCCGGGCTCGGGCGCCTCATACAGATCTAGTTTTCCGGGTTCGTTCAGGATAACGGCTTTCATGCGAACGGGGTCTGGTTGCCTAGAGAAAGAGGGGCTTGAGGTGGCGCTCCCAGAGGTTTTCGGTGACGGCTTGGCCAACCGCTTCATCATGCTGTTTGAGCAGATCCGTGAACTTCGTGCCGGCTTCGGCGGCAAGCTTGAAGGCAACATGGAAAAGCTGGCGTACATGAGGATTGAAATCCGGACATGATTGTTCGTGGATGATCGCCCGGGAAAGGCGCGCGCCTTCCCAAGACGCGATTTCGATGGAGGGAGGTAGTTGCGCACGATCGATATGGAGCACCGTGGCGTAGGGAGCAGTGACCTCATCGTAGCGCGCAAGAGCATCGGCATAGATGCCGGCGGCCAGTGCACGACCCTCTTCTCCGGAGTCCGCGATCGCCGCGATCTCCTCGAGCCAAGTCGTACCAGCCGTCTTGAGGTGGAGTCCCGAGCCGTGCTTCTTCAAAAGACGGTTGATCACGGGATAGATGCTGAACTTGTCGCTACCCGAATGGACGCTGAGTTTGAGACCCTCCGGGAGCCCCAGGGAAGGGGCGGCATGCTTGAGCACAATGAGATCGTCCTCAAACTCACGGGTGAAGTCGGCGATGTTTCCCTCGTAATCGACCCCCTTATTGAACTGACCCGTGAATTTCGGCGCGATCGTGGCGACAGACACCCCCTCATCCGCCAACATGGCGAGGATGAGGTAGAGTTCAGCGGGTGTCTGGGGTGCCGAGGCTTCGTCGGTGGAGACCTCGACGGCAAAGGAGCCTGCAGGCTTGCGAGCAGCAAGATAACGGTAAACCTCACCCGCCTCCTGCATCGCAGCCAAGAATTTTGCAGCGGCAGCCGTGATTTGCTGCCTTCCTCTCAGAATAGGGGCTGAGAGGCCGGGATAATCAATTGGATCGCCGGCATGCTTTGCCACCAATCGCTCGACGGCATCAGGATCGGGCTGCTTGCCGATCGAGTCAGCCACGTCGATCGTGAAAAAATCGGAAGCCTCCAGGAAGCGGTCGACAGTCTTCAGGTTGATATGATCGGCATCGACGAAGTAGGGAGCCTTCCAACCAAGCGCGGCAACGGCCTCGTCGGCCTCTTGACGCAGTGCGGAGGGCTCGGTGCCGATCAGATTGTGCTCACGGTTGGACTTGTTCCAGACGGGCGACACTTCGACACCCTGTGCTGCTGCTTTCTGAAGCGCTCGGAGTTGAGCCTGTCCTTGGTGACCGAAACGATCGCCGATACCGAAGGTGAATTTAGGGAGTTTCATGAGTGAGGAATGTTGTTGGATCAGATTGCTGTCGAGTCAGCGATCGCCGCGACAGGGCGGCAGAAGGCTCCTGAGTGACCGGGCAAGTTGATCGGGAGAGCCCAGAACGCAAAGCGCGGCCCGACCGAGAAAATCTCCTCCGGGAACCGGAGGTCCTCGACCACCCAGAGGCCGTTTCCGAGCAGGATCTCGTGGGTGCGGGTGTTCTCGGGATCCCGACTGCCGCCGATCGAATAATGGTCGATGCCGACGGCGCGTGCCTTGTGGTCGACAAGCCATTGAGCACCCTCCGGCGCGAGGAACGGGGAATGGTAATGCCACTCTTCGGAGGCCTCACGGCGTTCACCCCAACCGGTAGCCAGGAGGATGATCCGATCCGTGAGGTCCCCCGCGAGACGCGAAGCCAGGAGCTTCGCGCCGATCGCAAGGTCGGCAGTAGAGTCGCGGAGATCAGTAAGGACCGCCTCCCCCACGAAGGATCCGAGAGGGATCTGGTCAATGGACTTGCCTCCGTCGATCTTGTGAAGCGGCGCGTCAAGATGGCTACCGGTGTGGGTTGCCAGTGAGACCATCTCCATGTGCCAGTTGTCCTTGGCATGGGTCGCCACGACTTTCGCCGAGATCGGCGGATGAACCGGGCAGTTGGGGCCGCCATCCGTGATAGGCTGGGAGAGGTCGATCAGGCGCATCGTGATGCCGGCTAAGGGAGCGGCCGATTAGGCCGAAACGAGGATGACGTTGGAATAATGAGTGGTATCCGATGTCCTGATCATGCCGATCGCCGACGGAACGCGCTTCTTGAAGACCTCCTCGTGATCCTCAAAGTTCAGCTCGATACCTCCAAGCACACTCTGTCGTTCGGCGATAATTTCGGCGGGGTTTACTTCCCGGAACTGCTGCGCCATGTAGGCCTTGCCAAAATCCGCAGTGGGCAACAGTGCTTCGAGTACCTGGTTCACGGTGGGAAGTCCGTCGACGAGCGAAATATCGATGGTCTCGATCTGCGGCCAGAAGGGAAAACCGCGGTCGGCGATGACCAGCATGTTGGTGTGACGGACGCGGGCGATCAGCGAGAGGATAGAGGGGTTGAGAATGCCGGATTTGAGCATGGGTTTTCGAGGATAGGTGATCGAGTATGGTGGAGTGGGTTGTGAGAAATCAGTTGTTCTAAGGGCGGCCGCTTGACCAGGTGACGTTGTGGATCGGACGAAGGATCTCCCGCACCTTGACGAGAAGATCGGCGTCGAGAGGATCCTCTATTTGCCGGATGTTCTCCAGGATGCGGTCGGGATTAGCCGTACCGACGATTGTCGTGTGGATGTCGGGATGGGCCACCGAAAACTGCAAAGCCACCTTTGCCAGATCCGCTCCCTGCGAAGCGCAGAATGCTGCTGCCTCGGCACACTTGGCCGTGACCTCTGCAGGGGCCGGATGCCATAAGGGTGGACCCTCCTGGGTGAGAAGGCGCATGGCGAGGGGTGCGGAGTTGAAGATGCCAACCTGCTTTTCCTTGAGATAGGGGAGGATGTCGGCGAGCGCAGTGTCGTTGAGGCAGTAGTGGCAATAGGACTGGATCTGGTCCACTTCGATCTGGTCCATCACCTCCTTGAAGAGGCGAACCGGAAGGCAGGTAATACCGATGAACCGAGCTTTTCCCTGACGCTGCGCCTCGCGCAGGGCAGGGATTGTTTCCCGGACAATCTGGTCGATGTTGCCGAACTCCATGTCATGGACCTGGATAAAGTCGAAGTGATCGACGCCGAGCCGCTCCAAACTTTCTTCGATGCTGCTCGCGACGCGTGCGGCGGAAAAATCGAAATCACCGATCTCGGGACCGAACCGGGCAACCTTCGTCGCCAGCAGGTAACGGTCACGGGCCACACCCTTGAGGGCCTTACCAAGAACCGTCTCAGCCTTGGTGGCGCCGTAGTAGGGAGCCGTGTCGATGAGGTTGATCCCATGGTCGAGGGCGGTGTGGACGGCCCGAATGCCGTCCTCCTCCGCCACCGAGCGAAAGACGGAGCCCAGCGAAGAGCCTCCGAAGGCCAGTTTGGAGACCCTGATTCCAGTTTTGCCAAGGATGCGGTATTCCATGAAGTACGATTAATCCTTGAAGGTGATCCTGAAGCCGACCGGCATTCCGGGAAGCGGAATCTTGGTGGGTTTCGGGATAAGTAGCTTTTCCGGCGTTTGCTTCCACTGCATGTCATCCTCGACTCCGAGGAGGGAAACGGAGGCTATCGGTTTTTCGAGTTTTCCTGAAGCAGACCCGAGCGTCTTGATCGTGATGTCCCCCTGCGGTTCCCCAAGGCAGAACGCATAGAGCGTCTTGCCATCCTTGCTCGTGGTGAAGCGGATATTTTTCTCGGAAAATTTTATGAGCCTTTCATTGAAACCAATTTTTTCAAGGGATGTTGCCGGTGTTGTCACGGGCGGGTTTTCGCCGGAGATTTTCCAAGGGCGTGAGGCGTAGATACCTTCCCCGTTGATTGTAGTCCATTTGCCGATTCCGTCGACAATGGCCAGAACGTCGGGTTCCAGGTCTCCCTCCGGGGTCTGGACAATGTTGATGAGCAGGTTGCCGTTCTTGCTGACGATGTCGCAGAGCATTGCGGTCACCTCGGCGGCGCTCTTGTACTTCTGGCCAGTGCTGTAAAACCAATCGCCGATCGAGGTGTCGGTCTGCCAGGGATAGGGACTGATGTCATCCTTCACGCCGCGCTCGATATCTTGAACGAATCGGCCCTCGGAGGGTTCCTTGCAGTTGTAGACGGCCGTGAGCTTGCCGTTATTGAAGGCCTCGTTGCCGTTGTAGAAGTTGGCGATCAGGTTTCGGCCCACGTCACCGAAAGGCAATTTGCTGTCGGAATAGAGCAGGTCGGGATGATAGGTGTCCACCAGTTCGCGGATCATGGCATTCCATTCCTTCTGATTTTCGGGATCTTTTGTCAGCCAGTCGTGATCGTCGGCGGGCAGCTTCTTGTGGTAGAGATCCTGGTATTTGGTATCGTTTCCGTCGTAAGGGATGCCCTTCTTGGGGCCGTCCGGATCAGATCCATGGGCCGTTTGGAACCATGTGTAACTGGCTCCGAGATGCTCGGAGACACCGAAGGGGAGTCCGTTCGCCTTGGCGGCCTTCTGCCAGAGTCCAAGCACATCCTTGTGCGGGCCCATCTGTGTGGCATTCCAGCGGTGAAGCTTCGAATCCCAGAGGAAAAAGTTGTCATGGTGAGTCCCCATGCTGACGAAGTACTTCGCACCGGCTTTCTTGTAGAGAGCCATCAGGGTCTCAGGATCCCATTTCTCGGCCGTCCAGAGAGGAATGATATCCTTGTACCCTTTCTCGGAGGGATGCCCGTAGCGCGTGAGATGATCCTTGTAATAGCCGTTCGGTCCTTTGTGCAGGCCTGTCTTCTTGTCCACATCGTCCGAGATATACATTTTCCGGGCGTACCAGTCTCCGCGCTTGGGCACCGCCTGAGGTCCCCAGTGTGACCAGAAGCCCAGCTTCGCGTCCCTGAACCACTCGGGATATTGATACTGCTTGAGAGACTCGTCCGTCGGCTGGAAGCGTCCCGGGGCAATCGGGGGAAGCTCTTTCGCGGCGACTGCTCCGAGAGCGTTGGCATCTTCGGCATGAAGCGCCGGATAGAGGGAGGTTGCAGCAATGGCAACGATCGTGAGGAGCTTTGCGGGGGGGTGATTTGTCATGTGGGAGGTTATTGGAACAATGATTGAAGAATGACTCAGCAATCCTGCATGCGCATCACTTTTTACCTGTCGATTCCTGATAAAAAATGTCAATTCTTGATTGTTGGCTTCTTTCTGATCGAAGACTTCAAACTTTTACTCTTGTTGGAATTTATGTTCGCGACCGATCGTGCTCCTCCACGAACACGTCGTTGGAGAGCCCGCGGAGAATAGCCAAAGTGCCTTCTGAAAACCGCGGAAAAATGGAAGGGGTTGGCATATCCGAGTTCTGCGGCGACGATCTTCACCTTGCTTCCGCCCGCGATAAGTAGGTCCGAGGCATGCTGAAGTTTCCGAAGAGTTATCCGCTTCAAGGGAGCCTCATCCCCCATGCTCTTGAAGGTGCGGGTGAGATGCTCCGGCGTCACGTCAAGACGTCGGGCCAGATCTGAAACGGACCTGATGCCAGCGTAGTCCGCATCAATCATCACGATGGCTCTCCTGTAGCAATCGGAGGGATTCTTCGATCTACGATTCAGGGGGACGGTCTCGGCGCAAAGTCGCAACAGGGCCCTGAGGTAATCCGCACACAGCTCGCGGGAGCCATCGGTGACCGACCCGCTCCGCAGAAGCATGAGATCGATCAGGCGCAGCATCGACTCGGGATCCCTTGCCATCGCCATCTTCCCTGGAAGCAATCCGGATGCTTTCATCAGACGCAACCCCTCATCCCCGGTGAAGTCGACAAACGACTTCACCAGACGACTGCCCCCGGCGGCTTTAATGGTGTGCGTGATGCCGGGACCATATGCAAAGAGCATTCCGGGCCGGAGCGGCATGGTTTTCCCGTGAAGCCTTAGAGTTCCAGAACCCTCGGCCACGATCTCCAAGGCAAGCGTCGGGTATCCGGCCCTCCGCATCACATAATCCTCGCTGCAGACTTCCCGTCCCGCCATCAGTAACCGCAGACGTTTTCCCGATCGCGTTGAGTCCGAAAGGAAGTAGTATCGGGATTCACTGACCTGCGAGGAAAGTGGAGGAAGGAGCGCTTTCTTGCCCATCCCATGACACTGCCCACTTACCCGTGGATTGCAAAACGGCTTTTAAGCCTTCCTTATCTCCTTGCCGAGAGAGGGCCGGAGATTTCTAATCAATTTTCCTCCAATCATGCGCGATTAGCTCAGCGGTAGAGCGCTTGCTTCACACGCAAGAAGTCACAGGTTCGAACCCTGTATCGCGCACCACTTCCAAATTTGCCTCAGTTACTCTTTGAGGCCCATAAATAAAGGCTGTACGGGCGATTGCCCTTCTCCTCTCGCTCTCGCGGATTCCCGCAGATCCCGCAAACTTTTTGTTACCTTTTGTTACCATTCCGGAGGACCCCAGCGGCCAACTTTGCGACACCACCGTCAGCCGGAGATCCGAAAATCCGCTCCTCGGCAACAACCCCGGCCTCGCCCTTCATTTTTTACCTGAGGAGGCGGTTTTTACCCACCAGTGAAAATTCCCATTCCCGGTGAAACTCATCCCCTGTTTGAGACTTGTCGGGCGGTTTCGATAAACCAACGCGGATTTTTTGGAAAATTCCGCGTTGATAAATTCTTTAGCCCTGAATCAGCAAGAGAGTTGTTGCATCGCCAAACCCATCCATATGCTGAGAAACAGCGTTTCTTTGCTTTGACCCTCCATCTCCCATAAAAATCCTTGTCGTGTTCACGTTTTATATTATGTTCACGAATACATGAACGCTGCCACTTTCATGAACAAAACGAATCCTTCAGAGGAGTTTTTTGAAAGAGACGCCTGCTCCAAGCTTGAGGAGATCCTTCGACGCATTCCTTGGCTTCAAGGATGGAAGGAGGTCCATTCTCAACACTCCTCTTGGGATTTTGAGATGAGCCTCCCATTCCCCGACGGGGAGGTTCGTTTCTGCGTCGCTTGCAAAAAAGAGCTCCGGCCAAGTGGGTTTCCCCTCCTCGCTCATTCCGCCCATCTCTCTTCCGAGGGGGTGACTATTCCGGTCCTCGCGATGCCGTGGGTTTCTCCAAGGATGGCAGAACTCTGCAATGAGCATGGGTGGAGCTGGTATGATTTATCGGGAAACTACCTTCTTGATGTTCCTAGACGACTCCTCCTTGAGCATACCGGCAACAAGCCTCTTCGCAGAACGCTAAAGCAAGCAGCGAATCTCAGCACCCCCGAAACTGGTCGCATTGTTTGTCTGTTACTACAGCCAGAACATGCAGGCAAATCGTGGACTCAACGTGAAATCCAGAAGCACTGCGCCCCGATCGTGAGCCTCGGTCTGGTCAACAAGGTGGTTCGTTATCTACGGGATGAATCCCTTATTGAAGGGCAGGAAGGCGGGCTTCGTGTTTCGGAGCCGTTGAAGCTCCTCATGGCTTGGCGTGAGGCCTACCGCTTCAAGCGCCATGAGCGCATGAGCTACTTCACCTTGTTACAGGGCAAAGAGCTACACAACGCGCTTTCCCGCCTAGGACAGGCGCACCCCCTTCAGGTTGTCTATGGAGCTTTCTCGGCCGCTGATATTCAAGCGCCCAATGTTCGCCAGCCAAAGACATGGATCTATCTCTCGCCTCGCATCGAAGAAGAATTCCGATCCGTTGTCAGTGCGAAGCAGATCGATTCCGGTGAGAACCTTGTCGTTCTCTTTCCCCAAGATGAGGGCATTCTGGCAATGTCCGAGCCGGCGCCGGTTGGCTCTGAACGCATACCCTGCACCAATCCGGTTCAGACCTACATCGATCTTTACCACTGTGGAGGTAGAGGACAGGAAGCCGCCGAAGCTCTCCTCGAACAGCGCTTGAAGCCAGCGTGGAAAGCCGCTGAAGTCATCGCATGAATCCCGAGCCACGCCATCAGGAGGACTACGCACCCCGTCAGGTGGAAGCCGCAAAGCGTGTGCTCATTGATGTCGGACAGATCCTTGCTTCCTTTGCGGATTGTCTCGTCGTCGTGGGAGGATGGGCACCCGATCTCCTACTTACAGAAGCCGCTGAAGCTCACACAGGCAGCATAGACGTCGACCTCGCACTCGATGTGGAAAGACTTGGCGATGGTCGCTATACAAGCCTGCTCAAGCTCCTCCTCGATACTCAACGCTACCGCAAGGGAGAAAAACTCTTCCAGTTGATCACTGATGTGGACCTTAAGGACGGAGAAAAAGCCGTTCAAGTGGAGTTGGATTTTCTGGCCCCTGAAAGCGCCCAATTTGAGAAAAACCATCCCAAGCTGATCGAGGATTTCCGAATCCTGAAAGTCGATGGCTCCGAAGTCGCTTTTCAGAATCCCGTGAATCTCACTATTCCCGGCAGGAATGTCGTTGGAGCAAGAAACTCCGTACAGTTACGGGTCGTCTCCCTTCCAGACTTCATCATCATGAAGGCGCATGCCCTCCGAGGAAGGGAGAAACCCAAAGATGCCTACGACATCTGCTACTGCCTGGAGAACTACCCAGGCGGACTGGAAGCCCTTGCCAGCAATTGGAAATCCCGCCTCGGGGAAAAAGCTGTCACCACGGCAGTTGCTATCCTGGAAGAAAAGTTTGAGGGCGTGGATTTTCTGGGGCCCGCTCTTTACGTGGAGTTCTACTCATCCACGGATGCAGAAGAACAGAGCATGCAGGCCCGCCGCGCTTACGAGCTTGCCCATCGATTGCTGAGCCTCCTCCATTAGAGAAGAGAATCCTTCAGACCCAGCTACCGGGGAAGTCACAGGGGAAGCGACCGGGGAAGTCGGCTG
>DAISZK010000094.1:0-3797 GCA_036824855.1 Chthoniobacterales bacterium | reverse complement strand
TCCAGCTTGCCAAGGAAGTCGGCCTCGAGGAGCACCGTGACAAGATGTTCGCCGGTGAGAAGATCAATATCACCGAGGATCGCGCCGTCCTGCACGTTGCGCTCCGCGCCCCCAAGGGTGAGGTGATCAAGGTCGATGGCGTTGATGTTGTTCCCGAGGTTCACAAGGTTCTCGAAGCCATGGGGGCCTTCGCTGAACGCGTTCGCTCCGGGGAGTGGAAGGGCCACACCGGCAAGCGGATCAAGAATGTCATCAATATCGGTATCGGTGGCTCGGATCTTGGTCCGGTGATGGCCTACGAGGCTCTCCGGCACTATAGCGACCGCACCATGACCTTCCGTTTCGTTTCCAACGTCGATGGCACTGACTTCGCCGAGGCGGTCCAGGACCTGAGCCCCGACGAGACCCTTTTTATCGTCGCCTCGAAGACCTTCACCACGCTTGAGACGATGACGAATGCGAATAGTGCCCGCGAGTGGTCGCTTGCTGGCCTTGGCGGTGATGTGAAAGCTGTTGCCAAGCACTTCGTGGCCGTCTCCACGAATGCTGCCAAGGTCTCGGAGTTCGGTATCGACACCGCCAACATGTTTGGATTTTGGGATTGGGTGGGTGGTCGCTACTCAATGGACTGCGCGATCGGTCTCTCCACCATGATCGCCATCGGGCCAAAGAACTTCTCCGACCTTCTTGCCGGCTTCCACGCGATGGACGAGCACTTCCGCACGGCCCCGCTTGAGAAGAACCTTCCTGTCCTCCTGGGCCTGCTTGCCGTCTGGTACAATGACTTCTTTGGAGCCCAGAGCATCGCCGTACTTCCTTACGAGCAGTACCTCAAGCGCTTCCCTGCCTATCTCCAGCAGCTCACCATGGAGAGCAACGGCAAGTCGGTGCGCCTCGACGGCACCCATGTCACCTTTGACACGGGTCCGATCTACTGGGGCGAGCCAGGCACGAACGGCCAGCACTCCTTCTATCAGCTCATCCATCAGGGGACGCGCCTTATTCCTTGCGACTTCATCGGCTTCAACAAGGCGATTAATGAGCTGGGCCACCATCACAATTACCTTATCTCGAATATCTTCGCGCAGGCCGAGGCGCTCGCTTTCGGCAAGACACCGGAGCAGGTCAAGGCTGAGGGGACTCCTGATTGGCTGAATCCTCACCGCGTCTTCGAGGGAAACCGCCCGTCGAATGTCATCATGGCCGACAAGCTTGAACCGCATACCCTTGGTGTTCTGGTCGCTCTCTATGAGCACAGCGTCTTCACGCAGGGCGCTGTTTGGGGAATCAACTCCTTCGACCAGTGGGGGGTCGAGCTCGGCAAGCAGCTTGCCCAGCACATCATTCCTGAGCTTGAGTCACCCGCCGAGCCCGAGTTGAGACACGATAGCTCGACGAACGCACTGATCCGCCGCTATAGGGCGAAGAAGTAGTCCCCAACGCGAATCAAGCCATGGCACTCAAGATCGAAGTCCTTGCCAACGATGATGCGGTTGCAAAGGCAGCCGCCGGGGTAATTGCCGTTGCGGCCCGTGAGGCCGTTGCGGCCCGTGGTGTCTTCACCCTTGCCGTTAGTGGGGGAAAGACACCCTGGGCGATGCTCAAGGATCTCGCCTCCGAGGAGGTGCCTTGGTCCCAAGTCCATGTCTTCCAGATCGATGAGCGCATCGCTCCCGAGGGAGATCCTGATCGGAACCTGACCCATCTGCATGAATCGCTCTTGGGGAATGCTCCGATCCCGAAGGAAAACATCCATGCTATGCCGGTGAATGCCGAGGATCCCTTCGATGGAGCCGCTGAGTACGAGAAGACGCTGCAAGAGATCTGCGGGAATCCGCCGACACTCGACATGGCCCATCTTGGCCTTGGTCCAGATGGACATACCGCTTCGTTGACTCCGAATGATCCAGTGCTGGATGTTACCGACCGCGATGTGGCCCTGACTGATCCCGTGCATCTCTACCAGAACCGCCGGCGCATGACCCTGACCTATCCAATGATCAATCGCTCGCGCCAGATCATGTGGCTCGCCACAGGTGCGGCGAAGATCCCGATGATCGTGAAGCTAAAGGCTGCAGATCCCTCGATCCCCGGTGGAAGGATTAGTCAGTCGAATGCATTGCTGCTGACGGACACCGCCGCTGCCGCCGGATTGTAGGCTCACGATCTCGTCGTAGGGCGGTAATGCTGCCTTTTCGGCGTAGTAGTGCTACCCTCTCCCTCGCGGGCCCAGCTAAGCAGTTAAAATCACGGAGCTCTAAGAAAAAGCTTTTTCATAAAAGCCTATAGCCTGAAGCACCGATAGTCTTACGCGAAGGCTTAAGCCTTACCGTGGTGCTCTTGGAGTGATTTAACGTTCAGCGGTGCCTCCGCTGTCGACTTGATTGCGGAGACACTGGCCGCCGCTGCACGCAGGGTGGTCATGATCGGGATGCGGTTCGCCACGGCGGTACTGCGGATTACCACCTCATCCTGACGGGGTTGTTTTCCGGCAGGTGTATTGATGATGAACTGCATCTCGCCATTCTTAATCATGTCGACAACGTTAGGGCGTCCCTGGGCCAGCTTGTTGAGACGAGTGACGGTGATGCCAGCTTCCTTGAGGAGGGCGGCGGTGCCATCCGTGGCATGGATCTTGAAGCCGAGATCGGCGAAGTCTTTCACGATCGGGACGATCGCCTTCTTATCGGAGTCCTTCACGCTGACGAAGAGATTGCCTTCCGTGGGGAGGGCCGGTGCCGCAGCCATCTGGGCCTTTGCGTAGGCGCGGGGGAAATCGGTATCGATGCCCATGACTTCGCCGGTGGAGCGCATCTCAGGCCCGAGCGTGATGTCGATGCCAGGGAACTTGATGAATGGGAAGACGGCTTCCTTGACCGAGAAATGGGTCGGGATGATTTCCTTGGTGAAGCCGAGCTCCTTAAGGGTCTTTCCGGCCATGATCTTGGCGGCCAGTTTGGCAAGAGGAACGCCGATCGCCTTGCTGACGAAGGGGGAGGTACGGGAGGCACGGGGATTCACCTCGAGCACGTAGACCTCCTCGTCCTTCACAGCGTACTGAACGTTCATGAGGCCGCGAACATCAAGTTCGAGGGCCATCGCCTTGGTGGCGGATCGGATGGTCTCAAGAACCTTGGGAGAGAGGGAAACCGATGGAAGGACGCAGGCGCTGTCACCGCTGTGGATGCCAGCCTCTTCGATATGCTCCATAATGCCTCCGATGACACATTCGATGCCGTCGGCGAGACAGTCGACATCGACCTCGGTGGCATCTTCCAGAAAGCGATCGACCAGAATTGGGCGCTCGGGGCTGACCTCGACCGCCGTACGGATATAGCGGCGGAGATCTTCTTCTGCGTAGACGATCTCCATGGCGCGTCCTCCGAGGACAAAGGAGGGGCGTACGAGGACGGGGTAGCCGACCTTGTTCGCCACGGCAACGGCTTCCGATTCATCAATGGCTGTGGCGCCGGTGGTTTGGCGGAGTTTCAGCTTGTCGATCATGGCCGAGAAATGCTTGCGGTCCTCCGCCATCTCGATGCTCTTGGGCTGGGTGCCGATGATGGTGACTCCGCGGGCTTGAAGCGGGGCGGCGAGGTTGAGGGGGGTCTGTCCGCCGAACTGGACGACGATGGCGTCACACTTCTCGCGCTCGTAGATATTGAGCACATCCTCGAGGGTGAGGGGCTCAAAGAAGAGCTTGTCGCTGGTGTCGTAATCCGTGGAGACGGTCTCGGGATTCGAGTTCACCATGATGGTCTCATAGCCCTCTTCTTTCAGCGCGAAGGCGGCATGGA
>DAISZK010000003.1:0-104228 GCA_036824855.1 Chthoniobacterales bacterium | reverse complement strand
CGGTGGCACCCCAAGAGAATTCGAGCTCGGCCTTCACCCCCTTGCTCTCGAAGTAGCGGCGAGTGAGACCGACCGCCTCGGTGGCGATGCGCTTACCCTCGAGATCCTTTACGGACTGGTATGGGGAATCCTCGGGAACGGCGATCACCCAGCGGGTGGGATTGGCCGTGGCCTTGCTGTAGGGAAGCTCGGCGAGCACCTCGACGTCGGAACCGTTCTCCTCGACCCAGTCGCGGCCGGTGATCCCGCAATCCAGGAATCCACCCTCGACATAGCGGCTGATCTCCTGAGCACGGAGCATGCGAAGACGCAGTTCTGGGTCATCCACCAGAGGACGATACGATCTGCTGGTTCCAGAGATGGAAAAGCCAGCCCGCTTGAAGAGCGCAAGGGTCGCTTCCATAAGACTGCCGGAAGGAAGGCCAAAAGTAAGGATAGGATCCGCCATAGAGATTGGGCGTAAGAATATAGGCTTTTCCCGCCGGCATTGGGAAGCGCCGAATCAGATAGCATCCTTCAAAGCCTCTTTTATGGTATCTCCTGACACTCACGCTTCCGTGACTACCAATCCTCTCCGTTCATGAACATCGCGGCTCTTCTGGTTCGCCGGAGGCTTTCCGGGTGGGCGCGTGTATTTTTTATCGTCGCCTTCGCAGTGACCCTGGTGATTCGTCTTGCGTACTGTGCACAGGCACCTGATGACTCCTCAGATCTCTATCGGCATCTGGGATTCACCTCCCATTTCTGGGATAACCCCAGCGCCTTCTACTGGCTGAAACCCTGGCAGTTCCCCCATGAGTTTTGGTGCCAGTTCTGGACGGAAGTTGGCTATATCTATCCCCCGCTCGCCTTGCTCTTCTTTGCGATTTTCGGAGGGCTCGGCGTTGGTCTCTTTTGGGTAAAGCTTTCCCTCACCCTCTTTGATCTCGGATCGGCTTACCTGATCGGGAGGGCTACCTCATGGTGGGCCGGTCTCCTTGTTTTCTCAGCACCAGTGACCATTTGGTATACCTCCCATGAAGGGCAATACGAGAGCATGGTGACCTTCTTCGTAGTCCTTGCAGTGCTCTCTGCGCGGAACGGTCGATGGGTCTGGACCGGAGCCTCCTTCATGCTGGCTCTCCAGACCAAGCAACTCGCGCTACTGATTGCCCCTTACCTGCTCTACGAGATTTTTCTCAGACGTCACCTGCAGCCTCACAGGGCTATCTTTGGCTTTCTTGGTGGCTTTGTCGGAGCCTTTCTTCCCTTCATTCCATTTTATCTCTGGAGACATGATCTCTGGCTCCTTCCCCTTCAGAATCAGGAGAACCTGCTCAATCCCTTCTACTGGCCCTTTTTCTGGAAGAAAGGAGTACTCGATCACTTTGAAGACATCTCCAGGCTTCGCCTGGTGTGGAACGAGGTAGTAACCACCATGCCTCTCATCATTCTTGGATTCTTCCTCACGAGGGGATCCTTTCCGCGCAGAGTGCCTCAGGCTCTACCGAGCATCGCCTTCTGGGTGATGATCAAGAGCATGGCCTGGGTGATGAACTGGTACGTGATTCTCATCCCCGGTCTCACCCTTGCTCTCTGGCGACATCGGCGCTGGATGGTCGTGCTCCTGATCTTCTACTGGTTGCAATGCGGCCAGCAGGTGGCCAGCTACGTGGGCGATGATGAGCAGGAGTCGGATACGACCATCACCCGCTTTCAGGAGAGCATCTGGCACCGGGACTACCGGGCTATTGAATCAACCGACTGGACTAAGGAGGAGGCAGAATAACCGGAAGTCGTGAACTAAAGGGGAGAGTGTCAGGGCTGCTCCCAGGCTTTATCCGTCGAAGAGCCAAATGCTTCTTTTTCGGCTTCCACTTTCGCCTTTCGAGCCTGCCGGAAGCGCATGATGGAAAGTATCGCTAGATAGGAGAGCACGGACACCGGGAGCGCAACGATGACTCCACCAAGGGCAGTGGGAAGACCGATATCGATAAAACTATCCCACTGAAAAATCTCCGAAAGTTTGAAATCCTCACGCGAGAGCTTCGGCGCAAAATGATGGGGATGACTCAAGAGCCAGAATCCGATCTGGAACTGCCACCTAAGAATCAGGGGCCAAACGGGCAGGAGTAGATCGTGAATGGAAACCCCGATCACCGACGCCACCACACTGCACCGGGTCATCCAAGAGACCCCCATGGCACTGAGTGTCTTGAGCCCGAAAATAGGAAGAAAGCCGAAGAAGACGCCGATCGCCGTTCCTCCTGCCACCGAGTGGGGGGCATCTTTGGCGTCAAGGAGTTCGTGAAACTTCCGAACGGTCTTCCGGATATAGTTGCCGATCATGCGGGGGAGTTAATGGGGCTTGGGAGCTAGCGCCTGCGGGCAGCAACTTTTTTGCCAAGCAAACGATCCGGATTCAGTGCCTGCAGTGCCGGTGGGATGAAGAGCCCATCCTTGCGGATCAGTTTGCCGTCGAACCAGACCTCGCCTCCACCGTAGTCCTTGCGCTGGATGCAAACCATATCCCAATGGATGGAACTCTTATTGCCATTTCCAGCGACCTCATAGGCCTGACCGGGTGTAAAGTGGAATGAGCCGGCGATTTTCTCATCGAAAAGGATATCGCGCATCGGGTGGAGAATATGGGGATTGAATCCAAGCGAAAACTCCCCGATGAAGCGGGCTCCGGCATCCGTGTCGAGGATCTCGTTGAGTGCCTTCGTATGGTTGGCGGTTGCCTTGATGACCTTCCCCTTGGAAAACTCGAGATGAACCTGGTCGAAAGCGATGCCACGGTTGAGCGTCGGAGCGTTGAAGGTCACATATCCCTCAACGGAATCCTTCACCGGGCAGGAGAAAACCTCACCATCGGGGATGTTGTGCTCACCCCCGCAGATCACCGACCCGATCCCCTTGATGCTGAAGCGCAGATCCGTGCCGGGTCCCGTGATTTCCACTCGGTCAGTCTTGTCCATCAGGGCCTTGAGAGCCTTCATTCCGGGGATCATGGCCGCGTAGTCGAGCGTGCAGACGCGGAAGAAGAATTCAGCAAAGGCTTCCGTACTCATCTGGGCCTGCTGTGCCATCGAGGGAGTCGGCCAGCGGAGAACCACCCAGCGTGTCTTGTTGATACGGTAATCGAGGGCGGGGCGGAGTTTTGCGGAGAGGAGGGCCATTTGCGACTGCGGCACATCGGCCATCTCTGAGATATTCTGGGAACCGCGCACGGCAATATAAGCCTGCATCTTCTTAAGACGGGCCAGATCAATCGCTGCCATCGTCTCGGCCTGCGGCCCCGTGACCCCCAGCGCCAACTCACGGCTGATGCGACCCGAATGCATCACGACATACGGCTCTGCCTTGGCGGCACGTGCAGCACGGATCAAGGCGATCACGAACTCCTCGGGCGTGTCAGCGACATCAATAAGGACGCGCTCACCAGCCTTCAGCTTCGTGGAGTGCGCGGTAAGAACTCGGGCTAGGGAATCGTAGCGAGGATCGGACATGGGAATAGATGTATAGGCTCTAGCCCTTTAAGCAATAGGGTATGAGAGAATTCTAGAAACTCCAAATATCATGACTTGGGTGTCGCACTCAACTTGGCCAGATACTTGGCGGGATCTTTTTTAAATTGATCGACACACATGGCACAGCAGAAGCGAACCTCCGTTCCTTGATAATTGAGCTCCACAGGTTTGCCCATCGAGCCGAGTTTCTCGCCGGAGACCACACAAGTCGTGAGGGGATAGGAATTTGAGGCAGTGTCGGCTTCCGTCGTTGCGGGCGACTGAGATGCCGGGCTTTGGGAAAATCCGCTGAAGGCAGCCACGATAAAGCCTGCACCGACGAGCGCCAGAACCGTCGGGATGATGGGGATCTTCATGTCGGACACTCTAATCACTATTTCCTAAGGTAGCTAGGGTTCTTGGATACCTTTCAAAATAGCTCCGTCTTTCCTCCATCCATATTGACGCATCGAAAGGAAAAGCACCGGGGTCACGATGAGGATGAGTAGCAGGCTACTGATCATTCCCCCGATGACCGGCACGGCGATCGGACGCATGATTTCAATGCCGGTTCTCTCCCCGGAAAATGCAGGAAGCATGATCACCAGTAGGCTCGCCACGATGGTTGAGACGGTCATGACCTTGGGCCTGAGACGCAGCAGCGCACCCTGCACGACGGCGGAACGAAGCTCCTCCGGCGAAAGCTCGCTCCCTTTCTCGGCGATTTTCGCGGCCAGCGCCTCCTTGAGATAGATCACCATGATAATGCCGGTCTGCACGGCCGTTCCGAAAAGCGCGATATAACCCACCGCCACCGCTACGCTGAAATTATAGCCAAGGATCCATTGAAGATAGAGTCCGCCCGACAGGGCAAAGGGAACGGCCAGCAGGACATGGGCCGCTTCCCTCCACGAGTGATACGTGAGATAGAGGAGCACAAAGATGATGAGGATCACCACCGGGCAGATCATCAGGAGCGTCAGGGATGCAGCGATCAGTTTCTGATACTGCCCGCCCCAGGTGATGTAGTACCCGGGTGGGAGTTGAAACCGCTCCGATACCTTCCGCTGGGCATCCCCGACAAAATCCGCCAGAGCGCGATCATGGACATTGGCCTGGACGAAAACACGGATGTTGCCGTTCTCGCTTGAGATCATGGAGGGCCCGGTTGTCAGGTGAAAATCAGCCACTTTGGAAAGGGGGATGCTCTCCCCCTGCATGGTGGTGATCAGCACCTGCTCCAATGCGGCCGGGTCACCGCGTAGTTCCCTTGGATAACGGACCCTGATCGGGATGCGTTGCCGTCCCTCGATGGTCGTCTCCAGTGTTCCGCCCCCGATTGCGGTTTCAATGGCGCTGTTGATCTCAGGGATGGGCACCCCGTAGCGGGCGGCGTCATCCCGCCGCACCGCGATCTCCAGGTAAGGTGAACCGACCACGCGTTCGGCATAGACATCCACGGCTCCCGAGACACTCTTCAGGATCCGCTCCACCTCCACAGCAAGGGATTCCAACCGCGATAGGTCTGGCCCAAAAATCTTGACCGCCACCTGACCCCGGATGCCCGTATTGAGCATGAGAATCCGGTTTTCAATGGGCTGGAGAAACGCCGGAACAAAACCTGGAAACTGCTGCATTTTCTCTAACATCTCCGCGCGGAGTTTTTCCATCGTCATGCCGTGCCGCCACTCCGAAACGGGCTTGAGCGTGATCGTTGTCTCAATCATGGAGACCGGCGCAGGGTCGGTCGCAGAATCCGCTCGGCCGAGCTTGCCGGCCACGCTCTCGACCTCTGGAAACGAGGAGAGCATTTTATCCTGGGCTGACATCACACGGTTGACCTCCGGCAGGGAGACACTGGGCACAGTAGTCGGCATGAAGAGGATCGCTCTCTCGTTCAGCGGGGGCATGAAATCCCACCCGATACCGCTCCCTAGGCCAACCGCCCCCAGCAAGATCAGCGCCGCCAGGGTCACGATGCTCCTGGGATGGTCGAGAGACCATTCCAAGGCTGGCCTGTAGAGGCGAAGAAGCCCCCTCATCAGGGCATTCTCCCCCTCGTCGTGGAGTCGCCCACGAACAAGCAGGGATGCCAAAACGGGAACGAGCGTCAGGGCGAGCAACGTCGCCCCCGCCATCGCATAGGTCTTGGTGAAGGCCAGTGGATGAAAGAGCTTCCCCGCCTCTCCTCCTAGGGCGAAAACCGGAATGAAGGCCAGAATGATGACCATCATCGCGAAGAAGATCGGGCGGACCACCAGATGGGTGGCCCTCCTGACGATTGCAACGATGTCCTTGGGGTAGGAAAGTCCGGGCACACGCCCCTCCTGCACGGCATGGGCCTCGCGGATCACGGCTTCGGTCACCACGACGCCGGCGTCGACGATCACGCCGATGGCAATCGCCAGACCGCTCAGCGACATGATGTTGGAGGTCACCCCGGTCCACTTCATCAGGATGAAGCCGATCAGGATCGAGAGGGGCAGCGGCAAGGTGACAATGATCACACTGCGCAAGTGTCCCAGGAAAAGAAGATGGGCAAGGGTCACGAGAAGAACCTCCTCGATCAGGGTGAGACGCAGGGTGCCGACGGCCCGGTCGATCAGTTGACTCCGGTCGTAAAAGGGCCTGATCGTGACGCCTGGCGGTAGCGCCTTGCTGATCTCGGCGATCTTCTCCTTTACCCGGCTGATGACCTCGCGGGTGCTCTCCCCGTAGCGCATCACCACAATCCCGCCCACGGCCTCCCTGCCCCCCACGTCGAGCGCACCGCTCCTCGGTTCGGGCCCCATGCCCACGGTGGCGACCTGACCGAGAAGGATCGGCCGACCTTCGTAATAGCCAACGGGTATGGATTTCAGATCCTCAGGCGAAAGGACAAGCGCGAGACCCCGGATCGTGATATCGCGTCCGCCCACCTCGATGTTTCCTCCACCCACATTCCGGCTCGAGCCACGGACATTCTCGATCACGGCGGACAGGGGGACGCCGCACGCCCGGAGTTGGCCCGGATTCACATCCACCTGATACTGTCGAACGAAGCCGCCAATACTCGCCACCTCGGCCACACCGGGGATGGAGTTGAGCTGGAGTCGCACAAACCAATCCTGTAGCGATCGTAGCTGACCCAGATCCAGTCCATGGCCAGCTTTGGCAGCAGCCGAGTCATCGATGTAGTATTCGTAGATCCATCCGATGCTCGTGGCATCGGGTCCCAGCTTCGGCGTCACCCCCTCGGGGAGTTTGAAGGGCAGTGAGTTGAGCTTTTCGAGTACCCGTGTGCGGGCAAAGTAGACGTCGATGTCATCGCGAAAGATGACCGTCAGCATCGAGAACCCGAAGGCCGATTGCGCCCGGACCTCACGGACACCGGCCAGTCCCTGGAGCGCTGTGGAGAGAGGATAGGTGATTTGATCCTCCACCTCTTGGGCGGATCGCCCGGACCAATCACTCAGGACGATGACCTGATTCTCACTCATGTCGGGGATCGCATCGACGTGTGTCTGGTAGATCGCATGGATGCCGGCGACCAACATAAGAGCGGTGGCTGTAAGGACGATGGCCCTATTTCCCAGGCACCATCTGACGAGACGATCAATCATGGCAGGCTGGTGGTTTGGGCTTTCGGGAACACTATGGTTTTCCAGAAGCAGGCAACCCCCGCAATTCGGCCTCTGCATCAATAAGGAATGCCCCGGATGTTACCACCTTTTCCCCTGCAGAAAGCCCCTCGAGAACGGGAACCCAGTGCGTGAAACTCTCCCCCTCCACTTTACCAACTTCTCCTACCTCTCCCTGAGCGCCGATCTTAACGCTTCGCAGGACGTAAGTGCCTGGAGATGTCTCCACATACACGACTTGACGCATCCCGGTATCGATGATGGCGGCAGCAGGCACGGCCAACTGCGGTTTCTGGTCGCCGACATCAAGGCTCCCCGTGGCAGAGAGTTGGGGAAGCAGGATTCCGTCCGGGTTGGGAACCAGGAAGCGCGCCCTCACCGTCCGTTTGCGAGGATCCACCTCCTTGCCGATGAAGACCAGTTTCCCATGGAATGTCTTCTCGGGGGATGACTTGCTCCGGATCGAGATTTCCTGACCGAGCTTGAGAAGCGCGATATCCTGTTCGTACACATCGGCCACAAACCAGACCTCGTTCAGCGGCACCATTCGGAAAAGTATAGTGTCCATCGTGAATCGCCCCCCAACATGGGGGAGGGAGCCCAGAAGCGTCCCGGTCTCGGGGGCCTTGATGGGGAAGGTGTCGCGAATTTTGCCTCTCAATTCAAGCGCCTGGAAATCCCCTGTTGTCATGCCGATACGGCTCAACCGATCCTTCATCGCATTGAGGCGGGCATTCATGTTCTTGTGCTCATAGGACATTCCCGTCAAGGAGACACGTTCCGCATTGGTCCCGTACTGCGATTCAAAAACTTTTTGCTCATCTTTAGTATGCCACCGCAACTCCATGAGCATCTTGAGACAGTCACGCTGATCCGCTGTCGCCTCATCGCTGTAGACCTCCAGGAGAGGGGTTCCCTCCTTGATCTCCGTCGTGTTGGAGTCGACTAGGGTTTTCTCGACTCGTCCCCCATAGTACCAAGTGTAATCGATCTGCTTGTCGGCGACATAGGAGATCTCTCCGAAGAGATCCGCCTTGTGCGTGACCAGCATTTCCTGCACGGGGGATGTCCTGATACTGGCCACAGAACTCTGTGCTACGCCAAGATGGATCATCGTTGCCTCGGACTGCTCGGGCCTCACACCCGCGATGCTCGAGAGATCAGGAGTCGATTCCGGCAACTTCATCGAGGAGAGTGGCACCAAGGTCATCCCGCAGATGGGACAATCGCCCGGATGATGCTGGCGGATCTGGGGATGCATCGAGCAGGTCCAAATCTTTTTCTCGTGGGAAGACACCTGCTGGTTCTCGACTTTTCTACCCGGTACGCGGGAACACCCCGTCACCAGTGCAAAAAGTGAGACCACACACAAAACCGGCATCAACCCTATGCCGATAGTCATGAGGAAGTTTTTTTCATATCACACCTCAAAGCTATCCCAGCATGTCATCACCAGGACTTTACGAAACCAAGCCTATTGGGGTGACTCTTTCTTGCCAATTTTGGCAAGGTACTTGGCGGGATCGGTGTTGAATTTCTTCACGCACCCGTTGCAGCAAAAACGCACCTCGGTTCCTTGATAGTTTACTACGACGGGAGGCCCCATCTCCCCAAGTTTTTCCCCTGACACCACACAGGTTCTCAGCGGGTAAGCTGGATTGGCTTCCGAGGCGAGAACCATGGCTCTGGAGCCCACGAGTGCAAGCACTGTCAGGGTAACAAGGGTGCGTAGAGATAGTTTCATAAGATTTATTGGTGGATCATGAAAGGGGGTTCTCCCTTCCGCAAGTAGTTACCCGGACATGAAATATCACTCGAAATATATAACCTCGCCATTCTTAGATAAACACCTGAGGCGTTTTGTACTGGTGCCTTAAAGACACCTGTACTCCACACTAAACCTCTATTTCTTGGTGGAGAACAACCTCCACTGGATTATAGGGTCATTATCAAGATCAATCCCTGTGAAGGCCACCTCATAGGGCGTCTGCCATGCAGCGATGACAGGCTTTGCCTGTCCGCCAGGGACAGCTTGATAGGTGGCGGCAATGTTCACTGCTGTGCCATAGGGTTGATAAGAAGTCATCAAGGCGGGTTTATCGACGCTAACCGAGGACATGCCGCCCATGCCGTCGTTGGAAAAGTTGCTGATATCCCAGACCGAGATAATGCCCACATCAAGACCCGCTTCAGGTGTCGTGATAAGATTGGGGATATAACTGGGCGTGGTGGAGGGGGCCACATAGCCGACCGCTACCTTCGCTCCCTCCTTGCTTGCAGGATCGCTTAGCACGGTAGTGAAGAGTTTCTTGGGGGACGGCACACCATAGGCGATATCTTTTCCACTGATTGCCGTGACGATCGCTTCGCGCCCGGCACCTGCCGATACGATAAGATCGTCAAAGTTGTCGGCGTTCACATCACCGATCGCCACATTCACCCCACTGGGGCAATTGCCCGGAAGGCAATTCGTGAGAGAGCGTATATACCCCCCCTTCTGATCCCAGAGACTGACGGTGGAGGTCCCTGGAGCCCTTGAGCCAACGGCAATAATAGCGACCCCATCTTTGCTGATACCGCCCACAGCCAGACTCACGCCGTTGGTCCCTAACGTATTGGTGAAAGCAGTGATTTGTGCGGTGGGTGCATTGGATCCATTGTTGTAGATTTTAACGAGAGCACTCTTCGCGCCAGTTCCCACAGCCATGGTCTCAAACACCGTCGTCTTATTGAAGAACGATTTTACCTGACTCGATGTTGACGGTAGCGGCAGCTTTGGCATTAAGATGCCATTAGTATTTGCTGTACCCGCACCGGAAGCCGCCACGATTGGCCCATTGTAGCCTGGGAACGGGGTAATAACATTGGTTACATTCCCAAGGCCATTGATAACGGGGGCTGAGGGTGAGGATGCGCCCAGTCCCAGACGGATCCCTTCGCGACCCGGGAACTGGAAGATCGGAGACATCATCCCCTCGTCTTCATGCTCGAGGATGTGGCAGTGCCAGACATATTTGCCTGGGAAAGGCGGTACTGCAAACCGGAGGGTGATGCTCCCATATGCCGGGACAAAGGCCACATCCATCGGGGAGACATAGTTACGACCTGCAAATTCCGGATTGGGCGGCAATTTGGGATCAATCATCACACCACTTACCTGCGTCACGATGAAGTTTCCTTGGTGTATGTGAAATGGGTGATTAATCGGTCCACCATTGACAATCGTCCATTCCTCTACTGATCCAATCTCCAGTTGAGGAAGAACCCCTTCGCCAAACTTCAAACCATCAATAAAGAAGTTATCGAAACTTGAGAGATATTGTGGGTTCAGTGTGGAGAAATATTCCTGCTCCAAACCGAACGTCCTGGTGACATCGGGTTTTGCGGCCCAGAGGAAATCAGCCGGTTGTGGGGCAAAGTAAACTGGCGGCGCTATCTTCGGCTGAGTTCCCGTGACTTTAATGGTTGCCAGCACATAGAAGTACTGCGTCCCACTTGCGTTATTTGGGGATTCCTCTCCTCCGAAGGCATCCATGAGGTAGTAGGTGCCTGTATTCGTGGGCGCCGTGATGGCCCAAGTAGTACGCCCCCCGGTCGCGAGGAGCGATTGGCTGTCAAGATCCTGAAGCCTCGGAGTATAGTTGGTGGAGTTAGTACTCGAATTCGTGCTGGGCAGGTAAGCCCGTAGGGGTCCGGTAATCGGTTGAACAAAAGAGCTATTACCATCCCGTGCTAGGATGGTGCAGTTCGACCAAGCATTGCTCAGATTGGCATCGGCGATGACCGGCATCAGCGCTCCACGGGCTCCTACCCATGCCCAGTTCCAGATCTGGGTCTCCCCAGGGGCAATGGTAATGATCGGATTCATCTGCCCATTGACCAGTTTCTGCCATCCCTGCGTATAATTGGATCCGTAAACGTTATAGGGTGGGTAAGGGGAGGTTAGCAACTGGAAGAACTGGAATTTACCAACAGAATTGGTCTGAAGGTTGACCTCAGAGAAGGCCATATTCACCTGCTTAAACTTTCCCTTGTATGCAGGAAAGGCATCGAGGGGATCACCTACCATGATGAGGCCTGCAAGCCCCCCCTGAACCTGATCCTTGGTATAGAGATCGGGATGGGTGTGATACCAATTGAGCCCAACGCTATTAAGGTATTTCAAGATCGGGAAAGTCACGTCATTCACCGAGAGCGGGGCATCCAGAATATAGACATTATCACCTGTGCTGAGATCAGGAGCATGCGATCCATGGTAGTGGAAGCTGGTGGTGAAGATTGGATCGTTCGTATCAAAATTGGTTCCCATGTAGTTGTACTGGTGGACCTTGAGCGTATCGCCTGGTTGGATCTGAAGCATCGTTCCCGGAAACCCTTTCTGATAGTTACTGCCATAGGCGGACCATTGGTAAGCAAAACCATACATTCCGTCATTGGTGCCTGAGCTGGTGACGTTACTGCTACCCGTTCCGCTGTAGGCATCGATGAGACCATACTTCATCGGGTTACTGTTTGTTCCAGCGGAATACATTTTAACGGTGGCTTCCAGTACGCCATTCGTGCTCTTGATGATATCCATCGCCTTCAGATTGGTCTGCGTGTAGGGGTAATTTGTGGGGAAGATAACGTTGGAGGCCGTAGCCCAGCCCATTCCGTAAGATGCGGCGAAAGCTATGATGGGGAGAACTGCGCGCATGAAGATTTTGTTCATAACTGCTTGGAATTAGCCTTAGTTTGAAAATTCGCAACCGAAAGTCGACGAATCGCATAAAATCGTCGCCGAATCATATGCCCCGCTGAATTTAAGGGCCGATGCGGGATTTTCTCCTAGTGAGTCACGCGACGATTCGATTGATTGGCTTGAACAATTATTGGAATGACCGCATTGCAAAAAAGCCACGGAGACTGAGCAATGATTAATCAACATCTGGGTGATCATGTGACAGAGAGCAGTAAGTCCTCCCTCTTTTGGAAACTGCAGATCGGCGGATGGATTGCTTACATGCTTCTTCTGGGAATCGTTGGCTGGATCCTGATGAAGAGCGGGGACATCCCCCCATCATTGGGAGTGTTGCTCGTTGAATTGATCCTTCTCAGTTCGGTTTACGGACTCCTGATTACAAGCTTTCTTCGCCCCACGTTTATCTGGATCCATTCGGGAAGGTGGAATCCTTTGAAACTGATCCCGGTAGTACTCTGCATTTCACTCCCGATTACTTTGATCGAGTTACTAATAATCAGGATCCCTTTTCTGAGAGACCACTTCAGCCTCCTGTTTTCGATTCATTTGGCCGGAGCCAACTTTATAACTCTGGGATTCTATGTGGAACTGTTCATTTTTGCTTTGTGGATCGGCATGTATTTCTCGAGTTCGCTCTTTTTTGACTCCCTTGAACTAAGTCGCCGCCACCAGAAAAGCGAACTAGCGCTCTTGAGATACCAAATGCAGCCACACTTTCTCTTCAACGCACTCACTGCCGTGATGGCCGTCAGCGGTGACAAAGGGAAAGTAGAGGAGTTGACCCAGTCGCTGGCCGACTACCTCCGCTTCTCCCTGAACAAGAGGAATGATGACTATACGCCACTAGGTGAGGAGCTAGAAGCCCTGGAGAACTATCTTCACGTGGAGAAGATTCGCTTTGCCGAGAAGCTGGAGTATCGGATCGATGTGGATCAGAAAGCCCGGGCATCCACTGTGCCTAGTCATCTGGTGCAACCGCTTCTTGAGAACGCGATCAAGTATGGCCAGCAGACTAGTCCCATGCCGCTCAGGATCCTCATCCAAGCACAGCGGACGGAGGAACATCTCCAACTCATTGTCGAGAATACGGGATCATGGTTGAAGCCCTCTGCATTGTCCCATGAACAGAGGATGGGAATGGGAAAAGGAATTGGCATGGGGATCAGCAACCTTAGACGCCGTCTCCTATTGCTTTTTGGTGACCGTGCCAGCCTGACCTATGAGCGGTCGCAATCGGGGGTGCGGGCGATGGTGACGCTCCCAATGATCAGGTCATGAACAGGAAATCCGAAAAGCCGACACCTCAGCGCCTTCGCGCGATTGTAGTGGATGACGAAAAGCTCGCGAGAATCCATTTGGCATCTCGTCTCAAGGCGCACCCCGAGATCGATATCGTGGGAGAGGCGGATGATGTCCCCTCAGCCTTTGCCTTGGTGGAGTCGGCAAGACCCGATGTGATTTTTCTAGATATCCAGATGCCGAAAAAGAAAGGCTTCGCCCTTCTGCCGAAACTCGAGGCCATCAATCCCCAGCCAACCGTGGTCTTTGTCACCGCTTTTGACGAGTATGCGATCAGGGCCTTCGAGGCTAATGCTCTCGATTACCTGACGAAGCCGGTTAGTGCCGGTCGACTCGCCAAGACGATGCTTCGCCTGAACAAGCAGCAGGTTGCAGAAACAGGTGGACCCCATTCGGCCACAGAATCGGAAAAAAGACTTGAAGCTGAGGACCTCGTGCTACTGCGGGAGAAATCACTCACCATGATGGTGAAGGCACGGGGCATTGCTGCCGTCGAGTCGCAGGGGGACTACACCCGGATCTTCCTGAGTGAAGGGAGGATCCTAATGATGAAACAGTCTCTCTCCCTCTGGGAGGGCCAGTTACCCGCCGAACTCTTTACCAAAGTAAGCCGCAGCCTGCTCGTGAACAGAAAATCTGTGGCCAAGTTGGAAAGGAAAAACCTGCTCAGCTGGGACCTTCACCTAGAGGGGACCAAGGAGTCGATCACACTCAGTAATCTGGAGAGTAAGCGCCTGAGGCAAGCATTGCAGAGGAGCCTGCCGCCTTGGACTAAAAGCCACTGAAATTCGAAAAATCCGTCGATGAATTGTGGCCGCCTCGATCTTGAGGCTAAAACTCCCAAACAACGTAAGGAGGATCAATGCCCCAGGTAGGCGGTGCGGATCTTGGGATTCTCCAGCAACTCGGTGCCGGTACCGCTAAGGGTGATCGCCCCAAGCTCCAACAGGCAGGCTCGGTGAGCCAACCTCAGGGCCATCACCGCATTTTGCTCGACGACCAGAAGGGTTACCCCCGCCTGATTGATATCCCGGAGGATTGCAAAGATCTCGAGCACGAGTTTGGGTGCCAATCCCATGGAGGGCTCATCGAGCAAAAGAATCTCCGACCTGCTCATGAGGGCCCGGCCCATGGCCAGCATCTGCTGTTCTCCACCCGAAAGGGTTCCCGCCATCTGGTTCCGGCGCTCCTTGAGGCGGGGAAAGAGTCCGAAAACCTTGGAGAGATTAGCATTGTAGTTGCTCCTGTTCGTCCAGGCCCCAAGGCGCAGATTCTCTTCGATGGAGAGATTCGCAAAGATTCCCCTCCCCTCGGGAACAAGGGAGAGCCCCTTGCGGACGATCTCTTCGGGATGGGTCGTCCGGATAACTTGATCGCCAATCCGGATGACTCCGGCATGGGGGACGGCACCGGCGATAGCGCGGAGCGTTGAGCTCTTACCGGCACCATTGGCACCGATCATGGCGACGATCTCCCCAGGATTGACCGAGAAGGAGATGCCACGCACGGCCTGAATGCCGCCGTAACAGACCTCCAGTTGCTGAACCTCAAGTGCGGGGGAGGATGTCATGGGAGTTCTCCCTCCGTTCCAAGGTAGGCCTCGATGACGCGGGGGTTACCCTTCACCTCATCGGGGTTCCCGCCGGCAATCCTGACACCGAAGTCGAGAACCTCAATCCTGTCAGAAAGGGCCATGACCATCTGCATGTGATGCTCGATCAGCACAATTGTGAGCAAAAATTTGCCATGCACCCATCGTAGGAAGTCGGTGAGTTGCATCGCCTCCGAGGGGTTCATCCCGGCCGCCGGCTCATCCAGTAGAAGAAGCTTCGGATCGAGTGCCAATGCGCGCACGATTTCAAGCCGTCGTTGGGCACCGTAGGAGAGATCGCCGGCACGGTTTTGGGCAAGCGATCCGAGCTCAAAGAGGTCAAGGAGCTCCATGGAGGCCTCGACTGATTCCCTCTCAGAGAAACCGGCGTGCGGAGTGCGAAGCAATACGCCAAGGGGGGAGCAGGAGAGCCGGGAGTCGTAGGCGATCCGGACGTTCTCAATGACGGTGAGTTGGCGGAATAGCCTGATATTCTGAAAGGTCCTGGCCACACCACGCCGAGCGATCTCCGAGGGATGCAGTCCAGCAATAGGTCGGCCTTCGAAAAGGATCTCCCCGGAGCTGGGAGGGTAGATTCCCGTCAAGAGATTGAAGAGCGTGGTCTTTCCTGCTCCATTCGGCCCGATCACACCAAGGATCTCTCCTCGATTCACCGAGAGCGAGAGATCCCCTATTGCACAAAGGCCTCCGAATTGTCGCGTGAGGTGGCGGGTCTCAAGCAGGGCACTCATTGAAGGTCCTCCCCCGTCTCGGTTTCCTTTTTTTCATTAGAACGGGGCGTAAGTGGAAAAAACGGCTTTAGCCAGGCCCAGTCGCGATAACCCATAATCCCTGATGGTCTGTAAAGCATCAACACAACCAGGATCGCAGGGAGCACCACCATGCGCCAGGTGCCTAAAGGCTGGAGGCACTGGGTAAGGATTGTCACGACTCCGGCCCCTAAAAGTGATCCACCGAGCGAGGCAACTCCACCTAGATAGACCATCACAAGAATCTCGGTGGACTTGAGAATATCGAAAGAAGAGGGGTTGATGAACTGGAGTTGATGGGCGAATAGGGCACCTGCAACTCCTGCAAAGAAGGAGGAGGTAACAAAGGCGACGAGCTTTGCAGTGCGGGTATTCACCCCCATTGCCTCGGCGGCAATCTCGTCCTCCCGGATGGCTGCGATGCCTCTTCCATATTTGGAGTAGACGAGGTTTCTGATTACCCAGAAAGCAACCACACACCAGAAGTAGGCCCAGGCGAGCGTGGTGAGACGAGGAATGCCCAGCAGGCCTCTGGGACCTCCGGTATAGGGAATATTCTCGAGCCCAGATTTCACGATCATGAGGAAGGCGAGAGTAATAATGGCCAGGTAATCTCCACGCGTCTTGAAGGAGAGGATGCCGACGGGAATTCCGGCCAACCCCGCCGTGCAACCGCCGATCAGCACTGCCGACGGGAAAAGGAGTTCGGCGGGGGCCGTGGGGAAGAGCTTCACCGTCAGAATCGCCGAAGCATAGGCTCCTAGGGCCATGAAGCCAGCATGTCCCACTGAAAATTCCCCCATCCAGCCATTCACAAGGTTGAGGCTAACGCAGAGGATGGCATTGATCGCCACCGAGATCAGCACGAACTGCAGATAGTCGTTCACCAGACCTGTGGCTGGCAGGACTGCTGCAACAACCAATCCCAGGAGCAGGATGCTCAGCTGAATGAGGTGTTTCTTGAACCCGTCCATCATGCTTTATGAAGAGCCGGCTTCCCCAGAAGGCCGTAAGGTTTAAAGACTAGGATCAGCAGCAACAGCGAATAGGAAATAAGATCCCGGTAGGTCGAAGGTAGCACTGCCACGGTCATGACCTCGACGGATCCCAGAATGAAAGCCCCGAGGACGGCACCCCGCATGTTTCCGATCCCACCGATGACGGCTGCCACAAAGGCCTTCCAACCCACGGTGATCCCCATCGACGCACTGACCACGGGATAGGCCATTCCATAAAGGAGCCCGGCTGCTCCACCCAGGGCGGCCCCGATGGCAAAGGTGATGGCGATGATCTCATTGGCAGGGATACCCAGAAGAGAAACCATGGCCCGATCGGAAGCGATGGCCCTCATGGCCATGCCGAAAGACGTTTTTCTGATTAGGAAGTCGAGTGCCAGCATGAGCCCGAGCGAAACCCCAATGATGACGATCTGGAGCATGGTGATGGTGATCCCGCCAAACTGGTAGGTGGCATTCTCAAGAAGCCGCGGCATCGGACGGGCATAGGGGCTGATCCCAAGCGTCGTATTCTGGATCACAAGACCGCATCCCAGGGCGGTGATAATAGCGGAAACACGAGGCGCCTTACGAAGCGGGCGGTAAGCAAAGCGCTCGATCAAGGTGCCGAGTAAAGCAGTCGCCGCCATCACGACAATCAATGCCAACCAGAACGGCACGGGAACAAGTGCGATCAGCAGCAGGCAAAAAAACGCCCCGAGCATGAAGACATCACCATGAGCGAAATTGATCATGGTTAGCACGCCGTAGACCATGCTGTAGCCGAGCGCGATCAAGGCATAGATGGAGCCTAGCTGAAGGGCGTTGATCGCCTGCTGGGCCAGATACTTCATTGAAGAATGCGACCGGCACTACGGCTCGACGGTGCTCACCCAATGGAAGCCACCATCCTTAATCTGCATGATCACGGCGCTTTTCTCGGGCTCACGTTCATCCTTCGGGTAAACGAAGTGACCGGTCACACCGTCGAAGGTTCTCGTGGCGGCCATCGAATCGCGGACAGCGGTACGATCAAGATTCCCGGCGGAGGAGATGCTTTGGGAGGCAAGGACCATTGCGTCATAGGTTAGCGCCGCGACATCGTCGGGAGCATTGCCATAGCGAGCCGTGTAGTCGGCGATGAATTGTTTCGCCTTCGGGGTTGCCGCTTCCGTCGAATAGTGGTTGCAGAAGTAGGAGCCCTCCAGGTTCTTTCCGGTATCGAGCTTGATGATGTCGGGGGAACTCCAGGCATCACTCCCGAGAAAGGGGGCTTTGATGCCAAGCTGGCGAGCCTGAGCCGCAATCAGGGGTGTGTCATTATAGGGCGCGGGCAGGTAGATGATATCCGGAGCGGATTCCCGAATTTTGGTGAGCTGAGCCGAAAAGTCACGATCCCCAGTCGAGTAAGTCTCCATGGAGACTACCTTGCCGCCAGCCTTTTCAAAGGCCTCTTTGAAGAGGGCACTCTGGCTGGTGGGTGCCTCGGAGGTGACATCGTAGAGGATGGCGGCCGTCTTTGCGTGGAGGTTTTTGGTGGCAAAAGCCGCAAGAACAGGCGACTCGAAGCGGTCGGTGAAGCAGGCGCGGAAGACATTCTTTTTTGGTTTTCCAGTCTGTGTGTCCTGAGTGGTCTTTGGATTGGTCGACCAGGGCGAAATCATGAGGCATCCAAGCGACTCGGCGAGCTCTCCAGCAGGGATCGCGCAGGAGCTGGCATCGGGCCCAACCATGACAAGCACTCCGTTCTGAGAGATCAGGCGCTGGGCCGCGGCGGCGGACTGATCAGCCTTGCACGAGTTATCGACCACGGAGAGCTCGACCGGAAGTTTTGTCCCTCCGACCATGATGCCCCCATCTTTGTTAACCTGCTCGACGAAGAGCTCGGCAGCCTGCTTACACGAGGCTCCGACGGCTGGCATTTCACCGGTAAGTTCGGCGTTGATGCCGACCTTCACCGAGGGCTTTGCTGGTTTACAGGAGGTAAGGAGCACTGATCCGCAAGTGAAAAAGGTAATCGTCAAAAGAAAAAAACGAAACGGGACAGATATGGAATTGGGAAGAAACATGATTTCTGGTTAAAGACCCGAGGTAGTGGTTGCAATGATAATCTCAAAGCCGTCGGCTTCTGAAAACCCGAACTTGCGATTCATCGCCGTTTTCCTGCGATTCGTCGACTTTCATTGGCCGAATTCCGGACTTTATCTATGAATTCATTCATGCAGATTCGGCACCGCATCATGACCATGGTGATGTCTCTCGCGCTTTTTATGGCGCTCGGGGGACCGCTGGCACTCCTGCAAGGCGTCGCCTGGGTAGGGATGGTACATGATTTTTCCAAAAGCGGATCGTTGAGTCAGGCCGTGGAAAAAACGTTTGACGGTCATCACCTCTGCCCCCTGTGTCAGAAGCTAGTAAAAGCCCGTGCTGCGGAGGAAAAGATCCCTGTCACCATGAAAGTCGACAAGAAAGCGGAGGTCTTCATTGTCGGCTCCAGTGCTGAAGTTCCCGTTCCTGTCAGTCTTCGGTTTACGTACGGGCCAGTCCCTTTTGTTATGATGCCGGAGCGCTTTATTGCTCCGCCTGTTCCTGTGCCGATAAGTAGCGGCCTCTTAAGCTAGCGCTCGTTTCAAACTCTCCGGATTTCGTAATCCGGTAAGCCCGTTGTCAGTTCGGCGCTTCGCTGTCGTTTTCCGCATGTCTGCGTCCACGCATCGACGCGTCATCCCTCTCATCACTTTCACTTCACCCCTTTTCCTACTCACAATTCACCATGAAAAAACTTTACTCATCACTCCCAAAAGCCCTCGTCACGGGGTTTCTGTCTCTTTTATTCCTCATTTCACCCAGCAATCTTCATGCTTGCGCCTGCGGTTGTGGCGTCTTCGACACCGGCACTCTCTGGAATTTCCCAACCGGTCCTGGTGGCATGGTCTACACCGAATACGCTTTCTCCAGCCAGAGTCATAACTGGAATAATCTGGGCCCCTCGGCCAGCGCCAATAACGACGATAAGCTGATCCAGACCTCCTGGATGATCGGGGGATTTCAGTATTTCTGGAATTCCGACTGGGGCTTTGAACTCCAGGTCCCTACGGCCAGTCGCATCTTTGCACACACCTCTGAGGATGGTTCCTCCGTCGTGAACAACAACTGGTACACCCTCGGCGACATGCGACTGATCGGATACTATACCGGCCTCCTGAAGAACATGAATACGGGCCTCCAGTTTGGACTAAAGCTTCCCACCGGCACCTGGAATGCGTCGGGCATTGATCGTGATACACAGATCGGCACAGGGAGCACTGATCTCCTGCTGGGTTTCTACACCCATCATCACTTCGTTCCAGGAAGCAAGTTGAACTGGTTCGCCCAGTCCATGTTCGATCTGCCGATGGTAACCCAAGCGGGCTACCGCCCCGGAGTGGAACTCGACTCAGCGCTCGGCGTCTACGTTGATGGAATCCACATCAAGGGGGTCCAGATCCAACCGATCGCCCAAATGCTTGTCTCCAACCGCGCATCAGACCAGGGCCCCAATGCAAATCCGGGAAATTCCGGCTACCAGCGCGTCCTGCTCTCACCCGGACTACAGATCGATATCCATCCGATCCGGATCTACGCCGATGCCGAGTTGCCCGTGGTACAGAGCGTCGTCGGCCAGCAGTTGATCTCCCAATGCATGGTAAAGCTGAATGTCTCCTACATGTTCTGATCAGTAAGAAAGGCTATTTTGACGGAGAGCATCGTTGGTCTCCACGTGCTGTAGCCTTAGTACAGCTGCGCCCGACCGCCTTGATCTCCGTCCAAACTTCCAACCCCTCAAGTCAAACTCCTGTATTAGAAAAGAAAAGGGGGGGAGAGAGACTTGACTTTCCGTAAGCTCGGGAGCATAAGAAGATCAAATGCAGCCTAATTCCGTCATTGAGAGATGACGGTTGCGGGGGAACCGAACTCCTTGGGGAAACCTGAGGACGGGGCGTACGGAGCGGGTAACCGCTCGCAGGGGTCACTTACAGGACTCAGCCCGTCAGCTAACCTCGTCGGCATCTGGAAGGGCACCTTTGCGTCCGCTCCATCACACGGGGAGCGGGTGCGAAAGTTATCTTTTGCGATGTCTTGGTTGCATCAACCCAACCAAACAACACGCAAAAATGAAAAGTGAAACGCCAGGCAACTGGTTCAAGAACGTATTCATCGGTAAGGCCCGCGATCTCAAAGACGAGGGTCTCTTTCACAAAATCTCACTGGTTGCCGTCCTCGCCTGGGTAGGTCTTGGATCAGACGGCCTCTCCTCATCCTGCTACGGTCCCGAGGAGACCATGAAAGCACTGGTGACTCATCCGGCAATGGCCCTCTTTGTAGCCATTGCCACGGTCATCACGATCGGCGTCATCTGCGTGAGCTACTCGCAGATCATCGAATTCTTTCCCAGCGGCGGCGGAGGCTATCTGGTGGCCAGCAAACTGCTCTCACCTTCGGCCGGTGTGGTCAGCGGCTGCGCTCTGCTCGTTGACTATGTGCTCACGATCGCCCTGTCGATCGCGGCGGGAGCGGATGCGCTTTTCAGCGTGCTCCCGGAGTCTTGGCTTCATTGGAAACTCACAACGGCCCTGACGGCCACACTCGTTCTGACTCTGCTGAACCTACGTGGAGTGAAAGAGTCGGTAGTCATCTGGGCGCCAATCTTCTTTGTCTTTCTGGCCACCCATGGATTCATGATTTTTTATGGATTCTTCGCCCAGGCGGGGAGCCTGCCAGCCATTGCCACGGCCACAATGCATGATGTCCATGCAGCGCACTTGGAGCTCGGATGGTGGAAGGTTGCAGCCCTGCTCCTTACTGCCTACAGCCTCGGGGCTGGAAGCTACACCGGCATCGAAGCCGTGAGCAACGGCCTGCCAATCCTTCGTGAACCACGCGTGGCCACGGGAAAGAAAACCATGCTCTATATGGGTGTCTCGCTCGCCTTCATGGTTGGCGGCCTACTCCTCATGTATCTGCTCTATCATTCGATGCCTAAGGAGGGAGTGACGCTCAATGCGATTCTCTTCGGGCAGATCACAGCCTCGTGGCCACATCAGCTTTCGCAGTCGTTTGTCTGGGTCGCGATGTTCTCCGCGGCCTCACTACTTTTCATTGCGGCGCAGACCGGCTTCCTCGACGGCCCCCGTGTGATGGCGAACATGGCCATCGACCGCTGGCTTCCCGCCCGATTTGCTACACTCAGCGACCGTTTCGTTTCCCAGAATGGCATAATCATCATGGGAGCCAGCTCGCTTATCCTCATCTGGGCCTCCAATGGGTCGGTCGACTGGTTAGTCGTTCTCTACTCGATCAACGTCTTTATCACCTTCTCCATAAGCCAGCTTGGCATGGTGATGCATTGGAAGAATGAGCACGATGACGAACCCAAGTGGAGAAGCAAGCTGGCAATCAATGCACTGGGATTCGCTCTCACAGCAACCATTCTGGTGGCGCTCAGCGTGATTAAGTTCAACCAGGGTGGATGGATCACCCTCGTCGTGACGGGTGCCCTGATCGCCTTGACCTTTGCAATTAAGAAGCACTACCGCGACGTGAACGTTGACCTGAAGCGTCTCGATAGCTTGGTCGAAGCCTTCACCCTGCCGGAATCGACCACCCCTATTCCCGTGGTGACGATGGATTTACGGGCCAAGACCGCTGTTATCTTCGTCAATGGCTTCAACGGACTCGGTGTCCACACTCTCCTGGGAGTGCAGAGGATGTTTCCCGGAGTCTTCAAAAATTTCGTCTTTGCGGAGGTCGGCGTGATCGACGCGGGCAACTTTAAGGGTACAGAGGAGGTCGGTCACCTCCAGTCATCGGTGGCACGCGAGACGCAGCGCTATGCCGATTATATGAACGCCCATGGACTTCATGCCGAGGCCGTCTATGAGATCGGCACAGAAATCGTGACTGCCGCGCAAGCTCTCGGCATCAAACTTGCGGAAAGGCACCCCGACATCATGTTCTTCGGTGGACAGTTGGTCTTCCAGAAAGAGACCTACTTCACACGCCTGCTCCACAACTTCACTGTCTTTAGTTTGCAGCGTCTCTTCTTCAAGAGAGGGCTCCCGTTCTTTGTGCTCCCTGTGAGGGTCTGACCATCGGATTGATAACGGAGCTTGAGGGACCACAAAAGCTTCTTAAGCTCCGCATTTCAATTACTTCAACTTCTGGATGTAACTTGCCCCATCATTCCATGAGGCGCCTTCGGTGAAAGAGATCCAAACGGCGTGGGTTTTGTTGTCGACGGTGACGGCATGGGCCCCTTTGTGCGTCGTCACATCTCCGAGATGCTTTAATTCAGCACCAGAGGCATCCACCACACTCAGAACGCCCAAACCGCTGGCGCAGTAGACGCGCTTGAGGACTGAATCATACGCAATCTGATCGACCCTTGGAGAAACCTTGGCTGAGGAGACCACCTTGCCTGAGCCAAGGTCAATGGACACCAACGTTCCATCACCACCCACAGAAATCAACCTGTGCCCTTCCGTATCAATCACAAGCCCATGCGGGCTTTTGGCGGGTGCCGTCGGCCAAGAAGTGGTCGATTTATTCAAAACAGTGTCGATGACGGCAATATAATCAGCGCTTTTCACATTCGCGTAGACGCGATTGGCCGCCTCATCACAAACCAATGCCTCAGGACCCTCCGCGATCGGGATGGAGGCAACCACCTTGCCTGCATTCACATCGACCACCCAGATTTCAGTGGCGTCGTCATGTCCCACATAGGCAGTTCCATTCTTGGAATTGAAGGTTAGAACATCAGCCTTGCCGGGTAGGGGAATTGAACCAGTGATGGTGAGTTTCTCGGCATCGACGCTCACTACCTTCTGCTGCTTGCTGACAGAGACAATGTAGCGACCTCCCTTGGAATCAACGGCGACGTCATTCGCCGCCCCGGTGGGAATGGAAGGCAGGAAGCTCTTCGACTTCGTGTCATAGATATCTAGCGTTCCGTTGCCGGGATGCCCCGCCAGGAGACGTCCCCGCTCCTGATCGAACTCGATGAAGTCGGTACCACCCTTGACCCCCGGGACTAGGATCGCCTCCTCCTTGGTTAGGATCGCTTGATCGGCCGGAACTGCATGGAGAAAACTCAGTCCGAAAAAGCAGGAGTATATGACTAGCCACGGGGTGTTCTTCATAAGGTTGCGATACTCCGCTTCGCAGTCCGATCGAGCAAGAAATTGTCCCTATCAAAAAACGCGTGCTTAACCAATCTCCATTAAGCAGTGTTCCCTCCATGAGGAGCGAAAAAACGGAGCAAGTGCTAAGCAAGGTGCCGCAAGTCACCCTCGGGTTCTGGGCGCTGAAGATCCTTGCCACCACGCTAGGAGAGACCGGAGGGGATGCCCTCTCGATGTCGCTGAATCTGGGTTGCCTCCTCAGCACCGGGATCTTTGCAGTGATCTTTGCGATCGCTGTCGCGACCCAGATTCTCGCGAGGAAATTCCATCCTGCAATCTACTGGGTCACCATCATCGCGACGACGACTGTCGGCACCACCTTGGCCGACTTCTGCGACCGGTCTCTTGGAATAGGCTACACGGGAGGATCGGCGCTACTGCTCGGACTCCTGCTTGCCTCCCTCTACGCGTGGAAGAAGACTTTGGGCTCCGTGGCTGTGGAATCAGTCAGCACTCCGAAGGCTGAATTCTTCTACTGGATCACAATCATGTGTTCCCAGACCCTCGGAACGGCTCTGGGGGATTGGAGCTCCGACTCCATGGATCTCGGTTATCTGGGGAGTGCTGCGATTTTCGGCGGCTTGCTGATCCTTGTGGTGATTTTTTATTGGAAGACCGCCATCTCGCGCACTCTGCTTTTCTGGTCGGCCTTCATCCTCACCCGCCCGCTGGGTGCCGTGGTCGGCGACTTCCTCGATAAGCCCCATGACCATGGGGGATTGGCTCTGAGTCGATTTACCGCCTCTGCGGTCCTGCTCGCCATCATGGCGGCAATCATGGTCTTGGTCCCTCAACGCGCGGCGGCAAAAAGCCACTAATCGCAAGCGCAAGGCCCTAAAGGCTCAAGCGTGCAAATACCGCGAGAGTTCTTTCCTAAGAATCTCTCGGGCGTGGCTGAGACGGCGCTCGACGGCCTTGACCGAGCATCCCGCAATGACTGCGATCTCGGCCTGAGACAAATGCTCGTATTCGCTCAGGATCAGCGACTCACGGAGATCGGGCGGGAGAGAAGCGATTGCCACTTGCACGGCCTGCTCACGTTCACGAGATTCCGCTGCTTTGAGCGGATCGCCCTCGGAGGCCACGGTTTCGGCTTCCTCAAGCGGGAGGGTTGGATGGCGTCGCTGCCAACGAAGGTGGTTCCGTCCCAGATTAGCAGCGATACCGAAGAGCCAGGTCGAGAATTGCCCCCCTGTGCGGAATTTCATCCGCCCCTGATAGACCCTCACGAAGGTCTCCTCGGCAAGTTCAACGGCCGTCGCTTCGTTCCCTGTGAAGCGGTAGAGGTAGGCGATCAAGCGGCTCTTCCAGCGTTCCATGATCCCATTGAGAGCCAGATCCTCCCCGCCTGCCAGCAGGGCCATCGCGGAGCGGTCCTCCTGGTCGCTTTCAGACATTCAAGAAGCTCCTTATTTTGAGCCGCAGGAGTCGATCACGAGCGGCAGTACCTTGAGTAGATACTCCTTACGCTTCTCGGGAGGCAGCTCTGCCGCCACCGCATAGAAATGCTCCAGCATCACGATCCGTGTCTCGGTTCTGATACGATCGGTTTCCGCCACCGCCTCACGGAGTGTGGGAGTAATGTTCCGCTGGCCCAATCCCTCCTCCAGCGAGAGCTGCTCGAGTCGTGCATTCGCTTCACACATCCTGTCGCAATAGGGGCCGCAGCGGGAGCCATATTCTTTTTGCAGGGACTCGATACGGCACGATTTGTCAGCGGAAAGACCGTACTTCTGGCAGAGCCATGATGCAGGAGAACTCTTCATCAGGTGGCGGCTGAGCATGGCTCCCACAACACCGATCAGGACGGCGGCCAGCAGGACAAGAAAGCCGCGTTTCATGAGAAGCAATCAGCGAACCAGCGCACTGGCAGCAAACGGCCGGAGCGAATGAAGATACTGCTCCTCCTGAGAGGATCGGGCCTGAAGTCCACCGAGCAAGATACCTCCAAAGAGGGCCACCGCCATGCAGGTCGCAGCGATCCGAGGTGTGGCCAAACCCTGAATCCATGAGAACAAAGGCTCAAAGGAGGACTTCCGACTCTCCAATGTTTCGATTCGGGACCAAACAGAACGATTGAATCCGGATCCGGGCTCCGCCTTTGGAGACCAGTTCTGCAACAGATCAGAAAGTTCGCTATCGGCTCTCATTCGACAAAAAGGGTAAACGACTCAGCGGGCGGCGGCAGGCTTTTTCCGCACCACCCCCGCCTCGCTGAACCATCAGCTTATTTGCAGCAACTCTTGCAGCAAGAATCACACTTGCCATCCGAGCACTTGGTGCAGGAACTGCAGCTCTTGGAGCATCCCTGGCAGCTCTTGCAGGCGTTATCGGCGGCCGTGGCTGTGGCCAGACCGAGTCCGGCGATGAGGGCGAGCATGGCGCCCGCTTTGATCAATGTTTTCATGTGTGTGGTGTGTTTTGTTCAGAGCGGGAAGGATTCCCGTTCCATAAGTAATTCACCGCACAAGGCGAAATCCCCCCGAGAATTTCCTCGGGCCCAAAAAAACTCAATTCGTTGCCGGAGCAGAGACTGATCCGGATCCAACAGGAGCCACTGTGTTTGGGGCAATCGAGGTTGATGGCATTGGCACAGGAGTCTGGGAGGGCGAGGCTACGGGAGTGGCATTTGGTTCAGGAGTCGGCGTTGACTTTGAGGTGGGACGGAACTCCGGATGACGAATCCATCCCCCGGCCTCGGCAGTCCAGACACTCAAGCCGATGGAAATCGTGCATCCCAGGAGGACAGCCCAGCCGATCCAGGCCGCCTGACTGGGAAACTTGATCAGGGCCAGAAGTGCTAGGAGCGCCAGGATTCCTGCGGCATAAACAAGAGGCGCTGTGATATTAGCGCGGTGAGCGTGCTGTCGAAGGGCCGTCTTCCCAGCATCATCCAAGCCGGGCTGGATCGATCCATCCATGAAGGCATCATAGGCACCTCCACCCGTCTGCATGACCGCAGGCATCGTGCAAACACAGAGGATCACCGCCAGCAACCCCGAGGCGAGAGCCCCGCGACTATGAAAAACGATGCCGATCAAGACAGGCAGGCAAGCAACGGTGAGTCCGATGATCGGAACATGATTCAGGGCCACATGGAGATGGGCCGGAGAGAGGAGGGTGTCCATGGTTAATTTGAGAGGCTTATCCGGTAAGTGACGACAAGCAAGAGGGAAGCAACAGCTAATTTATGACCCCTCCAAGGCTGCGCTCGACACAAAAGCCCCGGTATTGTGAAATCCGCTCATGAGCAATGGACAAGGATCGGCCGGCAATGTCATCGCCTCCCTGGCGAGTTTCTTTATCCCCGGGCTCGGACAACTGCTTCAGGGGCGATTGCTCGCAGCCATTCTCTTCTTCGTCTTCACAGGAATTCTCTGGGTTTTTCTCTTGGGCTGGATCATCCACCTCTGGGCCTGCCTCGATGCCGCCCTCTGGAAGCCGCGAAGCTAACGCTCCCCTGGTCAGTTTTTTCCACTAACTCGCCACTCTCTAAGTCTATTGCTTAGAGAAAAAGAATCTCCTCTCTGTAGAGAATAGGAAAAAGAACTTGGCATGTCGTGTGCTTTTGCTACAAACAGGACTTCAACCAGTCCCAAAACCAACCAAAACATACCATGAAACTCGTCTCACGCGTTGCCGCGTTCGCCCTTACGGCGGTTGCCGGCGCCTCCGCTCTTCATGCGGATACCAACTCCACCAACTCCGTTGCCACTGGCAAGGATGTGAAGGCTCCCGTGGCCGCAGCTCCTGCAGCCAGCCCAACCTTCACCTTCAACGTGAGTGAGAATTATGACAGCCGCTACATGTTCCGTGGTGTTGACGTCCTCGCTGGAACAGGAATCCTTTCCACGACATTCGCCCCAACCTGGCACATCACTGCCAATGATGCAATTACCATGCCACTCTGGTATGCAACCGCAGTGAAGAGTAATGCAGCCAACTCAGCATATCGTGAGCTTGATGTGCCCATCAATTACACCCACGCCATTGGCCAGTGGACCCTCGGCGCAGGATATACCCTGTATAACTATTTCAATGCTCCCTCCTTCTGCAACAAGCCTGCTCATCAGGGTGAGCAGAATGAAGTGAACGAGAATGTATCCTATGCATATACCAATAGCATCGGAACCTTCACCCCTTCCCTCACCTATTACCAGGAGCTCGGTACTGCTAATGGTTACAGCTACGGTAGTGTAAACCCTGGTTCCAGCTTCTTGAGCCCAGCGTTTGCCGCTGCAATCCCGCTCAACTTCATCAAGAAGGATGGCTCAATTACCTTCAATCCAAACACCCAGCTGAATTTCGGGTTCCGTTACAACAACAATGCCAATGGTCAGGCCCTCACAGGCGTGAACAACTGGCAATTCCAACTTCCTGTCACCTGGCAGGTTACCAAGATCTGGTCCGTCACCGGTTACTGGGCTTACAGCTATCAGGATCAGAACCTTCCCTACACCGCAAAGTCCCTTGGATGGGCCGGTGCTAGCATTGGTGCTTCTTTCTAAAAACCTTTTTGGTTAACTGACAACGAAAGCCCCGGAGGAAACTCCGGGGCTTTTTTGTGCCTTGAAACATTTTTGATTTCATTCTGAATCCTGAAAGCAAAGGAGTTGAAGGGATAAATATGGAACTCAGGAACTCATGAAATGAAAGTGACTTGAGAGGTGCCGTGCCAACGATTAAAGTGCCGAGGAAACTTACTACATGGATATGCCGCACTTTCCTCTGAACCTTTAGTTGTGAATTTCCCTTCCTGCCTTCCTGAGTTCCACATTGATCATCCAGTCTCCCATCAAGCGACTTATTGACTGGAAGATGCTCTAATACGCCAGAACCTTAGTCAAAAAGCGCTGAGCCTCAATGGATTGAGGATTGCTAAAGAACTCTCCTGCAGGCCCCTGTTCCACCACTCGACCAGCAGCCAAGAAAGCCACCTGATCAGCGATCTTGCGGGCAAACCCCATCTCATGGGTGACCAGTAGCATCGGGGTGCCGATCTCCTTCAGTTCCGCAATCAGCATGAGCACCTCTGCTGTCATCTCGGGATCGAGCGAAGAAGTCGGCTCATCAAACAGGAGAAATCGCGATCTGGATGCCAGGGCGCGAGCGATAGCAACGCGCTGGCGCTGTCCCCCGGAGAGCTGAGCCGGGTATTTCTCCCCATGTTCCGCCATCCCAAGGCGCTCCAGCACCTCGAGGGTACGTTGCGTAGCCTCTCGCTCATCGAGTCCATGAACAGTGATCAAGGGCACTGTCACATTCTGGAATGCCGTCATGTGAGGAAAGAGATTGAAGGCCTGAAAGACCACTCCCAGCGTACGGCGATACTCGCGGAGGATTGGCTCTTTTTCCGAGAGTGGCGCTAGTTTCCCATCCAGCGTTATCGACCCTTCATCAGGACGCTCCAGCCCGGCGATGACACGGAGGAGCGTTGATTTTCCACTTCCGCTCGGCCCCAGTAGTGCGAGCACGTGGGGGAACTCCACGCTCAGAGAGAGGTCGTCGAGCACGGTACGTCGCTCAACTCCGGAGCCAAATGATTTGGAAAGACCTTGAACGGTTAGATTCATTGCTTAGAGCGCTTTCAGAAAAGGTGTAGCCACAAAAGGCACAAAGGGCACAAGAAGGGAAATCTCCATCGAAACCATGCATCTCTGCTGGGAGCGCCTCTCCAGCTTTCTCCATTCCCTGTGCATTCTGTGCATCTTGTGGCCATGACTCAAATTCATCTGCGTTAGTCTAGGATTCGTAGCGAAGACGCTGCTCTAGGAACTTGGAGAGCAGGGAGATCGGGAGCGTCAGGGCGAGGTAACCCAGGGCCAATGGGAGATAGCTCTCCAAGGTACGGTAGGTGGCGGAGTTCACCTGCTGGGCCGCGAGCGTGAACTCGCCGATCGCGATGATTGAAAGGAGTGAAGAATCCTTGATCAGCGATGCGAACTGGCCGGTGAGCGGTGGGAGGATCTGCCTAAGCGCCTGCGGAACAATCACGATTCGGTAGGTCTGCCAAGGTGTGAATCCGATGGCCCGCGCTGATTCCAGCTGGGAGGCTGGGATGGATTCGATCCCGGCACGGATCAGCTCGGCCAGATAAGCTCCGCCAAAAAGAGAAAGGATCAGGATACCTGCGACCAATCGATCCTGAAGACCGATGCCGTTCGCCACCACGTAGTAGAGAAAAAGGATCAAAACAAGAAGGGGCATCCCGCGCACCACATCGATGTAGAGAAGTGCTGCGGAGCGCAGGGGCACGATTCGGGAGCGACGCGCCAGAGCGGCAACAATTCCAATCAGCGTGCTCAGCAGCAGAGAGAGAACCGAGATCACGATCGTGAGGACCCATCCCTTCCAGAAGACATCGCGATATTTCCAGACTGATTCCCAAGAGCCACGGGAGAAACCAGTAGCCCAACTCATCACTCCGAAACAGAGAAGGGTAGCCAGCAGAAGCATCCATGCAGCACGGATCCAGATCGCCGCCTTCCTCCCCGGCTGATCAATGAGGAATGACAGGAGATTCATCAGGACTAACGGTTAAACCGGAAGAATGCTTCCGCCGTACGCGTCGTCTGCGCTGCAACCTCCTCCAGTGAGATACCACGCACCTTGGCAACCGTCTCCGCGACAAGTCGAGTGTGGGCAGGTTCGGCGCGCTTGCCGCGGTAAGGCACGGGGGCTAGGTAGGGGCAATCGGTCTCAACCATATAGCCATCGGCCGGCACAGCGGCGGCGGTCTCGCGCACCTGCTCGGCATTCTTGAAGGTGATGATTCCAGTGAAGGAAACAAGATGTCCTAGCGAAGCAACCTCAGCGGCCTCCCTGGGAGTCCCTCCGAAGCAGTGGAAGACTCCCCTCACCTTGCCTGTATAGTCCCGAAGCACGTCGAGCGTGTCACTCCAGGAGCTGCGCTGATGGATTACCACATTCAGTCCTAGCTCCACGGCCAGATCGAGCTGCATGCGGAAGGCATCGGCCTGTGAGGCCTTCCAAGCGCCCTCGGCGATGAGGCGTTCCTGATCTCCTGAACTCTGAGCAAGTAGGGCGGAATCAACGGCGGCAGCCTTCGGTGACTGAAGTCCCTCGGGAACATGATGGTAATCGATGCCTGTCTCTCCGATCGCAACGACCTTCGGATGGAGTGCCAGCTCTCGCAAAGCAGGTAAAAAATCGAGGCCTTCCTCCGTCACGTTGGTTGGATGGATCCCAATGACGGCAAAGAGATTTGGAAAACGCTTGGTTAGGGCCACGGCACGGCGACTGCTTTCGATACCCGTACCGATCGAAATCATGCGTGTCACACCCGCCTCTGCGGCTCGCGCAATCACTCCCTCCAGATCCGATTCAAAATCCGGATAATCAAGATGGGCATGCGTATCGATCAGTTCCATGGAGAAGGAGAAATAAAAATATGAAACTCAGGAAGGCAGGAAAAACGTAAGAATCAATTTGCCAATGTTTGGGATGCCTAGATCGCTCCCTTTATTTCATTTCATGAGTTCCTGAGTTCCACATTAAAATTCCCAATCTTTAATCGCCATAGCCCATGGAGTGCTAATCTCCATACCCATTGAGATGCTTCACGTGCCAGGCCCAGGCACTCTCGATGATGGTCTTGATATCCTGGTACTTGGGGGCCCAGCCAAGCTCGCGACGGACCTTGTCAGAGCCGGCAATAAGACGTGGCGGATCACCGGCGCGGCGTGGCTTCTCGACGGCCTTGATCTCCTTGCCGGTGACGGCGCGGCAGCAGTCGATGACTTCCTTCACGGAGGTTCCGCCGCCGGTGCCGAGATTATAGAAGGCACTCTCCTTGGCGTTGAGCGCGAGAATATGGGCCTGGGCGAGATCGACAATATGGATGTAGTCCCGGATACAGCTGCCGTCTGGCGTCGGGTAATCCGTCCCGTAGATCTCAACCGACTCTTTCTGGGCCAGGGCGACCTTGAGCACATTCGGGATGAGATGCGTCTCGATCCGGTGATCCTCTCCGAAGGTCTCGCTCGCGCCGGCTGCATTGAAATACCTCAGGGCCACGAAGGTGATGCCGTGGAGTTCGCCATACCAGCGGAGCACCTTCTCGAACATGAGCTTCGACTCGCCGTAGGGATTGATCGGTTTCTGCGGAAGTGTCTCGTCGATCGGCATCGACTCAGGAATGCCGAAGGTGGCGCAGGTCGAGGAGAAGACGAAGCGCTTCACCCCTTCGGTCACCATGGCCTCGAGCAAATTCACGCCGTTCGCCACATTGTTGCGGAAGTACTTCCCGGGATTGGTCATCGACTCACCCACCAAAGCATTCGCGGCAAAATGCATGACCGCTTCGGTTTTTGATTCACGCAAAGCTAGCTTGATCGCCTCGATATCTGAGAGATCCCCCTGAAAAAAGGTCGCCCTCGGATCAACCGCAAGCCGGTGCCCCTCGCTCAGGTTGTCGAAGACGGCCACCGCATAACCGGCATTCAGGAGTTCCTCAACGCAAATGCTGCCGATGTATCCGGCTCCGCCGGTGACAAGGATGGTTTTCATACGAACACGCTAGATTGTGCGGCAAACGCTGAAAATCATAAACGGCAAGTCTCCCGGCAAGTTTGGTACGCCGTTTGCTTTGATTAACTGAGATGTATAAATATCCGAAGCATTCCGGTTGGAGTCATAAGCTGGTCAGGGCGCAGTCCGTCATGCTCTCCCTTCCCTCACGACCGCGCCTGTATGTCCTGTTGAGCTTTCTTTTCCGATAGTCTCGTAAGTTTTCTCACGGGGAGCAGACTCTCCCTTACCGCACCCTATTCCTCATGTTCCTTCGAATCGAACACTCCACCTCGTATCAGTACAGCAAGCCGGTGGAGTTCACTCCTCACACACTCAGGCTGATGCCCAAAGGCTCTCCCGGCCTGCACTTGGTAAAATCTTCGATTACCGTGAGTCCCCAATCCACGATCCGCTGGAGACTTAATGCGGAGGAAAACATCATCGGGACCGCCTCGATCACCGGCACATCCGATCACCTGCTCATCGAGAGCATCATCGTGCTCGAACAACGGTTCACCAATCCCTTCGACTTCGTGCTTGAGGAACGCTCCCTGCAGCTTCCGATAGCCTACTCAGCCCGTGAGATCGCTCTTTTAGCACCATACCTTGGAGTTGCAGAAACTCGCCTTTTCAGGCTCAAGGAGTGGCTTGATCCCTTCATCCGAACCTCGCAGGAGGTCTCCGTGGGGGCACCAACGACACTCGGCTTGCTCTTGGAGATCAATAGGTCGATCCCCACCCAGTTTCGATACAGCCAGAGGCATGAATACGGTGTGCAATCCCCCTCCGAAACACTCCGTAGCGGCGAAGGTACCTGCCGTGATTTTGCGTGCCTCCTGATGGAAGCGGCCCGCTCTCTGGGAATCGCTGCTCGCTACGTGAGCGGCTATCTCTGTGCCTCTGCCGGCTCAGCGGCGGTGGAATCACATACCCATGGCTGGTGTGAGCTCTATCTTCCGGGGGCGGGTTGGTTGGGATTCGATCCCACCAATGGCATCCTGACGGGAGCCCATCATGTTCCGGTGGCCACGGCCACGATGGCCGGAGAGATCCCGCCCGTGGAGGGAGCCTATCTGGGAGCTGCAGGAGAGTGTCTTCGTCATGATGTCAGCATCACGGCCACCGAACTTCACCCATGGGAAACCCGGTAAATCCTCCCTCCTCTTCTCGCGAAGAGATTCTAAACTCCATCCGCATCCAGGGCAGATTGGCCGATGCCATGCTCTCTACCCAAGGGATCACCCTGACTCAGGGAGGAGAGCCAACCTTTGTACCTGAGGAGACTTCCTTGCCGGAATGGAATCTGGCGGCTCTGGGGGAGGAGAAGCTCTCGCTTGCCTGGAAACTCTGCCGTGAACTGGGGCGTGTCCACATGCCGGGTGCCGTGATCCTTCGCTGCAATGGAAAGCATTATCCCGGCGAGCCGATTCCACGCTGGAAACTCACGCTCCTACGCCAACCGCAGGCTGCCTCGCTCTGGAAAAACCATTCCCTCCTCACCCATGGGAAGCCTGGGAAAGGAAAGCCGATCGCCCCTCGCAAATTCCTCTCGGCGCTGGCTGCCCGGCTCGGGATTTCAGGAAGTCTGCGTCCAGTCTATGAGGATATCGAGACGGCCATGCGGAACGCCCAGACGCTCGGTGAAGCCACGCCGCTCCCACGTTACTCACGAACCAAGAAAGGTTTCGTCCAGCCTCGATGGACCGTCAGCGAACGCCGGAAATGGCAATCCCTCCACAAGGCCACGGGATGGGTGCTCCCCCTGAGCAAAGATCAGGAGGAGGAGAACGATGAAGGAGCCTGGGTAACTGCTGACTGGAGTTTACCAAACGGCGAGGAACTACTACTCCTTCCAGGCACCAGCAGCATCGGCCTACGCCTGCCGCTACACCGGCTCGCGCCGGGGACACTCTCATGCGCCCTCACGGCGGAGGTGCGGGATGGCGCGCTCTCCCTCTTCCTGCCGCCACTCCCGGATGCCGCATCATTTGCCGAACTACTGGCAGCAATCGAGGCAACAGCCGTCGCTCTGAAATCACCCGCCCTGACGCTGGAGGGATACCCTCCCCCCCATGAGGAGGGATGGGAAAGTCTCTCCGTTATTCCCGATCCGGGTGTCATCGAGGTCAATCTGCCACCCGCTGCGGATTGGGAATCCCTAGAGTCCACGATCACGGCCCTTTCTGCCGCCGCTGAAAAAGTAGGCCTCAAGGGGACGCGTCTCCTTCCCTCGGGAGAAGTCGTTCCCACAGGAGGGGGAGGCCATTTGGTTCTTGGCGGTGAATCTTTGGAGAGCAACCCATTCCTCCTGAAGCCGGCAATGCTTTCCAGCTTTCTGCGATTCATCCAGCGTCACCCCTCGCTCTCCTATCTCTTCAGTGGCCGCTTCATGGGCCCATCCTCCCAGGCTCCGCGGATCGATGAGAGTTTCTTTGAAATTCCCCGGGAGCTGGAACGAGCTCTCCGATCGATCGAGCAGATGGATGCTCCCGCCAACCCGGCGCTGATCGATGCCACCCTCCGAAATCTTCTGCTCGATCTTCATGGCAATACCCACAAGGCAGAGGTCAGCATCGACAAGTTTTTCAATCCCTTCATGCCGAACGGTCAGCTGGGCCTCGTCGAGTTTCGATCCATCGAGATGAGTCCTGATGCTCCTTCCTTCCTCGCCATTCATGCTCTCTGGCGTGCTCTCGCGGCCACGTTTGCAGCAGTTCCCTACACCGAGCCATTGATCGACTGGCGGGGAAAATTGCATGATCACTTCCTTCTCCCCTCGATGCTGGAGGAGAACCTCAAAGAGGTACTCCAGCACCTGAAGCGCCATGGATTCGGCTTCGAGATGGCCATGTTCCGCCCTCATTTAGATTTCCGCTTCCCGATCCTTGCCGAGGAGAACTTCCACGAAACGAGCTGGAGTGTCAGGAGAGCCGCAGAACCGTGGCCGCTTCTTGGAGAACAGCCAGCTCCCTCAGGAGGTCTCGTCCGCTGTGTCGACTCCTCCACGGAACGACTTGAAATCCATCTCTCGGGAGAAATCAAAAGATTTTGCGTCTTCATCAATGGATTGTCCTTGCCGCTAGTGCCACACCCAGATGGAGGCGTTGTGGGGGCGGTCCGCTTCCGGACTTTGGCCCTTCCCACATGCCTCCATCCGCAAATTGCACCGCATTTCCCCTTGGAGATTCATTTCCAGGATCAGGAGAGGGACTCCCACGGCACCTGGCACTACCAGACCTTGCCAGTGAAACATGGGCAGAAGCTTCAGAGGCTAACAGTAGTGAACAAAACCCATGATGCAGGTGTCTGCTACGATGCTGGCAAGACGACAACTCTCTCCCACGAGGGATTGACTCTCGATCTTCTGGCAAGCGCCTGAAGTCAGCGTGAGAAGAGGCCTCTAAAAAGCCTCTCGTTATTTAGACAGCCTGATCGCCGGTCTCACCGGTGCGAATGCGGGTCGCATTCTCGACGGGAAGGACAAAGACCTTTCCGTCACCGATCTTGCCGGTCTTGGCTGCTTCCACGATCGCTTTGATCGCTGACTCGACGACTGAATCGGCAACCACGAGTTCCAGCTTGATCTTGGGCAGAAAGTCCACCGTGTACTCGCTGCCGCGGTAGATCTCGGTATGTCCCTTCTGGCGACCAAAACCCTTGACCTCTGTCACCGTCATTCCCTCGATTCCCAACTCGCTGAGGGCGTCTTTGACCTCCTCAATCTTGAAAGGCTTGATGATTGCTTCGATTTTTTTCATGGGTCGGGTTGGGTAATGGCTGCTGTTCTCTCTGTTGATCGCAGATGGCTTTATCCTCTGCAATCACCATCGTCAATACCTGCGCTTATTGGTGCCTCCTTGGACACAAAAAAAGGCGGGGTCCAAAGACCCCGCCTTTTCGTATTGAGTTTGGATCGCTTGTTTAAGCAGCCAAATTAAACCGCTTTATCGCCGGTCTCGTCGGTGCGGATGCGAGTTGCATTCTCCACAGGGAGAACGAAAACCTTACCATCGCCGATCTTGCCGGTCTTGGCCGTCTTGACGATTGCCGCGACAGCTCCCTCGAGGGCTCCGTCTGCGACCACGATCTCGATCTTGATCTTGGGTAGGAAGTCGACCGTGTACTCGCTGCCGCGGTAGATCTCGGTGTGTCCCTTCTGGCGACCGAAGCCCTTGACTTCGGTCACCGTCATTCCTTCGATTCCCAGCTCGCTGAGGGCGTCTTTGACTTCCTCGAGCTTGAAGGGCTTGATGATTGCTTCGATTTTTTTCATAGGTGTTGGTGATATTGGGTTGGGACCTTCTTTGATTAGTGGTTGTATCCCTCCTCACCGTGATCGGTGATGTCGAGACCCTGATGTTCCGCCTCGACCGAAGGACGAAGACCGATGACGAGCTTCACGATGAAGCCGAGGATCAGCGTTCCAACAACCGCCAGGGCGATTGTGATGCCGGCTGCCTGAGCCTGAGCGACGACCAGTGTGTGGTTGGTGATGGCGGTGATGAGTCCGTTCTGCATGGCAGCATTGGCTGGTGTGCCGGCCGAGACAGCCTGCAAGTTGCCATTGACTGTCGGATCGACCAAGAGGCCCGTAAGGATAGCTCCGCAGGTTCCGCCGATACCATGGACGCCGAAGGTGTCCAGCGCGTCATCGTACTTGAAGATGTTCTTCACGACCGTGCACATGATGAAGGGTACGACGCCGGCAACCACACCGATGATGACCGCACCGGTGGAGTTTACAAAACCGCAGGCAGGAGTGATGACCACGAGGCCGGCTACGGCGCCCGAGCAGAACCCAAGCACGCTGGGCTTGCCCTTGAAGATCCACTCAAGCAGGGGCCAGGTTAGCGCACCGATGGCAGTTGCGAGCGTTGTGGTGGTGAAGGCATTGGCAGCAACCACGTCGGCGGCCACAGCGCTACCGGCATTGAAACCGTACCATCCGACCCAGAGGAGGGCGGTGCCGATGAAGGTGAGAACCAGGCTGTGAGGAGGCATTGGCTCCTTACCGTGACCAACACGCTTGCCGAGGATCAGGCAGAGGATGAGGGCCGTCCATCCCGAGGACATGTGCACCACGGTACCGCCAGCGAAATCGATCGCTGGAATCTTGGCAGCGGCGTTCCAAACACCGTTCATGTAACCGGTGGCGCCCCAGACCATGTGGGCGAGAGGGAAGTAAACGATGAACATCCAGCCGAGGACGAAGGCCATGACCGCGGAGAACTTCAAGCGCTCAGCCGTGGCACCAAAGATCAGGGCAGGAGTGATGATCGCGAAGGTTAGCTGGAAGATCGCATAGACATTCTGGGAGACCCAGAAAGCGTAGTTGTTGTTCGGCACGGAAGTGATTCCCTTGAAGAAGAAGAACTCCGTTCCTCCAAAGATATAACCCAAGGGAGTCGGCCCCGTGGATGGTGTGAAATTCGTTCCGAAGACAAGACTGTAACCGAAGGCCCACCAGAGGAGGGAGACCAAGGCGGTGATGCCGAAACACATCGCAATGATGGAGAGGATATTCTTCGAGCGGACCAGACCTCCGTAGAAAAGTGCCAGACCGGGAAGGGTCATCATGAGCACGAAGGCCGCAGAGACCATCATCCAGGCGTTGTGACCCGGATCGGACTCGTAGGTGATGCCGGTCGGGGTCGGATCACTATTGCTGTGAGCCGCCTCGAGGAAAGCAACCTGATTGGTTAGGGATGCCGAGCTGAAGGCGTTCGTATTCGCCGGATAAGGCGTCGGGGCTGCTGCTGGTGCTGCGGCCGCAGGAGCCGCGGCTGCCGGGGCATTGGTATCCGCGTGGAGGGTTGAGGTGACGGCGCCGAGCATTGCCAGGGAGGCGATAGCCGCGAGCAACCGAACCTTGGAGGTTGTTGTTTTTATCATTGGGTTGGTGTTGTTTTGTGGCGCCCGTTAAGGAGCGGTAAAGGAGGGAAAGCAACCCCCGTGCCAACTTTTGCTGACTTGTTCTTTTCAGTTTGGACGGCGTTGCCACTCAGTCGCCGTATGATAGAGATACGGCTTCCCTCGCACGCCTTGCCCAAACTAAAAATCCCTTCGCCATCAGAGAGATAAAAGAGCCTCAGGTGAACAATTGGCGATTTTTGACCTCTTTTTAGCCAAATTGGATTTTTGGCTCTTTTTGACCAGGTTCTGAATACCCGCACCCAGATGTTGCCCTCTCTGGTATAAATCCGCATGCGAATTTTGTTCCGGGTCTTTGGTTACACCGCCCGCTATCCTTGGATGGCTGTGGCCACGATGTTCTGTGCGATCGTCGGGACGCTGATGGTGGCGGTCTTCCCCGCGGTCACCCAGCAGGTCATTGAGGTTGTCCTCAAGCAGCATCATCCCGAAAAGCTGATTCCCCTGATCGTGACGGGCCTCGCCGCCTTCTTCGCCCAGGATCTGCTGAACTGTCTCCGTATCCTTCTCAACAATCATTTCGAGCAGCGAGTGATCTTTGACCTCCGGAGCGATCTCTACGCACGGATCCAGATGTTGCCGCTCCCGTGGTTCGATAATCGCGCGACAGGGGACATCATGACGCGTCTTGTCGAGGATGTGACCAATGTGGAGCGCGTCCTGATCGACGGCATCGAGCAGGGAACGGTGGCGCTCCTGCAAATCGGAATCGTTCTGGCCCTGATGGCCCATTACAGCGGGCGCCTGATGCTGGCCGCGTTGACCCCGGTCCCCTTTCTGGCTATCGGCGCTCTCTTCTACACGCTGACCGCCGGCAAGCGCTACCGGGCCACCCGCAAGGCGACCTCGGCGCTCAACTCCCTGCTGCACGACAACCTGGATGGCATCCGCCAGATCAAGACCTATGCCACGGAGGAGCGGGAACACGCCCGCTTCAACGCCTCGAGCGATGCCCTCCGCAAAGCTTCCCTGATCGTGATGCGCTACTGGGCGATCTACAGCCCGACGATGAACTTCCTTGGGAATCTCGGGATGGTCGTGATCCTGGCTGTGGGCGGAATGCAGGTCCTCCATGGAACGATGGAGCTCAGTGTCCTGGTCGCCTTCCTCCTGCTTGCCCGCTATCTCTACGAACCCGTAGGACGACTCCACTCCCTCAACCAACTCCTGCAGTCAGGAAGAGCCGCCAGCGAGCGCGTCTTCTCCATTCTCGATGCCTCGCTCGAAGATGGCTGGCAGAATCCGGCCCCCAGCTCCGGGGAAATAGCCCTGAAGGGCGATGTCCGCTACGAGCATGTGGGATTCGAGTATCAGGCCGGAACCGCCGTGCTCCATGATATCTCCCTTCATGCCAAACCAGGCGAGATGATCGCCTTGGTCGGACCTACTGGCGCTGGCAAGACCTCGCTCATCCATCTCCTGAGCCGCTTCTACGAGCTGACCTCCGGCGAGATCCTGCTCGATGGCCGTCCGATTCGTTCGATTCCTCTGAGCGAACTCCGCCGCTCGGTCGCCATGGTGACGCAGGAGAGCTTCCTCTTTAACGGAACCACAGCCGACAATCTCCTCATCGCCAAGCCGGATGCCACCGAGGAGGAAATGTGGAGAGCCTTGGCCGCCGCAAATGCCGAAGCCTTCATCCGTCGTCTTCCGAAAGGGCTGCATACTCAACTCGGGGAACGCGGGGTGAAGCTCAGTGTCGGCGAGAAGCAGCGCCTCTCCATCGCACGGGCCCTGCTGAAGAATCCTCCGATCCTTGTCCTCGACGAGGCCACCGCCAGCGTCGACAACACGACCGAGCGTCTGATCCAGGAGGCGCTCGCCCATCTGCTAGAGGGTCGCACCAGCTTCGTGATCGCCCACCGACTCTCCACCGTACGCCATGCCAATCAGATCCTTGTCATGGAGCGAGGACGCATCGTGGAGCGAGGGAACCACGCGTCACTCCTGGCCGAAAATGGTCTCTACGCTTCCCTCTGCAAGGAAGCGGAAGCCCATCACGGGGTCTTTGGTGAGAGCAGAAACGATATCTCGCGCAGAGACGCTGAGAACGCGGAGGAAAGCTAGGCCCACCATGGCCAACTTCAATTCTAGAACGTTGACTTAATTTGACTTGGTATTTCTATTTGGCATATTTGCCAAATAGATGCCTCCCAAACTTCAGAAACTTAAATCCAATGCGGCGGCCCGTGCTTCCATCGTGAAGGCGATGGCTCATCCTTCGCGCCTCCTGATCATGGAGAGTCTGATGCACGGGGAACACTGCGTGAGTGAGCTCACGGAAATGGCAGGATGCGATGTCACCACACTTTCCAAGCACCTAGCAGTGATGAAGCGGGCCGGCCTGCTTGTCTGTGAGAAGCGAGGTCTGAATGTCTATTACCAGATCGCCTGCCCCTGCTTCGCCGAGTTCTTCCGCTGCATCGATCTCATTTCCAAGACGCAGGAGACCAAACTGCGCTGTGCCTGCTGATTCCCGAGCCGTTTCCCAGCCATTCCCAAAACTTTCTAAAGACCTTCCAAGAACCCGAAACATCCATGAAAACATCCGAATTCAAACGTTTCCTGACGGAACATTCCGAACACTATCTCCAGTTCATCCTGCCTGATGGGGGCATGATTCCGCTGCACGCCCACATCACCGAGGTGGGCCGGGTCGACAAGACCTTCCTCGATTGCGGCGCGACGATTAGGAAAGTCTCATACCTGTGCCTTCAGTCCTGGGTGGCTGAGGATACTGATCACCGACTGCCAGCCGGAAAGCTTGTTGATATCATCGATCGTGCCGCTCCCATTCTCGGAGATGACGATCTCGATGTGGAGTTGGAGTACGAGGAGGGAGTCATCTCCCAGTTCCCTGTCGTGAGCATCGTGAGCGATCTCAATAAACTGATCATTGGGCTGGGGGTGAAACACACCGACTGCCTCGCCAAGGAGATCTGCCTCCCCCCCGCCAAGGATGACAACGATTCGTCATGCTGCAGTGGCACTGGATGCTGCTGAAGCCTTCCCAACCATGAAGCCTTTTCCATTTTTCAACTTTTTCACGTTCTAACATGTCACTTCATCTCTTCTTTCCATGAAACCTCTCGTTCTCATCCTCTGCACTGGCAATTCCTGCCGCAGTCACCTTGCCGAAGGCATCCTTCGATCTGCTGCAGGTGATCTCATTGATGTCGCCAGTGCCGGTTCCAAGCCTGCTGGCTATGTCCACCCGAAGTCGATCGAAGTGATGAAGGAGATCGGTATCGATATCTCCGGACACACCTCCAAGCACCTCAAGGAGTTTCTGAACTGGAATGTCGACACAGTCATCACGGTCTGCGGGAATGCCGACCAGGCTTGCCCGATGTTCCCCGGTCAGGTGAACCGCTTTCACTGGGGCTTTGACGATCCTGCACACGCCACGGGAACCGAGGAGGAGGTTCATAACGAGTTTCGTCGTGTCCGTGATCAGATCAAGCTCGTGTTCGAGGCCTACGCCGCCGGACTCAAGCGCGGGAAGTCTCTCTAAGAATTTTTTACACGATGAACGCCACGCTCCCACGTAAAATGCTGGCCGAGTTCCTCGGAACCTACACGATGATCTTTGCCGGGACAGGTGCGGTCGTGGTCGATCAGGTCTCCGGCGGATCGGTCACCCATCTGGGTGTGGCTCTCACCTGGGGACTCATCGTCATGGTTCTGATCTACACATTCGGGGATCTCTCGGGAGCCCATATGAATCCGGCGGTCAGCATCGGATTTACTGTCGCCGGAAGGTTTCCGCTTCGCGAATTGCCCGGTTACCTCGTTGCCCAATTGACAGGCGCACTGGCTGCCAGCGAGACCCTTCATCTGCTCTTTCCACGAAATCTCCAACTGGGCGCGACCTTGCCAACTGGCAGCGGCCTTCAATCCTTCATTCTGGAATTTTTGCTGACCCTGATCCTGATGATCGTGATCCTGAATGTCTCCCACGGGGCCAAGGAAAAGGGAATCACGGCTGGCATTGCCATAGGAGCCACCATCGGACTTGAGGCCCTCTTTGCCGGTCCGATCTGCGGTGCCTCGATGAATCCTTTCCGTTCACTCGCCCCCGCCCTCGTCTCCGGGCAGCTGGAGCATCTCTGGATCTATTTCACCGCTCCGGTACTGGGGGCTTTGGTTGCCGTACCTCTCTTTGGATTGCTTCGCAGGGTGAGAACAGGCTCCCAAGCGGCGTAGCGCCCGTTTAGTTCTCAACAATTGACTCCATCTTTGTGCCGGGGCTGATTAGGCTTCGGCCTGATGGATCTCAATCCACAGACATCGGGTGAAGCAGAGAAGGCCGGATCGGATCCGTACCCTGATAGCCATGATGCTGCCACGGCGCCGCGCCGTGGAGTGCTAGTGATTGATAGCATCCTGAGAGGAGCTTCGCGTCTTCAGCGCTCGGTGGCGAAGCGATGGCGTCGCCTGAGACGACGCCCCCAAACCATCGCGGAGAGCGCCAACCTGCTCCCCACGCTGATTCAGGTTCTTGCGGCATTCACCCGCGTCGACGGGGAGATGCTGGAGGAGGAAATCGACTCAAGCCTCGGCTTCCTCCGCTATGACTATCCGGAGGCTGTCTATTCCGAACTGCGCAAGCTCTTCCGCCAGGCACTGGAGCAGCAGCAGGATCTGGGAGCCATGGCGACAAAGCTCTCTACGGAACTGAGCGATGACCGGAAAATCCTCCTCGGAGTTCAACTCTACGATCTGATCACCCGTTCGGGAATGAAGGCCGAGCAGGTGGCCGCCTACCACGACTTCATGGGATGCCTCGGTATGGCCGCGCAGGCCATCGATATCGTCTACCAACTCAACGCCAACGAGCAGGCCCAGGCGGAGTTTTTCCATGACGGCACCTCGCCGCTCGAGGCGCTCTCTTTCGGGGACCCGACAACCTGCGATGTGGAACTGAGGGGCTTCACAGGTGAGGAACGACTCCTGGCTTACTGCCATAACGACCTGATCATCCTCAAGAACCTCTCCGGCAAGAGCCTGATCGTTCAGGGGCGCCTCTTGAAACCGAGTGAGTTCTGCCGCATCTATCCGGGACAGCGGGTTCTGGTGGGTGAGCAGGTGATCACCAGTCAGGATCTGATCTTTTACTTCAATGCGAAGCGCAACGTGACGCTTCCCCATATTTTCGTGGCAATCAACAACGAGGAGGTCCGCCTTGAGAAATCCCGTAGCCGCGACAGCGATCTGGAGATCGCTTTCGGACTGAAGGTGACCGTGACGGCCCTTCAGGATCTCCGGGCAACCCTACGCGGCACGCCGCTCCGCAAGGGAGCCTCCATCGTGGCCCAACTCTCGGACAAGATCTTCTTCCGCGACGGTGGAGAACTCGATCTGGAGGATCTCAAGCGTCGAGTCGGGGCTTTTGGAGGACGCTTCGAGCTGAAGGGTTCCAAGACCGAGTATATCGCCTCGAATAATCCGAGCCGCCTGGATGATGACGACATCCTGATCTCACCCGGAATCGGCGGTGAGGTGACTCTGCGGATCACCTGTGATTATCAGGAGAAAACAGGACGCGTGGAGGTGCTTCAGGCAGACAGGCCGATCGTGGTGCGTGGTCTTCCGGTGCGTGGAGCGATGGATCTCGTCGATGGTGATACGATCCGGATCGATGCGGGACAGGTGCTCCGCTGCAACTTCACCGATCGCATCATCGAAGAGGAGCGGAACATCATCCGCACCTTGGATGTGCGCGATCTTGTCTGCCGTTTCCGCAGCGCCGATACGGCCCTCGACAACCTCAATTTCTCGATTGATCGCGGCGAGATGGTCTGTGTCATGGGAGCGAGTGGTTGCGGCAAGAGCACACTCCTCCGAGCCCTGGCTGGCCAGTTCCCGCCCGTGGCCGGGGAAGTGCAGCTCAACCAGCGCTCCCTCTACCGGAATCTCGATGCGCTCCTGCAGTACATCACCTATATCCCGCAGTACGACGCTTTCGACGAGCAGCTGACAATCGAGGAGAACCTCCGCTTCGCCGCGGCCATCCGTGCTCCTCATCTCTCACGACGCGAACGTCAGCGCCGCATCGATAGCAAACTGGCAGAACTTGGCCTGAACGAACGTCGCAAGGAGGTCGTGGGAGGAACCAGCAAGAAGGTCCTTAGCGGAGGCGAACGCAAACGACTCAATATCGGTCTCGATATGGTCAGCACGGCCGATGTCTATCTTTTCGACGAGCCGACCAGCGGTCTCTCATCGAAGGATTCCGAGCATGTCATCGAAATCATCCGCGGCATGGCCCACAACAAGATCGTTCTGGTCACGATCCACCAGCCGACTTCGAAGATCTTCCAGATGTTCCAGAAGGCACTCCTTCTGGACAAAGGGGGCAAGCTCGTCTTCTTCGGCACCCCCACGGAGATGCTCTCCTACTTCGCAGAGGCGGAGCATGAGCAACTCTTCGGAACGGAACTCGGCGGATGCCAGGCCTGCGGCACGACCCGACCAGAGTTCGTTTTCGATGTGCTGGAGACGCCACTGCGCGATCTGGGTGGAGATCTCATCTACGAGGAGAATAATCGGGGACAACTCGTCCCGGCGCGGCGTTTCTCCCCAGAGTATTGGCGGGACAAGTTCGAGGCCTACCGCCTGATGAAGGAGGTCCAGCAACCTGCATCCTCGCGAACACCCGTCCCGGCTGGCCCCGAGTCAAAGAGCAGCCTCACCCAGCGCCTCACAGGATGGGAGGGATTAAGGTGGCGGGATGAACTGGGGCAGTTCCTGGTGCTGCTCCAGCGCTCATTCATCAGCAAGATGCGCAACCGCGCGAATCTCCTCACCACGCTGGTGGAGGCACCGATGCTCGCTTTCTTAATCGGAGCCGTCCTCCGGTACTCGGAGAGCAAGCACTATGACTTCGCCTCGGCCTTCCACATTCCCACCTACCTCTTTCTCTCGCTCGTGGTGGCGATGTTTCTGGGCCTCACAAACAGTGTCGACGATATCATCCGCGATCGTCCTGTCCTTCTTCGCGAACGGAATCTGAATGTCCGTATCGGCTACTACCTGCTGGCAAAAGCGATCACGCTTGGTCTCTTCGCCGTAGGTCAGTGTGCCCTTTTCACACTGATCGGAGACTGGATGGTCTCTATCCGGGGACTCTACTGGGTGGAATTCACGGCGATGTTCCTGACTGCATTCAGCGGTATCGCCATCGGTCTAATGATCTCCTCGTTAGCCCGAGAGGGAAAGACCGCCGTGAACATCATCCCCGTCGTCCTGATCCCCCAGATCATCCTTGGGGGCGCCCTGATCAAGTACGAGGAGATGAACCGCAATCTCGATTTCATCCATGCGATCCATGAGTGGTTCAATCGCCATCCTGAAACAGCCATGGAACCGAGAAGCGACCTGCAGGTGCCGCTGATCTGTGAATTCATGCCGATGCGCTGGTCGTACGAGGGGATTGTCTTTGCCCAGGCAAAACTGAATCCGTTGGCTCTCCGGCAGGCACGGATCCAGCGTCAGATCTATCAACTCGCGGCAATCAAGAAACCGACCGACGCCCAGGAAGATCGGCTCGATGATCTCAAGGATCTCCTGGCCATCCTGAGTGGACTGGAGGCGAAAGATCCCTCCGATCTCGACAAGAGAATGACCCACATCGACAGGGTGATTGCCGGGGCTCCATTGAAGCGCGATGAAATCGTTGGTAATCAGAGTGGCGTCACCGCCGAGCAGCTTTACACCAACCAGAAGGTTCTTGATCTGGTCTCTAAGGCTGAGATGGAGCAGGCAGACTACCGCGACAACCACCATCCGAATGTCTTCTTCGGGCCGGTGAAGCAATACTTCGGCCTCTCCATACCCCTGCTCTGGTTTAACTCCGCCGTCATGATCCTTACAAGCTGGGCGATCTTTGTGATCCTTTTCTTCATTCTCAGACGACAAATCCGCGATACCCGCACCTAAAAAATGTCCTCTACAGCCAATGCCGCGATTCCCCTTGAGGATACTTGGGTTGATGTCCTGCATAAAGCCAGACGTGGTCAGGAACTCTCGGAAGGTGATCTAGCGGAGCGCTCCGGCCTCACCCGCGAAGAAGTCCTATCACTCCTCGGGGGGGTGCTGATTCCTGCTCATTTACAGAGAGCAGCCGGAGCCCTCGGTCTCGACGCGAAACGCCTTCTCGAGATGGCCGAGGGGAAATACCATCCCGGACCTCTGGATCTTCCGGAGGGAATGGTCATGTTCACTTCTGATTGGAGTGACATGCAGGTCCATTCCTACCTGGCTTGGGATAACGCGACACGGGAGGCTGTTGCCTTTGACACAGGGGCCGATGCCTCTGGGATGCTCGATTTTCTGCAAACCCAACAGCTGAAACTGAGGCTTCTCCTGCTGACACACGGCCATGGCGATCATCTCTTCGATCTGGATCGGATCCTTGAAAAGACCGGAGCGGAGGCATGGATCGGTGAGGGGGAGGGAGTCTCTGGCATCGCGACCTTCACCCCGGGGAAGGAGTTCCACGTTGGTAACCTCCTCATCTCGACACGGCTGACGAAGGGACATGCTGCCGGCGGGATCACCTACGTCCTCCGTGGACTTAAAGGCCCTGTCGCCGTGGTGGGAGATGCCCTCTTCGCCGGATCCATGGGAGGACCCATGGTCTCCTACGCCGACTGCCTGCGAACCAATAGGGAGGAGATCTTCTCCCTGCCGCCCGAGACGATTCTCTGTCCCGGCCACGGCCCCCTGACGACCGTGGCTCTGGAGCGAGAGCACAACCCCTTTTTCCCGAAGCACTAAAAGCTCAAAGAGATGAAAGTGGATAGAGCAGATCGGAGGCTAACAATCCAACCCTTAGGGGTTTTTAAGGGTTGTAATTTACATGGTTCCCCGCATGGTTAGTTTGCTCTCCAACTATCCCCACGCCGCATGAAAACCAAACAATCTAACTTTTCAGTATTGCTGATCCTCCTGAGCTCAGCTTTTTGGGCCTCTTGCTCGCTTGATGCTGCTATTCCCACCAACTACGCTGTGACCACATTGGTCGCCCCATCAAATCGGGTGGATGGAACAGGAACGAATGCTCGATTTTTTTCTCCAGTTAATGTCGCCGTAGATGGATTAGGAAATGTTTATGTCGCGGACTCTGGAAACAATGCGATTCGCAAGATCACTAGCAATGGTGCTGTAACCACCTTGGCAGGAGGAACCTGGGGGTTTTTAAATAGAACAGGTACAAATGCTTCTTTTGCAGGCCCTCAAGGGGTTGCTGTAGATGGATTAGGAAATGTTTATGTCGCTGACTCTGGAAACAATGCGATTCGCAAGATCACTAGCAATGGTGCTGTAACCACCTTGGCAGGAGGAACCTGGGGGTTTTCAAATGGAACAGGTACAAATGCTTCTTTTGCAGGGCCTCAAGGGGTTGCCGTAGATGGATTAGGAAATCTCTACGTGGCCGATTCAGGTAACAATGTGATCCGAAAAATCAGTAGTACTGGAGTAGTGACAACATTAGCTGGCAACGGAACCCAAGGTTTAATCAATGGGATTGCAATACACGCCTCATTTGGTTGGCCTACTGGAGTTGCAGTAGATGGATCAGGTAATGTTTATGTGTCGGAAATGGCAAACAATGCGATCCGGAAAATTGGCAGCAATGGAGTAGTTACAACATTAGCCAGTGATTTGTTCGCTAGTCCCGAATCAGTCGCCGTCGACGGAAGTGGCTATATTTATGTTGCCGATTCCGGGAACAATACGATCCGTAAGATTAGTGCAAGTGGCATCGTTACTACGATCGCAGGTAATGGCATGCAGGGGTTTTTCAATGGAATTGGCACGAATTCAACTTTTAATAATCCTGTAGGGTTAACTTTGGATAAAGTTGGAAATGTCTATGTAGCTGATTGTAATAATAATGCTATTCGTAAGGTAAGCACAAATAGCGTGGTGACTACTTTGGCAGGGGCGATACTACTCCCTGGCTTTGACAGTCCCTCAGGCATTCAGGTGGATCAATTGGGAAATACTTATGTGGCTGACACTTGGAATAATGCGGTCAGAAAGATTGGCAGCAATGGGGTAGTGAGTACTCTTGCTGGGAATGGAAATATTGGCCTTGCCGACGGAACGGGCACGCACGCTACATTCAATCATCCAAATGATGTTGCAATAGATGGATTTGGAAACGTCTTTGTTGCTGACACAGAAAATAACGCAATTCGAAAAATCACAAGCAATGGCGTGGTAACGACCTTTGCAGGAAACGGAACATCAGGTTTTGTGAATAGCATAGGAACTAATGCATTTTTAAGTATGCCTAAAAGTGTAGCTATAGATGGTTTCCATAATGTTTATGTTGCAGACTCTGGAAACAATGCAATTCGTAAAATTAGTTCTAATGGTGTAATGACAACGTTGGCTGGTAATGGATCGCAAGGTTTTCTTAATGGAAGGGGTACTAACGCGACGTTCAATTATCCATTTAGTGTAGCGGTGGATTCATCAGGTTGTGTGTATGTGGCAGATAAGGGGAACAACGCGATTCGTAAGATAGGCAGTGATGGTATGGTTACGACGTTGGCTGGTAATGGATCTCAAGGTTTTCTTAATGGAAAAGGTACGAACGCGACGTTCGATTGGCCGAGTGGAGTTGCAATAGATGGAGAATATAATATTTATGTTTCGGATAATTCGAATAGCGCGATACGAAAAATAAGTAGCAATGGAATGGTTGGCACCATTGCTGGAAATGGGACGCAGGGTTTTGCTGATGGAATAGGCACGAATGCTAAATTCAGTGTGCCTCTAGGTATCGCAGTAGATGGAGTCGGGGATGTCTACGTAGCAGATTATCTCAATAGTGCAATCCGCAAGCTAACACCACTCTACGGCCAAGTTTCCAATCCGATTACCTTCGTTCAGCCATCAAACCGCACTTATTCAAATGGAGCAACATTCGCCCTTGCTGCCACGGCACCTGGAGGCACCGTCACCTTCACCAGCGGCAATACGAATGTGATCACGATCTCCGGAAGCACTGCAACGATCAAGAGAGCTGGCTCATCGGTTATCACGGCAACCCAAGCCGGCAACAGCAATTACCTTGCCTCAACACCCGTTGCCAAAACGGTGACGGTAAACAAGGCTGGTCAGACCATCACCTTCAACCCGACTTCGCCGGTTGCCATCGCAATTACCAAAAGCTTCACCCTTTCCGGTAGCTCCACCTCGGGGCTACCGCTGACTTATACAAGCAGTGCTACCAACGTCATCTCGATCTCTGGATCGACAGCTACGGTAAAGACGAAGGGAGTTACCTCGCTCAAGGCGTCGCAGGCAGGCGATGCAAATTACAATACAGCTACTGAGGTGTCCAAGAGTGTGACCGTGCAGTGACCCTCGCTTTGTCTCTCGAACTAAAACCTCATGGGGATGAAGGGGTATAGCATGAGGGGGGGCCTGAGTTCCTGATACTCCCTTTGCTGCTCTGCGTGGAATGATTGATTCCGTTCTTGACCCGCCGGGTTTTCCTGACGACTCTCTCAAACCCACAAAAGAAAGCAGGTGAATTAATTATGCCGGAAGTTATTGTCCGTAAGGGCGAACCCATCGATCGCGCGCTCAAGCGCCTCAAGACCAAACTCGACACCGAGGGTGTCCTCGAGGAAGTGCGCCGTCTTCGCGCCTTCGAGACTCCGACCCAGCGCTCCAAGCGCAAGGCCAAGGCCAACGCGAAACGCGCCAAGGCCAAAGTGCGCTTTGTCCTGAGCTGATCCTCCTGCTTCACTCATTGGAGTGAATCCTGAAGTACTTATCATCGGCTGCGGCTTCCTAGGGGAGGCTGCAGCCGAACTTTTTTCGGCCCGAGGCAACACTGTCTTGGGCCTTGTTCGGGGTGCCGAATCCCTGGCCTCCCTAGCCGGAAGGTCTTTCGCCTCCGCCGCCTGTGATGTCACCGATGATGCCTCGGTTGAAGCCCTGACTCCCGTGGTTCGCAATGTTCCGCTAGCCATCTACTGCGTCAGCTCGGGCCGCGGAGGGGCCGATACCTACGCAGCCGTCTACCGCGACGGACTCCGCAGGATTCTTGAGCTCTGGAATCCGGGTAGAATCATTTTTGTCAGCAGCACCTCCGTCTACGGTCAGACCGATGGATCCTGGGTCACCGAGGAATCTCCAGCCATTCCAGATCGCGAGACAGGCCGCATCCTCTTGGAGGCCGAACAGCTCGCCCTTGCCGCTGGAGGGAGTGTTGCTCGCCTTTCCGGAATCTATGGACCTGGACGCTCCGTACTTTTGAAAAAATTCTTGGCCCACGAGGCGACACTTGAAGATGGAGGCCATCGCTGGATTAACCAGATTCATCGTGATGACGCTGCCGCCGCCCTGGCGCGCCTAGGCGACCCTGTCGTTCCTATTGGTCTCTACAATGTGACCGATAATGCCCCAGCTACCCAACGCGAGGTGTACAGCTGGGTGGCTGACTTCCTCAATCGCCCGCTTCCTGCGGAAGGACCTGCCGACATGAATCGAAAGCGCGGCTGGACCTCCAAGCGGATTAGCAATGCCAAGCTGCGATGTGCAGGTTGGGTTCCGCAATTTCCCAGCTATCGAGACGCTTTGCCCCAATTGCTGGATAATTCGACCATGTCGTCTCTAGAGTAAGGATTGCGGATTCAAGGGTTGTTGTGCCAAGATGTCTCAATTCCCGTGAAACAGACCATCTTAATCGTTGATGACGAAAAGAATACTCGTGATGGATTGAGGGCTGTTCTGGAAGAATATTTCGACGTATCGCTGGCATCGGATGAGGCGGGAGCTCTTGCCTTGATCGATGCAGATCCTCCTGACCTCGTCCTCACCGACCTGAAACTCGGCGCCGACGATGGCATGGATTTGATGAGGAAGATCCTAAAGCGTTCCGATCCGCCGATCTGTATCATGATGACGGCTTACGGATCTGTGGATACAGCGGTCGAGGCGATGCGTCAGGGAGCTTATGATTTCGTGACCAAGCCGGTGAATATCGATCGCCTGGAGATGCTCATCCGGCGCGCCCTCCGAGAAAGAACGGTGCAGGCAGAAAATCTCGAACTCCGCCAGGAAGTACGAAAAACGCGAACTCCCGACAGAATGATCGGCCGATCTCCGGTGATGGAGCGGGTCTTCGAGACCATCCGACAGGTGGCTCCCAGCAAAGCAACGGTTCTCATCCAAGGAGAGAGCGGATCGGGAAAGGAAGTCGCTGCCAAGGCAATCCATGATCTGAGCACCCGCGCGGAGAAGCCGTTTGTCGCGGTTCATTGCGCTTCCCTCTCCCCCCAGTTGCTGGAGAGTGAACTCTTCGGCCATGAAAAGGGAGCCTTCACCGGGGCAGGCGAGCGGAGAATCGGGCGCTTCGAACAGGCCTCCGGCGGCACGCTGTTCCTCGACGAAATCGGCGAGATCGACCCAACAGTCCAGGTCAAAATCCTGCGCGTACTGGGCGAAAAGAGCTTTGAACGTGTCGGTGGCAACCAGACCCTCAACTCAGATGTCCGACTGATCGCAGCCACCAATAAGGATCTGGCCGCCATGGTACGCGCGGGGACATTCCGCGAGGATCTGTTCTTCCGCCTTAACGTGGTTCCCCTCACCATGCCGCCTCTTCGCACTCACCCCGAGGATATCCCACTGTTAGTCGGTGCCTTCCTCAAGGAAATGGCCAAGGAGCATGACAAACCCGAGCGCCACTTCACCCCGGAAGCCATGGAAGCCCTCGAGACCCATGCATGGCCCGGCAACATCCGTGAGCTCCGAGCCGCCGTGGAGCATGCCGTCGTGCTGGGAAACGGAAAGGAACTCGCGCCGGGTGATCTTCCTGCTTCCCTGCGAGCCTCTTCCACACCGCTTGGAGAGGGTGAGATGAATCTAGCCCGAATCGAGGCCACCGTGATCCACAAGGCCCTGGAGGATTGCGCAGGCAATCGCACGATGGCGGCAAAAAAGCTCGGCATCAGCCGCCGCACCCTGCATCGTCATCTTGCTCAGATTGGCATGAGGAAATCCAAACCGCCGAGCATCTGACATTCGCTCAAGCCATGGTTTCCAAGACAACAAAAACCGATTCTGATACCGAGACTTCCATCGAGAAATCGCTCGGTCGCTTGGAAAACATCGTTGAGGAGATCGAACAGACCCCTCCACCTCTGGAGACTCTCATCGAGCGCTATGAGGAGGGAATGAAGCTGCTTCAGATCTGCCGCGAGAAGCTCGATGCGGCCGAGAAACGAATCGAGATCATCACGCGAAATAGCCGCGGTGAAACAGCGCTCAAGCCGTTCGAGGAGTCGTGAGTTCGGATCATCCACGGTACCTGTTGGATGCCATCGACTCCCCGGCTGATTTGAAAAAACTTCCGGAGAGTGACCTACCTGCACTCGCCCAGGAAATCCGAGAGGAATTGATCGGCACGCTCGCCGAAACAGGAGGTCACCTCGGCCCGAATCTCGGCGTCGTTGAACTCTCGATCGCCCTACACCGCGTCTTTGAGACGCCTGACGACAAGATCCTCTTCGACGTCAGCCATCAGGGATACATTCATAAAATCCTCACCGGACGCCGGAAGCAGCTCGGATCGATGCGCCAGCACGGAGGCCTCAACGGATTCCTTCTCCGCACTGAGAGCGAGCACGACTGCTATGGAGCGGGACATGCAGGGACAGCTCTCTCCGCAGCCCTTGGCATGGCGGCGGCGCGGGACATGAATGGTGGTGCCGAGCATGTTGTGGCCGTCGCAGGCGACGCTGCCTTCACCTGCGGAGTCAGTTACGAGGCCCTCAACAATGTCTCGGAGACCACAAAACGCTTTATCGTGGTGCTCAATGACAACCAGTGGTCGATCGCCAGAAATACGGGTGCCATTGCGGAGCATCTCAACAGGATCGCCACCAGCCCGGCCTATGCTCATCTCCACGATCAGGCTGCAAAGTTTGTCGAATGGATCGGCGGCAAGAGCGCGCGTCAACTTGCCCACAAGATCAAGTCGGGAGTGAAGCAGATCATCGGACCAAGCGTGATCTTCGAGAATCTCGGCCTGCGTTATTTCGGCCCGATCGACGGTCATGACATCCCCCTGTTAATACGTACCTTCGAGTTCCTCAAGACACTGAACGAGCCGGTGCTCCTTCACATCATGACGAAGAAGGGGAAGGGATTCGGCCCCGCGATCGAAAAACCGGACAAGTTCCACGGACTCGGAAAGTACCAACCTGATACCGGCGAAACCCAAACCGCTCCCACTCCGACCTACTCGGAGATTTTCGGCAAGACGCTTTCAGGATTTGCGGATCATAACCGCAAGATCGTTGCCATTACAGCGGCGATGCCCAACGGCACGGGCCTCGTTCAGTTCGCCGCACGACATCCCGACCGATTTTATGATGTCGGGATCGCGGAGGAGCATGCAGCACTCTTTGCCGCAGGCATGGCAACCAAGGGAATGAAACCCTTCCTTGCGATCTACTCGACCTTCATGCAGAGGGCCTTCGACATGATCGTTCACGATATCGCCCTGCAGAATCTCAATGTCGCACTCTGCATGGATCGAGCGGGGCTTTCCGGTGACGACGGACCAACACACCACGGGCTCTTCGATATTGCCTACCTAAGGAGCATACCCGGCGTCATCGCCATGCAACCGAAGGATGAGGAAGAATTTGCCGACATGCTCTGGACGATGGCCAATCACCATGAGGGGCCGATCGCGATCCGTTATCCGCGTGGTGCGGGTACAGGGGCCGCCCCCAGACCGACTCCGAAGCTCCTCGAGATAGGCAAAGCCGAGGTGCTACGCCATGGAACGGATGTGGCTCTCTTCGGTCTCGGAAACTTCTGTGAGGTGGCCATGGAGACAGCCGACCTGCTCGAGAAGCGAGGAATCAAGGCAGCCGTCATCAACCCGCGTTGGATCAAGCCATTGGATGCGGGGACGCTTGAGTTCTTCGCACGCGGCTCGAGGGTTCTTTGCACTCTGGAGGACCACACTGTCAGTGGAGGCTTCGGTGCCGCTGTGGCAGAGCATCTCTCCGATGCCGGGATCACCACACCGCTCGTGCGCGTGGGTTGGCCCGATCAGTTCATCGAGCATGGCTCTGTATCCATCCTCCGTGAAAAATACGGCATGACGGCGCAGGCGGCCGCTGAACGGATCTTTCAGGCGCTTCAAATGAAAGGTATCAAAGCTTCAGCAGCCCACTTAAGCAGCTGATTGTTACAAAAAAACCCGCCTCCCTTACGAGAGGCGGGGTCTGAATCGGATTGGTTGTGACCTAACAGCCTTCGGACTTCAGTCTAAGTGACTTTGCTGCTCAGAGTCTCTCAGAGTCCTTTGTGGGCTCCGTCGCAGAGGGGACCATTACCGCTGTGCTTGCAGCCGCAGAAGTAAACGGGACCATCCTTCTCGGCGGTGTAGGGTGTCGGCGCGAAGTCGGTTCCCTTGTGTGAACCATCGCAGAAAGGCTGCGTGGCGCTTTTGCCGCAGGAGCACCAGTAATAGGTCTGGCCAGCTTTGACCTCGACGGGGATGGGAGACTTTTGAGCAATGACAGGTTCGGACATAAGAGTAAAAGTTAGGGATTTTGGTGATTGAGTTTTTACTTAACGCCGTTAATGATTTGCCTGCAACTCTTCAAAAGGCAATACGATATTTTCCCATCAAACCAACCCGGCAAACACACCATGAGTCATACCATTCCTGAATCCCAGCTTCTTGACGCTCTGAACTGGCGCTATGCCACCAAGACCTTCGATGCCTCAAAGAAGATCTCCGACGCCACGTGGAAAACCCTTGAAGAGAGTCTTGTCCTCTCCCCTTCTTCCTTCGGACTTCAGCCTTATCGCTTCCTGATTGTGAAGGATCCGGCCGTACGCGCACAGCTTCAGCCTCATTCATGGAATCAGACTCAGGTGGTTGATGCCTCTCACTACGTTGTGATGGCGGGCCGCACAGCTATGACGGAAGCCGAGGTTGATCGTTTCCTTGACCGTGTCGTTGAGGTGCGCGGCATACCCCGTGAATCCCTTGAGGGATACCGAGGCATGATGTACGGAAGCCTGCTCTCTCCCGGTGCCGAGACTCGCATCCCTCATTGGGCAGCTCTTCAAGCCTACATCGCTCTGGGTAACCTCATGACGACGGCCGCTCTGCTTGGCGTCGACACCTGCGCGATCGAAGGCTTCGCACCGGCGGAATATGATGCCATCCTTGGACTCAAGGAGCAGGGTTATGCTTCTGTCGTCTGCTGCGCTCTCGGTTATCGCAGTGCAGATGACAAGTATGCATCGGCCGCCAAAGTACGCTTCCCCGCAACAGATCTCATCAAGACAGTCTAATCCTTGGAGCAGGACTTCGAACGCGATCTCGGCGAACAGCCCCTGGCCCGTCTTCTCACGGAACTAGGACTGAAATCGCATGATCTCGTGGCGGCCTCCGCCGAGCAGATCACTCACAAGATGGTCCAGCGCGGTTGCAAGGGCAGACGCCTGACGAAAAACGTCCAGGGCAAACTCCTTCGCGCGCTTAATACTGCTACCGGAAAGACTTTTGCTCTGGGAGATTTGTTTAACTATTAAGCGAATTAGGACTAAAAGATCTCGCGCGGAGACGCGGGGGCGCAGAGATGGGGAACTAAAAAAGGGATTTTTTTGACCTAACGGCCTATAGTCTAGTCCGCTAACAGACTTTACCTATGTCAGTCATCAACATTGCTGCCTACAAGTTCGCAGAGCTAAGCGAGCTTACCGAACTGAGAGAGCAGCTTAAGACTGAGTGCCGTTCCTTGGAACTCAAGGGGAGCATCCTACTGAGTCCCGAAGGGATTAACCTCTTCATCGCCGGAGAGAGATCCTCGGTGGAGAAACTACTCGTGACCTTACGCTCGATTTCCGGCCTTGAGACTCTTCAGGAAAAGCGTAGCGAGAGTGAGGAGCAACCCTTTAACCGGATGCTCGTGAAGATTAAGCAGGAGATCATCGCCTTCGGCGTCGAGGAGATCAATCCGGCTCGTCACACCTCTCCACGGCTTCCCGCCAAAGAACTCAAGCGCTGGTTGGATGAGGGGCGTCCCGTCACCCTTCTCGATACTCGAAATACCTATGAAGTGAAGCTCGGCACCTTTACCGGTGCTGTCACGCTTCCAATCCGCCACTTCCGCAAATTTCCCGAAGCTATCAAGCAACTCCCCGATTCAATGAAAGAGGCTCCCGTGGTCAGCTTCTGCACGGGAGGCATCCGCTGCGAGAAAGCCGCCCCATTCCTCGAGATGGCAGGCTTCCGCGAAGTATACCAACTCGAGGGAGGCATCCTGAAATATTTTGAAGAATGCGGTGGAGCGCACTGGGATGGGGAGTGCTTCGTCTTCGACAAACGCGTCGGCGTCAATCCGGCGTTGCAGGAAACAGGCAGCCAACTCTGCTTCGCCTGCACCGAGCCCTTGACTGAGGAAGAGGTCAAGGACCCCCGCTATGTCTATGAAGTCAGTTGCCCCTATTGCTTTAAGGAGTAGGGCTTGGGATTTGAGCGCATCGCTTTGTTCTCCTTCGCTCGCAGTATAAAATATACAGCTTCGCTTGGCAGCCTAGCGCTGCATCCCAACTTCCAAGCCTTTGTGAAGAGGGCTCTTATTTTAAGATTTGAGAACTTTCCGTGGGTCTTTTCGGAAGAGGTTGCGCCCAGACGATGTCTCCATCTCCCTGAAACTCACCTGGTTTTCCGTCGAGTGAATTGAGGTTCCAACCCGGGGTCCAGAGTAGGAAGGCGCCGCCCGGTTGGAGGGAATAGTTCATCTGCTTTCCGTTGATTGGCGAGTTTGGGAGCTGTACCAGATACTCTGGCGTCAGAGCATCAAGCGAAGCAGGATAGGAACCGTGGGCGAGGCGATAGCGCTCCAAAGCGCAGGCGATCAAGCTCTGATCGACTTGAGTCTGGCACTCGACGGTTTTTTCAATCGCACCGTCCAGAGCGGGAACGGCCAGCGACATCATGATGTACATGATGCGATGGAGGGGACTTTGTGCCAACGCGGCTTGTTCCTCTTTGAAGACTTGGGCGTTGGACCGATTCCAACCGGACTCATGGAGCGAGTGTTCCATGGACTCAAGAGCCCTCTGCATCAGGAGGGCATGGTATGCAGCATTCTTTTCGAGCAGCATGCGTGTACCTTGGATTTCTAGTGCGGCGAAAAACCCTTGTTGGCGTTGCTGAAGTGCTTTCCACGATTCCCGCCCATAGATCCGCTCTCCTCGCAGAACAAAGAGCAGACCTTTGGGGAGATCGATATTTTCCAGCAACCCCTGATAGAGCGCGATCTGATCCGCCGTCCAGACATGGTCGGCCAGTCCCTGATCCAAGACTCTGAGAGCCAGGCCCGTTGTTGAAACCCGAACCAGCAGCGAGATCAGCAGGGGCTCGTTCTGCTGGGTGAACGAGAGTCGGAGCAGGGTCTCGGCGTCAGTTGCTGCCGCAGTGTTGTTGCCGAGGAGCAACTCACTGCTCGCCCTATTCAGGAAGAGTTGTGAGAGCACCAAATTTTCGGCCGTTTCTGCAAGCAGTTCGGGGATCGATCCTTCTGTCGCAATGAGGTTGTAGTGGAGAGGAAACTGGGCCTGAGGACGGCGTGCTAACCCCGCAATCCGGGAAAGGGTCTCGTTGGCCGGAGTAAGAATCTGAAGCATCGCTGTCGCTTCCTCGCGTTTCCGATCAGCGTTCTTTTCGTAAGGAATCGTAGATCTAAGAGCACTGTATGCAGAGCTTCTGTCACTTGCTTTGGAGATCGTGAGCTGTGCCAGTTGATTAGATTCCTGGGCGGTTAAGGGAACCTTCTGCCAAAGCCTGATCGGCAGTTGAGCGGCAGGAACCTTGAGCGCCATGGTCTGTCTCTCTGCACCGTCACATCCGCGACTCTTGGTCCGAACAAGATCGGAGTAACCAGCCCAGAGCGGATCAGCGAAGAAGTTCTCGCTGTCCGGCGGCATCGGCGGAACAAGTTCCGCAAAAGTCAGCTTCTCACCTTTGGCACGGAGTTCTGCCTCAGCCCTCTTCCAGTCGCGCTCACCCGACCACTTCAGCCATCCGAGGAATGATCCGACAAGGAGGATTAGGAACAGGATGAGCGAGCCGACAACGATGGCCGTCCATTTGAGAAAACGTTTCATGAGGGGGAGACTTGTCTGATAGCTATTCCTTTACTCGCTCGACTCAAGCCCTTTCTCCCTCCTCTGCGTCTCCGCGTCTCCGTGCGAAAAATCTAAACAGGTTTCCTGACAGGAATACCGTGCGTAGCTAGTTCTCTCTTCACATCAGCGACCGTATACTGCCCAAAGTGGAAGATGCTGGCGGCGAGCACGGCGTCGGCCTTGCCGATGGTGAGAACCTCAGCCATGTGACCGATATCGCCCGCCCCACCGCTGGCGATCACGGGAATGCCGATGGCATCGCTAACGGCGGCAGTCAGTTCAAGATCATAGCCCTTCTTGGTACCATCAGAATCCATACTGGTGAGAAGAATCTCCCCAGCTCCGCGCTTGGCAACTTCCTTGGCCCAATCAACGGCCTGCCAAGACGTGGGCCTACGCCCTCCGTGGGTGTGAACGATCCATCCACCCTCTCCATCACGACGTGCATCGATCGCAACGACAACACACTGGGAGCCGAATCCCTCGGCGGAGGCGTTCACGAGATTCGGATCATCGAGGGCCGCAGTATTCATGCTGACCTTGTCGGCTCCTGCCAGCAGCATCGCCCGCACATCCTCGACCTTACGAATACCTCCACCCACGGTCAGCGGCATGAAGCAGGCATCGGCAGTCTTCTCAACCACTTCGCGCATGGTGGCGCGGCCCTCATGGGAGGCGGTGATGTCGAGGAAGACTAGCTCGTCGGCACCCTGGGCATCGTAGGCTCGGGCACACTCGACCGGATCCCCGGCGTCACGAATATTCTCGAACTTCGTTCCTTTCACGACCCTGCCGCCATCGACATCGAGACAGGGAATGATGCGTTTACCAAGCATCAGGAGACACTAAAGGTTGAAGGCTCAAGTCTGAAGATTAAATTCATTCTGGGAAGCAGGCAGGGCAAAGGTGAGGCCGTCTCAGTCCCGGGGCAGCAGATGGCCGGCAAATTCTCGGATGATCCTGGGATAGAGTTCGTGCTCTGCGACTTGGATCCTTGCGTGGAGCGACTCAGCAGTGTCACCAGAAAGTACGGGAACGCGGCTTTGGCCAAGAATCTTGCCGGTATCGACTCCTGAGTCGACCAGGTGAACAGTGCACCCTGCCTCAGGAACACCTGCCTCGACGGCTTGACGCCATGCTTCCAGTCCAGGAAAAGCCGGCAGGAGCGAAGGATGGATATTCAAGATGCGCCCCGGGAAGGCATTGAGAAGCGGTTCCTTGATGACACGCATGAATCCAGCAAGCACAACGAAATCGACCTGAGCCTCTCGGAGCAATTGGACGATTTCTCCCTCGGCTTCCGGAGACATCTTGGTTCGGAAAGGACCCGGGGCAATAAAGTGACAGGGAATTTCAAATTTCCGCCCGAGATCCAAGATGCCGGCGTGCTCCACATCGGAGAGGACAATCACCGGTTGAGCGCCGAGGGTCCCGGCCTGAAACACCTCCGCAAGGGCCCTGAAATTGGATCCCTTTCCAGAACCAAGAACGCCGAATTGTATCATCGGAGGATCAGGGGAATTTTGTAAAAAAGAAACCCCCGGCTGTTGAAGGCCGGGGGTGTCATCTCTTCTAGATGAAAGAAAAGAAATTTTTAGTTGGCGGAAGCCTCTACCGAAACAACGGGATCGACATTTACACGACGACCAGCACGGTCGAAACGAACCTTGCCATCGACAAGCGACCAGATCGTGTAATCACGTCCGAGACCAACGTTGCGACCGGGAATGAATTTGGTGCCACGCTGGCGGATGATGATGTTGCCGGCGACAACACTCTGGTCGCCGAACTTCTTTACGCCGAGGCGTTTGCTTTCGCTGTCGCGTCCATTCTTGACGCTTCCCTGTCCTTTTTTATGTGCCATGGCAGTAGGTGGGTTGGGTTAAAAGTTGTGTTGGAGATTTAAGCAGAGATCTTGGTGATCTTCAGTTCGGTAAGCTGACGGCGATGACCGACGGTGCGGTGATACCCCTTGCGACGCTTGAACTTGAAAGCGACAACCTTGTCATCCTTGTACTGATCGACAACCTCGGCCTGGACACTGGCTCCGGAAACGAGGGGGGCGCCAAGGGTGACCTTGTCGCCGTTCACAACGAGGAGAACGTCGCTGAAGGTGGTCTCTTTGCCGGTTTCGACAGCGAGTTTCTCGACACTCAGGACGTCCCCCTCGGAGACGCGGTACTGTTTGCCGCCGGTTTGGATGATTGCGTAGGACATGGGAAAATCTTTGGAAAAGGAGTGAGAGGATGCCACGGAAGAGTTCGGGAGACAACAACATTTTTCTTTTTTTCTATCTTGCCCGAAAGCCATCTACTCGTATGATTCCAGACCCATCAGTTGCTCGGGTGGTGAAATGGCAGACACGTGCGTTTAAGGGGCGCATGCCGAAAGGCATGAGGGTTCGAGTCCCTCCCCGAGCACCATCTCCAGCAGGTGGCTGGAGGGGATTTACAGCAGTTAAGCCTGAAGGCTGATAGGTTTTTTAAGGCTTGGAGATCTTACTCATCAGATTCTGAGCTAATAGTCTTACCGTCTTCAGTCTATCCACCTCACTGCAGAAGTACCTCCTCCGGATGATCCGGAATGCCGCTCAGTTCAATCAGTTTCCTGAGTAGAAGTAGCGCGGCCAGTGCGTCCGAAAGCGCCTCATGCCACCGAAAATCAGCTAGCAGCGTGCGCGCCTCCACCTCCAGGGAAAGTTCCCTCGCCAAGTCAGAGAGGGCGTAGGATGGGCGCCCCGGAAGAATCTTGCGACTCAGCGTGAGTGTATCAATCCATGGGCCGAACCCGTGCATCGGGAAGGCCCGGAGGTAGCGCCTCTCGGTTCCCGCTCCATGGGCAACGATGCAGCGGCCTTCAAGCCGCCTCTTAATCTCGGGCCAAAGGGAGAGCAGTTCGGGAGCATCTTTAAGATCGACGTCGGTGATTCCATGGATCTGTTGAGCGGACCAAGTGACGGAGCGCGCCGTTCGGAGATAACTCCGGTAGAACGTATCCGGCAGCGGACTGAGATCTTGCATCGAGGCAATGCCTATCTGAATGGGAATACCGGCCTCATTGGGCCTTTCACCTGCAGACTCGAAATCGAGTGCGGCAAACGAGATCTCCCGGATGGTCCGTGCCACGGGAGAAAACCGTTACGCCTCCGCTCTCCGCCTAATTAGGCCCTGCGGAGGAGTTCCGCGGTGGCCTCCCAGTCGAGGCAGGCATCAGTAATCGAGACTCCGTAACGAAGCACTGAAGGATCATCACCTAGGTTCTGGGCACCAAATTCCAAATGGCTCTCGATCATTGCCCCGACGACATCGGTGCGACCTGATGCGCGCTGCTCCAGGATACTGTTCCAGACCTCGGGCTGACGGGCGGGATCCTTGCCACTGTTGGCATGGCTGCAATCGATCATGATAGCCGTCGGGACACCTGCGGCCTTGAGCTTGGCGGCGGCATCCGCCGTTTGGTTCGCGTGATAATTCACTCCGTCACGTCCGCCACGAAGGACAAGATGACCATCGGGATTGCCGGCCGTCTTGATGATGCTGGTCATGCCCTCCTGGTCGATGCCAAGAAAACTGTGAGGGCTTCGTGAGGAACGCATGGCATCGATGGCCGTCTGGATGCTTCCATCGGTGCCATTCTTAAAGCCGACAGGCATCGAGAGTCCGCTGGCCATCTCCCGGTGTGTCTGTGACTCGGTGGTCCGCGCCCCGATCGCCGACCAGCTAATCAGGTCCGCGATATACTGCGGCATGATCGGGTCGAGAACCTCTGTGGCGGCAGGAAGACCAAGAGCCGCAACATCGAGCAGGAGTTGGCGGGCAACCTTAATGCCGTGCTGCATGTCACCGGAATCATTCAGGTAAGGATCATTGATCAGCCCCTTCCACCCAACTGTCGTGCGGGGTTTCTCAAAATAGACACGCATCACAAGGAAGAGCTTGTCCTCTACTTCCTTGGCTAAGTCCGCAAGCCGTCGCGCATAGTCGAGAGCGGAGACGGGATCATGGATCGAGCAGGGGCCAACGATGACCAGAAGGCGGGGATCCTCACCGCGAAGAATGCGGCGGCAGGTCTCGCGATATTCAGCAACCTTGGCAAGGATTTCCGGAGAAGCAGGGAGCCTCTCCTTGACCTCACGAGGGGAGATGAGGCGCGTCACTCCGCACACACGGGTATTCTCTGTGCGAGGCTCTTCAATGGTTTCTGTTGTGGTGGCGCTCATGGTTGGAACCCCTGCTTCAGCGCTTGAGGCTGGCTCAGTCGGGCTGAATAAGATCCATGCAGAAGGGGTGGATTGCAACTCACAAGTGTGGATGAAGGGGGAGCCAAAACGCCATCGGCCATCTCCCTAATGATGACGTATTGATTTTTAGCCTTCTGCCTTCTGCCTTTTTCCTTCAGCCTTTTAAAAATGCCTTCTTTTGACATTGTATCAGAAATCGAGCGGATGGAGATCGAGAACGCGGTGAATCAAGCCGTGAAAGAATTGGCGACGCGGTTCGACTTCAAGGGGAGCAACGTTAAAATCGAGCTCACAAAACCTGAACTCATCACCCTGACTGCGGAGGACAACAACAAGCTTAAGGGTGTCCGGGAAATCATGGTAGGTAAGCTTGCAAAACGAGGCGTCGACCTTCGCAATGTCGAACAGAAGGATGCCGCAATCTCATCAATCGGGCATGCACGGCAGGAATTCGTCATCATGCAGGGGCTGGAAGGAAACAAGGCCAAGGAAATCACGACCGCCATCAAGGCCGAGAAATTCAAAGTGCAGGCTTCACTGCAGGATCGGCAGGTGCGCGTCACCGGCACCAAACGGGATGAACTTCAGGAAGTCATTGCCTTCCTACGAGGCAAGGATTTTGGTGTCTCCTTGAGTTTTAAGAACTTCAGGGATTAGGGCGGATTCGTTCTTTTGCGTTTGTCTGCTTGTCGTTTCTTAACATCTGCTTCCGCGGCTGGGAATATATCCCCAACACCTATCTCCGAGCTCCTAGACCCTATTCATCCCCGAGGTGTTTACCGGGAACCAGATAGTTACGCACGTAGTCACTGACGGAATCCTCAAGGGAAGTCGTAGCAGCGTTCCATCCCGCGGCCTTGAGGCGGCTGACATCGGCGCAAGTGTGATACTGGTACTGATTCCGAATATGAGCCGGCATGTCGATGAATTCGATCTCAGGCTTGCGCCCTAGCGCGGTGAAGAGAGCCGTGGCAAGATCCACCCAGGTACGGGGAGTGCCCGTGCCGATATTGAACAGTCCGTTGGCTGAGGGGGTGTCGGCGATGTGCAGGGTCATCGCGACGGCATCCTTCACATAAACGAAATCGCGGACCTGCTCCCCGTCCTTGTAATCTGATCTGTGGCTCTTGAAGAGGCAGACCTTGCCTGTTTCGAGAATCTGTTCATAGGCCTTCGCGACAAGGCTGCGCATCTCCCCCTTGTGCCACTCGTTCGGACCAAAAACGTTGAAATATTTGATGCCGGCCATCCGGCCGAGCCATCCGTTGCGCTTGGCATGAAGATCGAAGAGGTGCTTGGAGTAGCCGTAGGCATTGAGCGGACGGAGTGAATCAAGGTGGTCGATACCGTCGTCCATGCCTCGCGTCCCGTCTCCATAAGTGGCAGCCGAGCTGGCATAGACAAAACGGATGCCACGTTGGATCGCCCACTGCGCAAGACGCTTGGTGTAGCCAAAATTGTTCTCCATCAGGTATCCGGCATCTGTTTCGGTGGTCGCTGAGCAGGCTCCGAGATGGAAGATCGTGTGGATCGAATCCAAACTTTCCGGTTCGCACTCGAGGCGATCGAGGAAGGCATCGGCCTGTTGGTAGTCGTTAAAGCGAAGCGGGGAGAGATTTTTCCATTTTTCATCCTTACCGAGGACATCGGTGACGAGGATATCATCCTGACCCCGCTGGTTCAGGGCATGGATCAGGGCACTGCCGATGAGGCCGGCGCCCCCGGTGACAAGGATGGATGGGGACATGATCCCTTAGATTGGAATCGCAGGAACAAAGAGTCGCAATCCGAAAGTTCTTGGGAAGAGTTCGAATCATGGTCAAGGATCGGTACCGTATGCAAAAAAAGTTGCCAACCCGGCGGACTGTTTTAGCCCAATCCGTTCTGCCAAAGGTTCTGGTCTTCTGCTTTTTCCAGATTGGCATCTCTGCTGTTACGGCACGCAGCGATCAATCTTTTGCTGTGGCGCTTCCAGAATTAGAGGGACCGGTGACGCTTGGGGTCTTCTCGGAAGAGGGGGGCCTTGTCCGATTACTCCACAGGGATGCACCTGTGGAGTCGATTCCTGCGGGCCTCAATGGCCTCATCATGACCTGGGATGAAAAGGATGATCAGGGTCACCCCGTGCCAGCCGGAACCTATATGGCGAAAGGCTTGGTTCACGGCCCAATCTCAATCTCATCACTTCCCTTTTTGGAAACGATTACGGGCCCACTCCCTCTAGATTGGCCCATGCCACTTACCTACAAGCCATTACAGGAAAAATCGATTGTGTTACGTGCCCCCAAGGATGCGTTGCTGGAAAGCAGGCCTGTGATCATCGTGGCCGCATCGTTCAAGGAGAACACCTGCGCACTCACCGCTGAGGGACTTCCCATACTTTCCGTTCCAGTTGACAACGATGGCACTCCACAAAGTGCCCGCATCCTCCAAGGGATGAAGAAGGGAGACGCTCGATTGATAATAGAGAACCCAAAGGGGACAGCCACTTATGAAATCACAGGACTCGACCGAATAGTTCCTCTCTCCGCAGGAAAACTGGAGGTCTCTCCCGATGCTTTCCATTTATCTCCTTCTGCTGGAGAATCCACGCCCTGATGAATGCCCTTCGGATCATCTTTATGATGGTAGCCCTCCTAATGTCAGGAGCAGGCGCTCGGGGACAGCAACCGACGCTGAAGGAAATCAAAATTCCCTACGGACTGACGTGGGGCGACAGCATCGAGAAGGTTCGCGGGATGATCAATGCCGTGAAGGCACGGGAAACATCCTGCACCGAGAAATCGATCGGCAAAGTCATCCTGGAAGCCGAAGGACTGAGCATCGGCGACACCTTGCTTAAGAAATCGCTCTTCACCTTCAAGGATGGCTCCATGATCGAGGTGGAGTTGCAATATGACGATCCCTCATGGGATGCCGAGAAGACCGTCGACTTCTTCGATCGCACCAGACGCCGCATCGACGAACGCTATGGCCTCGGTACGCTGCTGGTAAATAAGGTGAAGGAGCACCCCGCAGGAGACAATATTCCCCAGGAAATGACCTACACGCTGATCATCTATCAATGGAGCCAACCGACTGTGAACCTCGAACTGAACTATTACAGCGTCGAGGAGAAAGAGAAATCCCTGCGTCTGGTTTCCCTGCACTACAAAACGCCTTAAATTGAGAGGATAGGGAAGCATCCATGGCCCAATCCCCTATTCCCCATCACCAATTACTCGATCTCCACCGGACATTCGGGGAGCGCCTTGAGAAAAGCCTTTCCGTAAGGACGTGAAAGGATGCGGCTATCAAGGATCACGATGGAGCCTCGATCCTTAGCGCTACGAATCAGTCTTCCAACCCCCTGACGAAGTTTCAGAATCGCCTCGGGAAGCGAATACGTCTGAAAGGGATCACCCCCTGCAGACTCGATCTCCTCCAATTTCGCCTCGGTGAGCGGGTGATCAGGGGTCACGAATGGCAGCCTTGTAATGATCACGCAGGAGAGCGCCTCCCCGGGCAGATCGACACCCGTCCAGAAGCTATCCGTCCCGAACAAGACACTCTCTCCATCCTCGCGAAAGCTTTCCAGCATCCGTGACCGGGAGAGCCCCCCTCCCTGCACGATGAGATTCCACCCTTTTTGCTCAAAAAAATCACCCATCCGTGCGGCGACGGACTGCATCGTCCGGTGACTGGTAAAAAGGACAAAGGCCCGAGCGCGACTCTCCTCGGTAAAATGGCGGATCCATGTGGCGAGTGACTCCTCATACGACGGATCCTTGGGCTCGGGCATCTTGCGCACGAGATGAAGTTTCATCTGGTTGGAGTAATCAAACGGCGAGCCAAGCTGCAGGGATGGCACCTCGAGGGCACCGACACGACCTCTGAAATAATCCAGCTCGGAAGAGCCGACCGAAAGGGTGGCACTCGTCATGACGGCGGTACTACCCTCGCGAAAAAGGAGCCGCCCCAGGAGCGGAGCCACAGCCACAGGCGCCGCGTGCAGACTGCACCAGGAAGAGGTCTTTCCATTACGCTCCACCCAGTAGACATGCCCCGGTTCGCTCTGGGAGAGAAAATCGACAAGGCCGGCCCTGGATGTCCTCAGCCTTGTGGCAACTTCAGAAAGCTCACCCTTCAATCCCTCCTCCTCGGCTTTCGCCGCAGCCGTGCCGGCCGAATCCGCCAAACGGGCCAGACTTTCGGATAAAGGACTACCCGACACCGCCTCGATCAAATCGGCCGATTGATCGCCGCGCACGCGACACTCCCTTCCCTGCCGGAACGTGCAGGCACCGGCGATCGAGTCAAAGAATCGGTCGATTTCAGGGATCAGATCGGATGCCGTACTGATTGCCTCGTGATGCCTGGCTTGCTGGAGCAGTCCTTTCCGCGTTCTAGGATTGTAGAGCCGCTGAATCGACTGCCGAAGTCCATACTGCGAAAGGGAAAATCCGAGATGCCGAGAGGCCACCTGTTCAACAGTGTGAGCTTCGTCAAAGATCACAAAATCATCAGGAAAGAGATACCCGATCCCCTCATCCTCAGGATCTCCAAGAAGCGTGAAGAAGAGTGTGTGATTGAGCACGAGGACTTGTGCCGACTGCGCACGGCGCCGCGCCGCCTGATAGAAACATCCGGAATCACGCCCGCAGGTCTTGGGAGTGCAGAGATGCTGCTCGCTACAAACCTGGGCCCAGAGTTGCTGCGCAGGCTCGAAGGGAAGGTCACTAAGCGACCCGTCGGCGGTCGTCGCCGCCCATTCCCGGATGCGTTCGATCTCCGGCTTCTCCTCAGTCGTGAAGAGATCGCTGCCGTGGCGCAGGGCGCGGGTCAACCGGGTGGGACAGACATAGTTCTGACGTCCCTTGAGCAGGACAGCCTCAAACTCCTCTCCGATCAGGCCGCGCACCAGCGGGACATCCTTATAGAGCAGTTGTTCCTGGAGGTTGATCGTATGGGTGCTGATCAGGGCCTTGCGCCCCGTCCTGATGGAGTGCAGAACGGCGGGGATCAGGTAGGCAAGCGATTTCCCGACTCCAGTCCCTGCCTCGACCACGAGATGAGATCGCCCTTCCAGTGCCCCGGCAACCCCTTCCGCCATACGCTGCTGCTCGGGGCGCCATTCAAATCCACGGATGGAAGCAAGGGTCCCCTTTGGTCCGAAGAGCTCCGCAATTTCGCGCGCAAAGCCGCCGGAAGCTGTCGGAGCTCCGGGGGCAATCTCTTCATTAAGGGAAATCATGGGAATAGGCGGGCACAGCGGGGTGATTACGGTTGCAGAATCCGCTGCAAGGGATTCAGAATCGTGTTCTTTCCGGCCTCCTGCAATGGGTTTCTGCCGGCGACCGCCATGACGATCCTCGACCGATACCTTCTCAATAAGTTTCTGATTCCGTTTTTTTACTGTGTTTCCGGATTCATCTCGGTCTGGCTTGTGTGGGATCTCAGCGTCAACCTGCCCGATTTTCTTTCCGGGCATGCCACAGTCGCCCTCGTCACACGCTACTACCTTCTTCAGATCCCCAGCGTGATCGTGTTGAGTGTTCCCGTGGGCCTTCTTCTGGCGCTCCTTTACACACTGACACAGATGTCCCGCCGCAATGAGATTATCTCCATGCTATGCGCCGGAGTGAGTCTCTATAGGATTTTTGTGCCACTCGTGATCGTGGGGCTCCTCATGACAGCTCTCCTGGGAGCCCTTAATTACCGCCTTGCCCCGCAGGCCGGATCCTCGAGCGATGAGATCAAGAGCGAAATCAAATCAGGCCAGAAACCATTCAACGGGATCGGCAACCATCTCTTTCGCAATCGTGAGGACCGACGTCTCTGGTATCTGAATGCATTATTCACCAAGGCCAACCAGGCCGTGAACGTTGAGATCATTCAACAGAACGAGTCGGGTATCGTCACAGAGAAATGGTACACGCCCCATGCCGCTTTTGTGCCTGAAACGGCAACCTGGCTGCTCTTCGATGCGCGCCATGTCATCGTCGATGAATCTGGAAACCAGGTCTCCTCGGAGTCCTCACCCCGCCTGGAGATCAAGGGGTGGCATGAAACCCCCTGGAAAATCGCCAGTTCCACAATGAACTCGGAATTCATGGGGCTTCCGGAACTGACCGATTACCTGCGCTGCAATGCTGAATTTCCAGAAACACGTCTCGCTCCGTTTGTGACTCATTGGAACTACCGATGGGCCCTACCGTGGATCTGCCTTGTGCTGATCTTCATCGCGGGGCCAATGGGTGTGGTCATTGGTCGTCGCGGAATCATGGGTGGAGTCGCCACGGCCATCGGACTTTTTGCCGCACTGATCTTCTCAAGCAGCCTCTTCATTGCACTCGGTAAAGGCGATCGTATTCCTGGATGGGTTGCGGGATGGGGACCCATCCTCATCTTCCTTGTCATCGGACTCCTCCTTTTCTGGATTAAAGCAACAGGCCGCGAACTTCCAAAGTTGCGGTTGCCCGGCTTCTGATCTTGGCCTAAAATCATACGATTCATGCAGCAGGACTGGAACATCAAGGCGCGCGCCGAGGCATGTGGTGCCACGGGACACCCCTTCACTGAGGGGGAAGTTTTCCACACGGCCCTTTTTGTGGATGGTGATGGATTCCGCCGCAGTGATCTCTGCGAGGAGGCATGGAAGGCCCGATCGCTTGATCCGGGCGCCGAGCTTCCGTTCTCGGCATGGCGCTCAAAATATGAACCACCCGCACCTCCCCCACCGGAACCGCTGCCCCGGGACGATGCCGAAGGGATGCTGCGCAGGTTGATCGAAAGCAACGATCCCGCCCACACGAATACCCGATATCTCCTTGCCGTGATGCTGGAACGCAAACGGGTCCTGAGGCCTCAACCCTCCCCAGACAAAAGCACGTTGATCTATGAGCGGGCAGGGACAGGTGAAACATTCATCATCACCGACCCTAATCTTTCCCTCTCGGATTTGGTTGCCGTCCAAGAAGAGGTCTCGGCGCTCCTTTCGGGTCTCTCCGCACCAGCAACAACTCCGCATCAGGAAGCGTCTGCAGAGCCTGCGTCTCTCTCGTCTCCGACGGAAGCGGCTTAGATATCATTCTTGGTTTTTATGGAGAAGGGCTCCCTTCCGCTCTTCCTGGCCCCCATGGCCGGAGTGACGAATTCGATTTTCCGTACCATCTGCAAGGAGAAGGGAGCCGATATTCTGACCACGGAATTTGTCTCCGCGGATGGCATCATGCATCGGAATGCCCGCACGCGAGGATATGTGGAGTTCACACCGATGGAGCGACCCATGGGGGTGCAACTCTTTGGAGCCGACCCTGATCGACTAGCAGAGGCGGCCCGGCAAGTCATCGACTGGGTGAATCCGGACTTTATCGATATCAACTTCGGCTGCCCCGCAACCAAGGTGGTCTGCCGAAACGGAGGCTCCTCGCTTCTTCGCGACTGCCCCTTGCTGGAAAGGGTTGCTGAAGCCGTCGTGCGAGCCTGTGCTCCACTTCCTGTCACCGCGAAGATCCGTATCGGTTGGGATGCCAACTCGATTAATGCCGTGCAGACCGCTCGACTCCTTGAGGGAGCCGGGATTCAGCGCATCGCTGTCCATGGCCGCACAAAGGCTCAGGGGTACTCGGGCGAAGCGGATTGGGAAGTGATCGCCTCCGTCGCCTCTGCAGTCACGGTTCCAGTCATCGGCAATGGAGACATCGGAGATGGTACAACGGCACTAAATCGTCTGAGAACAGGTGTCTCGGGGCTCATGATCGGACGAGCAGCGATGACCAATCCTTGGATTTTTACCGAAGTGAAAGCGGCCCTCAAAGGAATTCCCTACACACCTCCGTCGCTGGAGATGAAGTGGGAACTCGTGCGCATGCATTGTGCCCAAGAAATTGCCGCCAAAGAAAGTGAACGATTTGCGATGCAGGGGATGCGCTCTCGTCTGATGGCCTACACGCGGGGAATGCCAGCGGCCCGTCCGCTTCGTGCCAGCCTTTCGATGGTTGGCTCCCTGATGGAACTCGACAGGATTATCGAAGGGCACCTGCGGGAGATTCCGGAGGAGACGCCTCTTCCCATGCTTTAATTCAGCAACCTAAAATTCCTACACCGGCAGAAATATCGTGAAGATGGAGCCCTCACCGGGGCGACTTTCCAGTGCCACACGCCCTCCATGAGCCTGGACCACATTTTTCACGATCGACAAACCCAAGCCGGTGCCTCCCGTGTGACGGGCACGATCTCCTCCGACGCGGTAAAAACGCTCGAAAATATGCTCCTGATCGTGGATCGGAATACCGGGACCATAATCCCGGAAACTGATCGCCATCTCAGGACCCTGAAGCGAGGCGCTGATCACGACATCTCCCCCGCCACCTTCCTGAGGAACGCCATGGCGAAGCGCGTTGACCAGAAGATTTGAGAAGGCTTGTTCGATCCTGTATCCGTCAACCTCGACAGCAGGGAGTCCCGAAGGAACCTCCAGTCTGACACGGGCGCCGCGCTCCTTTACTTCGCTCTCCAAATGCTCGATCACATTCGTCAGGAGCACCCCCACATTCGTTGGAATGGTTTCGAGGCTCCCCCGCTTCTCCTCCATGCGGCTGATGGTGAGAAGATCCTCAATCAAATGGTTCAGCCTGTCGGCATGTCGGCGCATCACCGTGATCGATTTGCGCATCATCTCGCGACCTACTCCTCCCTCCTGAAGGGTCTCCAAGTAGCCGTTAATGATCGATAAGGGAGTGCGGAACTCGTGAGAAACATTGGCCACAAATTCCCTTCTCACCGACTCCAGTTCACGAAGCCTTGTCACGTCGTGCATCACCATGAGGCATCCGCTGGAGGACTCCGTATCTGGCACATTGAACGTTGCGGCAGTCACCACCAAATGACAGCGTTCGCTTCTTCCAGGAATGCCGAGGGTTAGTTCCCCTCGTTGCACTTCACCGGTGCTAGCTGCACGCTGAGCCACCCCCTGGAGTTCATGACCCATGAAGACCTCGGGCAGTAGGAGCCCCTTCACATCGCCACGAAGATTGAACATTGCGACTGCGGCTTTGTTCACCAGGCGAATACGCAGATCTCCCCCGGTGATAACCACTCCTTCCGTCATGCTTTCCAGAATGACGGAAATGCTGATTTCTTCCTCGGCAAGAAGGCTTTTTTGACGAGCAAGCGTCTCCGCAATGACTCGTAACTCACCCGCATGCTGCCTGAAAATTCTAGGTAATCCACTCAGAATCACCGGACGAAAATCACCACCGGCTATCCTCTTGAGAACCTCCAAGAGCTCCCCCGCCGGGAGAACAATGGAAAAAACGATCCACCAGAGGAAACAACCGGCGAGCACAAAACCGGCACCCCAAAGAAGGGCTTCCTTCATCAGTTCAGTGATGTCGGTGCCATGAAACGATACCCCTCACCCCGGACCGTCTCCAAATAGGCGGCATGAGTGCCCAGTTTTTCACGGAGGCGGCGCATGTGGGTATCGACCGTGCGGGTATCGACCGTGCTGCGATATCCCCAGACCTCATGAAGCAACTCCTCACGCGATTGGATTGCGCCTCCCTTTCCTATGAGCAAGGAGAGCAGTTTGAATTCCGTCGAAGTCAGCTCGATTCGCTGGCCATCAAGGGTCACCTTTAAGGAAGTACGATCCAAAACAAATGGTCCCGAAGAAGTCGATTCTGATACCACGGTGGGACGCGCCCTTTTCAAGAGGGATTGGATTCTGAGAAGGAGTTCCCTCGGACTAAATGGCTTGGGAAGATAATCATCGGCTCCCAATTCGAGCCCCTTGATCCGGCTATCCGCCTCGCCCTTGGCGCTAAGGATCAGAAGCGGAATTGTTGCTGTCCTGTCATTCGCTTTTAATTTCTTGGCAACTTCGAATCCATTGAGTCGAGGAAGCATGATATCGAGAATGATCGCATCCGGGCGCTCCTCCGTCGCCATGGTCAGTCCCTCCAGACCATCAGCGGCCACGATGACCCGCAACTTGGATTTTTTCAGATGATATCGGATTAGGTCAGAAACGTCCTCTTCATCTTCAATTACCAGAATTGTCTCAGACATGGAGTGGGTGGTGGATAGTGGAATCCGAAATACCCCGTAGGAGCTATCCGAGTGACGGCATGGTGGCAAGTGCCTCTTTGGAATGTTGTGTTGGCAGGGTTGAGAGCGTGCACAAAAAAGCGGGCCGCCTAGTTCGTCCCGGAAAAACCATGAAACCGGAACGAGGCGGCCCGCCCCCATTGTTAACCTGTAGAATCTGACAATCGCCTGTGATATCCGTTCAAAATTTTTATCACTCCTTTGATTTTTTCGCCGTTCTGGTATCCGTGAAGTGTCACGACCCCCGGTGGCTTCCCATTAAAAACCATGAAAACCATCGGCGTATTAACCTCGGGTGGAGATGCTCCAGGAATGAATCCGGCCATTCGCGCGGTTGCGCGAACGGCGTCCCAGCAAAACTGTCGCGTCATCGGCATTTCCAACGGCTATGACGGGATTTTTGACGGAGATGTCGAGGAGCTTGGCAACCGGAGCCTGGCTGCGATCATTGACCGCGGAGGAACCATTCTCCAGTCGAGCCGCTGCAAGAGAATGTACAGCTCCGAGGGAGTGGATGCCGCAAGGTCTCGACTCACTGAACTAGGCATCCATGGCCTGGTGGTCATCGGGGGAGATGGTTCGCTGACGGGAGCCCGTGAACTCGCACGGCGAGGCATGCCAGTGGTCGGTATACCTGCCAGCATCGACAACGACCTCTCCGGCACGGAAATGGCCATCGGCGTCGATACCGCAACCAACACGATCATGCAGTTGGTCGACCGGATTCGTGACACGGCACGATCCCATCGCCGATGCTTTCTTATCGAGGTGATGGGTCGTAATTCCGGCTACCTCGCCCTCACCACGGCCATCAGTTCGGGCGCCACCGTAGCTGTTATTCCCGAGTTCCGTTACAATATGGAGAAAATCGTCTCCATTCTCCACCAGCGCTTTCAGGAGGCCCGGGACAATTCCATTGTCATGCTTGCAGAAGGGGTCTGTGGTGCCGCAACCTTTATGGAGCGGATGCAGGAAGCCGTTCCGGGAGGGGAATTCGAGCAGGAGGTCCGGATAAGTGTTCTGGGCCATGTCCAACGGGGCGGTATCCCGACTCACTTTGACCGCATGCTTGGTGCCAGATTCGGAGAACTTGCCGTCATGGGACTACTCCAACAGGAAACAGGATGCATGACGGCGCTTTCCAAAGGCCGCACCACACTGATCGACCTTGATCAGGTGATCGGAAAGAAAAAGCATCCCGCCCCCGAGCTCATCCGCCTCGCAAGGAATCTGAATGTCGAGTTCGGCGATACTGTCGAACTTTGATCGCCCCTCCCCTCTGGTTCTCCTGATTTTTAAGAATCTGTACCTTACGCCACGATGGAATCACTCCTAACTCTCTCCATCGGTGATTATCGTCTGGTCGACATGACTCTATGCATCGCGGTGACACTGATAGGGATGACGGCGCTTCTCCAGATTCTCTGCCTCAGCGTGGTTATAAGAGATTGTCGCCTGCCCCTCGCTCTCTCCGGTGTGGCATTGCTGGGAGCCGCATGCTTCGAGTCAGGTGTTTGGCTTGCATGGAAGGAGGCCTTTGAGCTCGCCGGGACCTCTTACTGCGTCACCGGCCACCTGCTTGCCGGAGAAGACCGGATCATCGCATGGTCGCTAAGTCTCCCTTTGATTTTTATCTGTTTTGGAATACTTCATCTCAACATTAGAGAAAAAGGTTTTCGCAACCTGTGCTGGGCGGCTCTGGGATGGGCCGTTCTTGGGCCTTTTTTTCAAATCATGACGCTGATTGGATTCGTGCTCTGCGTACTTCCCTTTGGTGGAATTCTGATAGGCTCCTCTAAAAAACAAAGAGGAGTGAAGACTGTTTCGATTGTTGCTGTGACAAGCATAGCCCTCGGCATGATTGTGACAGAGCTCGGATACCTTCGTCTCCTCCCGTTGGGAAAATCAGCTGAGGATATTCTGATTCGTGGTGAGATGGTCCATGCCCTCTGTGACCTTTTCTCACTGGTTATTCCTGGAGTGGCGCTCCTAATTGGAGCACTCAAGATCTCCGGAGAGAATCCCCAAGCCTCTTAATTCAGCGCCTGCTTGATCGCAGCCACAACCTGCTGCTGCTCCTCAGGTTGCAGGCCAGGGAAGATGGGAAGGGCTAGACTCTCGATTGCCGCCTGCTCACTAGCCGGGAAGTCGCCGGGCTTATGACCGAGATAAGCAAAGCACTCCTGAAGATGCAGCGGCACAGGATAGTAGATGGCACAGCCGATCTTCTGTTCCGCGAGATGTTCCATCACGGCATCACGCTTTGGCAACCGGATCACATACTGGTGATAGATATGATGATCACGCAGGCCTGATCCGTGAAAAGGTTCGGAGGGAAGGGTGACCCGGTCGAGTAGGCCCGCCACGCTGAAGGCCTCACGGTAGATCGCTGCATTGGAACGGCGCGTGGCATTCCATCCATCAAGAAAGGGAAGCTTTGCCCTGAGAACAGCCGCCTGGATCGCATCAATACGGAAGTTCCCGCCAACGACCTTATGGTAGTAGCGCTGCTCCATACCGTGATTACGGATGCGACGGAGTTTATCAGCCATGTCGGCGTCAAGACAGAGAGCCACACCGGCATCCCCGGCAGCACCCAGGTTCTTGCTCGGATAGAAGCTGACATAGGAAGTCGGGGCCATCAGGCCGGCGGTCTTCACCCCATCTTTGGAGGGATATTTAGCTCCAAGAATCTGGGCGGCATCCTCGAGAATTTCGATTCCGTATTCTTTTGCGACTTCATCGATCCCATCCATATCGCAGCAAGTCCCGAAAAGATGAATGGGAACAATCAGTCGGATTTTGTTGCCCTTAGGGGAGCGAAGAACACCATCAGCATCCTTCTTGAACGAGGAAAGCAAGGTCCGCAGGCACGCGGGATCCATCATGAAGGTCGCCGGATCGATATCACAAAAGAGGATCTCGGCCCCGGTCCGATGGATACAGCCTGCAGTTGCAAAGAATGTGTAGGGAGTCGAGATGACGGCGTCGCCAGAGCCAATTCCCATGGCCATCAGCAGTGCCAGTTGGGCATCCGTTCCCGAGGACATACCGATAGCGTGCCCACCCCCAAGATAGGTGGTCAGTTCGCTCTCGAATGCCTCAACCTCCGCACCAAGGACATAACCCCGATGAGCGAGCACCCGTAGGGCAGCCTCACGGACAGCATCATCGACCTGCGCTCCGAGACGACTCAGGTCAAAAAGTGGGACAGGCACCTTGGGCGAAAAAAGCGTGGATCAAGTGGGTTACTTCACGATGCCAAACTCGGCGCGACGATTCTTCGCCCAGGCGGCTTCATTGCTTGCAGGATCGACGGGCATTTCGGAGCCAAAGCTCACGGTCTGGACATTGTTGGCCTTGAGTCCCTTAGCAATCAACGCCTCGCGCACGGCAAGGGCACGTTTTTCACCCAGGCTCCGGTTGTATTCCTGAGTGCCCCGCTCGTCGGTGAATCCGGCAACAATCACGGTCTTACCGCTCCCCTTGAGAGCGTCGGCGACAGCAGAGACCTTGGACTCCTGATCGGGAGCAACAGCGGAACTGTCGTATGCGAACTGGACTGGTGCATAGAGACCGCGCTGCACGTTTGCACCCATGAAATTCGCGCCATCGGCCCGCTCTCCCAGAGGAGTGCCACTCACATAGTCGCCATCGACACCGGCATACTGTTTATTTTTTTTATTGGCGCACCCGGAGAGCGCAAGGAGGGCGGTGACGGAAAGAATCGCAAAAGAGTGAATTCGCATTCCTCTATAGAGGGTCAAACGCGCCAAAAGATCAAGATCCGGAAGCGTAAAAGTGAACCACCCACGGTCGCCCTATCTGCTCCAGGTTGGTTCTGTGACCTTTCCTAGCCCGCTGATCACAGGAACGGATTTTCCCGTCGGCACATCAAGCAAGGAGATAGTACCGCCGGTGCTGTAGATGAGGTGGCGTGAGTCCGCCCCCCAGACAGGATTCTCTCCTTGGGCGACAATCCGCGCACTTCCTCCATTCAGATCCATCACGGCAATGGAGAAGCCTCCACCGGAACGGACATTGAAGGCGAGTCTCTGGCCGTCGGGCGACCAACTCGGCTCGGTGCAGTATCCGAAACCCGTTGGTACAAGGCGCCCGCTACCGCCGCTGGAAGAGATGCGGTAGAGTTGTGGCGCACCGGTCTCATCACAGGAGTAAATAATCTCTGCAGCATCCGGAGACCATGCAGGGGATGACTCGGCACCACGGGTGTGCGTGAGACGGCGCGCTCCGCCTCCCATACCGACCACATAAAGCTCGGGATTGCCATCCTTGCTCATGGTACAAGCGAGAAGGTTCCCATCGGGTGAGAAGCGAGCCCCGGAATTGGTTCCGGGAAACTTGACCAACCGGACACGGGCACCCGTTCCAAGATCGACGACATAGATATCTGCATAGCCAGCCTGATAGCCGGTGTAGGCGATCCGACGCCCATTGGGTGTGAGCGCGGGAGAAACGCTCAATGCATTGTCGTGGGTAAGCTGGCGCCCGTTGGAACCGTCATAGTCGGCAAGGTAGATCTCCTTCCTTCCACTCCAATTACTGACAAAGGCCATCGTGCTGGTGGCGATCCCTTTGTGACCGGTTAAGGTCTGCACGATATCATCGACGAACTGGTGAGCGGCGAGACGCGGGTTCCCGCTGTAGTTCTTTGAGAGGACCACTTCCCCTCCCTTGGCCACCTTCCCCTGAAGCACACCTCCAGCGTAAGCACCACTCACCGTGAAGGAAGCCATCCCGGGCTGGACCAGAGCGAACCACCCTGCAAGCGTCAAGTCATTCTGAACCACCTTGGAAGCCAGAGCCCCCTCGCCACCACCGATCCCGGTGAAGGCGACATTCAGAGCATCACTCTTTCGCACGGTGATGGTTGGCGCATCAGTCGCCTGAAGGGATACTCCAAGAAGGGTAATCGCTAGAAGAGAGAGGAGGCAGCTAGGTCGAATCATAGTATCTGTTTGGTGTATCTAAAAACGAAAGGCAAGTCAGCGCGCGCTCCGATAGCGAGGTCTGGTAACATACGATCCCGGCAACTCGAGGCGCACGGAAAGACGACGGGCCCCTGCAATGGCTTTTTTCACTTTGGCATCCCCGGCTGAACCCTCGACCTCCAGATAAAAGACATACGTCTCTGGCTGTCCGGGGACCGGACGAGAGACAATCCTGCAAAGATTCACGCCTGCTCGTGCAAAGGGGCCGAGAAACCTATGCAGGCTGCCGGACGTCTGGGGAAGAGCGGCCACGATTGCTGTCTTGCTCCGCTTCTCTTCCGGCGCTTCGGATGGCATGGCCGAGATCACGAAGAAGTGAGTGACATTCACCGCCTCAGGGCGAACAGGAAACTTTAGGATTGAAAGCCCATACACCTCCGCGGCCCCCGGGGCAGCCAAGGCGGCCGAGGTACCGGAAAGCGCCGCCCTCTTAGCTGCCTCCGCTGTGCTCGGGCTCTCAACCATGGTAACGCCCGGCAGGTTTTCCAAAATCCAGTCACGGTGATGTCTGAGAGGCATCACATGGGAATAAACGGCCTTCAACTTCCCAAACGCTGTTCCGGCGCGCCCCAGCAATGCGAGACGCACATCAAGGGCCAGTTCCTCGGCAATAAAAATCCTGCCCACCTGCTCGATAATCAGATCGACCGTCTCCGTGATGGTTCCTCCCGAGGAGTTCTCGATCGGCACCACCCCCAGCAGCGCCTTTCCGGAACTGACAGCATGAAACACCTCGGTGATTGTGGCCACAGGAAGTCCCGCACGTTTTGGAAAACGTCTGAGCGCCACAAGGTGGGAAAAAGTACCTTCGGGTCCAAGGTAGGCAACTTTGCCGGACGTGGCAGACTTGGCGATTGGGGAAGAAGGCATGTCGACAAGATTTATGGGGATGGATTGAGCTCCATGCAAGTCTGAGCAGGAGCGGGTCTCCCAATGGATGATTGATTTCCCGATAGCCTCCATGCATGAGAGGGAGATGCGCCTCAAAACGACTAGCCTTTTACTTACGCTCTGCTGCCTCTTTTTCTTTGGCGGATGCATGCATCCAAAACGCCCTCCGGTGAGCTCACCATCGCAACCAAAGAGCCTGGTGTCACTTGCATGGTTGAGCGGCCCGCTTACCCTTCTTCATCCGTTCGCCCGCAAGCCTCTTCCACCAAAAGCCATCGCACTGCTCACGGTTGGCACAATCAGGACTATCTCAAACGATGGAAGTTATGTCATCGCGGAGCTTGAGCCCGGAATCATGGTCACAACAGGAGCATCTCTTCTGGTCACAGCCACCGGCGTGGAAACCGCTCATCTGAAAGTCGCCGAAATCACCCCTCCTTACTTTGTCGCAGAAATAGTAACTGGCCATCCAGAACCCGGCGACCTTTTGCGGCAATAGCTTCCTTAAAGCATCTGTTAAAGGGGAGCGCAAGAAGTTGACTTTAAGCCCTAATTCCAAGCACTATCGGAATCCTTAATCACATTAAGGAACTCTTTGGAATTCCTAGGTGATGCCCATCTCGTCATGACTCCCGCAACAGACCACTCTCTCACTCCTCTGAATTTAAAGGAGGTGGATTCGCTTGCCTCGATCATCATGGTGATGCAGCGCCGTTTCTTGGCGAGCCTCATGGGAGAACTATCCCGGGGAAAGGTCTCCTTCCCCCAGTTTTTCCTGCTTGGACATCTCTGTACCCAGGGCCCTTCCGGAATGAGCTGTATTGCCACACTCATGGATCACAGCATGCCTGCGGCGACTGGGCTTGTGCAGCGTCTTGAAAAACTGGGCTACGTTAAACGCTCCGCGGACAAGGAAGACCGGAGGAAAGTATTGGTTCAAGCAACCACCAAAGGAAGCCGGCTTGTGGAAGGAATCCGCCAAGAAATGGCAGCCAACCTCGAAAAAGTCATGGAACGTCTTGAGCCTACGGAACAAAGGGCTTGGTTGGACATTTACAGAAAAATAAACGACTACTGCACCACCTGCCACCGATGAAAACACTCACCACACTTCTTGCCGCGAGTTTCCTGCTTGCGGTTGCGCATCCATCCAAGGCCTCTTCAAACAATGACACCGAATCGGGCATTGCAACCGGAGCGATTGATGCCCTGCAGGCACTGAGCACCAATCCTATCGTTGCAACAAACAAGCCCTTGGCGGCGGACCAGTCACTTCTTGGCCTTTCGGTTGGCGCCCAGGTGAACGCACAGGCTCCGACCAATGCCCCCGTGCTTGCCAGCAATGCCCCCTCGACAAATGACCAGTCGGTCATTGGGGCCTCCGTGATGCCCTCCTTGGCCTCAAACCCTCCGACAACGCCAGAAACCCTTAATGCAGGCACCAATACCCTCCCGAATCTCCCGACAATCACGGCGCCCAATCTTCCCCAGGCTCCATTGATCACCAATCCCATCACCCCGAGCTCTTTGATGGCTCCTCTCCCAACAAGCACGGGTGGCCCCATCACAATGCCGACTGCAGGAACAAATGCCTTCGGCCTTAAGAACAGCGTGAAGGACATCCCCCTCACCGCCGAGGCCCTTGCCAAGGCAGGGAACGCCGTGATCCCGGGAGTAATCGCCAAGAATGCACGCAAGCTGACCATTGATGACTGTGTGCAACTCACTCTGGAGAAAAATCCCCAGATCCTCACAAACATTGCTTCGATTCGTCAGGCTTCCGGAAACTACATCACGGTTCGCGCGGGCCTTCTTCCCCAGTTCGGCATCTCAGCCCCCAATGCTTACCAGTACAGCTACGGAACCGTGAACCAAGGAGTAAACCAAATCTCAAATGGAAAGCGGACGGAGCAAGCCTTCTCGCAATGGAATATTCAGCTTCAGGGCACCCAGCTTCTTTTCGATGGCTGGAAGACCCCTTCGCTCACTGCGGCCGCCAAGCTCTCCGAACAGATTGCCTACTTCCAACTGCGTCAGACGATTGATGCCACGATCGCAACGGTCATCCAGCAGTTCTACCAAGTCGTCCTTGACCGCGCTCTCGTGATCGCCAACGAACAGCAGGTAGCGCTCTATCAGACCCAGGTCACGGACCAGCAGAGCCGCTACGACGCAGGAACAGTCCCCCGGTTCAACGTGCTTCAGGCACAGGTCCAGTTGGCGAATGCCGAACCTCCGCTCATTCAGGCAAAGAACAACCTGCGGATCGCCCTCTTCACCCTGGTGACCACGATCGGCCTCAACTATCCGAACATTCAGAACATCGAGATCCCCTTCGATGTCGTCGGAAACCTCGATTACACACCCCGCAAGATCGACAGCAACGCCTCGATCCACACAGCGCTGGTTCGCAATCCACAACTCAAGGCCCAGCGCATGAACATCCTTGTTGCAGCGCGCCAGATCACCGCAGCCATCGCTGGTTGGCTTCCAACGATCAATGCCAATGGAGGGCGTCAATACGAGGGTTACCAAGGAAGAAACATCGAGGACACTCTTCAGGGATGGTTTGTGGGGGCAAGTGGAAACTGGGCCATCTTCGACGGCCTTGCCACCTACGGAAATGTGAAGTCTGCAAAAGCGACGATGATGAACTACAAGGTCGCGTATGATAACGGCGTCCGCCAAGTCATCCTGCAAGTCCAGCAGGCAATCTCGAATCTCAAACAAGCCAGCGAAACCATCGACAGCCAGAAGGCGACCGTCGAGCAGGCGGTTGAGGCACTGCGTCTCTCGCGTGAGCGACTTGATGCTGGCGCCGGCGTCCAACTCGACGTGATCAATGCACAGGTTCAGCTTCTTCAGGCCCAGACTTCCGTACTCAACGCCTACTATAGCTACATCCAGGGACTGGCACAGTATGATCAGGCCCTCTCGCTCAATACTCAGTACGAGGAGTTCTTCAATGATCCGATGAACAAATGGGAGAAGAAGCGCTACCAGGATATCAACGACGAACATAAAAAGCGCCCCGAACTTCCTCGTGCACTCCGCAAGGATGACCCACTTCCTCCTTCTGATAATTTTAACGATTTGATCAAGAGTTCCACGGTCAGAAAGCAAGAGAAGAGTCCCTCGAAGGCAACCGACTAATTCTTCCGACTTTGAACAGAACTCCCATCGAGTCTGTTCAGGCTCTTGAGGGAATTCCCCGGATCGCGGCGTATTTTATAGGCCGCATTCCGGGTCTACCTTTGGCCCTGGAGCGTGCCGAGGCCATGACACTGTTGGCTCCCCAACATCAACGCATCCTTGAACAAGAAGGTCTTGAGAACTTCCCTCTGGTCACCGCCGAACAGATCCATGGAAAGGAGATCGCCATAGTCACCGTGGCTACAACTTCTGCGATTCGGGGGATGGACGCCCTCATCACTTGCACACGGGGTCTCACTCTCGGAATTTATATAGCGGACTGCGCACCAGTCTGGATCGTGGCCCGCGATGGATCTGCGGGGGCACTCGTCCACTCCGGAAAAAAGGGAACCGAACTTGGAATTGTCCCTCTCGCAATTGAGAAACTCCTGAAAGTCACCGATCTTGATTGTCAGGATCTCAGCGTGGTCATTGGCCCCTGCATCCGTCCCCCGTGCTATGAGATTGATTTTGGGGCGAGGATTCAGGAGCAGGCACGTGAATGCGGCGTCCTAGAGATTCACAACAGTGAGCTCTGCACCGCCTGTCATCCCGAACTCTACTACTCCTATCGAAGGGAAAAAGGACTGACCGGACGTATGCTTGCAACCCTTACCCTTATTCCCTGATGAAGAGGGAATTCGATCCAGAAATTTCCGAACTGATGGATCTGGCCGTCCTCGAAAACGGGAAACCCTCGGCGGAGTTAGAACGTGACCTCGCCAATCTGCGATGGCTCAATCGTCACTTTGGCGCCTACTCGATCCTTTATCGGTTTTTGAAACGCTGGTTTTTGAATCGCCCTCGCAAGGAAACACCGCTCCGGGTTTTGGATCTCGCAACCGGGGAAGGAGACCTTCCCAGGCAATTAGTCCTCTGGTGTCGCAAGCGGGGTATTCCTGTGACCATTGATGCTATTGATAGCAATGAGGCAACTCTCTCTGTGGCCCGTAAAAGGAGCAGAGACTTTCCCGAGATCACCTTTCATCAGGGAGACATTCGGAATTGGGGCTCAGGTTCGTGGGAACTGGTGCTCTGTTCCTTGGCGCTCCATCACTTTAGCGACAAGGATGCGATTCTTGTGATGATCAATGCCCGACGACTCTCCTCCCATCATCTGCTGATAGCCGATCTGGAGCGTAATCTCCTTGGTGCTTTTGGCATCTGGCTCTTGACGGCACTCTTGCTGAGGGAACCAATGACGAAACACGATGCGCGCATGTCGATACGCCGGGCTTTCTCCTTCCACGAATTTCACTCGTTAGCCACTCAAGCCGGGTGGAAGCAATTCAGGCACGCCCGCTTTCCCGTCACACGTCAAGCACTCTGGATCGATCTGATTGTGCCTTGAAAGCCAATTACTTTGCAGGCGTGGCAGCGGGCGTAGGCTGGGGAGTTGCCTTTGGCGCACTATTTCCCTTCGGAAGGAGCTTTGGTCGCCACTTCGGATGCTTGGCTGATCCCGTCGACTCGTACTCGAAGATTTTGCTGATCAGGAAAGTCGCAAGTCCCGGGATCCCCTGGGCATTGAGCCTGATACTCATGTCCATGCTGTCATCAAGGTAATGGATGTTGCCATGCCCTATCATATTGAAACCCGTACCTTGGATTAGCATATCACGAGTCGTGATGACTCCATCGTCGACGGTGAAATCAGCCGTGGCTTTTTTTGCAGATTGGTAGCCCAAACCGGGAATCACATCATTGAGCAGGAGAGAGAGGGGGCCAAGAATCGGCATCGCGAGCACATTGCCATCGCGGATCAGGAGGTTCCCCTTCCCGGACATCGCCCGGTCATTCCCACCAACCGCTCGGAACGCATAATCTCCGGTAAGTTTCCCGCTCGACTCGTTGTAGTCGAAATAGAGTTTGGTGAGCGTCTTGAAGTCAACATTCTCAAGGTGCACTGATGCCCCGTAACGGGGATCCCGCGGCAGGACAGAAACATCGGCCTTCAAGGCGACATCCCCACCGAAGAGGTGTGACTGAGGAAGGTCGATCTGGAGCTTCTGTCCCTTCAGATGGACTGTGCCGGAAGTTGCACCGAAGGGGAGATCTTTACCGATCAAGGTGTATCCGAGTCCAGCGGGGGCATTAAGTTCGATTTGCAGGTCGTTTTTTTCGGGATCACGCAATCCCACTTTTCCCGTGAGTCGGACATTCGGAGCTTTGACAAAGCGATAAGCCGTAAGCGTCTCGGCAATACGTGGATCGATCCAGGTCATCATTTTGACGGGATCAAGCGTTGACTGCACTTTCGGAAAGAGCCCCTCCCAGTTCTTGTAATCATAGACGAACTCACCCCGGCCGAAACCATCTCCTATTTTTACCACGATATCTCGGAAGGTAACAGCGCCGCCGGATGCTCTAATTTTTGCACTCAGCCCATCGATCCAAGCACCTCTCATAGCTGCTTTTCCAAGGTTAAGAGTCCCATCTCCATGGAGTTGTAGGGGATCAAGAACAGGAGCTCCTCCCTCAAAGCTGATCTGCAAGGGGTCCTTGAAATCCATCACCTCGAGTGCCTCCTGGGTTTTGCCTCCGGTCATTGGCGCAAACTTTGAGGGGAAGAGTGCAGCTCTAAGGCGCAAGCGGTTATCACCAGGTGCAACCATGAGATCGGCGTCGATCGTCCCAGCTTCGCCTGAGGCGTGAAAATCCCGAACAAGAAACTTTCCCTCGTGTATCGCTACCCCCGCCGAGAGCGTCTCGAACATCACGCCGCGATAGCCAAGATGCCCGGTATCGAATCGCGCAATCCCGCCGAGAACCGGTTTCCCTGAAAGCCAATCAGCAGACATATTCCCTTCGAGGTGCAGCGAGTCCCGACAGGTCCAATCACTCGCTTTTGCGGGAGATAAGAGCAGAGATGGGATCACCCCCCCTCTCAGTGCTCCCGAAAATTCTAAGAAGGAATTTTTTTGAAGGAAATCTGCTTTCCCAGCAGCCTGAAATATTCCTGATCCGTCATCCGTCACCAGCCGGTCCAAGGTCAATTTCCTCTGCTGATAATGAAGCGCCAGAGCGATATGCCTGAAGGTGACGCCATGCCACTCTCCAGGTCCCGCTTGCAACTCCGCACGATCCACCCGCAGGCTCTCGGAATCACTCAGATCACCTCCTGCCTGAATGGAGAGAATCGGCTTCCCTTCGCTCCAGTGAATTGACAGCAACTCCCGTTGAATGGACTCGATGGTCTGAGCTGTCTTACCCGGCCCTTCCGAAGAGACCGGCTTGGGAGAGAACTTTTGCGGATTCAGGAAGGATCCCGAGACACTGACCTTCACCCCGGCGATCTCAAAGGTGGCTGAACTCAATCTAAACTGTGAGGGCGGGCAGATAATGAGACCTCGGACATGATCAAGTCTCAGGCGAGGCTCCTCGGAGGGGCCAAGAGGAATATCAAGGGTCGCATCACGAAGAAAGATCCGCTCTAGACGGGGGGTGCGTCGCAAGAGTGAATCCATATTCACAGAAACGGCGATCCTATTTGCGGAAACGATCAATCGTTGAGACGGCGTTAGATCGTGAATCTCAAGGCGATCCAGAATAAAGCCCCGGGTAGGGCTGAAAAGAACACGCCCGACACTGACCTTGTAGAATTTGCCTCCAAGAAGCACTTCAGCCTTCGTGCGAATAGAGTCACCAAGTCCATAGGTGGAGGTGATAATCAGCAGGATCGGAATTCCAATAAGTAGGCAACAGAAGAGGAATCCAAACAACGATGCGGCAACATATCGGAGCAAATGATCCAGCTTCCCTTGGAAAGTATGACGATCCAAAACTTCCCTCCTCCTCAAGCGAGAGATAATCGTTGGTTCAGGATTGCTCATCACACTCAACCTTCTGGATTGCGGCGCCTCTTGTAAAGCAGGGGAAGAGCGCGCCTACATTAGGGAGTAGGGATCGACATCGATGGTCATAATGACCCCTTCGGGAAGCTTCAATTCCGAGGTGACCTCACGGACAAGCCTAGCCAACAGAACGCCTGATTTTGCCTTCAGTGTGACATGAAAACGATACTGCCCATGAGCTCTCTCTAAAGGGGCCGCCGCAGCCTCCGAAACTTCGACCGAGGCGGGAGACTTCGCATGGAAAGCCGCAGCGATGAGGCTTGCGGAGCGGTTTGTTCGTTCAAGCGAGACCCCGCGAACCTGAACCAGAACCATTCGGGTGAAGGGTGGATGCTTGAAGGCCTCCCGAAAAGAGATCTCCTGCTCAAAAAAACCGGCGTAATCGTGATGCCTCGCATGCTGAATCGAGGGACTTGCTGGAGAGAATGTCTGGACGATCACCTCCCCCTCGGTATCTCCTCGCCCTGCACGACCCGCAACCTGGGTGAGGAGTTGGAAAGTCCGTTCCCCTGCACGAAAATCGGGAGAGTGAAGGCCGATGTCGGCATTGATGATTCCCACGAGTGTGACGTTCGGGAAATCCAGGCCCTTCGCGATCATCTGTGTGCCCAGCAGGATGTCGATCTGGCGGGATCGAAATTTTCCCAGTACTTCGTCATAAGATCCCCGGCGAGACATGGTATCGGCATCCATCCGTGCCAAGCGGGCCTTGGGAAAAAGCCGTCTGATCGTCTCTTCGACTCGTTGAGTGCCGATGCCGGAATGCTGGATTCCAGGATCTCTGCATTCGGGACAGCGCTCGGGTGGCTTTGAAGCATGACCGCAGAGATGACATGCCAGACGGTTTTCCGCGCGGTGAAGTGTCAGGGAGAGACTGCAGTTCGGACAGCGGCAGACATGACCGCACTGCTCGCAGAGCAGCGAGGTTGAGTAACCGCGCCTATTCAGGAAGAGAATGGTCTGCTGACCAGCCTCGAGACGCTTGGTCATGGCCATTTGCAGAGGGGCGGAGAGTCCTCCCTCGGACTTTGCTCGTTTTCCTTGGAGCCTCAAATCAACCACTCGGATCAGGGGCATGAGTTGACCATCGGCACGGCGCGGAAGCTCAAGCAAGGCGTACTTCCCGCATTGGACATTCTGAAAGCTTTCCACCGATGGCGTGGCGCTCCCAAGAATAACAAGGGCCCCTTCGACCCGTCCCCTCATGACGGCGACATCCCGGGCATGGTACCGTGGCGTTTCCTCCTGCTTGTAGGTGTTTTCGTGCTCCTCATCCACGATGATAATTCCAAGATTCCGAAGAGGAGCGAAGACCGCACTACGAGCCCCGATGGCAATACGAGCATCGCCACGCTGAAGACGCATCCACTCCTCACGTCGCTCGGCATCGGTCAGGTGGCTGTGAAGAACCGCGACGCCGGCTCCTGCTTTACCGGCATGGTCAAAGCGGGATCGAAAACGCTCCACAGTCTGAGGGGTTAGAGCAATCTCGGGTACAAGCACCAGACCGCTCTTTCCGGATTCAAGAGCGCGGGCAAGAGCCCGGAGATAAACTTCCGTTTTCCCACTGCCGGTAACTCCATGCAGCAGGTAAGGCGACGGTGCCGTTGAGCCTGCAGCCAGATTATCCAATGCCTGCTCAAGTCTCCCGACAACCAGTTGTTGATCCGCATTCAGCTTTGGGATTTTTCCGGGAAGGATTTCCTCAGCTTCAGATTGCGCACCCGTCCTGCGTTCAAGAAGGATTCGAACCAATCCAGCCCCCATCAGAGCTTTGAGCGAGGACTCAGAAGCTGCACATCGATTCAACAATTCTTGCGAGGCAATCGGTTCAGGAAACATCTCGAGATGCTTAAGGATCGCACCTTGCTTGGGAGCACTCTTTTCTATTCGTTGCAATTCTTCCGGCTCAATCCGTCGAGCGAGTGAAACCATTCGAACTTTCCTTCCCGCAATGGTCTCGCCTCTCATCATCGGAGGGAGCATGGAACGCATGACGGAGGCGATCGGGGCGCAGTAATAATCAGCCATCCAGTGGGCCAGCTTCAGCATGGTTTGGGGCAGGCTTGTCTCTTCCCCAACCAAGGACATCAGAGGACGAATCCCTGGAACATCAGAGTGCTCCAACAACTCCAAAACGGTTCCCACAGCGCGGCGGTTTCGCACCATCACGATCACGCGAGAACCGATCGTGATCTGCCCCTTCAATTCCTCCGGAACCGAGTAATCCAATTTTCTCCCCTCAGAGCGATCGATTAGAATGCGAACAAACGAGGGCATAGGGGGCAAGAAAGGCTTTTAGGCTAACAGCTGAAAACAGAAGAGCATGAGGCCCAAATCATACAGGGAGTCCATTGCCTCTAAACCCAAAATCTGATCGCTCGCCCACCCTCAAAGCTTTGGATCTACTCCCCTAGCTTTCAACCTTCGGTCTACCCAACTTCGTTCTGTAGCGGAGCAGCAAGGCTGCACCGCTACTCCGTAATGATATCCTTGTAGGTTTTGCCCGCAGGAATCATCGGAAGCACATGCTCCGTGTACGGTGTCATGACATCCAGAACATAGGTCTCCTTGGAGTCCAGCATGCGTTGGAGAGCAGCGCGCAGATCCTTCTTGTGGAGCACGCGCTCTGCTGGAACGCCAAAGCCCTCGCAAATCCCTAAGTAGTCGGGATAGATACGCTTCAAATCCTTAGGATCTCCGAGGAATGTGTGTCCACGGTTGCTGTCGTAGAAGCGGTCTTCCCACTGAACCACCATACCAAGATGTTGGTTGTTGAGAATGATCACCTTGGAAGCGATTCCATCGATGTGAGCCGTAGCTAGTTCCTGGACATTCATCAGGAAAGAACCATCACCATCGATATCGATGACCTGCTTGTCGGGACGTCCAAGTTTGGCACCCAGAGCTGCGGGATAGCCGAATCCCATGGATCCGAGACCAGCCGAGGTCACCAGCGTGCGCGGCTCGGTGAAGTTGTAGTACTGGGCAGCCCACATCTGATGCTGACCAACACCCGTGGTGATGATCGCCTGCCCTTTGGTGAGCTCCATCAAGAGTTCGATCACATGCTGCGGCTGGATGGCATCAGGAGTATCTTTATAGCGGAGAGGATGATCTTTCTTCCACTTTGCGATCTGCTTGTACCAAGCCGGGAAGCGTGTGTGATCTTTCTTCACCGGCTTATTGCCTGAGCGGTCGAGTTCCTTGTTGAGGCGCGTCAGGGCATCCTTCACATCACCGAGGATGGGGAGTTTCACAGCGCGGTTCTTGTTGATCTCCGAGTTGTCGATGTCGATATGAACGATCGTTCCGTGCTCGCAGAACTTCTCGACCTTTCCGGTGACGCGGTCATCAAAACGAACACCGATGGCCAGCAAGAGATCTGCCTCGTTCACGGCGTTGTTGGCATAGACGGTTCCATGCATGCCGAGCCATTTAAGGGAGAGGGGGTGTGTTTCGGGGAAGCAACCGATTCCCATGAGGGTGGTGGCCACAGGAATCTGGGTGCGCTCGGCAAACTCGGTCAATTCCTTGGAGGCTTCCGCAGTGATCACGCCGCCACCGCAATAGATCATCGGCTTCTTGGCGGAGGCAATCAGCCCAAGCATTTCCTGAAGCGCAACATCATCCGCACGGCGAACCGGATTATAGCCGCGAAGACTGATACTCTTGGGGAATATCGGTTGAGCTGTCTGGTTCTGGATATTTTTGGGGATATCGACCAACACAGGACCGGGGCGTCCGCTCTGGGCGATATGGAATGCCTCCTTGATGATCCGGGGAATATCATTGATATCCCAAACTAGATAGCTGTGCTTGACTACGGGAAGCGTCATTCCGAAGAAATCGGTCTCTTGGAAGGCCCCACGTCCGATCATCTCCTGAGGAACCTGACCCGTGATCGCAACAAGCGGCACAGAGTCCATGTAGGCATCGGCAATACAGGTCACGAGATTCGTGGCTCCGGGCCCCGAAGTCGCCATGCAAACGCCGGCCTTACCCGTCACTCGGGCGTATCCCTCGGCGGCAAATCCTCCACCCTGCTCATGTCGGGGAAGGATCGTCCGGATCTTCTTCGATTTCGTCAGCGCCTGATGGATCGGCATCGAGCAGCCACCGGGATAGGCAAAAACAAAATCCACTCCCTCACGCTCCAATGAGGCGACCAAGATCTCGGCGCCATTCATAACGACTCCACGCTCATTACTAAATGAGGTCTTAACTGCTTTGTTTTTTTTGGGTGCTGATTTTGAAGCCATAACTAGAAGACTATGTCAACGAAACGGAAGGTCTGTGTCGAGAGACAAAAAAGGGAGCCCTAGTTCTAGGGCCCCCTTTTTAAGAAAACTAAATTTACTGAATATTCGAGCTCACGCACGAAACTTGGCTTAGCGCACTGTTTACCATGTTTGTAGCTCCTGAAATGCTGATTGCCGATCCTTGACTGGTCACCACAGCTCCGCCCTTACCATTGAAAGGAGCGCCATCTGCATAGACGGCCGTGGCAGGGGTGCCTGCAGTGATTGTGAGCCCCTGGGAAAGCATCACGTTGTTATTGCTATCGGTTTCAGCCACTGCGTAAACGAGTGCATTTGAACCCTTGGTTGCAAGGGAGTTGGCAAAAGCATTGGAGCTAAGGTAAGCAGGAGCCAAGGCATTCGACCAAGTAGACACACTGGCATAATACTCTGGAAATCCGCTATTCGTGCCAGCGACCTGACCATCCAGATAGCAGGAGTGCGATGCCAAATACAGCTGGCGCATGTTACTGGTAGTCTGGGTGATTTGTCCTTTGACAAGAGCTCCAGTGATCGCAGGCAGTGCCAACGATGCAAGAACGGCGATGATCGAGATAACGACCAAGAGTTCGATAAGCGTGAAGGCGGCAAACTTACCGCGGAGTGTCTTGAGTGTTTTCATGGGTTGATATCTTGTAGTGATTGCACCTTAGTCTAACTGGGTTGTAAAGAAAAAAGAGCCCTATTTCTAGGGCTCTCCTTTGCGAGATTAGGATAAATTTACTGAATGTTCGAGCTCACGCACGAAACTTGGCTAAGCGCACTGTTAACCATGTTTGTAGCTCCTGAAATGCTGATTGCCGATCCTTGACTGGTCACTACAGCTCCACCCTTACCATTGAAGGGTGCACCTGCAGAGTAAACGGCTGTTGCTGGCGTGCCTGCAGTGATTGTGAGCCCCTGGGAAAGCATCACGTTGTTATTGCTATCGGTTTCAGAGACTGCATAAACGAGAGCATTTGAACCCTTGGTGGCAAGGGAGTTGGCAAAAGCATTGGAGCTTAGATAAGCAGGCGCCAAGGCATTCGACCAAGTAGACACACTTGCATAATACTCTGGAAATCCGCTGTTCGTGCCAGCGACCTGACCGTCCAGATAACAGGAGTGCGAGGCCAAATACAGCTGGCGCATATTGCTGGTGGTCTGGGTGATTTGTCCTTTGACAAGTGCCCCGGTGATCGCAGGCAATGCAAGCGATGCAAGAACTGCGATGATTGAGATGACGACCAAGAGTTCGATAAGCGTGAAGGCGGCAAACTTACCGCGGAGGGTCTTGAGGGTTTTCATGTGGTTTGTGTTGGTGATTGTTGTTTTAGGAGGTTTTGCAGTTGAGGCAACATGGATTTACCCTGTCATTGGGTCAAGTGCTGTTTTTAACTTTTCACCCATTCAACAGCATTAAATCAACCGCATCGAAAAAGATCAGGGAACTCTCAGAATCAAAACAGCCAAGGGAGGAAGGTCGATGGTGATGGAGTGATCTCGGCCATGAGCGGTAATCCCAGCGGATTCAATGTTAGCAATGTGCACACATCCGCTACCTCCGAAATCTTCAGCGTCTGAATTCAGAATCTGCTCATAGGTTCCCGCGTATGGCACGCCGACGCGGTACTCATGGCGCACAACCGGGGTGGCGTTGACCACGACCAGCAAGTCGTTTCCTGCCCCCGCAGGAGTCTTGCGAAGAAACGACCAGACCGTGTTCTCAGCATCATGGAAGTCGACCCACTCGAATCCCTCCGGGCTATCATCAAGAAGGCTGAGAGCAGTCTCCTTCCGATAGATCTCATTGAGTCTACGCACCAATTTCTGAATGCCCTCATGAGGCTGATTCTCCAGCAAATGCCAATCGATGCTATGGGAGTGATCCCACTCGCGCCACTGCCCGATTTCACACCCCTGAAAAAGAAGCTTTTTTCCGGGGTGAGTCCACATCCAACTCAAGAACATCCGCAGGTTTGCGGCCTTCTGCCAATCATCCCCGGGCATTTTATTTAGAAGGGATCCCTTACCATGCACCACCTCGTCATGGCTCAACACCAGCACGAAGTGCTCGTGGTAGGCGTAAAGCATGGAGAAGGTAATGTCGCCTTGATGATGCTTTCGGTGAATTGGAGGACGCGCGATGTAGCGAAGTGAGTCGTTCATCCATCCCATGTTCCACTTAAATCCGAAACCGAGCCCTCCATCGTAGACAGGCTTGGAGACTCCAGGCCATGCCGTCGACTCCTCGGCAATCGTCACGACTCCCGGATGGCGGGCGTAGCAGGCGGTATTGAAGCCCTTGAGGAACTCGATAGCCTCCAGATTCTCGCGTCCACCAAATCTGTTCGGGATCCACTCTCCCGCCTTGCGTGAGTAGTCGAGATAGAGCATCGAGGCCACGGCGTCCACACGGAGGCCGTCAATGTGATACTGGTCGAGCCAGAAAAGCGCATTGGCGATGAGGAAATTCCGAACTTCGTTGCGTCCGTAGTTGAAGATCAGCGTTCCCCAATCACGATGTTCGCCAAGACGAGGGTCCTCGTGCTCGTAAAGCGCTGTACCATCAAACCGCGCAAGCCCATGTGCATCCTTTGGGAAGTGACCAGGCACCCAATCGAGAATAACTCCGATGCCAGCTTGATGGAGAGCGTCAATGAGATGACGAAATTCATCCGGCGAGCCGAAGCGACTGCTCGGGGCAAAGAAGTTAACCACTTGGTAGCCCCATGATCCGTCGAAGGGATGCTCCATGACAGGCAGTAACTCCACATGGGTGAAGCCCATCTCCTTCACATAGGCGACGAGTTCCACCGAGAGTTCGAGATAGCTGAGGGGTCTATCCTTCTCCTCGGGGCGCCTGCGCCACGAGCCGAGATGGGCTTCATAAACAGACATCGGCTCGGCGTAAGCATTCCGCTGGGCTCGCCGCTCCATCCAGTTCTGGTCGCTCCAGGAATAGCGCCCGAGGTCCGTCACCATGCAAGCTGTCCTCAGATCATGCTGGGCGAAGAATCCGAAGGGGTCGGTCTTAAGAAAGATATCTCCGTGAGGACCACGAATCTCGAATTTGTAATGCTCTCCTTCGGCAACTCCGGGAATGAAAATCTCCCAGATACCGGATCCCCCGAGACGCCTCATCATATGGCGACGGCCATCCCAGACATTGAAGTCGCCAACGACACTTATCCGCTGGGCATTCGGTGCCCAGACCGCAAAAGAAGTTCCTGGGATGCCATCGATACTTCGAGGGTGGGCACCAAGAATCTTGTAAGCCTCCAAGTGTTCACCCTGACCCAGCAGATAGAGATCCAACTCACCGAGCATGGGAGCAAAAGCATACGCATCCCTGAAATGAACCGATGAGCCATCTGCATGTGTCACCTCGATCATGTAGGCGATTGGGGCGGAAGGAATCTCTTTGGCACTCTCAGCCTCGAACAATCCGTCGGCATGAACTTTTGTAAGATGGAGCTTCTCACCACTCGAGAAACTCAGGTTTACACTTGATGCCCCTGGATAAAAGACCCGGGCTATTGTCCCTCCCTCTTGGTATGAGCGAACGCCGAGAATCCGATGCGGATCACAGTGACGGCATTCCAACAAGGGATAGAGATCCGCGGGAGGGAGAAGCACTGAGGCCGAGAGGCTCCCAGTGGGGATAGGCTTGGGACTCTTGTTCATTGATTCACCATGATCCCCAACTCAGCTGAGGACAAGGTCATCCGCACCATTCATCGGCGCCGTGACCCCTCGGGAAAGAGCTGTTAGATCGCCTCAAAGCGACTGAGCGTGCGGAAGATCTCGTACCGCTCCGCGATCTCATCCTTGGTCACATTCCTTAGTCGATCCATGCTAAAAGACTGGACATTGAAACTCGCAAGAACGCTTCCTTCCACCACGGCCTGGCGAAGGTATTCAAAGGGAATCTCTTTTTTTTCACTCAGCTCTTCATCACTGAGGTGACGGCTGGCCAGATATCCGGCAAGTCCACCGGCAAAGCAGTCGCCGGCTCCGGTTGGATCATGAATATCCTCCAGCGGATAAGCAGGGCAGCTGAAGAATTGTCCGTTACCGAAGAGCAGGCATCCGTGCTCACCCTTCTTGATCGCAACCACGGAGGGTCCCATCTCGCGGATGCGGCGACCAGCCTTGATCAGACTGGTCTCTCCAGTCAGTTCACGGGCCTCACTGTCATTCAGAATGAGCATGTCGACCCGAGCGATCAGGCGCACCAATTCTTCCTTCGCAATGTTGATCCAGAGATCCATTGTGTCAGCGATAACGAAATGAGGACGCGTTAACTGATCCAGTACATGATGCTGGAGTGCCGGCGCGATATTGCCCAGCAGGACCATCCGGGCGGAACGATAAGCCTCGGGAAGATCAGGGGAGAAGTTCTCGAAGACATTCAACTCCACCGAACGGGTCTCCCGCTGATTCATGTCCCACATGTATTCCCCGGACCAGCGGAAGGTCTTTCCAGGAACCACTTGCAGACCCTTAAGATCGATGTTTCGACCCCTGAAAAACTCGATGTTCTCCTTCGGAAAATCATCACCGACAATCCCCACCAGATTCACAGGGGAAAAGAAACTAGCCGCAACGGCCGCGTAGGATGCTGAACCTCCGAGGATATCGGCACGCTCCTCAAGTGGAGTTTTGACGGTGTCGAGGGCGATGGAACCGAGAACAAGAAGGGACATGGATGAACTGAGGTTAAAAAGTGAAAGCTGAAAGGTGGAAAGCGGGAAAAGGTTCTTGCCGACTATTTACCAGCGGCGGCTTTCTTGGCTCCGAGTTTAGAGCACCAAAGAACAATCGGTGAGGCGACGAACACCGAGGAGTAGGTACCGACGAGAATACCAATCAGGATCGCGAAGGCGAAATCCTTAAGCACGGCTCCGCCGAAGAAGAAGAGCGTGGCCACGGAAAGAAGCGTCATGCCTCCCGTCAGGATCGTACGACCGAGGGTTTCGTTGATGCTACGATTCATCAGGGCCTCGACACTTCCCCCGGCACCGTTACGGAGCCCCTCGCGGATACGGTCGTAGACAACGATCGTATCGTTAATCGAGTATCCGGCAATCGTCAAGATCGCACCCACCATCACGAGCGAAAGCTCGCCGCCTGTGAGAGAGAAGACCCCGACCGTAATGATCACGTCATGAAGAAGCGCCACAAGTGCTCCCACTGCGAAGGAGAACTCAAAGCGAAGCGTCACGTAAATCAGAATGCCGACCATACCCAAGCCGAGCGCGAGGAGCGCCTTCTTGGCAAACTCGAGACCGATCTGGGCACCGACTTTTTCCTGCTGGGCGGCAACGAGTTTGCGTTCAGGGAAGCTCTGCTTCAACTGCTCCAAGATCCGGCTTGAAGTATCCTCGGCGCTTCGGATGGCAATCATCTGCTGAGTGCCGGCCTGTTCCAGCTGAATGGTCTCTTCGGTAAGGTGGAGAGCCGTCAGGGCACTGCGAACCTCGTTCACCGTGAGGGCGGGTTGCGAATCAATGACCAAGAGATCACCTCCACGGAAATCAATGCCGAAGTTATTGGCCCCACGGACCGCGAAGAAGACAATCGAACCCCCGATCAGGATGACAGAGATGAAAACCGCAATCACCCGCTTGCCCAAGAAGTTGAACTGATGGCTTGGTGCCAGATTCGCCATCGTGAGGCGCTTGAGACCGGCGAATTTCATCATCCATCGGAAGGCGGTGCGGGTGAAAAGGATTGCCGAGAAGAGTGAGGCGACGATGCCGAGCATCAGCGTGACCGAGAAGCCACGCACGGGGCCGGTTGCCTGCCAGAAAAGGATGCCCGCCGTGATGAGAGTCGTGGCATTCGCGTCAAAGATCGCGCTGAAGGCCTTGTTGTAGGCTCCATCGATAGCGGCACCGAGTGATTTTCCAGCGCCGAGTTCCTCACGCAGGCGCTCGTAGAGTAGCACGTTGGCGTCCACAGCAAGACCGATTGTGAGGATGATACCGGCGATGCCGGGCAGAGTCAGGACAAAATGGAACATGGCCATCATGCCGAAGAGTAGAACGATGTTGATCCAAAGACCGATCAGGGCCACGGAGCCTGCGAGTCGGTAGTAGAAAAGGACAAAGAGCATCACGAGGGCGAGGCCCCCGATACCCGAGACAATGCCGCTACGGATCGAATCCTGCCCGAGAGTCGGCGAGACACTGCGAGTCTCCTCGATCGTCACGGGAGTGCGGAGTGGATTCTCAAGGACGCTGGCGAGTTCGCGAGCCTCCTTCTCTTTGAAATTTCCAGTAATCTGAGCCTGACCTCCTGCGATTGGGTTCTTTACCGATGGGGCACTCTGAATCTTCCCATCGAGAAGGATCGCTAGACGACCCTGATGCGGTGCAAGTTGTTGAGTCAGTTCAAAGAAGGTCTTGGCACCCTCTCCATCGAGGTTAAGCGAGACGCCATATCCCTGCTGATCAAAAAAGGCAAAAGCGCGATTCACATGCTCACCGGTCAGGTCTGCCTCCTTCTTTACAAGGAGGCGTTCGGTGACCTCCTTACCTTGGTAGTTCTGGGTATGCTCTTTGATGACAAATCCTGGAGGAAGGATCGCCTCCCCCTTGTCGATCTGAGCAATGAGCGCGACAGAATCGGGATGAACCTCGGCGAACTCGAGTTTCGCAACTTGCTGGAGCTGCTCCTTGGTTGACTGGATCTGAGCGGGATCAAGGCCAGGAATCTGAACAAGGATCCTGCTGGAACCTTGCGGCGCGATCACGGGTTCGCTGACGCCGAACTTGTCGACACGCTTGCGGATGACTTCGACCGCCTGCTGGAGCATGTCGGCCGTAATAGGCTGATCATTCTGGGGAACCAATTGAAGAAGGAAGGAAGTTCCGCCGCGCAGATCCAGGCCGAGATGAATCTTCTTGGCAGGCGGGGTGGCCGAGTCGAGGCAGAAGAGCAGGAGAAGGATCGTCAGGACAGCTCCGAGCCAACGCTTCTTGCTGTCACTCTCGGTGGAAAAGTACCAGGCAAAGAGGCCCAGAATCAGCAGTCCGAAGAAAAAGGTGAGTAGAGGTGTCATGTGGAGCGGTGGCGTCGAGGATTCAATGAGTGAGAACTTCTAATGGCTGTCGGGGGGAGGTTTGCAGAGCTAGCGTGGTTTAGGAGGCCGAGGTCCCCGAGGATTCCTCAGCAGAGCGGTCGAGCACCGTGGCGACGGCTGCCTTGTCGATCTCGATCTTCACATTGTCAGCAATCTTCAGCAGAACGGTGCGCTCCTTCACGTTGGAGATCATGCCATGAATGCCGGCGCTGGTGACCACCTTATCACCCGTCTTAATCGATTCGATCAGCTTCTGCTGCTCCTTGCGCTGCTTCTGCTGGGGACGGATCAGAAGGAAGTAGAAGATGACACCGATGAAAATCAGCGGGGCAAACTGGGTGATGGGGCTGGGTGCCTGTGGCGCTGAGGAGGCGGCGTCGAGGAGTAAAAGGACTGTTGCGGAAAAAACCATAGCCTTCCTAGCTATCCTAGGAGGACCTTCAAGAGCAAGGCCTCAGATCCCGACGTGCAGTCCATCACTCCAATGAGAACGTGGAGTGCTTAGTGTCCCAGATAAGCCGCCTGAATCTCCGGACGATTCTTGATCTCGGAGGAGGGGCCTTCCAGATGAATATGCCCGGTCTCAAGGACATAGGCGTAATCACTGACCTTCAGGGCAAGTGAGGCATTCTGCTCAACCAGCAGCATCGTCATCCTGCGCTCATTGTTCAGAGCCACCAGGCGCTCAAAGATCGTCTCAACAAGCAGTGGAGCAATCCCCAACGATGGCTCATCAAGCATGAGACAGCGGGGTCTCCCCATGAGGGCACGTCCGATTGCCAGCATCTGCTGCTCTCCCCCGCTGAGCGTCCCCGCACGCTGGGTAATACGCTCCTTGAGACGGGGGAAGAATTCGCCAACCCACTCCAGATCGGAGGCGATTTCCTTGCGATCCCGCCGGAGATAAGCACCCATCATCAAATTCTCCTTCACGGTCAAATCAGGAAAGACAAGCCTCCCCTCCGGGACATGGGCAAGTCCATCCGCAACAATCCGATGAGCAGGCCACCCGGCGATCTCCTTACCATCAAAAATGATCGATCCAGCAGCCGTCGGCACGAGCCCGGAAATCGTCCGAAGGGTTGTCGATTTGCCAGCACCATTCGCCCCGATCAGGGTGACAATGCTTCCTTTCGGAACTTTTAGCGAGAGGCCGTTCAGCGCCCGGATTCCTCCATAGCGGACCTCCAACGCCGCGATTTCCAACATAGGAGGGAGTGGATCATCACTCATGCAACCTCCTCCCCGCGACTCTCCCCAAGATAGGCTGTGATCACCTTTGGATTGGCACGGATCTCTGCGGGCGTACCCGAGGCAAGAACCTTGCCCTGATCGAGCACATAGAGACGCTCGCAGATTCCCATCACGACCTTCATGTCATGCTCGACGAGCATCACCGCTGTGCCGAATTCATCACGGACGCGCGCGATCAACTGCTTCAGTTCCTCCTTTTCGGTCGGATTCATTCCTGCTGCTGGTTCATCGAGCAGGAGAAGTCGCGGCTTGGTTGCAAGAGCCCGGACGATCTCCAGCCGACGCTGGTCCCCATACGGAAGACTGCGGCTCGGATGCAGGGCTGCGTGTTCGAGTCCGAAGTAAGCAAGCAACCGCCGCCCCTCCTCTTGAACCTCTTCCTCCTCGCTGCGAAAGGATCGCCCACGGCACACGGTATTGATAAGACCATTGCGCAACCGAGCGATAAACGAGGTGCGGACATTCATCCCGACATCGAGCGAACCGAAAAGACGGATATTCTGGAATGTGCGCGCCATACCAAGCGTGTTGATGGCATGGGAGGGAAGTCCGGCGATGAGGCCTCCCTCAAAGAGAATTTCCCCCTCGGTCGGACGATAGACCCCAGTTATGATATTGAAGAGAGATGTCTTACCCGCGCCATTCGGCCCGATTAACCCAAGCAACTCCCCTGCCTCTATCTTGATCGAAACATCTGTGAGAGCGGCAATCCCTCCAAAGCGGAGGGAGCAATTCTTAACTTCGAGCAAAGCTTGTGAGTTGCTCATGCGGCTTTTGATTTTTTGAATCGGACGAATCTTTCAGGAATCAGCCTCCCGATGAAGGGTCTCAGCGATTCCGCCGGACGGAAAATCATGAAAAGGATGATGATGAGGGCATACACCACCATGCGGTACTGGGAAAGGTCGCGCAGCCATTCATTAAGGAGCGTGATTAGGATCGCCGCCACGGCAACCCCCACTGGCCGGCCCAGTCCGCCGAGGATGACCATGACGATGATCTCGAAAGAACGGAGAAAATTGAATCCCTCTGGGCTGATGAACTCCACGGCATGGGCATAGAGAGCACCTGCAACACCGGCGAAGAAGGCCCCGATAACGAAGGCGGTTACCTTGAACCGGGTGGTATTGATCCCCATCGCTTCGGCGGCGATCTCGTCGTCCCTCACCGCTTGGAATCCCCGGCCATAAGTCGATCGGACCAAGGCAATCATTGTGTAGAGGGTCACCGCGGCAAAACCGATCGCCCAAAAAAGGTTCGTCGCCGGAAGGATCCCCTCCATACCGCGTGCTCCGCCGACGGCGTTGGTATTCTGCAAGAGGACGCGGATGATTTCGCCAAATCCGAGCGTTACCATTGCCAGATAGTCTCCCCGAAGACGGAGCGACGGCCCTCCCACAATCAGTCCAGCAAAGGCCGCAATCAAACCCGCGATCATCAGGACGGGAAGAAAGGTCAGTTGCGATGCCCAGGAAGTGCCGGTCCACGCAAGGTGTGGAAAGAGTGAGGGGAGCGCCTTGCCGGTCAGCAGTGCCGAAGCGTAGGCGCCCACCGCCATGAATGCGGCGTGACAGAGCGAGAATTGCCCGGTCTCACCCATCACGAGATTCAGGGAGACAGCCAGAATCACATTGATGGCGGCAAAGAGAATGACTTGCGTTGTGTAGGGATCGATCCATCCGCTGCCAAGCTGCAGCAGCAGCGCAATGGCGAGTCCCGCGGCCAAGGCGACACGAGGATTCTTAATGCGGGCGTGATAGGAGCGGAACACGGCGGAAAGATTACCCTCAAGTTGTGCTCAATCGGAGCCTTTTCTGGCAATGGGATTCGGCAGTACCGGAGCTATTTCAGGAGCCCAGGGATTTTCGAAACAATCGGACTGCTCCAATTGCACGATCATATGCCGACAGAGAGAGAGCACCTGCTGAAGATCGAGCCCGTTATGCCAGAGGTCGTAAGGGATCAGATTCGCTTCCGCCAGAAGAAAGAGCCTGCGTGCGGGATGCAAACGTCGGCCATGCTTTGGGTGTTCAGGGTTGAAGTGCTGGAGGCGGAGATGGACGAAACCTCCGGCAAGCTGGATCAGCCCTTTGTAGAAAACATAATCAGGAGCATCCCGTCCATCCTTCAACCAGAGATGCTCAAGCACGTCATGGGCCTCGTAGTAACGCCCTGAATTGAAGCACTCAAAGTATGCCAGATAGCAGGGATGAAAGGATTCTTCCCTGCGACTTTCATCCAATCCACGGACGAACTCCTCGATGCGCTCCGATTTTTTCATGGACGTGTTGGCCAGAATCCCTAGAAAAACGCTGAATAATTTCAGTCTAGGAGAGATCTGGTTTGGCCGGAATAGTTACGACCTTTCCAGCTCACTCCGGTTGTATGGCAGAGCCTCCAGCTATTGAGTGCGATCAGAAGCGAGAGGATCACCGCAAACGGGTGGGTGAGCAATCCAAGCCACGAGGTACGAAACCGCAAGGTCAGGATCAACCTCATTCCCATGATCAACAGGGCTGCAACCACAGCAGCTTGAAGGATTACTCCTGGGAGCATCAGCATCAAAAATGGCAAGAGGAAGAAACTGAAAATCACCACTCCAAAGAGTGCAAAGCCGACATGCGATTCCTCAAAGACGGGACGGAGATTCTTGGAAAATCCCTCCCAGAGTTCCGAGAATCCCGTATACATACGACAACTTAGAAGATTGATGCCATCGGCATTCACCAATCGCATTCCCTCGCCGGTCCGCGATGCTACCCGTCGACCGAAAGCAATGTCCTCAACAAGATGACTCTTCAGGGCTTCATGACCCCCGAGGAGCTGATACGAGGAACGCTTAAAGAGAAGAAACTGTCCATTGGCTGCTCCAAATGCGGCCACCTGTGCCCGAGTGAATCCCCAGCGTGAGACTCTCTCCGGTCGGTCCTGCAGGAGTCGAAGAAGCGGAAACGGATGAAAGGCCATGAAGAGGAGATACCCCAGGGGAATCACCATTTTTTCAGACCAGGTTCCGGTAATCTGGTCGGGCCAGAGGGAGAGGAGATCGGCCCTGGTGGATTCAGCGTGTGCGATCGCCGAGCGCACGCAAGAAGTGCCATGGATCGTGTCTGCATCGGTAAAGAGAAGATGTGTGCTCTCTGGTGAGGCTGCCTGAGAGAGCTGATGGCAGGCCCAGTTTTTACCAACCCACTCCTCAGGCAATTCCTGCCCATGAATAATCTGCAACCGACTTCCAGACTCCTCGCGGAATCCTAACTCCCGGGCAATTTCGGCAGTCTGATCCGCCGATCGATCATCTAGCAGGATGATCTCCCGGACCGGAGGCTTCTGAGCCATGAGTGAAGCAAGACAATCACGAATCCGTCCCTCCTCGTTACGTGCCGGTACCAGCACCGAAACATCCTGATGATCGCCACTCACTGGAGTCGAAGACTTTAGCCTCGTGAGCAAACTCATGTTCACTAGGGAGTGCGCAAAACAAAGAGCAAGCAGGGGGATCAGAATTCCCCAAAGAACCAACAGCAGGAGATGAAAGAACCCCTGCATCGCAACGATCAATAACTAAAAAAAGCCTTAGTCGTTATTGGAATCTGCTTTCTTCTTTTCGGAAGACTTTGGCGAAGGAGAAGGGGAAACTTTGGCTGAGGAGTTTGACTGGGACTTCTTTGAGGGAGTTGGAGACGCTGTCGGGGAAACTGCGTCATCGTCATGAGCTTTTTTCTTCTTCTTGTGATGCCCAGGAGTCTCGGAGGGTGATGGTGAGGGCGAGGCACTGGGGGTTCCAGCGATAGTTGGCGGAAGTCCTTCAGGAATGCTCGGCTCAACGCGGATTTGCTGGATACGACGGAGGTAGGCGGCGTGCATCGTGTCGATCCACTCGGAAATGGAGGGGTCGATCTTCTTCATCCGTTTCGCAAGCAGATCGTAGTATTCACGCAGGATTTCGCGCTTGGTCTCGTCACTCTTTGCCTTGTCGCTCTTGGTCAGCAGGGAAGCTAAAGCTTCTTCCTTATCGGCTTTGACCTTTGCTGCATAATACTTGGCTTTCTGGTCTTGACGCTGCTTCTCCTCATTGCCGGCAGTATTGATCGGAGAGGGTTGTGACGGCTCGATCGGAGGAGGAATCAGGGAGTTGGGATCACTCTGAGGCGGGTTCTGTCCAGGGGAGCCCACGCCTGAATTTGCCCCAGGGGCTAAAGGATCAGCGGAGCTTATGGCGTTGGAGGCCTGATCCGAAGCGGCACCTACCGTATCAGCTGGAGCAGGCGTTGGGGCGTTTGAAGCAGGGACTCCTGCAGGTGATGTAGAGAACAAAGAGGGAGCAGGCGTAGCTTCAGGCTGTGCGTTGTCTTGGATCTGGAGCGGAGCGGCTGGAGAGTTCGTTGAGTTAGAGGCCGACTGATCTTGTGCAGAAACTGATATTGCACTGATTGAGAGAGCGATCAGCAAGCTGAGGAGGAAACGATTGGTCATGAGTGTATAAGATAATGAGATAAGGACTTTGCAAATCAAGCCCTAGAGTGCTTGTCAAAGAACCAAAAATGCGAGGTGATGGCAAGATGTGCCGAGCGCAACTGTGAGTCAGCATCCATTCCCCATGTCAGCATCGCATCAAAAATCAGGCACCCCAGAGATCACGTCACACAGGAAACAGGAGGGTTTTGTTTGGCTGGACTCCTCCTTGGGAACACCTGATGGCATATCACTGATGGCGACCCAGCCAGACCTGATCCTCGAGGGAAAAGCCTCAGAATGGCATCGGATCGAGCGTGAGTTGGAAACAAGAAAGCGCCCGACAAGCTGTTCCGAGATGCCCAATGGGGCCGCAATCGGTTATTTTCGTTTCGACGGATCGTTTCGATTTGGTTTTTACGACCAGCTTGAAATCGGGAACTCCAAGGAGTTTTCTCCCGAGGAAGCATCCCCCGATACTCCTCTACCCTCCCTGGGTTTCAAATCCGACATGGGAAGGGACGATTATGTGCGGATCGTCGGACGCGCCAAGGAGTACATTGCTGCTGGGGACATTTATCAGGTCTGCCTAGCCCATCGCTTTTCCGCGCAATTCGCCGGCGATCCCTGGCCGCTTTATCTGGCATTACGGAGGGCCTCCCCGGCTCCCCATGCGGCCTATCTCTCCTTGAGGGACGAGACGATCCTCTCCAGCTCTCCGGAATGTTTCCTCAAGATGAGCGGACGAAAGATCTCAACACGCCCCATCAAGGGCACGCGACCTCGACGCAATGAAAACACTGCTGATGAAAAGGAGGCGCTGGAACTCAAATCCTCCCCGAAGGAGATCGCGGAGCTCATTATGATTACCGATCTTGAGAGAAACGATCTTGGAAGCGTCTGCGAGTACGGCACCGTCACGGCCCCTCGTCTGCTCGAACTGGAACGCTATGCCCAGGTCTTCCACCTCGTTTCCACGGTGGAGGGGATCCTGAGGGAAGAAGTTTCCCATGTCGCAGCCGTAGCGGCTTGTTTCCCGGGGGGATCCATCTCAGGAGCTCCGAAAAAGCGGGCCCTAGAAATTATCCAGGAGTTAGAACCAACCCCTCGCGGCCTTTTCACCGGGGCCATCGGATACTTCGGCTACAATGGGAAGAGCCAGTTTAACATCGCGATCCGCACCTTGGTCATCAGGGATGGCATGGCCGAATTTCATGTTGGCGCCGGCATCACCACAGACTCTGATCCCGAAAGGGAGTGGGAGGAAACCCTCCACAAAGCAGCAGGGATTTTGAAAGCCTCAAAAGGCTAAAAAAAGGCCCGGGAGCTTCCTCCCGGGCCTTTTAAAAAAGTCAGATTGAGACTCGATGACTTAGCGGTAGTCTTGACGGCCGCCACGGTCGTCGCCACCACGGTAGCCACCACGGTCGTCGCCGCCGCGGTATCCACCGCCGCCGCCACCACCACGGTAACCGC
>DAISZK010000023.1:0-36888 GCA_036824855.1 Chthoniobacterales bacterium | reverse complement strand
GATCGCCCTCTGCTAGCTTTTCAACATGAGTTCCAGCTCCCGCAAAAAATCCCCTGCCAAATCCGGTAAGTCATCCAAGAAGAAAGCCTCCATCGAGCGCGCCTACTCCTCCCTGATGCTCGATGGCCCGAGCCGCGCCGCAAGCCGCGCCATGCTCTATCCTGTCGGATTCAGCGACAAAGACTTCAGCAAGTCGATTGTGGGAGTCGCATCGACCTGGAGCATGGTCACCCCGTGCAACATGCATATCGACACCCTCGCCCGCGAGTCTGCGATGGGCATCGATAAGGCCGGCGGCAAGGCAGTCATCTTCAACACCATCACCATCTCCGACGGAATCTCCATGGGTACCGAGGGGATGAAATACTCTCTCGTCTCCCGCGAAGTCATTGCCGACTCCGTGGAGACGGTCGCTGGGTGCCAAGGCTTGGACGGACTCGTGGCCATCGGCGGTTGTGACAAGAACATGCCCGGTTGCATGATTGCCATCGCTCGACTCAACCGCCCCTCGGTCTTTGTCTACGGCGGCACCATTCTTCCTGGTTGCCTCAATGGGAAACTGGTCGATGTCGTCTCGGTCTTTGAAGCCGTTGGTCAGGAGGCCGCAGGCAAAATTTCTGCCAAAGAGCGTCAGGCAGTGGAGTCATGCGCCATTCCCGGCCCCGGGTCCTGCGGCGGCATGTACACCGCCAACACGATGGCCTCCGCCATTGAAGCGATGGGAATGAGCCTGCCGAATAGCTCCGCCCAGGCCGCCGTCTCCTCGCACAAGATGCAGGATTGTCGCGATGCCGGTGCCGCTGTCCTGAATCTGCTCAAGAAAGGAATCTGCCCCCTCGACATCATGACCAAGGAGGCCTTTGAGAATGCCATCACGGTCATCATTGCCCTTGGCGGCTCAACCAATGCCGTTCTGCATCTCCTGGCAATCGCCCATGCCGCCGGAGTGAAGCTCACCATCGACGACTTCACCCGGATCGGAAAGCGTGTTCCTGTCCTGGCTGACCTGAAGCCAAGCGGCAAATACCTGATGTCCCAGCTCGTGGAGATCGGCGGCATCGTTCCACTCATGAAGGATCTGCTCGCAGCAGGACTCCTCCACGGCGATGTGATGACAGTCACTGGCAAGACACTTCGTCAGAATCTCGCGGCCTTCAAATCCTATCCCAAGGGACAGGAAATCATCCGCCCGATCAGCAATCCGATCAAAAAAGAGAGTCACCTTGTCATCCTCAAGGGCAACCTGGCTCCCGAGGGAGGAGTTGCCAAAATATCCGGCAAGGAGGGGCTTCGCTTTGAAGGCAAAGCCCGGGTCTTCGATTCCGAGGAGAAAGCACTCCAGTCGATCCTCGCCAAGAAGATCAAGAAGGGTGACGTTATCGTCATCCGCTACGAGGGGCCCAAGGGAGGTCCCGGTATGCGCGAGATGCTCTCCCCCACCAGCGCGGTCATGGGCCTTGGCCTCGGCAAGGATGTGGCGCTCATCACCGACGGGCGTTTCTCCGGAGGAACCCACGGCTTTGTCGTCGGCCACATCACTCCCGAGGCTTTTTCCGGTGGGCCGATCGCCCTGATCAAGGAAGGCGATCTCATCACCATCGACGCCAGCAAGCGCACCCTCTCACTCGGCGTCAGCACAGCCGAACTCGCAAAACGTAAGAAGGCCTGGAAGCAGCCTGCCCCGCGTTACCGCAGGGGAGTACTTGCCAAGTACGCCGCCCATGTCACTGACGCCTCTCATGGAGCAGTGACGGACGACGGACTGTAAAAAACTGGCTAGACCCCGACCTTCGCGTCGGGAAACTCCTTGGCAATGCGTTCGAAGACTGTCTTGGCAAACTGGACGCGGGCGTACCACTTGTAATCGCCCGCGATCAGAGTCCAAGGAGCAAACTTGGTGGAGGTTTTCTGGAACATCACCTCGGCAGCCTCATTGTGCTGCTTCCATTTGCGGCGGTTACGCCAGTCCTCGTCGTTGATCTTCCAGTGCTTGTAGGGATCGGCCTGGCGTTCCTTGAAGCGCTTGAGTTGCTCTGTCTTGGAGACCTGGAGGAAGAGCTTGATCATGATCGCGCCCCCCTCGACGAGGGTCTGTTCAAACTCGTTGATCTCGCGGTAGGCCCGGGACCATTCCTCCTTGGTGGCAAATCCTTCGACCCGCTCCACCAAGACACGTCCATACCAGGAGCGGTCAAAGACAGCCAATTCACCCACCGGTGGAATTTTGTTCCAAAAGCGCCACATGTAGTGATGGCGGTACTCCTCAGCGGTCGGCTTCTGGGTTGAGTAGACTCGGACCAGACGAGGATCGAGTCGCTCCAGTGTCCGCTTGATCGCCCCACCCTTCCCGGCAGCATCAGGCCCTTCCAGCACGATGATGACCGTGCGTTTGCTCTCCTTGAGTCGCAGCTGAAGATTCAGAAGGCCGAGCTGATACTGCTTAAGCTCCTTGGCATAGACCTCCTTGGAGATCTGCTTGTTCTGGTCGAGTTGATCGAGTTTAAGAGTTTTGAAGTTCATGGAAAATGGATGTCATAATATGGAATTGCTAGCCTGCTCAATGATTCGCATCAGGAACTCAGGAAAAGAAAGGCAGAAAGATTATTTTCTCAATGTATCGAGGACGATCTTCTCTGTGAGCAACTCCGGAAGAACCATCGGCTCGCTGTTTTTTCCCGCTGGGTAGAAAACAACAAGCGGGACGCCGACGCGACCGAAGGATTTCAGCGCGGAAGTGATGGCGGGATCTGCATTGGTCCAGTCACCCTTCATCGTGGTGATTCCCTTCTCCTTCATTAGCTTTCGGACAGCAGGGACATTGATCGCCGTGCGTTCATTGAACTGACAGGTCAGGCACCACGATGCGGTGAAGTCCAAAAGAACGGGCTTACCCTCGGATTGGAGAGCCGCAAGGGATCTCGCTGAATACGGAATCCAAGAAATGCCTTCGTCGGTAGCTTTGCTAGAGGATAACGCGGGGCTGTCTTGAATTCTGGGCAGCAAAAATACCAATCCAACGGTTAGAAATACCGTCAAAGGAATTAGAACTATGACAAAGACACGATCATTGGCTCCTTGAATAGCACCGTAGGCCCAAGCAGCGAAACCAATGAGGAGAAGCAGTGCCATCAATGCCAATGCGGCATTTGGACCACGTTGATTTTGCAGGACCCAGAGCAACCAGAGATTGGTAGTCAGCAAGGGGAAGCCCATGAATTGCTTGAGACGCTCCATCCAGGTACCGGGCTTCGGAATCCATTTTCTCCAACCTGGACGCGCCGAGAGAAGCAGGTAGGGAAGCGACATTCCCAGGGCCACGGAGGCGAACATGGAAAGAATCACGAGTGAGCTCTGCCCAAAGGCGAAACCAAGCGCACTACCAAGGAAGGGGGCCGTGCAAGGAGTGGCAAGCAGGGTGGCAAACAATCCCTGAAAAAACGATCCCCCATATCCTCCCCGGTGTGTTGCCTGATCCAGAGAATTGGCGGCACCGCCAGGGAGAGTGATCTCGAAGATACCGAAGAGATTCAGGGCAAAGAGGAAGACCAGAACGCTCAGTCCCACGACAAAGAGGGGATTTTGGAATTGAAAGGCACCCCAGGTCACTTGCGACCCTCCTGCCTTCAGAGCGATCACCAGAATCGCAAGCCCTAGGAACCAGGTGAAGATACCCGAAGCAAAGGAGACTCCGTGCAGAAGGATCCTTCGGGGTGACTCACCTGCTTGGGAGATAAAGCTGAAGAGCTTCAGTGAGATCACCGGCAGAACGCATGGCATCAGATTCAGAATCAGGCCTCCGAGAAAGCCGGAGAAGAGAGCGGCCAGAAGAACTCCCAAGGCGATCTTTGTCGTCGCCGAGTTGAGAGAAGCGGCATGACGCTTCCCCTGCTCTGGAATCCACCAGGCAGAACGGGAATCACCGCTCGTCTCCACGAGCAGGGCTCTGAAGGGAGCGGTTCCATCCCAAGGCACTGAGAAGACAACCGCAGGACCGCTCTCACCTTGGGAAACTAGACGAGTCACATGACCGACTGTCGTTCCCTCCGGCGGATCGGGATAGAGTTCGTAGGTCGCGCCGCGTTGACCGGTGAAGGAGACCATACGGTTTGTTCCCTTGCCGCTGATGGAAAGCTCGAAGGAAGGGCTGCCTGCCGTACCTGCCTGGGGCCACTCCCCCTCCGCAACATAGGAACTCAACCATTTCACAACCTCACTCGTCGGTCCTGCGATCTGACACCCAACCTCGGCCGATCCGGGAACACAGAGTTCCTTGCAAGCAAGCCAGGAGACCGAGGCCTTCAACTCGATAGGCTGACCCTTGGGGATCTCCTTCGGCGGGGTGATGACGGCCTTAAGGAGCTGCCGCTTCTCGTATCCGTAGATGATCATATCACCGGGCTCGGAGAACTGATTGGGAATCGAGAACTCCAATGGGCCCGCCTTCCATCCAGCAGGCAGATGCCAGACCACCTTGGGAGGAATACCCGAATCCCCCGGGTAGAGCCAGTAGGTATGCCAGCCCGGTTTGAGATCGAGCACGATGATTGCCGTGAAAGGTTCACCCGGTACCAGCGGCATCGAGGCATCGAAGACCAGCGAGGCATCGACCCCCTCACCCGTTCCAGCATGAATGGGGGAGGCAACGCCAATTAAGAAAATCGCAAGAATTGAATAAAGAAGCTGCTTCATCTGTCTGGGTATCCCTAATTCCTACTTTCCTGCTTTCCACATAGCTCTTTTTGCTGCTCTTGCTGTTCCCCAAAAACCCGCCGGATAACCTCCTCGATCGGCACCTCCTGCACGGAGAGGTCGATGACCTGACCTCCGGCGAGAAGGGCGGTGCAGGCGTGAGGCACCTCGGTTCGGGCAACCTCGATCTTGATCTGCAGGGGATTGCGCTCCAGAACGGTCCCCGGGGGGACGAAGCTCTCTGGTAACGGAGAACTGAAATCAGCCTCAATGATCTTGGTGGAAGTGAAGCGCGAGACCACCTCCTCGAGCGATCCATCAAAGAAGATTTTGCCGTGATCGATCAGGATCACCCGCTCGCAGAGTTCCTCGATATCCTGCATGTAATGGCTGGTGAGCAGGGTCACAACCTTGTGACGGCGGTTATACTCTCGGAGAAACTCACGGACCTTCTTCTGGCTCATCACATCGAGACCGATCGTTGGCTCATCCAGGAAGAGAACCTTAGGCCGATGCAACAGGGCGGCGATCAGCTCCATCTTCATCCGCTCCCCAAGGCTGAGTTCGCGGACCATCACACCCATCTTGTCGCGGACATCGAGGAGCTCGATCAACTCATCGACCGTTGCCTCGAATTCCTTCCGATCGATCCCGTAGATCGCCCGGTTCAGCTCCAGGGATTCGCGGGCCGGCAGATCCCACCAAAGGGCGTTCTTCTGGCCCATCAGTAGGGCGAACTGGCGCTTGAGTTCGACGGGTCGCTGGGAGGGATTGAACCCGAGCACCGAAGCACTTCCCGAAGTCGGCATGAGCAGTCCCGAGAGCATTTTCAGAACCGTCGTCTTGCCTGCGCCATTGGGCCCCAGGAAGCCGACAAACTCCCCCTCTCCGACGGAGAAGCTGACATGATCAGCCGCAAGGGTTTCAGAATACTTGCGATGAAAGAGTCCCCGGACCGCCCCCATCAACCCATCTTCTTTCCGATAAGTACGGAAGGCCTTGGTGAGATCGTTGACTGCGATGATCGGAGAAGTGTTCATTTCAGTCGTACTCCCTTAAGATGCAGTTGCCGAAGCGCTTCGTACAGGACGATCCCGGTCGATGTGGAGAGATTGATGCTTCGAGTACCTGCGGTCATCGGAATGGTGACTGACGATTCCGGATTGGCAGCCAGCAGGGAGGCTGGAAGACCCTTGGACTCCCTTCCGAAAACCAGACAATCGCCATCCCGGAACTCCACATCCCAGTAGGCCCTCTCCACCTTGCTGCTGAGATACCAGAATCGGGATTCGGGCATGGCAGCCTGCAGATCCTCCAGACGATCCCATGTCTTGAAATCAAGACGATCCCAGTAATCGAGGCCGGAACGACGGATCTCCTTCTCATCAAGGGAGAATCCGAGCGGCCCCACCAGATGAAGTCGCACACCCGCCGCCACGCAGAGACGGCCGATATTGCCGGTATTCTGTGGGATCTCGGGTTCGATCAGGACGATGTGCAGCATGAGGACTCATAATTTAATATGGAAATCAGGAACTCATGAAGCTGAATCAAGCAGTGCGCTTCGTCCAAAGCAGTGAGGGAATCGACTCTCGAACCTCGACTCTGGGTCCCGGGCTTGGCAGTCTCACCACATGACCTCCATGTCCTCGATCAGCGTCGTTTTCGGAATCCTTCTCAATATTGTCGGCCTTGTCGGCTTCTTCGGAACCGGAGCTGCCCATCCCACGGCCCTGATCCCCTGTGCCCTCGGGATTCTGCTGATCGTCTGCGGCCTGCTGGCCCGGATCGAAAAGATCCGCATGCATGTCATGCATGTGGCTGTCTTGGTCGGCCTTCTTGGATTCGGGGCGACGGTATCCTCCTACGGACTTCTCTTTTCCGTGCTCAAGCAGACCGCAGGCGACAAGACCAACTCCTCCATCGCGAAGATGGCTACCGCTCTCCTCTGCGCACTCTTTGTCGCCCGCTGTATCCAGTCCTTCGTTGAGGCCCGGGTGCTCAAGAAGCAGGGGAAGAAAGCTTACTGAAGCTCGGATTGCTCGATCCAGCGCCAGGGCACGGCGCCATATCCGAGAGCCCAGTCGTGGAACTTCCGGAGTGACCATCCCTTGCCGGACTTCCCATTCATCCGGGCCTCCTTGACCCGCTCGAGCTCAAGTCTTCCGAGGAGATAACTCATCGGAACGCTCGGCTGGGCCGTGTACCAGTTCACATCGGCACGGGCGCGGGCAGGAGTGAAGCCGACTCCCCTCACCAGGATCTGGGCGGCGGCTTCATGGGTGAGTTTTCCCGACTGAAGCCCGCAGTCGATCACGATGCGGTAGGCACGCCAGAGAGCGTCATGGAGTTGCTGGAATCTGGCATAGGGTGCCTGGGGACCTTTGACCCATCCCTTCTCAACCGCGAGTTTCTCACACCACATGGTCCAGCCCTCATAGAAGATGGCATGGCCGCAGAGTCGCCGAATCCGGCTCGGATTTTGGTTCTGAATCGCGAACTGAAGATGATGCCCCGGATACCCCTCGTGCGCGCTGGTGAGTTCCAGACCGAAGTGCTGACGCTCCTCGCGCAGCTTCTCAGTAGGATCCTTCTTGGTTGCTCCGAGATCATTCACCCAGAAGATCCCTCTCTGCCGCCCCTCGAAGGCACCCGGCGAGCTGTAGGCTGCCGTCGGGAAATGCTCCCTCATGAAATCAGGTACAGCGGTAACCTTCAGCGTCTCTCCCGGAGGGATCGGATAGAGCCCGCTCTTCACCACGAGTTCACGCCACAACTCCGAGGAGCGCGTGTAGAGTTCCAGAAGAGGAGCCTCTGGAATCCAAGAATCACGAGCCTTCTCGAGGATCTGCTTGGCTGATTTGGCCCCATGCTTTCGGGCTTCCTTTTCCAACTCTGCGGATAGCTCCCCGATTAAGCGATGCCCCTCGGCCTCGATCTCACCGAGGCTCCAGTCGAGCCCGGTGCGCTCCCGAACGAGATATTCGAACCGTTCCCGGCCCAGGGAGAAATCTCCGGGCTTCCCCTGTTTTTTGGCACGGATCGCCTTGGCATACACCTCGAATGCCTTACCTGCAGCCGTGGCGATTTTGCGGGTCTTCGCAGGATCAGGAGAGATTGCGGCAAGCTGCTCACCGATAGTTTCAACGAAATCCTTAGCCCCCACGCACGACTGAACCGCCAACTTCGTCCAGAGAGGAACGGGAGTGCGCACCGCGGCAGCCCCCTGCTTGAGGAAAGCAGGAATCGCCGCAAGCCTCGCCTCGATCGCGGGTCGTGCCTTCCTGAGATTCTCCGAATGGCGGATGATCAGCTCGAAGACTGCACCCACGGCACTGTCGCAGCATTCCTGAGGGTTCGTCCGGTAGCGCTCCAGATCGCGGCTCGTGAGTAGCTCTGTGCGGAGCATCGAGAGGAAGCAGCGCCGGTCAAGCCAGTCATTGCCCTTGAGCAGGGCGGCAGGGAGCTCCTCAGTCTCCTTCAGGAGTTGCTCCAGGAAGAGGTTGCGCTCCTTGCGTGTCTTAAGATCACTTCCTCCGAGTTGTGACTCGTATTTCGAGAATCCAAGACCGCTCCCCCACTGAGGGAAATCAGAGCAGGTCCGCTTGATGAAGCGCTCACCGAGAGCACGAAGCTTGTCCGCAGGGGAGGATTTTATTGCCATGCGTTAAGAACTAACCGTTTTGACGACTTCTAGAAACAACCTTTCACGTCTATCCACGTCCTTATTGAAACTCCTGCCACAGCGTGCAAGATTCATCACCGGGTCTCTCTCGACAACTCATGCCCATCCCCACGCTCTACCTAGATACTTCGGTCATTGGCGGTTACTTCGACGATGAATGGAAGGAAGCTACGCAGGAACTCTGGAGACAGATGGAAGAGCACAAATTCCACTTCCTGACATCAGAGGTGACCATTGATGAAATGACCAACGCTCCAGAGGCGGTTCGGGAGCTTCTAGAAAACACATTCGCTACAGAGAACATTCTATCTGTGACGGAGGAGTCCGAAAATCTCGCTGCCGCCTACATGGAGCGAAATATCCTCCCTCCCAAATATTCCGACGATGCCCGTCATGTGGCTGTCTGCACGATTGCCCAAATCGAGTATCTCGTGAGTTGGAACTTTAAGCATCTGGTCAATGTAGAACGGGAAAAGGGATTCAACGCAGTCAACCTCTTGCAAGGATACCGAACCATCCGTATTGTGAATCCACTGGAGTTCATCTATGGGTACCAAGACTAAAAGCTTTGACGCAGTAGCCGAGTCTCGCAGGTGGAGAGATACCACCAGCAGGAAGCTTGATTCGATGACCGTGAAGGAGCGGCTGGTTCATTTCCAGAACGTTCGCAGTGGATTTTCAGCACGGAAGAAATCGCGTCAGACTGGCGTCCTTACTTCGCATTGAGCTCACCGTATGTGGAGGTCTGCCCCTTGGGAACTTTCAGAACCTCCTTGGACTGGCGCATCCGCGCTCATTCCGAGCGGCTTGGTAACGTGGAAATCCTTTTCCCTCATCCAATCGATATTCTTCTCTCCAAGATCAGCCGTGGAGAGGAGAAGGATTTCGAAGCTTTCGAGGAGGTGATTTCCAAGACGGGTCATCCCACAGAGGAGGAGTTGGTTGATTCCCTAATCCGCGCCGTCCATCTGTACAGACCGGGGTACGACGAAACGGCTCCAGGAGATCCGATCACGAACACCCGCCTATTGTGGCAGCGACTTTTCGGGAGGGATATCGATGTCCGTCAGGAAATCATCGCCGCAGCATCAAGGTAAGAGGATTCCCGTTATCCGCCGGGGGGCTTTTCCAGGGCGAGAAGTTCTGAGACGGTGACGAATTTGTAGCCCTTGGCTAGCAGGGCATCGAGGGTAGCGGGCATCGCTTCAATGGTTCCCTTGTGGGTGTCGTGAGAGATGATGATTGCCCCGGGTTTCACGCCGGCACTCTCCTTCCAACCGTTCACAATACGATCCTGCACCATCTGAGGGGTGACATGTTTTTCATCCCAGTCGACGGGTTCCACCGACCAGAGGATGACCTTCATGCCGTATTGCTTTTCGATGGCTCGGCTCAGAGCAGGTGTTGTGGCTCCGTAAGGGGGACGCATCAGCGTGGGGACATTGCCCGTGACCTCCTTGATGATTGAGGATGTATCCAGGATTTCATGATCGAGTCCCCCCTCCTTCTCCACGACTTTGGGGAGCGGCAGATGATCCCAGGTGTGGTTGCCGATCTCATGCCCCTCGGCCTTTTCACGCTTGAGGATCTCCGGGTGGGCTTTGACCATCTGCCCCACCACAAAGAAGGTGGCATGAATATGACGCTCCTTGAGGATATCGAGGAGTTTTGGCGTGTAGAATGCGTTCGTTCCGTCGGGCCGTGGACCATCATCGAAGGTCATCGCAATGTAGGGGCCATCGATATGAACCGAGCTGATGCTACTCCGGTTCGGACGGGGAGCTGCTGATGGCTCCGGCGACGCCGCCAGTATTCCGGACATTAGAAATACAAGAAATACATGGAGAGGCCTCATTTGCTATTCCCTACTAGGTGTTGCTGAAAAGTCATCACTTGCAATTCAGATATTGACAAGAGAGGGGGTTATTTTAATTACTGAATTCTGGTCTATCACCACCCATAATAACCATATTATAAGCCTCATTATAATTCCCGGATCTATGCATATTGGGCTCGTAGCTGTACATCCTTATGTAGCTTCTAGGCAAAGTTCCAATAGAACCAAGGATTTGAGGTTCCACTGGAATCCAGCCAATTCCTGAAAGGTATATCTCGGACCAGAGGTGCCCCTTGAGATGGCCTGCTGGTGTAAATGATATGTCGGCTTCGACAACACCCCAAACTTCTCGTGCAGGAATCTTATTGGCTCGGCAAAGTGCTGAAAATAGGGCTGCGTGGCCGCCACACTCGGCGAACCGGCGATGCAAGATTTCATCGACACTAGTAAATCCCTCTCTTTTATATGTTATGTTTTTCTTTATCCACGACAGTATGTTATTAACTGTTTCTATATTATTGTTTCCTTTAACCTGTCGCGCTACATCTAAAACAGCTGGACTATTAGGATTAATTCGATCCGTACTATTGAGGTAAGGCAGAACTTCTGATGGATAATCAAAGCTATCTTTATAAGATGAAATATCCGATTTATAATTGTTATTTTTTACGGTTATTGTGGATGTGATTTTTAAGCTGCTACTATTGTTTGGGATACAAAACAGGATTGTATTTATCTGAGAATCAACAACCTCCTTAATAGGGCAGTTAGTTATTTCGTACTGTGCATCTTGGTACGGCAAGTTTCTACTTGGAAGCGGGATATAGTACTTCCCATTCATTTTTCGGCCCCTGCTAGGATTTAGGTTCCATGTTACTTTATATATCTTTTCAGAGCGGTTCGTGCTTCCTTTGACCCGCGAGAGCAAGGGGTCATTTGTTTTCAATAATCTAGCAGGGGTAGGAGTAGACTGTACGACGGCAATCTCTTTTACGGGGGCTGTAGAGGGAATCGAAGTTGTTGGGGCAGCTGATGTAATCTCTGGTAATCGACCTATTGAGATTGCAGGTATTGTGAAGGTACTATCACCTCTTTTTATAACCACATTGGTTCCACAGACGGAAACCAGCTCAACCTCACTCCCTTCAGGGAGTTTCATGGACCCCACAGGTTTACCCTCCACGATGAGTGGAAGATCAATGCTCTGAGTGAGCTTTGTCGTTGAGGCCTGCAACCCCGTGCAGACAAGAGCGAAAAGTATGAATGTAAGAGGTTTCATGAGGTTAGCTCCTGCTGATCTCATACCACACGGTTCCCTCCTTGCCTGTGGTATGAAGGGTGATCCCCTCCGGAGTTACTTCAAGAGGGATAGATTTTTTACGCTGTGCCTTTTCATCTAAAGAGTATGCCTTGAAGGCTCCCTTGGATGTATCTACAGGGATGAAAACATTCGCAGAGATGCATTCCGTGACGACGGGGGCAGTTCCCCAAGCTCTAAGGTATTGTTCTTTGGTTAGCTTGGTCTCCTCGCCACCTTCTGATTGTTTCGTAACAACTTCGCCCCCCATGCCAGGAGCCATGTAGGAACCTGTGTTTCCGGTCTTTCCTATCAAGGTGACCAAGATCTTGTTGGCATCCTTGATGGGGAGGTCGTTGTTGAGGGAAGTAATGCTGACGCCAGCCCAGTTGAGCTGGGTCTTGCCAATCTCGAAATGGGCAGCACCGAGTTGGTTCGTGCATGCACCAATAGAAATCAATGTTTTGGGGCTGACGACAGAGATCGTGGTTCCATCAAAAGAGAAGGACCCTTGTTCCCCGAAAGTTTGGGAGTCTTGAACAGGCGCAGTAGCTCCAACCTGATGGTCAAAAAGATGCCCATTGCCCTCTAATCTGGGGCTAGATTGAACCTTGTTTTTGATTGGTGCTATATCACCACGAAGAAACAGGTTGATAGCTGTGGGCAGTGAAACCAACAGAGCAGGGTTATCCCTCACGGGGCCTTCCCCTTTAATCATGTTTTCAGGTCCTTGGATGGCAGAGTGGATTTGCCTACTAAATTCGCTGATCCAGCTAAAAAAGAAGACTCCGTCCCAGTCTTGTGCAGTGGCTGTTGCCAGAGCCGACAGCCCTACCTCTCCTAGATAAGGGTTGGGAGGAAGTATGTTGCATTCGGTAACGAGGAAAGGTTTCCCGTACACCCGTGCATAGGCTCTGTTGGCACAGCTTGTTACCATCTTGGAGTCACCCATGCCAGGGTACATGTGTTGCATGATGGCGTCACCGATGTTCCAGGTCTCTGGTTTTATGGTCGCACAGCCAGTGATAATGACACCATTGTAATTGAGATTACTATGAAGGAACGAAACGAGATCTTGAGAGTAGTCGTTCTCTAGATTAACGGTGAAAAGATACCAATCGGTATTCTTCTGGGGGGGGTATTTCCCGGTAACAGGGGGAAGCATCCAAGAGATACTACCGAGAGTTTCTCTGTTATCTTTCCAAGCAGCATCTAGTTCCGATTGGGTTTTATATTTATCACTCAGCCATTTATTCCATTTGGCAGTGATTTGTTTTTGGTAAGGAAGTGGGTCGAAGCGATAAGAGCTACCATCATTATGACAAAGTCTGTTATGTATCCCAAATTCATTGGCAATCTCCACCGAGAAGATGGCAGGTTCTTTGCCATATGCTCGGTTTGTATAAGGATTGACATGATTAAATAGTACCGAAATGAACTTTTTTGTGAGTTCTCTTTCTGTATCATCTGCCTGAGATTTTTGAGGTGCGGCTGTAATGTTTAGGTCCACCCAGAATCCGGCATTAATGAATCTACCTATAATTTCATCAAGTCTATCCAGATTTTCTGGAAGAATCTTATTCCCATCAAAGTAATTTTTCAAAGGATCTCCATACTTTTTTGCACAGATATCAGCCACCCAAAGTCGAACACCATTAAACCCGTACTTTTTCATTTCGGCGATATCATTATCCGTGACATTGTTGTCGGCATTAATACCTGCAATACGAACACGCTTATTACCTTGGTATAGATGTCCATCTTTGACAGTCAGCCATCCCCCTTGAGGAGTGGGTGCATTCAAACGGGAAGCATCGATGACACTTGGTGTGTGCTCTCCGTGAGGTACAAAGAATGCTACCTGTCGACTTTCATTGAGGGTTTTATCGATAAGTTTGCCTTGTTGGTTTTGAACAACTGGAGCAGATGCATGAGAGATAGTTTCCGTAGTTGCTGCTGACAATGTTGTTGGCTGTTGAAGAGAGGAGCTTGCAATGGTGTAAGTGCTATCCCCTCTCCTGATGACGGCATTGGTATCAGTGATGGAGACGACTTCCACCTCACTCCCTGCAGGGAGTTTCATGGATCCCACGGTCTTGCCATCGACTACCAATGGAAGGGCAACGCTCTGAGTGAGCTTTGTCGTTGAGGCCTGCAACCCCGTGCAGACCAGAGCAAAAAGGCTCAATAAAAGGAATTTCATGAGATTAGCTCCTGCTGATCTCATACCATATTGTTCCCTCTTTACCCGTGGTATGAAGGGTGATCCCCTCCGGAGTTACTTCAAGAGGGATAGATTCTTTACGCTGTGCCTTTTCATCCAAGGAATATGCTTTGAAGGCACCCTTGGATGTATCCACAGGGATGAAGATATTGGCGGAGATACATTCTACCATACATGGACCTTTGGGCCATTCTTTCTGATCAGGGGTAAGCTTTCGTGGGTCACCACTACTACCGATTAATGTAACAAGGAGCTTGTTCGCATCCTTTATGGATAGGTCATTATTGAGCGATGTGACACCGAAGCAGACCCATCCTAAGAGGGTCTTTCCAACTTCGAGAGTGCACCCCCCGATGCTTCTCTTCTCTGCAACCTTTGAGGTGATAGTCATTACGGTTTTGGGTGAATTCACCTCAATGTTGTAATTCTTATCTGCATGGCAAGTTCCTCCATCCCCAAAAAGTTCTTCAGAGGGGTTTAGGGTGCTGAACGCTGTACCAAGACGAGTATTGAAGAGATCACCTAGATTCGCTGAACCATGGGCCATTTTACTGGCACCATTGGTTAAGAGATCATCTGAGTTAAACAGCTCAAACTTGTTGGAAGTAGCAGGTTTGAGGTCCCCACGGAGGAAGATATTGGCTGCTGTTGGGAGAGATGCTAGCAGAGGAGGGTTGTTGATGACACGCCCGGTGTCCGTGTTACCTCCGCCTTCACATTCTGGGTTATGCTCCCGCTTCCATGCCCAGGGATTATCCCAGAAGAAGAGGAATAGAGCGTCCCAGTCTTGTACGGTCGCAGCTGTAAAAGCGTAGAGGGCAGTTTCCCCAGAGTAGGGGGAAGGTGCATAAATATTATGCTCTGTGTGCATGAAGGGCTTCCCGGCAACCCTCCAAACGCCCGAGGTATCAAGGCTTTGATCTGTACCAATTCCATCGGGTCGCCTTTCAGCCTCAGGACGAGTGGGATCACGGTAATATCCTTGGTTCCTGACGATATCACCTAGATTTGCGATGACAGGAGGCACACTAATTTCCGCCGAGGTGGAAACAAGCCCACGATAGCCAAGATCCTTATGGATATAGTCAATGGTGCTTTTGTACCAATTGACTTCCATGGCGATCAGGAACCTGCGCCAATCTTGCTCCTTCTCAGTGGGGAACTGGCTCCAATTCTCCCTATTGAGGCTAGCTATAGCCCCAAGGCTCTCTTTGTTGTTGGGCCATGCTTTGTCGAGTGCAGCTTGGTCTGCGTATTTCTGGCGAAGCCATTCATTCCAACGGTTGTGAATCTGATCCTTATAGGTTTCAAACCCCACAAAGAACTTAGGGTTGAGATTGGAGTGGAGGTAGTTTTCTCCATACAGTCCATCCTCGTTGGAGAGCTCTACAGAAAAGAGAGCCGGCTCAGTGGCGTAGCTTCGCCCAGTGTAGGGGTTCACATGATTGAAGAATTCTTTGATGAAGGCCCTATCGAGTTTGGCGATGTCAGGATCGACTTCATCTGGTGTGGATTCGGTCACAAGGTTCAGGTCGATCCACAACCCATTTTCCACAGCTTTTGAAACGAGCTTGTCGAAGTTTTTCCACGCCTCGGGATTTATGGAATGAGTCTTCCTGTTGTACATGGAATGGTTTGCCCAGAGTCGGACGCCGTTGATGCCAAACTTCTTCATTTCGAGAATATCGTCGGGGTTGAATTCGTATCCCGTGGATTTCATTTCCGAGACCATGTTCACACCAATGATGCGGAGTCTTTTTCCTCCGTTGTAGAGGTGTCCGTTTTTAACGGTGACCCACCCATCCTTAGGTGTGGGACCGTTTAGGCGTGTTGAGTCAATATCACTGGGGCTGTGCTCTTCAGGAGTAATGTAGAAGTGAGCCAGGGTGCTCTCACTCAGAGTCTTATCCAGCGGGGGTGACGACTTGCAGGGAGTTGGAGAGGGCCTCGGAGTACCCGTGATCGATACAGGATTCGATGCAACCGATGCAACAATCGGTGCCCCTAGTGCCGCTGAGGAGATAGTGTAGATGTTATCTCCCCTCCGGATCACCGCATTGGTTCCATCATTGGACACCAACTCCACCTCACTCCCAGCCGGGAGCTTCATGCTTCCAACTGTTTTCCCCTCAATCACTATAGGGAGATCAACGGCCTGAATGAGCTTTGAGGGAGAAGCCCGAAGAGCTCCGCAGACGACAAATAAAAGCACCACAGGAAGCGATCTCATGATATTCACTTTCTACAAAGGTTGTTTAGCTATTGATGCGCCAGGTAGCCTACTTTTCCACTTAGCAGCTTCCTCAGGGTTCTTCGGAACACCTAGCCCCTCTTCATAGATCTGACCTAAAAGCCTGATCGAATCAGCATCTCCAAGATCAGCGGATTTTTTTAATAACTCCATCGCCTTGGCCTGATCTTTTGAAACAAGGTCTCCACCATCAAAATAGTGGTGGGCAAGATAACGGAGGGCTATTCGATTATTTAAATCAATGGCTTTATTTATCCAGGTGAGGGCTTCCCTCGGGTTTTTTTCAACCCCAAGACCTTCAGCGTAAATCACTCCAACATTAAAGATTCCAGGGGAGTAGTTTTGATCTGCTGCTTTTTTGTACCAGTTAAGAGCCTCTATTGGATCCTTATTCACTCCTATACCTTTTCCATAACAAGCGCCTAGGTCACAAAAAGCTTGTAAATAACCATGATCCGCCGCCTTTTTGTAGTAAGTAAAAGCTGTCGTAGGAGCACACTCAACACCAATCCCGTCTCTGTAACAATTGCCGAGCATGTACTCTGCTCTGGGAAATTCAGATTGAGCTGCTTTTTGATACCATTTAAATGCTTCATTTCTATCTTTATTTGTTCCTAAACCACTCTCGTAGCAGTAGCCCAGAGCACACATTGAATTAGGATCATTACTTTCAGCACCTTTTTTGTACCACAAGGCTGCTTGGGAATAATCTTTAGCAACACCACAACCCAACCAATAACAGCTACCGACACGTCCCAAACCTTCTAGCCAACCATAGTCGGCTGCCTTCTTGTACCAGTTGAAAGCCTCTTTTGTATCTTTTGAGATTCCGATACCATTTTCATAACACGAACCAAGGGATATAAATGCTCCAAGGTAATTCTTTGCAGCTGCTTTTTGGTAATAGTTGAATCCTAGTTGTTCATTTTTCGTGGTACCGAATCCATTTCGATAACAGTTCCCAAGAATCCATAGACTGCTAGATAGTCCCATGTCTGCTGATCTCTTGTAGAGCTCAAAGGCTTTGTTAGAATCTTTATTGATTCCTTGGCCATTTTCATAACAAGTCCCCAATTCTTCAAATGCATGGGGATCACCCTGTTCAGATGCAAGCTTAAGGATTTCCACTCCTTTCTCAGGGTTCTGGTTAAAATCATTGGTTTTAGACAACATTGTGCCTAACACATCTTTTGCGGCTATATTGCCAGAACTTTCGGCTTTTTTTGCTAAGTCAAGTGCTGTCTGAATATCCTTTTTTCCCTCTAATCCTGCATACAAGCAGTAAGAAAGACATAATTGAGAGTAAACGTCACCCTCTGTGCTTTTTTCCTTTAGAAGTGGCACTGCCTTTTTGAATAACTCATCTGAGCCTCCCAATGAAGTATTAGAAAGACTCATACATTGTGCCAGTCGACCCAAATTATAGTACCCTATTCCATCACCTTTAACTGCAGATTCTCTCGCCATCATTTCTGCTTTTCTAAGGTCTCCCCCAAACTCTCCATTCCTCATAAGAACTGACTGAATCGCTCGGTAATGAAGATCCCCTTGATCTGCCGCCGTTGCTATTTTTTTTAGCTCTTGTGCATATGCAGACTCTTCTTTTAAGACACTTGGAGAAGTCGTTTCGTTTAAAGCATTTTCTTTTGAAGAACGTACCGCAGTACTTGGAACCAAGAATGGCTGTGAATCGCCGCTAGTTATCCAGACTCTCTCCCCCTCGGTTCTGACGAGGGTTACTGGACTCCCCGCTTTCAGCGTCATCGAGCCAACCTGTTTTCCCTCGACGATCAGGGGAACTGAGACATCAGAGATAAGAACGGTCTCGGAGGGGGTGGCTGCACAAAGGGTAGTACAAACCAGCGTGATGAGAAGTAGTTTAAGGGTCTGCTTCATAGGCTTATGACGTTGGTTTATTTGAAAGATTTAGGTGTTTAGTGACATTTCTAGCTTTCCTTACTGCAAGGGAGGTGACCCTCCCGTGCAGGGGATCCATCGCCAGGAATCATCCCACATTGGAGTTTAGACTATTTTTTAACCATTCGATGATTTGCTTTAATGGATTGATTGATGGATACCCTTTGTGTCTACTAACTTCCGTTCCATCTGGTTTGATGAGAAGGAGTGTAGGGAACCCATGAACGTGATAGGTCTCCATGAGCTTCATTACTTGGCGGTCCTCTGGGGTAAGTCTCTTTAGATCTTCTGCGTTGTGTATTGATTTTGATTCGAATACTGAACGGAGTAGAACGACATGTTCAGAAGCATATTGAAGGAAGGTATTGTTGGTGAGTACGAAGTCGTTGAGTAGTTTGCAAAAGGGGCATCGATTGTCCGGTTCAGTAAGGTCGATGAGAATCAGTTTGTTTTGTTCTCGTGCCACTGCAGTGGCATCCTCCAACGTTTTGTGCCATTCCTTCGCGTTTAGAGTCTGCATTCGGTTTGGAGTTGGAGATAGGGTAGGTGCTGCTACCTCGAGGGGGCTCGATGCCAGTTCTGGTGTAGGAGTGGGTGTTGCCATGGAAACTATCCTTGGAGATGGGATAACAGAAGGAGTTGCCATGACTGCTGCGAGTGCAATCTCCAGAGAAGATGCTGGGACGGAATAAGTGCTATCCCCTCTCTTGATGACAGCATTTGTTCCAGTTACTGAAACCACATCTACCTCAGTACCAGCAGGGATTTTCATGGATCCCACATTTCTGCCTTCTACAACGAGAGAAAGGTCTACTCCCCGTGTGAGTTTTGCGGGGGTAGCCTGCAGCGCTTCACAAAAAACCAGAGCAAGAATAAGAAGGAAATGCTTCATGGACTTTGGAGAAGAATATCTCTTTCGCTCAGACCAAGGCTGATAAGCATTAACTTAATGAGAAGGTTGATTGATATCTCATTACCGATGGTCTTGTGACCGGTGAGAAAAACCTCGTTCGGATAGATTTTGAAATTCCTTCCACTGCGAAATGTACCTCTGGCTAGTTTTTCATTCTTTTGAAGGAGTAATCGGCAAATTTGTTCGTCCCTATATTTCATGATCCAGGGAAGCATATCTTTGGTGATGTAGAAGTCCGAGGACGCTTCCGATTCGTCATGCCATCCTCTAGCCCTTTCCTCCGAAGCAAGCAGGGTCGTATTTTTATTCAGTGAGGGAAGTTCTCCCTTCGTCAAAGGCGGCAGGAAAGGCTTGGATGGTGAGATCAAGAGAACTCTTCGATCTGGATCTTCAACCATTTTTGCATAATCCCAGAGAATAATTCCTGCTCCAAGAGAGTTGCCCACTAGAAGCGTCTGCTTGATTCCAGACTGAGCCTCAATCTGAGTTACAATCGAAGATGCCAACCCTTGAAACGGGAGGCTGTAGGGTTCATTTCCATCCCTATTTTTCAAAAACTGATTCATGGCCTCATGGATACGATGAGAGAAGTCTCCATCTGGATAGCTCCAGAGAAAGAAGCTGCATTGTTTCATTGAGGTTCGGAGAGAGAAGGCCTCTTTTTCCATTTCCCTCAGCATCAGTTTTGAGTCCGAATAAGGGAAAAAAGTGACTCCGATCGGCCCATCCCCAATCTTGGTTACAATAACTTCCTCCCCATTGATTGTAATCGGGAAGGAACTTGGACAAGGGTGGGTGCGAACGGATTGAACCGAGGCGGGATTAGAAGGCAGGTAATTTGAGGTAGCAGTTTGGCCAGCAGACATCACAGGGGAACCAGTCAGAGCATTGCTTTGATTGATCTGACTAACCCCGATTTGAGGGATTGGTTTTTGTTCTATTGGCTTGATAGACGATCTGGGAACCTGGAAGGGCTGGGAATCGCCTCTGGTTATCCAGATACTCTCACCCTCGGTTCTGACGAAGGTTACTGGACTCCCCGCCTTTAGCGTCATCGAGCCAACCTGTTTTCCCTCGACGATTAGGGGAACTGAGACATCGGATATCAAAACGGTCTCGGAGGGGTTGGTTGCACAAAGAGTACTACAACCCAGCGTGATAAAGAGAAGTATAAGGATCTGCTTCATAGGCTTATGACTTAGAATTATTTGATGGATTTAGGTGTTAAGTGCTATTTCCAGCTTTCCTTACTGCACGGGAGGTGACCCTCCCGTGCAGCGGATCCATCCCAACAATCTTCCCCCCGGAGGATTGTTGGGGATAATGGTGCCGATAATGAAACTCACTGATTGGGATGCTCGTTAAAAAAACGTGATATGAGGACCTGAGCAGCTTCATCACATGCCTTGCGAGCCTGGTCACCGCCTTGATTGGTACAGATAATAACGCCGAAACCTTTTTTGGGGGCTAGCCAGCAAACACAAGTGTTCATTGTATTGGAGCCAGCGTGATAGAGGGCCTCACCACCCGACCACGAGGTATTGACGATCAGCCAACCGAATCCATAGTCCCCCGGAGGTTTGGGTGTTTGCATTAAGTGATAGATATCCGAAGTCAACATGGAGTCCTGATCATCACCTCCCTTGAGTTGATCAGTTAGGAACTTGATCCAATCACTCATGGAGCAGTGGACGGTTCCAGCAGGTCCCAAAACCTCGGCATTATCCGTCAGCGGGCCATTCTGGGGAGTAGGATTGCCAGATTGAGTGTGGGGCCAAGGCTGATCAATTTTGCCGATCGTTCCAGTTCCGCCGAATCCGGCACTTTCCATCTCCAGGGGAGTAAAAATACGCTCACTTATCAGCTTCTCCCAGGGCTTGCCACTAATCTTCTCCAAAATCGCACCCATCACCACATAACCGACATTTGAGTAGTTATACTCCCCTCGCTTGAATTCCGGAGGAGTTGTTAATGCAACTCTCACAGCAGTCTCCCGCTGCTTCACCAGACTCCCTTTTGACTGAAGGCTCCACCAATCAAGGTCATGGGCGAAACCTGCCTTGTGGCTCAACAGATCAGCCACAGTAAGCCCCTCATACTCTGGGAGCGCCAATCCTTGAATCTGTGGAAAGAAAGAGATCACATCGTCATCCCAATTGAGTTTTCCCTCAGCAACAAAAGTCCCTGCAAGTGTTGCGGTCATCGCTTTGGTATCCGAACCCAAGTGCCATACATCATTGGTCGTGACCAAGGGGGAATCCCCTCTTTTCCGATGGCCCTCTGCAGCAATCTCCACCGGACCATTCGTCGTAAAGACAGCTCCTGCAAGCGCCGGCAGATTGTATTTACTCCTGATGGATTCCAAGAGCTCACCCGCGTGCAATGCTGAGTTCTCATCCGAGGCGGAGACTCTGGCGACTCCAGGAAAAAAAAGGATGCCGCCTAGGATCGTGAGAAGAGAGAGTTTATGCATCATCAACAGCATGCGCAGTGGGATGGGCAAAGCGGACAGGGTAAAACTATTTTCCGACTGGTGTCCGTTTTGATTTTTGGAAAACGCAGGTATCGGTATGAAGATAAAATCTACTCATATTCCATCTGTAATCCTCACGATCTCGTTAGCGACAGCAGGTTGCGCAAACATGACACCAGCTCAGAACTCTGCAACTGTTGGAGTCGCAGCAGCAGGAGTCACGGAACTCGCTCTTTCACTCGCAGGGGTCAAGCAGGGGGTGGCCTTGCCTGTGGCAGCTGGAGTTGGAGCAATCTTTGCAGGGGCAACTTACATCATTGCAAAGAACCAGGCGACTGCGCACCAAAAGCAAATCGCGAAAGAGCGGGCTTCGGCTTACTACGCTAACCTCAATTCACAGCAAAAATCGCAGCTTCCTCGGCATCTAGCAGTCCAGACCACAAAGACTGCAAAAACCAAAGGCGATCCGGTGATGCTCTACGATACGAAGACGGGGCAAGTAGAAGACTACGTCTGGGATTTTAAGGCCGCTCCTGCGACAGGTCAAAAGACTAAGATTGATTCTGTAGACGCTACTTACATTGCTCTAGGACAATAATTACCTGCATATAAATATTTTATGAAAAAGTCGGAGACCTCCGGCAGAGCCGGAGGCTTGGGATAGCGTGAAACGCTCAAACCGGTTAGTTTAGGAGGCGCTTAAAGCACCCCAGGTTCATTTGCTCGGACCGCTTGTCCTCTTTTTCTTGCTCTTGGATGTATCGGCGCGCTGCGGCTTCGTTCTTTCCTACCGTCGATACCCAATATCCCATCGCCCAAAAATGCTGCCCAACAAAGTTCCTCCTCCGTCCGGCATAAACCCGGGCTATGTGGATCGCACTCTTCCCCTTGATATATCCCATCACCTGTGCCACCGAATACTTCGGCGGCGCACTGATGAGCATATGCACATGATCCATCATCAGATGCCCTCATGATCGCTGCTTTCCTTCTGCTCGACCAGATCCAGAAAGATCCCGCCAAGCTCTCTTCTTAACTGCCCATAAAGCACCTTCCGTCGTCACTTCGGGATAAACACCACGTGATACTTGCACTCCCGGGTTGTGTGCCTGAGGCTCTCGTATACCTTCATCTTTGTCTCCTTTCGTAAACTATGAGCGGTTCACGATCAGATACTCCGAGCGACTCCCGGAGCTATCAAACTCCGGGGGTCCTCCAGCTAAACTGGAGGGTTTCCCATTGGACTAAATTCAGTGCAGCAATCTTGATAATGACATAAATGGATTAAAGAAGTTTTTTGGAACAGCACTTAAAGTTACATTGGTTAATTCACTCGGTCGAGTTTATGCGAATTAAGGGTCATATTTAGTCCCTAAGAGTGTTTATTTAAAAGTAATCACCTAAACTGAAAATTGTCGTTGAATTTCTGCGTAGGATAAAAGTGAGTCAAATAATGCTCTTAGGGGGATTGGTACAAATCTTTCATGCATTCTTGATATTGCTGATCTCTTTTTACGCTCAATTCAGGAGTTTCAGGGAATTCCTTTATTAAGATATCATGTTGTTTTCTTACTTCCTCGGAATTTCGCTCTAAAAAAGCAATATTCATCAGCCAATAATGAGTAGTAGCCGTGTCAGGGTATCTAGCTAGTACGTCCTTCATTATTTCCTTCATTCTTGGGATATCCTTATTACTTCTAGCAGTACGAAATGAATCAGCAAACACTCGAAGCACCTGTGCGTTTTCCTGATGAACGATATCGGGTGTTCGATTTACTTTTCTCTGCTTTGATGTAATGAATATTTCATCATAAGATTGAGTTTGAGATTTTTCTTGAAGGTTATTAGTGGAATAACCAGTTTCTTGTTCGCTACTTACTTTATTACTAGTTTCTTCATGATATTTTATTTGTTTATTAAAAAATAGAACTATATTTGCGTTTGCATTCCCAAATGTCGGAATATGATACATAAAAGAATTACCAAGCTCTCCCGACAAACAATCATCATTAACATTATATTTAAGATTAAATTCGTAATGTGCATCTGCAGTCAAAAATCCGAGTGTCTTGAATCTTACTTTCTCGATGTATAAATTATTGTTTCCTGAGATCATCACGCCGCCGCTTGCAGAATTAAGCGCAAAGTGGATTGTATATGGTTTTTCGAAGGATCCATCACCCGATGTGGTTGCTGAAAAGGGTTTACAATTTTGAGGGTTAGATGGATCGAATAAGTTCCCCTCAAGTGTATAAGACGAACCGTTTTTAAGCCTCTCTCCAAATCTCAAACCAATCTTCCCACCACACATTTGAGCATCCCATTTTCCAATTAGCCGAGATTCGGGAGCAATGATTGAAAGAAACTTTTCTTCCTTCAAATGTTTTTCAGCGGTGATTTTTTCTTCGACTGCACGTTTTTCCTCTTCAGCACGCTTTTTCTCTTCAGCGGCTCTTTGTTTAGTCTGTTCAGCTTCAGCAACTACACGATCAACCTCTACACTCAGCGATTTGACACGATGTGAAAGTTCATCTTGGTAAGTTTTAATATCCTTACTACCCTCAATAAACCATTTAACATCTGTCGGAGCTGGAAATCCGTTTTGATTCTGCCCATGAGTGAGCGTGTAATCAAACCCCCACGATCCATTGGGATTAATGACAGCTGTAGACTTCCCTTGTATTTCTCCTTTTGTACCTACTGGCATAGTAATCTTTAGGATTTTGACTCTCTGAATCTCTTGATCGATATCCTGTAGCTTCTGAACTACTGGATCACTTTTAATTCCTAATGCCACAAGCACTTGCAATGAGTTGTCGAGGTCATCACATTTAATGTTTCCGGACTCTTTGTAAAGTGGCTCTGTTAAAACATATTGTGCCTTAAAACCAAAAACATACTCACCTTTAGCGGATGTAATTGGATCAATGGACACGGTTTCAATTTTTAGTGGAGCGGATTTTGCCAGATCCATTGCCAACTTTTCCTTAAAATCAGGTAAATATTTGGGACTGTAGCAGGATGTAATAAACAAGATGATAATTAACAAAAAAGCGATCAAACTATTATAGAGAAAGTGTTTCATAATTATTGAGTGCGTTTAAATGAGATTTGTTCTGATCCTAAAATAAGATTTAAATAACTATGTGATCGGCTGATAACTGGTGCTATTTCCGTGTGTACATATTCACCGTTTTGATCTGTAAATGCGAAAAATATATAATCTTTGTTATCTGCTGTAAAAACACACCACTTTCCGATTAGAGATTTTATATCACAATAAAAAGTTCCACCTGCTTCTTCGGTTCGTATGGTGAAATTACCGTCATCACCAAGATCAAACTCAACGCTTCCATGAATTTCTAGTATGCTATTCTGCATACTTTTATAAACCTCCCAATTACCTCTATAGTACTCATATTTATCGTTGCTAACCTTAATTTTATTACGTACTTCCTGTGGAATATTATTCCAAACATATAAGTTATTTATTTTTATATTTTGAATCTGATTTATTGTTAAAAGTCCATTTTGCTGCTGTTGAATTGTACTAGTCGAGTTCTGTATCTTTGTAGAATCGTTCCCAGCTAATTCTTGAGTCTTGCTAGTAGTGATATTATTCCGATTTGGAAGAACTAAATTACCTTGAGTTGACTGACTCAAAGAAGTCGTCATTGATGGAATACTCCTCACCAAGAGAGTAGGTATATTATCAACTTTATCAAAATAGACATTCCCGTTGATCTTTAGTCTTTGACCTACTAGTGATCGTAACGAGCTAGGATCAAAGTTTCCTATTCCCTCTAACTTCATACTAGAAACGGAAAGACTTTGCTTATTGGTTGTGACTTTATAATCTGTATCTAGCATCAGAACCACGTTTGTTCCTTGAACCTGTACAGTACCCTCAAGTGCAGTAGTCTCCCCTCGACAAATGAAGGGAAGTATAAAGATGAAATATAATGTAACTAGTGATCCTATTTTCATTTCATACAGTACACGTATGGTGCGAATTGATTGTGGGGATTGTGTTGTCACTTATTCCATGCGCAGAGAGCGAATAAAAACGGACAGGAAAAAGTTCTTCCTCCGCAAAAAAGTGAATCCTCTGTTAAAACCCCTTCATCACTCGTCTCTGGAAAGACAAAAGCCTATGATTGTCAGAATTGGCATGGACTGATTCACTCACAAGCGATTCAAACCATGAATCCTGAGGATCCCAGATTTGTTAACTGCCTGAAGGATCCCGACGAGGATCTGATGAAGGTCCTGTATCAGGAGCTGAAGAAGTTGGCATATGCTCGGATGGCCGCAGAGAGGGAAGGACATACCCTCGGTCCTACTGCTCTCGTCCATGAGGCGTGGCTACGGCTGGAGAAGAGCTCTCCCGAGGCATGGCGTGACCGTTCCCAATTCTTTGCTGCGGCCTCTGAAGCGATGAGGCGCATCCTTGTGGAGTCTGCCCGTAGGAGGCTTGCGATCAAGCGAGGGAGCGGTACAGAAGCTGTGCCTCTTGAGGAGCTCGAGATTCCCGGAGAGATAGACGATGAGAAGATCATCGAGGTCCATGAGGCCCTGCATCAACTCGCCAAAGAAGACCCTCTGAAGGCACAGATCGTGAAGCTGCGATTCTTCAGCGGCATGGAACACCAAGAGATTGCAACGCTCCTCAATGTGAACGAGAAGACGGTACGTCGTCACTGGGCACTTGCCAAAGTCCGACTCTATCAGACGATCAGCGAGGCTTAAGGTGGTACTGTCCGTTTTCCCCAACATGCAGCGCATGTAGATGCAGTGAACCCGGAAACTGAAGAGATCTTTCTGGAAGCCTTGGACCTTCTCGGAAAGGAGCGGGAGGACTTTTTGCGTTCTTCCTGCGCCGGCAGAGCCGACCTACGAGCCGAGGTCGATCGTCTTCTGGAGTATGCCTCGAAGGCTGAGGAGTTCTTCGGTGAAGCCTCCACGGTGATGGGTCATCTGTCCCACAGGCGGAGTTTCGGAGTGGAGAAGCTGGGTGACCAGATTGGTAATTACAAACTCGTCGAACGGCTTGGCGAAGGTGGCTTCGGCGTTGTTTGGCGGGGAAGTCAGACCCATCCCATCAAGAGGGAGGTAGCAATCAAGGTCATCAAGGCAGGGATGGATACCCGTGAGGTTCTAACTCGCTTCGAAGGAGAGCGGGAGGCCCTCTCCAGAATGGATCACCCCAACATAGCCCGAGTGCTTGATGCTGGAGAGACCGAATCCGGCAGACCCTATGTGGTGATGGAACTGGTCAGAGGTGAATCGATCACGAAATTCTGCGACGCCACTGCCTTGCCTCTTGAGGAGAGGCTCCGGATCTTTCTGGAGATCTGCCATGCCATTAGTCACGCCCATCAAAAGGGTGTCATCCACCGCGACATCAAGCCCTCGAACATTCTTGTGACCCAGGAGGGGCGCTCCGTGAAAGTGATCGACTTCGGAATCGCCAAGGCTATCGAGGGGCGCCTGACAGATCAAACGATGATGACCATGGGCGAACAACTCATGGGAACTCCCACCTACATGAGCCCTGAGCAGGTGGGGTATGGGGTTGATCTCGATACCCGGACGGATATCTATGCTCTCGGAACGCTCCTTTATGAGCTGATGATCGGGGTAACACCCTTTGATCGCAAGGTCCTCACCAGCAAGGGGCAGGAGGGAATGCGGCAGATGATCCTAGAAGTGGAACCGAACCGGCCCTCCGTTCGATTTTCAGCGCTCGCCCCGCAAGATCAACAGCAGATCGCGAAGGTGAGGGATGCCACTCCGGAGCAGCTAAAACATTTCGTCTTCTCGGATCTCGACTGGATTGTGATGAAAGCCTTGGAGAAGTCACCCGATCGCCGCTACGCCACGGCCGATGCTCTGGCAGCGGATCTCGAACACTTTCTCAATAATGAACCAGTCAGTGCCCGGGCACCAAGCAACGGATACTTGATCTCAAAATTCGTAAGCCGTCACCGTAAGACGGTGATCCTGACTCTTGGAGTTGCAGTCGTGCTCATCGTCACAACCGCCGTAAGCATCTTCCAGGCTGTCAGAGCAACCAAGGCCGAAGGGAGAGCAAAGACGCTCCTCAACGATTCTCAATCCGTCAGTTCCCTGCTCGTCGACGTCTTTAAGCTACCCGACCCCGAGGCGAATGGGCGAAATATCACGCTTGCCGAAGCACTAAGATCAGCGGCTCAAAAGCTGGAAAAGATGGATGGATTGCAACCTGAGCGAAAGGCACTCCTCCAAAGCGCTCTTGCCAGTAGCTACGAGGGACTTGGACTCTACCCCGAGGCAACAGAACTCCTAAAAAAGGCGTTGAAGTCCGATGAAACAGTCCTAGGCCGTCTGAATCCAACCACCCTCCAGGTCCAGGGACATCTGGTCCGACTCCTCTTTGACTGCGGCTACTACAACGAGGCTTGGGAACTGGGGAAATCGGAGGTGGAGCGGAGGAAAAAAGCCAATGGACCGAATGCCCCCGACACCTTGAAGGCAGAGATGTTACTTGAGAAGAGTACCATCCGTTGCGGCAAAAAACAAAGAGGCACTCCAACCTTACAGCCTACTCAAGAGAGTAGGCCATCCGATCTTCCACGGGATGTCGAAAAACAGCGTGAGGCAATTCTCAGGATTCTTGGCGAGAAAGAGTCTCATCTGGCAGAACTTCGGAAAAGTCATCGCCCGGACGATACTGAAGTCCTCCAGGCCATGAACCATCTCGCGGAGGCATATGAGGCTTGCGTCTATCGTGATAAGGCCGTGGCCATTCAGAGCGAACTTGTCGATCTGATTAGAGCCAAATATGGGGAGACCCACCACCTGACCCTCGAGAATGAGGAGGCCCTTTCTTATTACCTCTGGCGCGCCGGACACTGGAAAGAAGCACTCGATCTTCGGGAGAAAACCATTGCAAAGCAGCGTAAGGTCTACGGACCCGAACATCCAGAGACCTTGGCAGCCGAAGCATGGCTCATCGAGCAGGTCTACCACTCCGGGGACACTCAGAAAACCGTCACTGTCTCGAGAGAGATTGTGCCCGTCCTGGAACGAGTGGAGGGCCCCAAAAACCGAAATACCCTGAATGCGAAGAGTTTTTTAGCCCGTGCTCTGATGAGTCAGGGTCAGAGCAAAGAATCCCTGGAAATTCTTGAGCAGATTGCACCGCTGATGAGCGACGACACCTACGTCAACCTGGCGCTCGCAAATCTGGAAGTCTGGTTCGGGCAGAAAGATCGCTACGAGCAGACTCGCAAACGCATGCTCGATTTCTGCGTTAAAGAGCGTGATGGATTGATCAGCCGTCCTGACATTCTTGAACGAGCCATGCTGATCTGCTGTCTGCAACCTCTCAAGGATGAGACGCAAAAACAGGAACTCCTCAAGACCCTCGACAGATGCCAAGAAATCCGCAAATCCCACGATCGCCCCCATATTACGGAAACAGAGGAGGCATGGCGGAAATTTCTAACCGGTATGGTTCTCTTCAGGGCAGGAGAATATCAGACTGCCATCGCCGCCTTCGAGGTGGCTCAGAAAATGGATAGTGTCGCCAAAAAAACTCCTCCGGAGACACCTCTTGCTGCCATTTATGAGGCACAGTGCCGACAGCAACTCGGCGAAAAGCTCCCCGACATGTCCCCCCTCTTTGCTGCAGCGGATGCGAGATTCGGTCTTCCATCCTCCCAAGAGGAACCGATGCAGGGACTGCGTTCCGCAGACGCCACTCCGCTAACCCGCTGGAACCTCCTCAGAGAAGCGAAGGAAATTCTGAAGCCCAAGTAGTCAGGATAAATAGCGTCGCTGAATCCCGGGAGAAGAACGAGAGCGGTTGCCGTTTTCCTCAGGCTCGATTAGAAACAAAGGGATTCCATGTTCGCAGATCTGACAGAACAATTGCACTCCCTTGGTGAAGCCGCACGCGCCGCCGCACGCATCCTCGCGGTCACCTCGGCTGAGGTGAAGAATGCCGCCCTGCTTGCCATGGCCGAAAGCCTTCTGGCGGAAAGCAGCTCCATTCTCGCCGCGAACGCCCTCGATCTGGAGGCCGGAACGAGAAATGGTCTCTCCGAGGCGATGCTCGATCGACTTCGCCTTGATGAAAAGCGCCTCGAAGCCATGGCCTCCGGAATCAGGACCGCCGCTTCTCTTCCCGATCCTGTTGGTCGAGTGCTGAAGGAATGGACCAAGGAGAACGGTCTCACCTTTCATAAAATCAGCGTCCCCATCGGCGTCATCGGGATCATCTTCGAGTCCCGTCCCAATGTGACGAGCGATGCCGCCGTGCTCTGCCTGAAGGCCGGCAACGCCGTGATCCTGCGCGGTGGGAGTGAGGCGATCCATTCAAACAAGGCAATCGCCGCCGCCCTTCAGACCGGCGCCGCTAAGGCGGGACTACCCGCTGCCGCGATCCAACTTGTACCCGTCACGGACCGTGAGGCTGTCCGCATCCTCTGCGAGATGGACCGCCATCTCGACTGCATGATTCCCCGTGGCGGCAAGGGACTCATTGAGACCGTGGCCCGTCATGCACGGATGCCTGTCATCAAGCACTACGACGGAATCTGTGCAGTCTATATCGATAAGGCTGCCGATCTTTCCATGGCCCGCGAAATCATCGTGAACGCCAAGTGCCAACGCCCCGGAGTCTGCAATGCAGCCGAGACCCTGCTTTTGCATCGCGACATCGCCGCCGCCTTCCTGGCGGATGGTGGCAAAGCGCTCCTTGACCACGGAGTCGAGCTTCACTGCGATGCCGACACCCTTGCGCTGCTCCCCGATCATCTGAAAGCGAATGACCTCATCAAGGAGGCCTCGGATCAGGATTTCCGCACCGAGTTCCTTGCCCTGATCCTTGCCGTCAAGGTCGTCGACTCGGTGGAGGAGGCAATCGCCCATATCGAGTGCCACGGCTCCCACCACAGCGATGCCATCGTCACGTCGGATGCCGCAACGGCTGAGAAGTTTCTCCAGGGCGTCGACAGCGCCACGGTTTACTGGAATGCCTCGACGAGATTCACCGACGGAGGGGAGTTCGGTTTCGGTTGTGAGATCGGGATCAGCACTGACAAGCTGCATGCGCGAGGCCCGATGGCCCTCGAGGAACTCACCAGCTACAAGTACCTCATCCGAGGATCGGGCCAGATTCGTTGATCACCCTCAGAATCGATGATCACTGTCAGCGCTTGCTATGAAGGGAAAGTCCAGGGAGTCGGTTTCCGGGCCTCGGTGCTCTCCCTGGCCAAGGGTTTTGAAGTCACCGGTTGGGTGAAGAACCTACCCGACGGCCGCGTTGAGCTTCTGATCTCCGGCGAGAAGGCCGAGGTCGAGGAGTTCCTCCAAGGCATCCGCGAGAGTCATCTGGCAGGCCATATTGAGAATGAGTCGATTCTCCCCTCCGACCCAGAGTCCGGACTGAAGGGCTTCCGTATTATTCCTTAATCTTAGAACCGATATGGAATCGATTCCCTCCCATAGTACCTCCCCCATTCCAGCAGTCAGCATCCGCAATCTCGAAAAGGTCTTTCCCGTTCCTCTGCGGCGCCGTCAGGTCGTGGCCTTGCGCGGTCTCTCCCTCGATATTCCCGCAGGTCATGTCTACGGACTGCTCGGCCCTAACGGGTCGGGCAAGAGCACCACGCTTAAGATCCTGCTCGGACTGGTGACCCCCTCCTCCGGAACCTCTGAGATCTTCGGCGTTCCGAGTCACAGGGTCGCGAGTCGTGTCGATGTCGGCTTCCTACCCGAGAATCCCTACTTTTACAAATTCCTCACTGGAGCAGAAACGATCGCTTTCTACGGAAAGCTCTGCGGCCTTAGGGGAGGCACGCTCAAGGCACGGGTCACCGAACTCCTCGACCTCGTGGGACTCACCGAGGCGGGGGATCGTCGTGTCGGAAGTTATTCCAAGGGAATGCTTCAACGTATCGGCCTCGCGCAGGCTATGGTCCACGACCCGCGCCTACTGATCCTCGATGAACCGACCGCAGGGGTGGACCCGGCTGGATCACGCGAGATCCGCGACCTGATCCTGCGACTCAAGGCACGCGGCAAGACAATCCTGCTGACCTCCCACCTCCTTGAGCAAGTGCAGGAGGTATGCGACCGGGTTGGCATTCTGGCCAAGGGTCGCCTCGTCCGCGAAGGATCCCTCGACATCCTGACCGGGATCAGTGGCCAGACCGAATATGTGATCGAAAACTCCTCTCCGGAACTTCAGGAAGAGATCGCCCGACTCGTAGCTTCCAAAGGAGCCCGACTCCTCTCCTCCCGCCAGCCCCAGATGGATCTGGAAACGGTCTTCCTGAAGGCAACGGAGGAAGCGGAGGCGAAGCCCAATTAGGTAATTAGACTGAAGACTGTTAGACTATTAGGAACAAACTGTGAGAGATCACTCCAAACTCAGAGCGTTCGAACTTGCTGATGAAGTGACTCTCCTGGTCTATCGGTTAACACAGAGATTCCCAAAGGAAGAGATTTACGGACTCACCTCACAGATAAGACGGGCGGCCGTTTCAGTTCCCTCAAATATTGTGGAGGGGTGCGCTCGAGAGAGTGAAACAGAATATCTCCGCTTCCTGGAAATCGCTTTCGAGTCTTTAAGGGAACTTCATTACCAACTCGGGTTATCCATGCGCTTGGGCTACCCGGAAGCACATGAATATTCTACCTGTGAGGAAAATATCATTGAGACGGAGAAAGTGTTGAATGCACTGATCCGCTCGCTACGTAAAAACCAACTCTCCTTCCCTTCAGCCCTCAGCTTTCCAGCATCTTCCTAACAGTCTAAGAGCCTTCAGACTAAAAACCTCATCTCATTTTCCCCTGTATCTAGCTAACAGTCTCATAGTCTTCAGTCTAAAAACCTACCTTCCTCCCCCCTCATGAACTTCTTCATCACCGGCACGGATACCAACGTTGGCAAGACGTTCGTCACATCACTCCTGACCCGTAGCCTTCGTAAGGCTGGGTTCGACACCGTCGCCATGAAGCCGATCTCCTGCGGCGAGCCCGAGGATAGTCGTGCTCTTCTAGAAGCCGCAGACAACGAGCTCTCCATGGAGGAGGTGACTCCAGTCTCCTACTCCGCTCCCCTCGCCCCGATCGAGGCGGCACGACTGGAAGGACGCACCTTTGATCCTTCGGAAGTCCTTCCCACCTTCGAGCGGTTGCACCGAACGCATCGCTCCCTGCTCGTGGAAGGCGTGGGTGGATGGATCGTCCCCCTAACGAAGGATTACTCATCGGCAGATCTCGCCAAAGCGATGGGTCTCCCTGTTCTCCTAGTCGTACGGAATAAGCTCGGAGCACTGAACCACACTCTTCTGACTCTCGAGTCAATCGCGACTCACGGACTCAACTGCGGGGGAATTGTCCTGAACAATCACCCTGACGATGCCGGAGACCTGGCCGCCGAGGGAAACCGCCGCCTGCTGCCCGAAATGACAAATATCCCGATCCTCTTCGAGATCTCCGCAGGTCAGACCGAGATCGACCTAGCCGTTGCCTGATATCGTACCCTTTTTGAGAAGCTTGAACTAAGTCTCCAAGACCAGTTTCTTTCCATAAAGCACCCATTTGACATCCAAAATGGATGTTCTATGGTTTCTTTATGTCAACGATCACTCTCAAGGATGTCCCTGACGAGTTGCGCACCATCCTGAAACAACGCGCAGCACGCAACCGGCGATCGCTCAATCAGGAATTACTTTTTTGCCTGGAGCAAGTTGCCGGGATCATCCCCTTGTCTGATCGGGAGGGACGGGAGTGGATCGATTCCTCAAAGCAGGGACTGATGAAGGTGTGGGATAACTCCGAGGACGACATCTATAATGAACTGCTCTCGAAATGATGTAGTACTGCTACCGATCCCCTTCTCGGATCTGAGTAGTACCAAAGTACGCCCTGCAATCGTGATCGGTCATGGTTCCACAGGTGGCGATCTGTTTCTAGTTCCCATCACATCCCGCCTGAAGAACGGTGATTTCCTTCTTACTGGTTGGCAGTCCTGTGGCCTGAATGTCCCGAGTGCGGTGAAGGGGCAACTGGCGACCGTGGAATCGCACCTCGTTAGAAAAATCGTCGGCCGATTGACCTTAGTGGATATCAAAACTCTCAATAGTAAACTGAGCGAGTGGCTCGAGTTGTAGTTAATAGCCACTCACTGCTATTTCCACCTTTCCACCTTTCCACCTTTCCACCTTTTCACTTTTAACTTTTCACTTCACTCCCATGCGCTCTTCAGGCCCTCAGATCGTTCTTGTCCGTCACGGTGAAACCGAGTGGAGCAAGAACGGCAGACATACCTCCTACAGTGAAATTCCGCTGACGACGGAGGGAGAGCGTCAAGCCGCGGCGCTCAAGCCCAAGCTGTCGAATTGGGACTTCAAGATGGTGTTGTGCAGTCCCTACAAGCGGGCTCGCAGGACTTGTGAACTCGCAGGACTGCTGGATCGGGCGGAAATCACCGAGGATCTGGCCGAGTGGCATTATGGAGACTATGAGGGGATCACCACCAAGGAGATCCGGGTAAAGGATCCCGACTGGACGGTCTTTACCCATCCGACACCGAATGGCGACACGGCTGAGCATGTGGCCGCGCGCTGTGACCGGGTCATCGCCCGTGCCAAGGCGGTCGGGGATGATGTCGTGCTCTTCGCTCATGGCCATGTCCTGCGCGTGCTGATCGCGCGGTGGCTGGAACTTGCCCCCATCGAGGGTCGTCATTTTGTGCTTCAGACCGGCATGCTCAATATCCTCGGCTACGAGCATGAATCAACTGTCGTGGTATCGCTGAATGCCGAATCCTTCCGCAACGATCCGCGCCGGGATTCACATCCCCATTCCACAAGGCACTAAGGAAGGTTTTGAAAAGCGTCATGCTGATCTGAGACATCCCGCTCAACTTCTTCATTTTTCATTCTTCATTCTTCATTTAGCCTTCGACTCGTGTTCCAAGTCATCTTCAACCCCGTGAGCGCCTCTGAGATGAGCGCCCTGCCCAAGGACCTCCAACTCGACCTGCTAGCGGAGTTTCAGATTCTCCCTGAGGACCTCAACTCACTCGATGAGGCGAACTTCTCGAAGTTCCAGCGTGATGGGCGCACCCTGCACCGCTTCCGCTGCAAGGATTACCGGATCTACTTCGAGCGACACACCGATGGCATCGTGATCCATCGGGTCCTACATAAGAACACTATCCGAGACTTCCTCTTCCGCTCGAAGCTCCCAATGACCGATGCCGACGAGGGGGATCATGCGGAAACGACCGACCAGTTCTGGAAGATGATCCATGAGGCTCCTGCCAGCACCGAGGAGAAGGCCTGATGAGCCATGTTGCGAGCGAGGCGGAGCGCCTAGAGTCCTTTCCCGTCGCCAAGAAACGAATTTTCCTGGGCCATGCCGGCGTGACGGCACTCCCAGCCTGTGCAGCGGAGGCGATGAAGAGCTACATCAGCTCCAGCAGCGAGGATCAGCAGGAGTTCGGAGGCGTGCTCAAGGAAGTAGCCCGTACACGCGCTGACTCTGCGGATCTGCTGGGTGTCTCAGCGGAGGAGATCGCTCTCCTCGGCCCGACATCACTCGGCCTGAGCCTCTTTGCCAACGGCATCGACTGGAAGAGCGGCGACGAGGTCGTGGTCTACGGCGACGACTATCCGGCCAATGTCTACCCCTGGCTGAACCTTCAGAGCCGTGGCGTCGTGATCAAATGGCTTGAGACCGAATCCCTCGGCAAGATCACTCCGGAGAGCGTCGAGGCGGCCCTCACCTCCGCCACGCGTCTGGTGGCGCTTGCCTCCTGTCATTTCCAGACCGGCTGGAGGATCGATATTCCTGCGATCAGTGCTATCCTACGTCAGCGAGGGATTCTCTTCTCGCTCGATGCTATCCAGACACTCGGTGCCTTCCCCACCCCGGCAAGCGAGGTCGATTTCCTCTCCGCTGATGCCCACAAATGGCTCCTCGGTCCTCTGGCCGCGGGCATCGTCTATGTGGCGAAGGAGCATTTCGAGACCTGCCGCCCCACGCTGCTCGGCTCCTGGAACATCAAGTCACCCGACTTCCTGGCTCAAAGGACCATCGAGTTCGAGGAGGGTGGCCGTCGTTATGAGCCGGGCGTCCTGAATGTCGCCGGCATCTATGGCATGAGGGCCTCGATCAATCTCATCCGCGAGCAAGGGATCCCTGCCATCTCGGCACTCATTCTCGCACGTCGCGACCGCCTGGAGGCTGGGCTTGCTGGACTCGGCTTCGAGTTTCTCTCTCCGCGCAGTCACGAACCGCTCCGCTCAGGCATCCTGACCACCCGGCATCCAGCCAAGGATGCCTCCGAGCTGATCGCGATCTTGGAGCAAGCCAGCATCTCGGCCTCCTATCGCAGGACCCGTGATCATGGCTTCTGGCTCCGCTTCAGCCCTCACTTCTACAACACGGAGCAGGAGATCGACCGAGTCCTCGACGTCCTCTCCGATGCAGTGAGATAATTAAGAGTTATTCCCGTCTGATTCCTTTTTCTCCCTAACAGCCTTCAGCCTAAACCGCTATTAGCCTTCTTTCTCTTTCCAATGCTTCCCGTCGAACACAACGATCCCGTCAATGCCGCCATCCTTGCCATCTCAGAGGACAAGATCGCAGGGTTTCATGAGGATCCGTTCAGCGTGGTGGCGGAGCAGTCAGGCCAACCGCTTGAAACTGTCCTCGCCAGAATCCGTGCCATGCTCGAGGCCGGCACCATCCGCCGTGTCCGCCAGACGCTGATCGCGAATAACCTCGCCGAGGGGGCCCTGATCGCCTGGCGCGTTCCTGAGGAGAAGCTCGAAGCGGCTTTTGAATTTCTCTTCAAGGAGGATCCGTTCTCCGGCCATGTCGTGGTTCGCTCCACGGATGCCCGGATTGAGGGTGGTGCCTTCCGTCTCTGGACCACGCTTAAGGTTCCGGCGGGATTCTCCCTGACGGAGCATTGCGAATTACTTGCTAAAAAGATCGGGGCCGACGCCTTCCGCATCATGCAAGCCAAGGGAATATTCACTCTGGGAGTCGGTCATGTCCGCAGAAAAAACTCCATTCCCGGCGAGCGCTCCGAGGAACCCGCTACCATGATGAGCCCTGCGGTCGTTCATCTCACGGATCTGGAATGGCGTGTCCTTCTGGAGCTGAAGCGAGAGTTCACTCCTGACGAAATCTCTTCCTATCCCTGGCTGAAAAGAGCCGAAGCAGCAGGGGTGACCCCCGAGGAGTTCTATGCCATCGCCCGCTCCTTCCTGGATCGCAAGCTTCTTGGCCGCTTCTCCACATTCTTGGAGCATGTGAAGCCCTCCGCCACCGGAGTGCGTGTCACCCGCTTCAATGCCCTCTTTCATTGGGCGGTGCCCCCGGGGCGCGAACCCGAAGCAGGAGCCGAGATTGGCCGCCACGACATCATGACCCACTGCTACTGGCGTGAGGGTGGCCCTGAGTTCAATAACGTGAATATCATGGGCGTGGCCCACGGCACCGATAAGGAGAGGGTTCTCGAGCACAAGGCCGCCATGGACCGCCACCTTAAGGAAGCCGGCATTCCTCTCCTTTATACAAATCTCTTCTGG
>DAISZK010000022.1:0-37466 GCA_036824855.1 Chthoniobacterales bacterium | reverse complement strand
TCATCTCTGCAAGCGAGCTTGCGAGAGGGATCCCCCGCTCAGCATCTACCACAGCACGACGCGCAGGGTTCCATGCCATCAGAGACAACAAATTGTAGATTCCTGCTTTCTCCCTTTAGTTGCAGTCCTCTTCGGTCTCTCGGATTGTTCTCGGTGGTTCAAACATTCGGCTTCGGCATTGCTTTGCAGTCCAATCGGATGTCACCTTTGCCGATCTCGCTCCCGCGAGCATCGTCCTGCAGACTGTGTTGCACACAGGCTACTCCGTGCCTCCCGGCACTCGGCGTTGTGGTTTAAAAAATCGCTCATGTGTCTTCCCATAAAATCATCTTGAAGATTTGGAAAAAAACATCATGATGTTTTTATGAGGACCACGCTGACAATTGACCCCGATATCGCGGTAAAAGCGAAAAAAGCGGTTCAGATGACGGGTATGCCTTTCAAGACGCTGATCAATCAGGCTCTGCGGATTGGCATCGATGCGGTGATGTCACCGAAGAAGTCCCGGCCTTATCGCACCAAGGGGCGTGCCATGGGTCTGCGTAAAGGTCTCTCCTATGACAACATCCACGATCTGCTCGCCATGGCCGAGGGGGAGGACTTCCGTTGATCTTTCCGGATGCCAATTTGCTCCTCTATGCCGAGGACACTTCTTCGGCGTATCACGATAAGGCTCGAACTTGGTGGGATGCCTGTCTGAGTGGGAGCGAGTCCGTAAATCTTTGTTGGCCAGTGCTGAATGCCTACCTCCGGATTGCAACGAATCAGCGTCTCCACGAGCGCCCCCTGACCCTGGAGGAGGGGATGGAAAGGGTGGACAGTTGGCTGGATCAGCCGTGTGTGCGACTGGTTGGGCCGACGGACGCGCATTGGGAGATCTTCCAAACTCAAATCCGGGAGTCCTCGGCAATCGGAAATCTCATTTCTGATGCCCATTTGGCGGCATTGGCCATCGAGCATGCCTCCGTCCTCTACTCTACGGATCGAGACTTTGCGCGATTCCCCAGCCTGAAGTGGAAAAATCCGATCGGATGACCATGAGGCTACAACGGGGATAGGTTCCCCCGCAGAGGTGCTGAGGCGCAGGGAGAAGTTTCACCACCGAGCCCTTGGTCCCGAGAGTGATGCAGAGGGGGAGGGGAACTGAGGGATGAAATCTGAGACCTGAAACCTGAGGTGGGAAAGTGTTATAGGCATGGGCTCCGTGATACGGAACTGGTTTTTGCGACAGGGATGATCTCGCAAGCTGGCTTGCAGAGTCACCCATGCCGCAAACCTCTACCACAGCGCGATGCGCTGGGTTCCATGCCATCAGAGCCAACAAATTGCTGATTCCTTCTTTTCTCTCTTTAGTTGCACCCCTCTTCGGTTTCTAGGATGGTCCTCTGTGGTTAAAAAAATCCTCTTTCATGTGTCTTTTCCAAAGAACACCTTGGGTGATGCGGGATTCGGATTTCGACCGGTTCAAGGGGAGTGGATTAAGAGTGGAAATCTTGGCTCCTTGACGTTTGGATGCCGGTTATCAGGAAGCTGCCATTTTCTAATTTTAGCCCGTTCTCACAGCGCACCCCTTTTCAATTTTCCACCATTTAAACTTGCCCCCTAATGCACGTGATCTGTCTTCTCGAATCGGTCAGCAGGACTGACAGTGAGATTAATCTACATTCTCGATCATTGTGACGAGCTTTAGGGGGGTAGTGTGCAAAAGTTCTAACCTCGCCATTGCAGGCTTTCCTGCGATTTCGAGTTTCAAAGTTTTGTCCTCCGAGCATCCTGTTTTGAAGATGTTCAGATACTCAGCAATACATGCCCCTTGATGGAGCCTCGGAGCAAGCAGATCGAAAAACAGACCTTTATCGCGTTCTGTGCCGTCTAAACCAAGCAGGATGCGAGCCCTTTCATTGGCTAAAACAATGATTCCTTCGATGTCTGAAACAACGACAGGCATAGGCATCTGGAGAAGTAGATGATCCAGAGTCTCTTGTTTGCTTCGCAGTCGGTTAAGAACCCAGGAAAAGACGCAGGCAAAGATGGCTGTCGAGATGAATCCCATCACACGAAATTTGTGAGATGACATTTCCGGGGATGACAATCCATTGCTGAAAAATGAATAGATTCTGGGATTTAATAGGATGGCTGTGGTCGTGCTGGAATAGATGATTGCCCAAAAAACCATGCAGGCAGGCCCTATTAGCAAGGAAAAGAGAAGGAGTCCGATTGTGAGGAGGGGAGGGGCGACCGTACGAAATGGTTCCATCCAATCAAACAATATCACCAGTGTGAGGTAGACACCTGGCAGAAGCAGGCACAGAAAAGTTCTGTATGGTTGTGGAATTTTCCTCATGTTTGTAATTCTGAATGGAAATGTGAGTAATTCCAGGCAGGATGGCAACTTCGGACCACCCCATGCTCTCCAAATCATGAGGATGGACCTTTTGTCCACGCACCTAAGTTTTGATTAATCAATCCCCTTCAATGATCCGTACCGCCAATCTGACCGGACCCGTTTCCCGCGCCGCCGGCGGTCTCTATGAGAGTGTGCGCAGACTTGTTCAGGAAATGATGCTAACGGGATTAGAGGTGACGGTACTCGGGACATTCGATGAGTTCACCAAAGACGACATCAGTGCATGGGATCCCGTAACAGTGAGGGCTTTTAAGGCAACTGGCCCGGTGCAGTTCGGTTATTCCCGCGGATATGCAGAGTTCCTGAAGCTTTACCGACCGCATCTCCTCCATACCCACGGGATCTGGATCTACTCCAGTATGGCGACTCATAGTTACGCCAAGAAGAACCGGGTCCCGTATATGATTTCCCCACATGGCATGCTTGATCCGTGGGCGGTTAGGAATTCCTATTGGAAAAAGTGGATTGCGCGGCACGTGTACGAGGATGCTCATCTGCATGATTGTACATGCCTCAGAGCTCTCTGTGAGTCCGAGGTGCAGGCATTCAGAACATACGGCCTGAAAAATCCAATCACTATTATCCCGAACGGGATAGATCTGCCGGAGGAAGAAAAAGTGGGAGGTGAAAGGTGGAAGGTAGAAAAAAGGGGGGGAAAGACACTGCTTTTTCTGGGGCGAATCCATCCGAAGAAGGGGTTACCTAACCTGATTCGAGCATTTGCTAGAAGTCGGGGGTCGAGAGTCGAGGGTCCAGGGCCCTGGCAACTTGTGATCGCCGGTTGGGATCAGGGCGGACATGAGGCGGAGTTGATGAAGCTCTGTGAGGAACTTGGGCTAAGCTTTGAGAGACGGTGGACAAGTGACGAGGGACGAGAGTCTGCAGCTAGTATTGTGTTCTTTGGGCCAGCCTTTGGGAATGACAAGAAGTCACTGCTCAGCACTGCTGATGCCTTTATCCTGCCTTCCTTCAGCGAGGGGCTGCCGATGTCGGTGCTGGAGGCGTGGTCCTACAAATTGCCAGTCGTCATGACTCCTGAGTGCAATCTTCCCGAAGGGTTTGCAGCTGATGCCGCGATCCGGATCGAGACCGGTGCGGAGAGTATCGCTCTAGGACTCGATTTGCTTTTCTCGATGAGTGCATCCGACCTCCAATCAATGGGGGCCAAGGGCAGGGCCCTCGTGGAGGAGCGCTTCACCTGGAAGACCATCGCGGCCCAAATGCGCGAGGTCTACGACTGGATGCTCGGCGGAGGAGCAACTCCATCGTCGGTGGTGAAGTAGGTGAGGGGAGTAAGGATCTGGAGCCTGGTGGTTAAGAAGTAATTAGTGGGCCGTTGGGTCCACCGCCCGAAGTTGTCAATTTCAGGGGGATACCTTAGCATGTATCCATGAACGCAAGGTCCGTAACTGATTTCCCTGAAAGGGTGCCGGCTTCCCCGGAGGTGGTGGCGCGTGCCCTGGAATTAGTCAGGACTTTTTCCGAGTGCTTCTGGTTTTGGCATCCTGAGGCCACGGTGCGATTTACCGATGATGTGAGGCTGGTCATCGAGCACCTCAGGGAATACGGCGACAAGAAGGCTTGGGCTGCCGCTGCAGATCTGCAGCGCAGTCTCTAATAAAATCCGAGCACATGCCTCTGACGGCTTTCCAGAAAGAGGTGATGGCAGTGCTGGCGGGCAATCGCTCGGAGAGTAGTCATGTTGCCGGAGGTTTGGTGCTGAATGCCTCGGATGATTCAGCCCGTTTCTCTCTGGATTTCGATTTCTTTCACGACGCCGTGGAGGATTTGGTTCTCACTAGCGAACGGGATGTGAAGACGCTCGAGGACACCGGGTTTGTCGTTCAAAAGGTGGAGCGCGATGGGGAGTGGTCAAAGCCCGTGTCTTTTCGTAAGGCTCATGTCAGCCGGGGAAGTGAAAAGGTGGAGCTCGATTGGGCTCAGGATTCTGCGTTTCGGTTTTTCCCCATCGTCCCGGACGAAACTTTGGGATGGCGTCTGCACCTCTTTGACATGGCGACCAACAAGGCGCTAGCCCTCTCGGCCAGAATGGAAACCCGCGACTATGTGGACATCGTGGAACTGACTCGCCATTTCCCGCTCGAATCGATTGTCTGGGCTGCCTGCGGCAAGGATCCGGGATTTAACCCGCTCTCGCTTCTCAAGATGATGATCAGGTTCGCTAGGATCGACCCCCTTGAGTTGGATAAGATCAAGGCCCGCAAGCTTGACCCCATTGCCCTAAAGGAGGAGTGGATCGAGGTCTCTGATAGGGCGCGTGAAGAGATGACCCTGCTGGCTGACGAAAATCTGGACATGCCGATCGGTGTGGCCTTTGTGGACGATCAGGGAACCCCCGGATGGATCCGCTCGAATCCCTCCCTGAAAATTCATCATCCATCACTGCGTGGTTGTTGGCCGGTCATCAGTGGCTAGACAGGAATGCCCTTTTGTAGTAACTGGAAATAATGGAAGTTCTTGAAGTAAAGCCAGACGATGACTTCCGCCTCTTCCTGAAATTTAAGGATGGGGTTTCTGGATTCGTTGATCTTTCCTCCTACGCAGGCCATGGAGTTTTTTCAGTATGGCTTGAGCCCGGGTTTTTCCAAAAAGTGAGCATTACTGAGGAGGGGGCTTTAGAGTGGCCAGGAGGTATCGATCTTTGTCCTGATGCTCTTTACATGCGCATGACCGGGAAAAAGCCCGAAGATCTTTTCCCTTCGCTCATTGGAAATCTTGCTCATGCCTGAGATTTCCAGATTTTACGGCATCGTTATTCAGATTTATTACGGCGACCATGTTCCGTCCCACTTTCATGTCACTTACTCGGGGCAAAAAGCCGTCATCGATATTGAATCGCTCGCTCTGATCGAAGGTGCTCTGCCGCCTAGAGCAATCGGTCTTGTGATCGAATGGGCAACAATTCATCGGGATGAATTAAGACAAGCATTCAAGCGATGCAGATGGAGCAGCCTGACAAGATCGATCCCCTTCCTTAGTCATCGTATCCTCCAATCTGCATGAGACTTGACCGTTACGATAACTCGGACTTCAGCCGCGGGGCCTCGAAACACACTGAGATCCTCTGGTGGGTGGTGCGCTCGCTGCTGTTTGCGGCGTGGTTTCCGATTCCATCCTGGATCAAGGTCTTCGCGCTCCGGGCATTCGGCGCTAAGGTTGGCCACGGCGTGGTGATCCGCTCGCGGGTGAACATCACCTTCCCCTGGAGGTTGACGCTCGGGGATCATGTCTGGATCGCCGATGAGGTGATGATCCTGAGTCTGGCACCCGTGACGATCGGCTCTCATGTCGTCATCTCAAACAGAGCCTTCCTCTGCACGGGGTCGCACCGCTTTCACTCGGAGCACTTCGATCTTGTTACCAAGCCGATCACAATCGGAAATGGCTGCTGGATCGCTTCCCAGGTCTTCGTGGCTCCGGGAGTCGCCCTCGGCGCAAACACAATGTGTGCTGCCGGTGCCGTGGTGCTAAGGGATGCCGGGCCGAATGAGGTGCTGATAGGCAATCCCGCGATTGCGAAAAGCTGAATGTTTCAAGATCAGGGCTGAAGTAAAAGAGGACTGAAGTCACATGGATCAAGTAACGCTTCTAGGGGTTGTTTTATCTTTTATCTTTTAGACTTTCTCCTTTGCTAGAGGGGTGAAACGTTTCTCTCCAATGCTGGCGCTGGTCCTCACGGTAGGGGCCTGCGCTTTTTTTGTGCTTCAGGGAGAGGGATTCACGCACTTCTGGAAAGAGTGGCTGGTCGTTTCCGTTCCGATGAAGCGTGCCGATGCACTAATCGTTCTGGGAGGCGAACCACTGGCGCGCCCTCAGGAGGCGGCACGGCTTTACAAGATGGGTGTGGCTCCAAAAGTCTTTGTGACAGGCATCGGAGACGCAGCTACTATCCGCAAGGTCCTGGTTGGGGAGGGTGTTCCTCTCTCAGCCATCATGGTGGAGTCAAAGGCTAGAACTACTCACGCCAATGCAGTCCTGCTGAAACCGATGCTTGTGGCATCGCAGGTGCATTCTGCATTGATCGTCACCTCGCCTTTTCATACCAGGCGTGCTTTGGCAACTTTTCGGAAAGTGATGCCGGAGATCAACTTCGGAGTGACGGATGCCTCGATCGGTTGGTGGGGGATTCCCGAAGGACGGAGGGATGTTAACAGATTTGCGGCGCTTGAATTTTTAAAGACTGCTGAATACTTGATTCTTTACGGTGTATCCCCGCTTTTGAACTATCCATGAGGTACTGGAGTCGAGGGAGAAAACTTTTAAAGGATCCATCGCAAGAATCCTTTATCTTTCGTTTTAACTTTTAGCCTTTAGCTTTTTCTCGTGCCCTCAATCCTCTTCATCAATCGGGTCTATCCCCCGGATTCTGGGGCAACCGGACGAGTGCTGGAACATGCTGCCCATGGTTTTGCCAATGCCGGATGGGATGTCACCATACTCGCCACCGCAGCTTCCCGTGAAGAGGTCGGGGAAGAGGTGAGAGAGGGGATACGGATTGTGCGTGTCGGGATTCTCTTTTCAAAAAAGAACCTCATCGCCCGTGCTCTTGGTTATGCCCTGATGATTCCGGCTCTTCTTGTGAAAACGCTCAGACTTCCGAGCCACAATGTGGTGGTGACTAAGACTGATCCCCCGATGCTGGCTGTCATCGGTCCGATCATTAAATGGACGAAAGGATCTCGTCTGATCCATTGGGCTCAGGATCTCTATCCTGAAGTGGCCGAGGAGTGTGGGGTGCTTCCAAAAGGAGGTTTCTTGGCCGGCATACTGAGACGGCTTTCAACCTGGAGTATAAAACGCCATGATCTCACGCTGGCCGTCGGGCGCTGCATGGCTGATCGACTCATTACGAGAGGGATTCGCGAGGAGTCAATCCGAGTGGTACCCAATGCCGGAATCGAGGGTGACATCGTGCCTGTCCCTCGTGGACCTAGTCCTTTCCGTGAGGCCCATGGTATCCGCGATGAATTCGTCATTATGTATTCGGGGAACATGGGTAGGGCTCATGACTTCGCCACGGTCATCGGCGCGGCAAGGATGCTCCAGGAGAGAGGAGAAAAAAAAATCCTCTTTCTCTTTGTTGGGGAAGGTCCGGAAGAGCTGCTGATTCGAATGGCTGTTTCCGAGGATAAACTGGCAAATGTGCAATTCCTAGCGCCTCAACCTGCAAAGGTTCTTTCCGAAAATCTCGGTGCCGGTGATCTGCATCTCGTCACGATGAAGGCGGGGATGGAAGGACTGGTCGTGCCAAGTAAATTTTACGGAGTGATGGCTGCAGCTCGTCCGACGCTCTTCGTAGGTCCAAAGGAATCGGAAGTTGCACGGATGATCCATGAGCACCGTATCGGAGAAGTGATCTCTCCCGGTGATGATGCGACTCTGGCTGAGGCGATCCTTCGTTATTATGCAGAGCCTGATCGTCTCGAGCGGGAGGGAAGGAATGTGCGCAAAATCCTCAAGAATCTTGATCTGGCCCCTCAAATTCTGAAAGAGGCGCTATCAGTTTAATTCAGCTTTAACGTTGTAAGCCGATCTCCCCTCTCTTGTTATCTGGGGAAATTCTGATTAAATAAGCGCTTTTAACCACTACTTCATGTGAATGACCTCAGCTTCATCTGATTTATCTTCAACATCTTCGAAGCCAATGTCTTCTCATGCTCCTCATTCCGAAACTGATAAATCTCAGCACTCGTTTCTAAAAAAATCCAGCAGACCCATAAGTCGCTCCAAAAGGCAGATGCTGTTTGCTCCGACCTGCTCTTTGTTGGACGGACTTATTTGGTTGATCGTGTATTTTGCGATAACTCATGTAAGTGGCGGGTATAATGTAGTTACTCCTGAGGCTTTGTTTCTCCCGCTTGGAGTCATCATTGTGGCACTGGCTATTGTCGGTGCTTACAAGGCACGAATGGATTTCGCCTCGTTGAGATATGCTAGCGAGCATTTGATTGCATGCGCCGCAGGTTGTGCGGCAGCAGCGATTTTACTCTATATGGGAGCATCCTTTGGTCCACACGCTACGTCCAGCCGGGGGATTTTCACGGTTTCATTCCTGCTTTTTGCAATCTTATCCCTCATCTACAGAAGGATTTTTTGGTTCAATGACGTTAAATTTCGTACACAAGGTAAGCTTCTCGCGATTGTCAACGAGCAACTAGGCCCGATTTTTTACCGGGATTACCAAGCCAGTGGTCTGGTCCACGAGGTTCGTTATGTGGCATCTACAGCGACGGTACATGGCAAACGTATTGCTGGTGAGGGAACTCCGGTTGCTGACTTGAAAGTGGATCAACTGTTATCACATCTCGATCTAGAGAATGTGACTGCATATGAAGCCATCGTTCTGGCAACCGATATCGCTCAACTCGATCCGATGATTGCTAAAAGACTCGCCATCATTCACTTCGATGAACTTCCTGTTTATACAATGCATTCATTTTATGAAAACTATTGGGAGAGGATTCCGTTGCATGTTCTCGGACCTGCATGGCCTATTGAGGCGGAATTTATTCTAGTACAACATTCGGTCTATTCCGCGCTGAAGCGGCTCTTTGATTTCTTCATTGTTCTGTTCCTGTTACTTACGGCCTTGCCGATCATGTTGGTGACGGCGCTTGCCATCGTGATCCTTGATGGTTTTCCCATCATCTACTCGCAGCCTCGGGCTGGCATCCATGGAGATCCTTTCACGCTTTATAAATTCCGCACAATGCGTGTCGGCAGCGATCGAGGAGATGGCTACACAAGGGAAGGGGATAGCAGGGTTTCCAAGCTGGGGAATTTCCTAAGAAAGACGCGTCTCGACGAGCTCCCCCAGCTCTGGAATGTCCTTAAAGGGGATATGAGCATGATCGGACCCAGGGCTGAGTGGATGCGGTTGGTCACTGACTATGAGAAGCAAATTCCGTATTACCATTTTCGCCATCTTGTGCGTCCAGGCATCACCGGATGGGCCCAGGTGAACTATCCCTACGGGGCTTCGCTCGAGGATGCGCTGCAGAAATTCTCTTACGACCTGTACTACATCCAGAATTTTTCCTTGAGACTTGATGCCGAGGTTCTCCTGAAAACGCTCCATGTGGTTCTCTTTGGTAAGGGGCGATAACTGAAGCGCTGACAATACCGGTACTCCCTTCCCTTGATTGAATCACAGCTTTGCGAGATCATGAGTCATGGGTGATTTTATAAAGTTTTCGACCTTCGCCCCATTGCGCTTGCGCCGTCTGCTGTCCCTTCTAGTGCTTGCAGTGGCATGGTTTGCGTTGATCAGAATGGTCTGGAATGACTGGAGGATCGATCCCCAGTACAGCTATGGTCTACTCGTACCACTGCTGATGATCGGACTGATGCTGAAGCGTTGGGAGGATCGACCCGCCCCTGGAGTTCCGTATCGCGGGGTTGGGATTCTTGCTGGGATGGTCATTCTCTTTGCAGCCATACTCTTGGCGGCAGTTATTCCTGTGGCGGAGGCGAATCCCGACTGGCGTCCTCTCGGTGGAGCGGCGGCGGCGGCGACAATCGTCATTAGCCTTGGCCTGATCGCGCTGGAGGGGGGGATTCCGTGGTTGCGGCACTTTACCTTCCCCGTGGTGTTTTTTTTGATAGCTATTCCATGGCCACGTAACTTTGAGCAATTCCTGATGTCGCATCTGATGTCTTGGAACGCTGTGACAACCGTGGAGATCCTTCATTGGTGTGGCTACGAGGCGGTGAGGCAGGGGAACCTAATCGTCATTTCCTCGGGTATTCTGGGAATCGAGGAGGCATGTAGTGGCATCCGATCCCTGCAGAGCGGTCTGATGGTGGCGCTGTTCTTCGGTGAGATCTTTCGATTGACGATTCCCAAGCGTTTCTTGCTACTTTTCCTAGCATTGCTAGCGGCTCTCTTAGGAAATATCTTGAGAAGCTCCTTCCTCGGAATTCTCGCCTCCAGACAAGGAATGGCAGCCGTGCCGGAGTGGCACGATTCCGCCGGTCTTTTTATTCTTCTGGTGACTTTTGTAGTTATCATTGGAGGCGCATTTCATTGGCGCTCATCGAAATCTCCCGGAGTTCCCCTTGAGGGGAATCGAGGAAATATCCCTTCTTCTGATGTGATTTTGGGTGGGACTCAAAGCGCAGCTTTATTGCTTCTTACAGTATTGATTCTTGCGGGCTCCCTGGTGCTGACGGAGGTCTGGTTTGGCATGCATGATCTCCCGAAGGGAGATTACTGGGGATGGAAGATTGTACCCAGGCAGGGAGTCGCTGGGGTATCGGGGGTTCCCGTTGCGGAGGCGACTCTTCGGATGCTTTTCCACCCTGAAGGTTTTTCGGAAAAATGGATCGGTGACCGTGGTGAGTCGGGGCAGGTTTTTTTCTTTCAGTGGCCGGCCGGCAGGACGGCCGTCCAATCGGTCCAGATGCACAGTCCCGAGGTTTGTCTTGCCAGCATGGGCATGCATATGGAGAAGCCTCTAGCTGATTTCCAGACTGGATCCGCAGGAGGACCGCGCCTTCATGCATGGCTTTTTTCCCAAGGTGGAAGACCGGTTTATGTTTTTCACTCGATCATGGAGCAAGGAGCCGGTGCTCTCGACGAGCAGCCCCTTACCGATCAGTCGCCGATGGCAAGGATTGCGAGTGTGAAGCACGGCAAGCGCAACAGAGGACAGCGCATGGTCGAGATCGCCCTCTGGAATCTCCACGATGAATCGGAGGCGCGTGCCGCCTTGGCTAGTTATTTCGTGGATTCCCTAAAGGACAATCCCGCCCCTTTTTTACATCCCCCCCCTAGATAATATGAGTGAGACGAGCGATCTGCAACGAAGCCAAGGACCCTCCAACACCCGTCCTGAACTTCCTGATTATTCAAATGAGAGCCGTTCTCCGATGCCTGATTCCATTGCGGGTATTGGCAATCCGCGAACACTTCGTCGGATGATCTTCGGGGTAGGTATCATTTTCCTGCTGCTTCTGCTGCCCTTTCTCTACCGTGCCGCAAAGGAATGGCGATCGAGTATTCTACTGGGAAATGCCGAACTTGCATTCTCCACGGGAGATCCGACAAAGGCCCTCGGTCTCCTCAAGCAGGCCCTGGCTCTCTCTCCGGGAAGCCCAAGGGTCCAGCATGCCGTTGAGCTCTATAATGCCCGTTCAGGTGACCAGGCCTCAATGAAGAAACTTCTTGAGCGGATGCGTGCAGGATCTTCGAGTCCCGATGAACTCCTTGGGATTGCCGAACTGGGGATTGCTTCGGCGCATCCTGATATTATCCAAGAGGCTATCAAGGCTCTTCCTGCAAAACTAAGTGAGGAACAGTTGCTCCTGCGTACCCTGGCGGTTTCTTCATTGCTGGCACAGCGGGGCGATTTTGCCAAGGCAGCCGAGACCTGCCTGTCGGACGCAGGATCCTTTTCACAGAACAATGCATCCAGGCTCAAGGTGCAGGCGGCGGTCTACCTTCTTGCAGGAAAAAGTTCCGATGGCTCGAGCAGTGCCGTGATGCTGCTGCAACAGGTGATGAAAAACCATGGTAAGATCTCCCTTGCCGCATGGCGCCTGCTAGCGAAGATCGTGCTGACTCCCCCTCAGGGTTCGAAGGGGCTGCTTTCCTCCGAAGAGATCACCTCGCTGATCAAATCGCTAGGGTCATTGCCAGGGCGGGGGGCTCTGGATACATTGACGGCGGCCGATTTGGAAATCCTTGAGAACCCCTCAGGCAAAGAGGGGATTATTAAGAGATTGAGTGATAAATTTCATCTTGCTTCACGGATAGAGTCGCTTGAGTTTGCACGTTGGCTAAATAGTCGAGGCTTCCATCAGCAAGTTGTTGAGATTGCTGGAACGGAGCGTGCCCTTAAGGATACGGATTGGCTTTTAATCACTCTGGATGCGGAGACTGCTCTTGGGAATTGGAAGGAGGTTTCCAAGATGCTTGATTCACCCGCAGGAGCGGGAATACCAGATGCCGTGAGGCATCTGTTTCTGGCGCGGGTCGCTTTGATGAATGGTGATCAGAACGCCGCCGAGGACGAATGGAGAAATGTCGGAGGAGCGCTCCATCTTGAAAAACCTGAGATTCTGGCCTATGTCGCGGGCTATGAAGAGCAAATCGGGGCTTCTGATCGTGCGGCTAGAGCATACCGTGAAATGGCTGATCGTGAGGGTGCAACCAAAATCCCAGGACTAATCGGCATCATCCGCTGTCAACCTCGCAATGCCCCGGCCGTGCAACTCATCCCAATGTATGAGGAACTTGTTGCAGCCGCCCCTTCTATGAACGATGCCAAGGGTGATTTGGCCTATTTGAAATTGCTATCAAACAACGATGTACCCGAGGAATCGGAGGTTGCCCAAATGCTTCTTGTCGATCAACCGGACAATCTATCCCGTATCAGCGTTGCCGCTTTGGGGAAACTCAAGACAGGTGACCCAAAGAGAGCTCTTGCGCTCTACGAGGGGAAGATCATCGACTGGACTGTGGCCCCTGATCAATGGAGAGTTATCAGGAGTGCTGTTTTAAAGGCTAATGGAGAGATAGAAAGTTCTGAAGCTCAGCTCTCTTCGTTGAACATGTCAAATCTGAGACCCGAGGAGCGCAAGCTGTTGGAATCGATAACACCTCCTCCTTCGCCTCAATCGTCACTGACAAAAAAACAGAAAACCAAAGCGCACTAAGGATATCCTCACTTTGTACGACCCTAGAACGGCTTTTTGCCCCGCTCTTCTCTTGATAACAGAGCCCTACAGGTTAGTTTATACAGGAAAATTACGAACTTATCCAACGTGCTGAAATTACCCATCAACAAGTCATCAAAATCTTTTACGCGGATCCCCTGTCGTGTAAGGACTAGATTCCGTTCAGCTGGATTTAGTCTGGTTGAAGTTGTGATGGCAGTCGGGGTGGCGGCCTTTGCACTGGTTGCACTTCTCGGGCTTCTGCCCAGTGGACTGAAAACATTCAAAAGCACCATGAACACCGCTGTTGGTTCCCAGATCGCACAAAGAGTCTTCAATGATATGCAGATTGCTGATTGGAAAGATCTGACTAATAGCACCAGATTTTTCGATGAGCAGGGAACGGAGTTGACGAATTCCAATGCTGTGAACTGTATTTATTGGGTCAGTATTCAAATAGGCACCAATAGTGGAGGAGGTAATTCAACCAGCTTTCTCGGGAACACATCGACAAATTTAGCAACTGTCACCGTCATGGTTGCCAATAATCCTGGAAATGGATTGGGTACAAATGCTACCAACGCTGCAAATCCTAACGTGCAGACTTTTACCACCCTCATAGGGAGAAATAAGTGATTTCTGAATCTTTGAGTAATAAGAGAAATATCCGAAAGGCTCAGGATGCTTTCACCGTGGCTGAGTTGCTGGTTGCTTCTGCGATCCTAGCACTGTTAGTAGTTCTCCTTCTTACCATGGTCAATCAGACTTCCAAGACATGGAAGTCTACGAGTGGAAAGATCGAAGAGTTTCGGGGAGCTCGAGATGCCTTTGACACAATCACCCGCAGGATGGGACAGGCAACGCTTAACACCTACCTTGACTACGATAATCCGGCTAATCCCAAAGCGTATATGAGGCAGTCTGAGTTGCGTTTTCTCAGTGGGCCGACGACAACGATTTTATCCAGCCTCACGTCGCTCTCCAACCAGCCGACAATGTCGGTATTTTTCCAGGCCCCCAATGGATTCTCTACAAATTCGAGCAACTCGATTCTTCAGAACGCGCTTAATACCTGGGGGTATTTTGTTGAATATGCGAGTGATTCCAATAGCAGGCCAGGATTCCTTCCTGCTGGTGCACCTGCTCCCAGGTACCGCTACCGACTGATGGAGTTGATGGAACCGACAGAGAATCTTTCAGTGTACAACTATACCTCGGGAAACCGCACCTACACCAACGTCGACTGGATTTCTAATTCAATGGTACTGACGACTAACCGTCCCGCCCATGTGCTCGCTGAGAACGTTATCGCCTTAATTGTCCTACCGAAGCTTTCTCCAACGGATGTCTCAAATTGGAATGCCTTGGGTTCTAACTATTCAGCCGCTTCGCTCTCTCCCAATTACACGTACGACTCTTCGCAAAACCTAAATACGAACCCCGTTGATGCCAATCTCGATACACACAATCAGCTTCCACCAGTTATCCAAGTGACGATGGTTGCTGTGGATGAAACCTCTGCTGTGCGGTTTGGCAATAACTTTTTGAATGCTAATCTGATGAGTGCAAATTCACCTCAAGGATATGCCAATCTTTTCCAAACCGCTTCGAACCTTCCCTCTGATCTCACCACCCTGGGGAGTATTCTCGCATCGAAGCAAATCAATTACAGGATTTTCACAACGGATGTCATGATTAAGGGAGCCAAGTGGAGCGGTTCACAGACGAACTAATCCCCGCCTAAAAAACTCTTTCGGTGGAATTATCCAAGTTTTTGAGAATCCCATTTGAGGCTTCAAGATCTTGGAAGCCTTGAGTTGAGCATAACTCAGGAGTAGGTTGCACCATGCAACTTGGTCGCCATTCCTCTAGCCATCACAAGAGTGGAGGGAATATTACGCATTCGTGCGCAGTGAGCACCAATGGAGAGCTGAAAGGTTCTGCTCTTGTCATTGTTCTTGCTTTCTTGGTCATTGTGACCGGTCTCATCGTTGCCTTCTTCTCCAGCATCACCAACGAGCAGATCGGTACCAAGGCGGAGGCAACCGCAATGACCACCCATAATCTCGCCGATTCGGTCGCCAACCTTATTATTTCACAATTGCGGGATGCCACGGTCGGCTTGGCGCACAATGTCGATGGCTCGTTAAATTCTAATGTACCCCTTTGTTGGGCTTCCCAACCAGGTCTTATCCGGACATTCGACACCAATGCCGCCCCCTATCTGGCCTACAAGCTCTACAGTGCGAGCAATGATCTCTTCACAAGTACTGTTTCCGTAAGTTCCGATCTTCCTACGAGCGGGTGGACATTATCACCCTCCGCGTACACGGATCTCAACGCCCCCGTCATTTCGCGGGGAAACACCAATTACCCGATCCTGGATCCCTTCATGACGAATACATCCAATGGAGCGGCGCTCGTGGATGGTTTTTCCATCAGCAATGCCCCTGTGCTCACGGGGGTTTCCAATCAAGCAGCTATGCCTGTTCTTTGGTTGTATATTCTTAAAGACGGAACGGCTATTGCCCCGGACGCCAGCAGCAAGACTTCAGCTACCTTTAACAATGCAACAAAGCAGCCCTCCAAGGCGAACCCCATTGTTGCCAGGATCGCCTACTGGACGGATGACGAAACCTGCAAGTTGAACCTTAATACCGCGAGTGAAGGGGCTTTCTGGGCGCCTCCAAGTTTTTCTACATCCCAGGATGTGGCGATGGGACTCTTTCCTCCGGCCGCCCATGAGTTCAACCGCTATCCGGGTCATCCTGCATCCACGAGTCTCAGTCCCGTTCTCTGGAGCTATCTGGGTCTTTCCTCGCCGCGCCAGATGCTTTCGGCCCTGCCGACGCCAGCCTCCTCCTATAATGAGATCAGCGGAACGATGACACCGGTGATTTCAGCCCTGGCAACGAACTACTACCAGACGGTGCTCTCCAATATCTCCCCAAAATACGCCTGGGGTGGTTCGAAGGCTGGCTCAGCAAGTGTTTTAACCTCTGTTTCCGGTGTCCCGACTAATGGGCCGATCACTTCACTTGGAACAAACCGCCTCTATGCCTCAGTGGATGAGTTTTTCTTTGCCGCGACGAATCAGTCGTCTCCCTCTCGCCAAGTGAACCCCTTGGGGAACTTTCAAGCTAATGATGTCTCCCGCATGAGGTTTTTCCTCACGACAGATAGCCGAGCACCCGAAGTTAATCCCCTTAACCAGCCGAAGCTCTCGCTGTGGCCGGTGCCTACGGCAGGACAGAAAATGGTTGCCAATCCTTACGCCGCCCCAGTGGCTTCCAACAGGACGCTGACGGATCAGATCATGGCTTTCTGCTCCACACTTGGCACCAATGCCTATTACTTCACCCGGTATGATGCGACGAGTCCGACCAATGATATGTTGGGCCGTAACCAGATTCTCTATTCCTATCTGCGACGTAGTTTTGATTCTCAGATCCCCGGATTTATTGGATCCTTTACCTCTTCGCGCAAGTGGGCCGGAGGTTCTAACTCTCTCCAGGGAGACCAGATTTGCACCCTGCTCTTTGACTACATTCGTTCCTGCATCAATCTTGTTGATAGCTCGACGGTTACGAATGTCGCCACGATGTCTTCGGCTTCGTTTTCCAATTCCTACACGACACCCCCAGCGATTACAGGTAGCAGTACGAATCTGACGAACGGATCGGGTCAAGTGGTCCCAATTGTGGTGACCAATCCCGATGGCAAGGTGACCCGTGGTATTGGAAGGTTTCCTACTCTGCGAGGTGCCTCCCTCTGGTTTATAGCCCGTGCTGCGAATCAACCACCACTCATGGTTCATACCAACGGTCGCCCTATGGTTTACGATTCCACGGGCACAACCCTGCTGAGTGCTTCCGATGGTTCGATGACTTCCTGGACCGATGTGATCACTGAGTTCCTGGGGCTTGCGACCGCCAAGGTAAATCCCATGCATCCCTGGACCTGTCCTCCTGCGAGTAATCTGGTTCCTCAACTCACGACCACGGTTACCATTACAATCCTTGGGTTTCCCATCTCAATTCCCGTTCCGGTGTTTGCTGGTGTTAACGCCTACTCCACGTCGCTTACAAATCCACTTCCTAATTTTGCACAACTCTATCCGCTGTTTGATCTTTCGGAGGCCAATAGTCCCGGTTCATCACCCACAAGAACCTACCCGACACTTGATTCGACTTCGGGGCAATTCCGCACAACGGCTCAGCCAAATATTTACTATTTTTCAAACTCGCTCGTATCTTTTCCCAATCCGGTTGTTCTTGCCACCAATGCGACTTTGACCGCGGCGAGCGGTTTCACTACTTCGACGACTCCCGGGGCTTCCAACGGAATTGCCACGCATTCAGGACTTCGCTTTCTAAGCGTACAGAGACCCACGGGGGCCACTGCTGGAGCTTTTGATATCCCAAATCCTTTTTACAAGGATTCCGCACTTCTACTGCCGTATCAGACCCGTGTTGAAATGCTCTATGTTCCTGATTTTGTCGATGTTGCACCGGGACAGGTGGGACTCAAGCCCAAGATGAGCTTCCAGGCAACGGGTCTTTCAAGCTTTGCGGTGAATGGCACAGCACTGCAGTTTCCTGCCAACCCTTCTGGGTTAAGTGCCCCGGGACTACTTTTCCAAAGCAACGCGTCGTCCCTGATGAATTACTGGCTTTACGATTTAGGAATACAGCTTTCACTCAATGCAGAAACCAATTCCCTGTTTTCAACGAATGTCCTGATTGCATCCACCAATACCTTCTCCTTCACGGGTGGAATGATCCAAAACATTCTTAATGGACCGACTGGAACTGCGGCGCAGTCTCTTGCGATTTCTTTCCCGAATGCAACCTTCCCTACTCCTAAGCTGCCGGTAGCCTATAGGCTGGTGGGCTATGGTTCCGTGAATACTCTTTTTCAGAACTACCCTCCAATCAGCTCCAAAATCTACACAGGTAGCAGTGGCGCAAGTTCCAATGCCCTGGTCGGAGACACTAATACGGGGGATATCGTTTCTTCCTGGATGCTGACCTTCAACAAAGCCGATCCCATGCTCTCCAATCCGGCATCGTCACAAGTCACCCCCTTCTCGATCAAAAATCACTCCCGCATGACCGAAGCGATCTCCGACTCGATCCAGAGTTACCTTATAGCTACTGAGATGGGAACCAGCGAGACCAATAGTTCGGATCCTTCCTATCTATGGACGTTGGCCGGACTTAACAGACTCACTGCGGACACCGTACAGTCCGTCGATCTGACCTACAGCGATCCTCGTATGATTGCCTGTTTGTCGAATGTTCCCTCCACATTCTTCACGACGAACCCCCTCTATGGAAATTCTACGCAGGTCTCTGTGAACGGATGGCCCACGATGATCCGAAGTGCTCACTCGCTGCGTAGCGGCTCCCTACCGATGAATGGTGCTTCCTTGGGAACCTTGCAATGCACCAATTGGTCAGGTAGCACGGGTGCCAACTCCTATTTTTATCCTCCCGCCATGAACGGATATTCCCCTAATGGACCTTTCAATTCACTCATCGGTAATGTCACGGGAGTGTGGACGAACTTATTCGGGCACACGCCCGGTAGGGGAGGTCCCTTCTATTACAGTTATGACGGTGAGTTTTCCCAGCCTTATGCCAGTGCCGATTGTAATTTTGGAAATTCCACATTTTTCGCCCTCTGGAGTCGCGGGGGTGACTTTGACAACGGTATTGGATTTTTTTCCGACGGACCTTTTATTGGAAAAGTGGATGAGGGCTTTGGTGCTACTAACAGCACACTCTATTACAATAACCCCTATTTTTCTCTCTCCCTGCAACCCATCGGAACTAATATGTTCTCGCCGAACAGAATGGTGCCCTCGGCTGTCGTCACGGGTTCATTGCCCGTTGGTTTTGCTAACCTCTCCTCCTCGACCACTCCTTCCCCGACTATCCTGACCAATAGTTGGCTGACTCTTCAGTATTCTGCGAATCCTTCATCCCTGAGTTCCACTTTTCGTGATCAGCGCTCGGCATTTGCGGGATATAATGAAGCGGGGAGTTTAATTACGAATACCATTCTTCCCGACCATCTGATGCTCGACTTCTTCCAGATGCCGGTGGTGGATCCGTATCCGATCAGCGATCCTTTCTCCACTGCTGGTAAGGTGAACATGAATTACCAGATAGCCCCTTTCTCCTATATCAATCGCGATGCAGCACTGCGTGGGGTTCTGAAGTCGGTGATGCTTACAGCTGTCGATGATCAGTGGGCGTATGATTACAAGCTTCGCAACACCAATCAGTACTCACTCTTTACTTCTGAGTATTACAGCGACACGGTCCCAAGGGTAAGCTCGCAGAGTTACAATACCTTCGGGTCAAACTCGGGAAACTTTTATTTTCATTATCCGATCCATCCCGATCAGACGTTGCTTCAATTTCAGCAGCGTTTTGCCATTGGGGATGTCTTCCACTCTCCGTCCGAAATCTGTTCTCTCTGGCTCTATCCCACTCAACAACCGACGGGAACAAATTCCTTGGTTAACACCAATTCGCTCGTAGCCTGGGACCCCGCGAATACCAACATCAAAGCCTGGTGGTATGGTAACCCCGGATCAACACGCAAAGGGATGACGGGAGATAATTTGAGAGAACGGCCCTATTCCTACATTTATCCCAGGCTGACCACAAAATCGAACACCTACACGGTGCATTATCGGGTTCAGGTTCTCCAGCAAGTGACGAGCAAGAGAGTGACTGCCTCGGATTGGCAGAAGTGGAATGAATCCACGGACAAGGTCATTGGGGATCAGAGGGGCTCGACCATGATCGAGCGTTACATTGATCCGGCCGACCCCACGCTTCCGGACTTTGCTGGGCTTAAGGATGCTTTTGGAAACACCCTCTCTGCCAATTCTCCTCAGTTGATCATGGACTGCTATTACCGCTTTCGCGTCATTTCCACGAAGGTATTCACTCCGTAATCGGGGGGGATGAGCACTGGGTTGCTATGTGCCTCTTGCTCTTCTTCGTGCAAAAAAGGCTGCTTCCTGATGAGGTCTACTTCAGATGGTAAATCGTGAGCCCCTTAAGGTCCACTTGATCCTTCTTGAAGAAAAAGCTCCCAAGATAACCTATAATCATTGCCGAGAAGATGAGGATGGGTAGTAGAAAAGCCCAATGAATTCCGGTGCAAAACTTCACGTAGAGTCCAAGGAAAATACTCAGGATAGCCCCACAGATGGCTCCGCCACTATTAGCGCGGGTACTGAACATTCCCAACGCAAAGATTCCAACAATCCCCCCTCCAAGCATTGATGAGACAATGTTCCAAGTGACCATGATCGATTTTAGGTTCAGTGTGGTCAACCACAGGGCGATCACGGTGGCAGCGATTCCAGTGGCAATCGAACTGAGGCGCATCATGCGGAGGTTGGCCTTGTCGCCAGCCTTCGGCCACCAGCGCTCGTAAAAATCAACTGTGAAGATGGTTGCAACGCTGTTCATTGCCCCCGCCACAGTCGCCATGGCACTGGCAAAAATAGCGGCGATAACGATGCCGACTGCCCCGTGAGGCATCCCCTGAATCACGAAGAGAGGGACAATTTGATCGATGGTGGAGGCAGCGTCGAATTTCTCAGGATGAGCATGGAAGTAGGCAAAAATCGCAAGCCCCATTGCGGTCACCAGAATTCCAATCAGGGCTCCGCAGGAGAAGTTCATCGCAGTCACCTTGCGGATCTCGTCATCCTTGGAGGCAAAGACACGCTGGATCACTGCCTGATCCCCAGCCTGCCAGATGGTTTGCTCAAGGAATACGCGAAGCAATAAGACCCACACGAGAGGGAATGCCAGATCCCATCCCGTGATCGCAAAATCGAATTTGTGATGTTGGACATTCGTTGTGATGAATTCGTGGAATCCTCCGGGAAGTGACGAGATGCAGATCCAAATGACGGCAATCGGCGCGAGGGCTTTTAGCACACCTTGGAAAACCAGAGTCCAAGTCACGGCTTCGAATCCTCCGACGCTCGTGTAGATAGTCGTCAGGACACCCATGATCACGACGCTCCAGCGGACATCCAGGCCTGTGGTTGCAGAGATTGCAATCGAAGGGAGCACTAGGACAATGCTTGATCTGCCGAAGGTCTGAAAGATGATCTGCAGAAAACTGGCAATCAAGCGGAGTGAAAGATTGAAGCGTCGTTCCAGGTACTCGAAAGTGGAGGTAATCTCCAACCTTCGGAGGATCGGATAGGTGATCCGTGACTGGAAGAAGTACACAGGAATAAAAACGATCAGAGGAAAAAGCCAGACGAGGTTGGAGGCAAAGGCTAGTGCCGGAACCGCCATAAAGCTGATCGCACTGGCAGCGGTGGCAAACATACTGATACCAGCGGCCCACCAGGGAGTCTGACGGTTACCCAACGAGTATTCCGCTGCAGATTTCTGATTCCGGAAGTAGTAACCAATGTAACCAATGAAGCAGAAATAGAAGAGAATCATCAGGTAATCGGCCCAGTTCAGGTTACGGGCCGTACGGGGCGTGCTCACCTGAAGAATGTTGGAATCACCTTTTCCTCCAAAGAGAAGGAGCGATCCGTCCGTGGACTTTGCCAGGGAGGGATTAAGGACTTTCAGGGGCGGCCCTGCCTTTACCCAGGCATCGGTGACCACGTGAAAGAGCAGGGTGGGGGAGTCGTTTGCGGGGTTCAGGACGAGTGGATCCAGCACGCTTGGGGTCGTATCTGCTCCAAAGACGAATGTGTGAGCCTGTCCTGTTGGGGCGGCTTTACCCGCCGCAAGGGCTATCGGCAGATCGGCACCATGCGACCATCCCGTCAGGGTCGTTCCTTCAGCGGGCTTGTTCCGGTAAAGGAGGACATTCTTGGTCGGGATAAAACCGCCGTTTCCGTCGGGTGAGCGCCCTCCGATCACCTCGAGCAAATCATACTGACTAGCTACTAAGGGCAGAATCGTTCCAGAACCCGGAAGATCGGGAAGCCGGCTCCATACGGATTTTTCATTGGAGATATCCAGGATGAGTACGTCGCGGCGCGCTTGCGGTGAGGAGAGCGATGAGGTTCCTCCGACAACATGAAGTTTCTCGCCGACGATTGCCGCGCCTGCCCCGACCAGAGGGAAGGGTAGTGGTGGGAGTTCCCTGCTTTCTAGCTTGGTGCCGTTCCAGTTGATTATGGTCACGCGAGGAGATGTGACTCCGTCAACCAGGCCACCGGCCAGGATCATATCATTGCCGTGCTGCGCTGTCGCTCCCCAAGCCCTTCCACCAAGAAAGGGAATTTTTTTCCAGGAAGCTCCCTTTTTCCCCATCGGGAGTACATAGGCTTCCGGCACGCAGTTGCCATCTTTATCCATTCCACCCAACTCAAGCAGGCCCCCGCTGGAGGTTCCTCCCTGGATTCCAGTGAGGGAGGCGATCTCTGGTGGAGGAGAGGGGAGGGTGGATTGTTCGATCCTGACCTGTGCGTCCGCTTTATCCAATACATCTGTCGCATGCAGGGGGTATGCGGTCAGTGGGAGCAGTAGGAGGGCAGAGAGTGAAAAGGACAGGCGGTAAGTGATCATTGATTGGGGGTGCTGCGATTAAGAATGGAATCTAAGAGGCGCGGATACCATGGTCAATCGTCCTTCACTGCATTCGCTGCCACCTTGATCCACTCGTCTGCCATGAGTTGATGGCCCGCTGCTGAAGGGTGGACCCCGTCTGGCATCCAGAATGAGGCGGGTGCTTTGACAAGAGCCCCATCAAAAAGTGGTTGCCACTCGATCAAGTATATTCCGTGCTTTTCCGCAAGATTAACGACAGCCGAAGCAAAGTTCCCGACTTCCGAACTCCAGAGGTCCCAATCTTTGCCGATCTTGTCCTCGGGTAGAACAAAAGGAGTGCAGAGGATGATTTTGGTATCCGGAAGCTCCTTCCGGGTCAGTGTGAGAAGGAGGTCATAAGTTTCACGGAAGAGTTCGATGGTCACCAGGCTCTTGGGGGGGCGCCCATCGCTCCGAGGTGGAGGCGGGATGGTAAGTTCCACAACGCTTGCAGCATCATTCACGCCAACAAAAATAGTGAGAAGATCGGGGCGATGTGAGATGCAATCCTCCTCCCAACGGGGGGCCAAATCGGTGATCCTGTGACCATTGATACCGCGATTGATAAAATTGATGGCATCTCCCGGATGATCATAACCATATCGGGCGGCAATCAGACGGACATAGGTATCACCAAGTGTGTGGTTCACATCGCCTGTCCTGCTGCGATCTCCATCAGTAATGGAGTCGCCGATAAAGAGTATTGTGCTTCCTGGTTTGAAAATACGGGCCTGTTTCATAACTGATTTTAGCTCATTGCAGGATTATTGTGATCGATCTTTTGATCGATTGATAAAGTAAAAATCATTGCTACACCTCAGCCTAAAGGGAAGTGCATGTTTCATCAGAGTTGATTGGATTGCATTTGAATGATTCCGGCGTCAGTTTTTGTATCATTCGAGCCATGATGATACGAACGGCCTTAATCTTTCTGAGCCTGTGTTCGTTGATGCGGGGTTCCTCTTCATTACCAGAAGGGGTAACTGTCACCCGAGATCATGATGGCAAGACTCCGGGCGTCGAGTCGTGGTCGATTGTCAGTCCCTACCAGCAGGGCACGAACAAGGTCGAGGTGCTGCTACCTCCCCATCTGGATCCAAATCGCAAATACCCAGTGGTGTACTGCCTCCCGGTAAATGCGGGTACCAAGGGTAACTGGGGGCATCCCTTGACGGAAGCGATCAGGTGTGGGCTTGCCGATAAATACCAGGCGATCTTTGTGACCCCCTCTTTCACTACGCTCCCTTGGTATGGAAATAACCCCGAGAATCCACTCTTTCGGGATAACGACCATATCACCAAGGCGGTGATGCCTTTTATCGAAAGCCATTATCCGGTGTTAGATTTCTATAGTGCGCCATCACCCTCACAATCCTCACCAAATTATTTGATCGGTTTCAGTAAATCGTCCTTGGGAGCCCTTGCTCTTTTCTTTAACAACCCTGACAAATTCCGCTCGGTGGCAGTTTTTGAGAACTGGTATGGGCAGCCGAATGATCTCCAGTGGAATACTTGGGGATTCAAGGAATGTTACGGAACAAGAGCAAACTACGACCTGTACGATCCCCAGTTGCTGATAGCCAAGCGTGCGGGCGAGTTTGCTAATGGTCCTTCGAGAATCACTGTGCTGGGTGGCGGTCCTGGTCCGAGAGTTGGTGTCGATCAGCTGTTGGGATTGCTACGCGACAAATCGGTTCCGCATATCGAGATTTGGAATCGCACCATGAGCCATGATTGGCGGAGCGGCTGGATGCCGTTGGCAGTCGCCTCACTCTTTGCGTCTCCCGGGAACGCTCCGACTCCCACGAAAAAGGCTGATTGACCCGCCCTGTTAGGGGCTTACTCCACAAACCTCGTGAATGAGGTCGCAGGATCTCTCTCTGTGCGGAGGGTGTTTTCGATTTTTGAGGAGTCCTCGTATCCCAGTGCCATGCCGCAGACAAGCATCTGCTGGTCGGGGATTTTCAGGTGCCGGGCGATAATCCGGTGATATTTGCAGAATGCTGCCTGAGGGCAGGTATCAAGCCCTCGGGCTCGTGCGGCGATCATGACATTCTGAAGGAACATGCCGTAGTCGAGCCAGCTCCCCTGGCCCATGATTCGATTGATGGTGAAGAAGAGTCCAACCGGCGCATCGAAGAAAGTGTAGTTACGGGCAAACTGCAGCTCCATACGCTTGCGCTCTCCCTTCGTGATGCCAAGAAGTCCATAGAGGTCGTAGCCGACCTTACGCCGCCGATCGAGATAGGGAGGCACCCATGTGTCCGGGTAGTAGGAGTATTCCTGCGTATGCTCCGCATCCCGGACGGGATCGAGTGCGGTTTCGACGAGCTCCTTGGAGAGAGCTTCCTTTTTCTCACCCGTGACAACGGTGGTCTGCCACGGTTGGGTATTCGTCCCTGAGGGGGCTCGAGCCGCAACATCGAGGATCTCCAGAATGGTCTGATTCGGCACAGGCGTCGGCAGGAAAGCCCGCACAGAACGCCTTCCTCGGATGACTTGATCGATAACCCGCTGGATTTCCGTGGAAAAGTTACTCCCAGCCTGCACTTCAGGTCCTTTTTCTTTTTTCAATTTACCTTTCCAACTAGGGCTCCGGATATGCTTTGATGAAGTTTTTATACCAATAAGCGGAAGGAGAGGGGATCCGATCATGAGAGGTCGGATCAAAGGAGAAGAGTCCGAATTTTGGCGTCCAACCCTCGGTCCATTCATAGTTATCGACCAAGGTCCATGGGAAGTAGCCACGCACATCCACGCCCTCGTTCATGGCACGTCGCATTTGGGCGATATGCTCGCGGAAATAGCGGATCGATTTCTGCCCGCTCTGGGTACCGATGCCGTTTTCCGAGATCACGATTGGCTTGTGATAGCGACTCCAGATCTGCCGAAGCACATGATAGAGGCCAGTCGGTGCGATCTCCCAACCGAGCTGCGTGTATTGGGAGTTATGTTCTCCGACGGGACGGAAGAGAAAACGCAGGAGACTGCACTGCTGGGCGTAGTAGTAGTTTACGCCGATCAGATCACAGGTGTCGGCTACCATATCGAGGTGGTCGTAGTTCTGATGCAGCATCAGGTGATAGACGGAGCGGGTCGGATCGGCGTAGGTCGCCTTCTTCCAGTAGGGCAGCGAGTAGATTCCCATGACTAACGCATCAGGACGTTCTTCCCTAACAATCGCTGCTGCGTTACGGAACATCTCCGCCGAAACCTGCATGGCCTTCTTGTAAGAGCCTGGATGAACGAGCAGTCCCGGCGGCCAGTGGGCTCCGATCCATCCTAGCTGAAGGGCTCCGTTCGGCTCATTCTGCGGAACATAGATGCGCACATCGGACTTGGTAGCCCTCACAACACGGCGCACATGAGCCTGCCAGGCTGAGCGGATCTCTGGATTGAGGAAATTGGCCTTAGACTTATCCTTGGAATAGATCCAATCGGGAAAGGTGAAATGCCAGAGCGTGATGATTGGCTCAATCCCAGCCTCCCTGCATTGATGGGCCATCTCAGCATAGCGTGCCAGAGCAGCTTCATTGATCTCACCCCGACGGGGTTCCACGCGCGCCCAATCAACCCCGAAGCGGAAATGATTCACTCCCAGAAATTTGACGGCAGCCAAATCCTTGTCGAACTGGCTCCAGGAGAAGACGGCAGTGTCCCCTCGGACGGGAGCTTTTCCCTCTTCTGCAAAACGGTCCCAGTCGGTCTTGAAATACCATTTCGATCCCGGAACGTATCCCTTATCCTCGTTCTGGAACGGAGCTGTGGAAGTGCCCCACCAGAAGGGTTCCTTGGGTAATTTTTTTGTTACCACGGCACTTGCGGGAGGCGTGTAATGGCGCGGTGCCATGATGCATCCAGGGAGGAGCAGGATGGATGGGAGAAGCGTTCCCAGGAGGAGGCTGCGGATGGTTGCTTGATGCATGGATGAAGGCCTAGTAATTAACAGGGAAGGCAATCCTTCATGAAGCATTCTTTCCTTCTTTGTATTTTTCTTCTGTTGCTGGTCTCTTCAGGGCGATCGGAAATGGATATGGATGCTAAGCGCCTCATGCCGGATACCATTTTCATGAATGATGGAAGGGTTCTTCACGGCCTGATCCTCAGGAATGATGCGCAGAAGGTGACCTTGCAGCAAAAAATGGGGGAAGTAGAGATTCTCAAGAGTGGTATCCGTCGCATTGATGACGAGCCTGATTTGGGAGTCTATTTTGCCGACATCGTTGATCCGGGAACGCTCCCCCCGTGGCGGATGATCGTTCAGGACCTTCGTACTGATGACAGCATCAAGTCCTTCAGGCAGATTCCTGCAACAACTATCGACAATGGTTATCTCAAGGATATTCCTTATCTCTCCTTCAGGATCAACGAACGTACGGAGATGAATGTCTACGGCGATCCTAATCACCCAGTCTGCATTGAGTTCGGTATTTACGAACGAGGGGAAAAGATCACCCAGTTCAAGAAAATCATCCGTGCTTACCTTGCGGGAATTCTTACCAACAGAAAAGAGGTTGGAGCACTCTACTCCCTGGATGAAAAGGGAGGCCTGATTCGAGTAAAAAACTTTATTTTTAAGGTCACGCCGCCAGATGCTCCCGACGCCTACGGAGGTTGGTGGCTTGCGATTTATGATCCTTCGCGCCTCGAGAAGGCACGAATTCCCGACGCAGTGTACCGAAAAGTTACACTCCCCTTCGATGAGGTCAATAATCACTTAGGGAGACTCCGTTTGGACCGGATCATGTCGAATGATCAGTTCCTGGCTGCCACCCGCATGAATTGGAATAGCACCATCCCCGATCTGCGTGGGTTTTACCGTAACAGAGTGGGAGATCTGGAACTTCTTGTTCCGTCATTTATGAAGAAAAAACCTTCACCCACACCTCAGCCATGAAGAGCTTTCCCATGATCGCGGCGGTATTTCCGCTCCTGCTCCTCGGAGGGTGCGCCATTCATCCCCTGGGCCCTCTGGACAAGGCTCCGCGCCATCAGGCGGAAAAGCTCACGGGCTATGCCCCCTTCGCCTGGGGGATCTCCACCAGCAGCCTCCAGTATGAAAACAAAGCAGTACAACCCGGAGATCCTAACTACTATATCCGAGACTGGGATCTGCTGGTTCAGCAGAAAAAGGCTCCTGTAGTCGGGGATGCACTTTATTCCTGGAGTGATTTTGACAAGGATCTTGCCGCTCTCAAAAAGATCGGTGCGACCCACTATCGATTCAGTATCGAGTGGGCGCGTGTGGAACCACAACCCGGCCATTATAATGAGAAGGCTGTTCAGGGCTATGTCCAGATGTGCCGCAAACTCAAGGAGGCGGGAATCGAGCCGGTGGTGACCCTTTGGCATTTCACCTTTCCAGCATGGCTGACCGACACCAAGGATAGTGCAAAGACCAACTGGCTCCATCCGCTCGCCCGTGAACACTGGAATCTCTACGTCAAGAAGATGGTCCGAGCGACCGCTCCCTACACAACCTTCTATGCCCCTGAGAATGAGCCCAATGGACAGGTCCTGACCGCCTACATCATCGGTCTCTGGCCTCCCTGCCATACCTTTGATTTCAAGGGGTATCAAGCCGCGACGATCGCCAGTGCCGACATGTTCCGTGATGCCGCCGCCCGGATCAAGGAGGTGAAACCCTCGGCCAAGGTGCTTAGCGTCGAGGCACTTCCCTGGTGGGAGCACGCGCCGCTTGATCCCGGTGGTCTTCTCTACAACACGGTGATGCATGCCAACTTCGATCATTTGGACCGCATCTATGACGTCTGCGACATCATCGGATTCAACTACTACTACAGCCAGATGGCCGGTCCGCTCAGTCTCCTTTCTGAGGGAGCGCGTCATGGTCATCACTACACGATGATGGGATGGAGAATCGACCCCACCGCCCTCGGCAAGCAGATCCGCTACGTCGGCAAGCGCTACGACAAGCCGATGATGATCACGGAAAACGGGGTCGCAACCACGGACGAGAAAAAGCGTCTTTCTTACCTCCACGACCACATTGCCCAGATCCGCAAAACCATGGATGAAGGTTACGATGTGAAGGGGTATTTTGTCTGGTCGCTTGCGGACAACTACGAGTGGCACTACGGCTATGTGCCTAAGTTCGGCCTCTCAAGCATGGATTCCTCCAACAAGGTCAGGGTCCTCAAGCCGGCCGCCTACTACTACCGCGACGTCATTCGTGCATCCAATCGGGCTCAAAAGGTAACCCTGCTGAACTGAGTCCTTGTGAAGGTAGCCGTCTTCAATACCAAGCGCTACGAGCGCTCCGTTCTGGAGAAAGCGGCGGAGGGATCTTCAATTGATTTCAACTTTCTGGAGCCTCGTCTTGACGCACAGACCGCAGTGTTGGCTGCCGGGCACGAGGGGGTGCTGATCTTTGTGAATGATCTAGCAGACAGGCCCGTTCTGGAAAAACTAGCCGCAGGCGGAACCCGTTTTCTGGCGACACGCAGTGCGGGATTCAACCAGATCGACCGGGAGGCGGCCCGTGAGCTAGGGATTACGCTCACCTATGTGCCGGCCTATTCTCCCAATGCCGTTGCGGAATTCACAATCGGCCTGATTTTGACCCTTGGACGTCACATTCATGAAGGGCATAACCGCGTGAGGCGGGCTGATTTCAATCTCGAGGGACTTTGCGGATTTGAATTACGCGACATGACCGTCGGTGTTTGCGGGACCGGAAGGATCGGCACAGAGGTTGTGAAACTACTCAGCGGTTTCGGGTGCAAGATCCTTGCCTATGACGACGAACCGAACGAGACCGTGACCCTGCTGGCCTCCTATGTCGACACGCGTGAGGAGCTTTTCCGGTACTCCGACATCCTCACTCTGCACGTCCCCCTTCAGCCTTCGACCTTCCATCTCATCGATCAGTCAGCCATTGGCATGATGAAGGATGGTGTCTTTCTCATCAATACGAGTCGTGGAGCTCTGCTGGATACTCCGGCTGTCGTAGAGGCTCTGAAGAGTCGAAAGGTCGGCTTCCTGGCGATCGATGTCTACGAGGAGGAGGCTTCCCTCTTCTTCGAGGATCACTCCTCGGACATCATCAGCGACGACACCTTTGCCCGGTTGCTCACCTTTCCGAATGTCATCGTGACAGGCCATCAGGCCTTTCTTACCCAGCATGCCCTGCGCAATATCGCTGAGACGACCGTTCAAAGCCTGCAAGAGTTCGCCACTGGGATGCCCTGCACCTATGCCGTGCCGGCGCCATGAAGCACTTGCTGATCACACTGCTAGCGCTGGCTCTGTTCCCAATGACAGGGTGCGCCCCGCATCGAGACCGCCCCGATCTTATCTTCATCAACGGAGCGGAACCGGAGACCCTCGACCCAGCCCTGATCACCGGCCAACCCGAGGGGCGCATCGTCAATGCACTCTTTGAGGGATTGCTCCGCTTTGATCGAGCTGGCATCGCCGGGCCCGGAGTCGCCTCGTCCTGGGAGCTTTCACCCGATCATTGCGTCTACACCTTCCATCTCCGTCACGAGGCCCGATGGAGTGATGGAAAGCAGATCACGGCAGCCGACTTCGTTGATTCGTGGCGTCGGACACTTGATCCCGTCACGGCTTCCGCTTACAGCTACCAGCTTTTTTCGGTGAAGGGTGCCGAGGAGTTTGCCAATAGTCCGTTGGGACAGACGCCCGACTTTTCTTCGGTTGGAGTAAGGGCCCTCGATGAGCATACCCTCGAGGTCACGCTCTGGCAGCCGACACCCTACTTCCTGGATCTTTGTGCCTTTCCGACACTCTACCCAGTACGCACTGATTTGATCGCAAAGTATGGGGACGACTGGGTGAAGCCCGGAAAGCTTGTTGGGAACGGCTCCTTCATTCTTGAGGATTGGAAAATCAATGATGCCATTCATCTCAAGCGAAACCCTCTCTACTGGGATGAAAAAAATGTTTCCCTTCGTACGGTCGAGGTCCTTCCCATTAGCCAAGCCAACGTCGCCTACAACTTCTATGCTGCTCGTCAGGCTGACCTGATCATGGACAAGGGATTGGCTCCCCCTTCGCTGCTGGATGCCCTCAAGATCCGTCCCGACTTCCACGCCGCGCCTTTCCTTGGAACCTTTTTCCTTCGCTTTAATTGTGCCAAGGGCCCCTTCACCGATGTTCGGGTGCGCAAGGCATTCGCCATGGCGGTCGATCGCAAAAGGATCACGTCCAAGATTACAAGGGCCGGCGAGTCCGATGCGCTCAGTTTCGTTCCGCCCGGTATTCCGGGGTATGAGGCTCCCAAGGGTCTTCCCGAGGATGTCCACACTGCACGCAGACTGCTTGCAGAAGCCGGTTATCCAGACGGCAAGGGGTTTCCACTGACCAACTACCTCTATAGCGAGGGTGAGCTGAACGAGGGAGTGGCTGTCGAGTTGCAGGCCATGTGGAAGGAGCAACTGGGTGTTACTGTCCAGCTTGCAAGGCAGGAGTGGAAGGTCTACCTGAACTCCCTCGGGTCGCTGGATTTCGGGATCGCCCGCTCTAGCTGGGTGGGGGACTACCCAGATCCGAACACCTTCCTTGACCTCTTTCTCTCTGAAAGCGGCAACAACCGTACGGGATGGAAGAATGTCGCCTACGATCAGATGATCCATGATGCGGCTCGGGCTGCTGCTGATACCGATCCAAAAAAGCGCTTTGCGATCATGCGAACTGCCGAGGCGTACCTTGTGAGAGACGAGGCCCCGATCTCCCCCTTGTTTTTCTATGTTGGAATCCAGCTCTACGACGGAAATCATTTGGGTGGGATCGAGCCCAATGTCTTGGACGAACACCCCATCCGTGAGATCTTCCGCAAAGACCTGCCTGATTCATTGAAGCCATGAGAAAACCACGATTTAAGATCAAGAACTGCACCGCCCTTATCACTGGAGCTTCTGCGGGACTCGGTGCCGAGTTTGCCCGTCAGCTCGCACCTGTTGCCTCCCGCTTGATTCTGGTGGGGCGTCGTGCTGATCGCCTCACAGCACTTGCCGCCGAATTGCAAGCATCTCGTTCGGATCTTCGGATTGATACGATTGCTGCGGATCTCTCGCAATCCTCCGAGCGAGAGCGACTGGCTGCCGTGATCATCCGTGAGGAGATCCCGCTGAATCTTTTGGTGAATAATGCCGGCCTCGGAGACTTGGGAACCTTTGATGATGCCGACTGGTCACGCCTGTCTCCTGTGCTGGACGTGAATATCGTGGCACTGACTCATCTGACGCATCTTCTTTTGCCAATGCTCCGCTCTCAAAGCCCCTCAGGCATCCTGAATGTCAGTTCCGTGGCAGGTTTCTATCCGCTACCCGAGATGGCCGTCTATGCCGCCACCAAGGCCTATGTGACCAGTTTCAGTGAGGCGCTCCGTATGGAGCTCGCGCCAGCAGGAATCTCGGTCACGGCCCTCTGTCCCGGACCTGTCCCGACCGAATTCTTCGAAGTGGCTACCCGTAACGGAGAAACCATCCGTGCCATGGATCGCTCCCACCCGGCGCTCGCGACCTCTCCTGAACAGGTTGTTCGCGAAGCGCTTCAGGGATTAGAAAAGGATAAGCCCGGGGTCATTCCGAATTCCCTGCTGGCGCTCCTAGTCAGAGGAAGTCGCCTCCTCCCGTTTCCCATAATCAGGGAGGCTATACGTCTGGGAGCTGGGCCTAACAGACCCAAGAGTCTGAAATGAGCTTAGCAACTTCCTTAATCAACCGACATTGACGATTCGAGCCAGATCGGCGAAAGTCTGCTTGTGAAAAATTTCACAAGATGGTCCACCAAGGAAATTGACCCCAGATCCAACGCTGCTTTTGCGGAGGCAATCGAGCTGATTGGTCCCGATCTCTACTCTGTCGAGGAGAGGATTCATGAACAGTCCAATGCGGTCGACTCGGGCGTGGAGCATTATTTTGAATATGCCGTTGGAGGTAGCGGCAAACGGTTGAGGCCTGCGTTAGCTCTACTCTCCGGTGGAGCTACAGGACGAATTGTTTCAGACCATGTCGATCTTGCGGTCATCGTGGAGCTCATCCATATCGCAAGCCTTGTTCATGACGACATCATGGATGGCGCTGATCGCCGCCGTGATCGACCGACGCTTAACGCGAAGTGGGGCAATTCCCTCACGGTTCTTGTTGGGGATGTGCTTTTTGCCCACGCCTTGAGGCTCTCGACTAAATTTTCCAACTCTGAGGTTGCTCGCAGAATCGCTGATGCTGCGGCTGATGTTTGCACGGGCGAGATCTTACAGACCCAGCGTCGCTTCGATCTGAATCTTCTTCTGGCGGAGTATTATAGGATGGTGCAGATGAAGACCGGAGCGCTTTTCGCTGTCTCCTGCGAACTCGGAGCCTTCTTGAGCGGGGCGTCACCTTCTGTGATCAATGCTCTCAAGAATTACGGCAATAAGATCGGTATTGCCTATCAGGTTCTTGATGACTGCATCGACCTAGTGGGTGACGAGGAGATGATCGGAAAGACTCTTGGAACTGACATCGCCTGCGGGAAGTTTACACTTCCCGTCCTGCTTCTGTTGCAGAATTCCTCCCCGAAGGAACGCGATGAACTTCATGCCATGCTTCTGGCTGAAGAAGGTGTCTCCCCCTCGAAGTTGCTCGATCTCGTCACCTCAAAGGGGGCTCTTCCCGCCGCCGTTCAAGCTGCACGTGTTCTTGTTAACGAGGCCGCAGCCGAGCTCGACAAGGTTCAGAAGAATCGTCATGCAGAGGCTCTCTATTCCATGACCGAGTATCTGCATGGGGTTCTCGATTCTCTGTGTTAGGGGATTATTAATTCGAAACTTTCCATTGAAAGACGGATTTTTAGTGGGGAGTCGCTGGTGTAAAGACAAAGGCAATTGAAGTAGATTGAATTACAGCAGTTTTAGTCAGGTTCAGAAAAGCACTTCTCAGTGTCTATATCTTCGACTGTTGTGACTTGATGGCGGGAATCGCTCTAAAGATCAGGTCTTTAGATTAAAATTCCAGTGTCCAGTGATTATAAGCACTTGTTCCCGCGAGACTCACCCGTCGGGTCCGCTATTACCGCAACAACTTACCTAGACGAATGACTCTTTTTAGCAGGAAAACTCTACTTGCTTTCTTTTAAGCCCTCGACGATCGATCCCTGACTCCCAGTTCCGGCGCTTCACTCTCTAATCGACAACTTAAAGTTTTTTCGATCCTCCTGCCTGTTTCATCACCCTTTTGGCCCAGTTCGTCACATTTTGGTCCTTCGGTGGTTAGTTTTGGTTAGATTTTTTCCTTCATGTCATCCGAGCAATTTTCCTCTGACTCTTCGTCCTCCTCATCAGGTGGGCGTCGGCGCAGGAGTCGTAGTAGCGGTGGTTGGAGCACTTCCCGTAGTGCTAGGCTTCCGACGCCCTCTGTTCCTAAGGAGCCCTGGAAAAAGCCCCAGTGGCTCATTCACTGGAAGCGCACGCTCCTCATCGTCATCGGAGTGCTTGGAACGCTTGTCGCCCTCTATTTTGGCTATCGTCAGCTTTGCAAGGTGCAGTCGCGACGGCTGACTGCGATGGCCGTCACCTATCTGAAGGAGAATAAGGTGACGGAAGCCAAGATGTCGCTTCAGACAGCGCTCCGACTCTCCCCGTCGAATCCTGCGGCACTCCGCCTGCAGGCCCGCTTGATGCAAGTCCAGGGCCAAACCGGTGAAAGTCTGGCTTCCTTCAGCCAACTCGCCCGGAGCGGCAAGATGTCGCTTGCAGATCTCCGTCCTTATGCCTCGACGGCGGAGCGTCAGGGAGATCCCGCGCTGGCTGATCGTCTGGCCGAGGCTGCTTCCAAGAACAGTCACTTGCTGGGCCACCTGGTCAAGGCGGACCTTCTGGTGATCCGAAAGCAGCCTGATGCGGCCGCCGAGGAACTCAGAGCGGCCATCAAGGAGGATGATGGAGACAAAAATCATGCGGCGGACATGGCTCGGATGGATCTGGTGAAGTTGCTAATGAGTCGGATGGGTACCTCCTCTCCTGATCAGGTGACGAAGAGCCGTGCCGAAGTGCTGGATTTACTCACGGAAGTAGGAAGTCGGGAGACTTTGGCAGGGCCGGAATCGCTGGTGATGGCGCTTCGCTCGGGGGTGGTCCCGCAAGCCGAGTGTGCTGCATGGATCCAGAAGCTCCGGACGCATCCTAAGGTGACACCGGAGTTGCTCCTCTTTGCAGATGCCGCCTCCATCCAGGCTGATCCTGGGCAGAAGGGAGCTGTCGTGGCGGCTCTGCTCACACGTGTCAAACCCGCCCCGGTCAAGGAGAGAGTTGCTGCGGCACGGTTGTTGATGGAGCTGCAGGATCCGAGATATGCCGCAACGCTGATCACCCGTGAGGAGGCACTTCAGAGCGTACCCTCATTCGCTCTCTGGATGCAGGCGATGAGAGGGAGCGGTCATGACGCGGAGGTGCTGACAGCCCTGACTCTTCCCTCCAACCCTCTGCCGCCTCATCTCAGGGACCTCTTCCGTGCAGAGGAGCTCAAGCGGACCGGAGAGAGTACGAAGTGTGAGGAGGCCTTCCGCAAGGCTTACGAGGATCATGTGGTTCAGGGCACCAAGGATCAAGAGCGTCTGCAGACCCTTATCATCCTGAGTGCGGATGGGGAGCAGGAGCTCTTTGAGAAGGGGTATGCGATGTTGCTTGCAGATCCTGCCAAGGCGCAGATGACTCTTGCAGTGGTCAAGGATGGGATCAGGAGTCAGCATGATTCGGCAAAGTTGTTGAGGGTTCTGGAGATGGCCTCTGGCACACCCGCACTATCGGGGAGTCTCGCTCTCCAGAATGATCTGGATCACACGCGCCTGCTCATGAATCAGCCTGTCGATCTTGGCCGTCTAAAGAGCCGTGTGGAGACGAATCCCAATGAGTTTGCCTTCCGGGTGACGGAAGCCCTGGCCATGATCAAGGGAGGCGACAGCGCCAAGGCTCTGGGGGTTTTGGAAAGTATCGAGGCCGATGTGGATGCAATGAAGTTGCCTCCTGACCAAATGGCGGTGCTGGTGATGGCCATGGCCTCCTATGGAGATCAAAAAAAGGCTGCCTCCCTGCTCTCAGCCTCCAGGTCGGATCTCCTGAGTAAGCAGGAAATCGCTCTGCTCAAGGAGGCCTTCGCGTCGTCGAATCCCGAAAACAAAGAGACGAGTGAGACGGGGGCTGCCGGAGCGAAGGATCCTTCACTGACAGGCAAATCTGCTGCGGGAGATTACTCCGTGAAGCCCGCCCTCTCGAGCAATGGCCCTAGCACCTCCATCTCACCAAGCAGTACCAGCAGTACCAGCAAGAAAGCGACTTCCCACTGATGAGCACTTCGGATTCTCAATTCACGCCGGTCGCTGACAAACAGACTTCAGGAAAAGCGCTCTCCCTCTGGGTGCTTCCAACCTTGTTCCTTGTTGGGTTCGGCCCGCTACTCTTTCAGTTCTTTGCCAATCTCTGGAGGTTTGAGGTTCACCAGTTCTTCCCACTTTCTCTTCTGGGAGCCTGCTTCCTGGCATGGCGTGGTGCAGGGGAAGTTCCTAGGCCACTTTCGGGAGGCACGTCATGGATCACGGCGGGAGTGACGTTTTTGTCCCTCTCTCTCCTCACTCTGGCAACATGGATTTGGTCACCATGGCTTGGTGTGGGGGCTGCGCTCACAGCACTGGCAGGAACGGCCTGGTGGCTTGGTGGCAAACCACTGGCCCGCGACCTAATGCCGGCGTGGATCATGCTCTTCACGATGATTCCGCCTCCGCTCAGGCTGGATGCCAGGCTTGCACTGGCTCTTCAACAGGCAGCTGTGGCTGGAAGTAGCCGAGTGCTTGACCTGATGGCTGTTCCTCATCTGCGCAACGGAAACATTTTGGAGATTCCCGGACAGCGCCTTCTGGTCGAGGAGGCTTGTAGCGGGATCAACTCGGTGCTCTTCATGACTGCGGCCTGCGTCTTCTATGTGCTCTGGAAAAGGCGCTCGCTTGTCTTTCTGCTGCCACTCTATGTGATGACGATAGGGTGTGTCCTCTTCGGTAACCTCATCCGCATCACTTCGGGAGCGTGGCTGCTCTTTAACTTTCGCATCGACCTTTTCTCCGGGTGGAGGCACGAGACACTCGGCCTTGTCCTGACGGCCTGCTACCTTCTCTTGATCATTGGTGCCGACGCCCTGCTGGCAAAACTCTTTAGGGTCCGTGGCGCGGTGACTCACGGTGATTCGGTTCCCGCTTCATCGACCCGAACCAGATCGCTCTCCCCGAAGGAGTTATTCGCCGGGTACACGTTCTCTCTACCTCTGAAAGTCATGGCTGGATATCTGGCGCTGCTGGGAATGGGGCAGCTCTACCAGTGCTGGCATTTTTCTGCCAAGGCGGTGCACGAGCGTCGCATCAACCCGTCTGGAATGAATGGGTCCGCCAGATTCTCCCTTCCGGTGGAAGTCGATGGTTGGTTGAGACATTCCGAGCAGGATCCGATCCCGAAGAAGACGGCGTTCGAGGATGGAGTCTATTCACATCTCTGGCAGTTTGAAAGAAAAGGTCTCACTGCAACGGTCTCGCTCGATTACCCGTTCTTCGATTATCATGACGTGCGGATTTGCTATACGGGAGCGGGCTGGAGTATCGATGAGAGCTCTCTTCAGCATGATGGCGACGGGCCGCAGAGTATCCCCGAGATGAAGGTGATTCTCTCAAAAGAGGATGGTCTAAAGGGAACTCTTTTCTACAGCACGGTGAACCAGAGTGGTAAGTGGCTTGATGAATCGGGCCGTCGGGCCCTCTATGACTCGCAGGGGAGG
>DAISZK010000021.1:0-37730 GCA_036824855.1 Chthoniobacterales bacterium | reverse complement strand
GGGGGTGGCGGTGGCGGCATCGAGATCATGTGGATCTCACTCTTAGGCGCCGGAGAACCTCCATCATCACTCTTGTGAAAGATAAAGAAAGCAGCCAATCCACCCACAACAAGCACGCCGCCGATGATCAGCGGCAGGGGGAGCTTTTTTTTCTCCTCGGTGTTATTGCTTGCCATATGAGTGAATGGTTAATTCGAGTAAAAATTACTGCCGTTTTTGTGTCGCGAGTCCGACCTTCTCAATGCTCAGTCGCCCAATGACATCGAGGACATCCATGACACCCTGATACTGGGTGGCGCTATCTCCACGTACGACGACCGTCACGTCCGGATTGGCAGACTTTGCAGCTCCTAGCTGAGTTTCCAGATCGGGTAGGGTGACCGGCAAGGTGTTCAGGAAAATGGCACCCTCATTGTTCACGGTGACGGCCTGGGTCTTCGGCCCCCCCATACTAGGCGCAGAACTTCCCTTGGGCAGATTGACCTTCACTCCCTGAATGCCAGCTGTCGTCATGATGATGAAGATCAGCAGTAGCACAAGGTACAGATCGACCATCGGGGTAACATTGATGTCGGCGATGGCTTCTCCTCCGGAGTCGGCTTGCATAGTGAGTTTAGGTTAGAGGTTAAAAATGGTTCAGTAACCTAGTGACCGTTTGGGCCGGAATTTTTCTCGGGATAGTACTCGGCCATCTTCGTCAAGAACTCCTCGCAGAAGAGATGCATATCCGTGGTGATATCCTTCACCTGGACGCTGAGGTAGTTGTATCCGAAGAGCGCCGGAATCGCGACGACAAGCCCGCAGACCGTTGCGAGAAGCGCAGCGGCAATTCCGGGAGCAATGGCGTTGATGTCCACCTCGCCGAGCATCGCGATCTCACCGAAGGTGATCATAACACCGATAATCGTACCCAGCAGTCCTACATAGGGACCGCCGGCAATGCAGATCGTTAGGAGAACCATCATGCTCTGCAATCTGGCATTTTCACGGGTTACTTGGGCTTCCATGCTTGATTCAATGGATTCAAGGGCACGGTGAGAGATCCCCCCCCCTTTGCTAACGCGCTGCCGAATCTCAGTGCACCCAACCTCGTAGACACGATAAATCGGCGTGGAATGGATGAACTTGATGTGCTTTGCTTCGGCACGACCACCGAGGGTTTTGATCCTTTCCTCATCGTCGGTATCGATTGCCGTGAGATCACCGGAGAGATGATGCCACTGATTGATAAATTCCTTGGAACCCTTGGCTAAGCTGGAGATGTACTTGTTCTTGGCCACCATCACAATCCAGCTGATGGCAGACATAATCCCAAGGATACCGATCACGACCCAGGCATCGACGGTCACCGACTTGATCAGATAACCGAAGAGTCCTAGGCTATCGAGGAAGCTTACCGCTGCGGCCTCAGGCTTGCCCATGACAAGAAGCTTGGCATTCTGCTGACCCTGACCGAGGGCCGAAACCTTGATGAAACCTGGAGTGCGAGCCGTCTTGGAGATTTCCATCTCGTCGATCTCACCGGCAAATCCCGGCTTTCCATCACCATCGCCGCCAATGAATGCAGGCCCATTCATGGCTGGAAGCGCCACAGGGAGATTAGCCACGGCCACGCCGTCAACATAAAGCGTAGTCCGCTTGCCGTCGGAAACCAGAGACAGATGCTTCCAAGCCCCCGCGGCGAGGGGAGTCGTTCCGGCGCCACGCTGTGTGCCTGACGCACTCGAGATCTCCATGAAGGGAATGCCGTTATCAAGACCGACCCGAAGACCATTAGCTCCGTCCTTACGACTGTAAATGGGCACATTCGGAACCAGGCTCGTCGGCTTCACAAAGCTCATCCAAGTGTAGGGAGAGGCCTCTAACACGGCGGAGTTAGGATTAGCGGGTATACTGATCGGTTTTTTGCCGTCGAGCTTGATGCCGCCGCCGATCATTGAACCATCGATCGGAATACCGGGCGTTTCCGCACGGATGCCATTGCCAGAAGAATCCCCCGGAGGCGTGCCATGCTCGTTGAAGTGATAGACCATCACCGTATCGCCATCATAGGCGGTCTTGGGGAGGTCGACTTTTTCGCCTTTGGCGGGCTTCTTTTTCTCATTGCGACCCGAGTAGAGGTAGATATCGCGCGCAGTACCGGGCTTCAGGTCGGGGATCTTCACCCAGACGAATCCCTCGTTCATCACGGTGTCGAACTTCTCGACCTGAGAGGCAAGAAGTGTCTTGTCATCGGAATCAACGAAGCGCAGGTCGCTTCCATCCTCCTTGGAGTTCGAGAAGTCGAAATTCCCGTCATGCAGACGCACCACGACCGTCGTCGTGCCGATCGGATCTGATACGGCGACACCGTTATCGGTGGTATCGACCGTGATCTTCTCGCGGGCACTCCATGCCTCGTTCCACCAAGTGCGGGCGTGGAGGCTGCCGGTCGCCAGGATCATCAAGGCAACAATTCGAAGTGAGGATGTTATTTTCATGAATGCAGGGTGTTTGATTATTAGAATTCTCCAAAAAGACGGAAGGTGACCAACGGTGACCAAGCCATCACCGTGGCAGGATTCTGGTTGTACGGTTGAGTAATGAGGGGCATCCCGTAATCAATCGATCCGTTGAGATATTTGAACATCTTGATCCGCGAACCAAAGCCGAATGAGGCCAGATTGTACTGGTTCGGCGGCGTGTTCGTGGATCCAGCCTGGTAGGTGTTGTAGACAGCTCCCCCATCGAAGAATCCATAGACACGCCACTCATTAATGCCGGCATGCCCGGGCAGAAGCATAGGTGAGCGCATTTCCACACTGCCGAAGGCCCCGCTGTCACCGACAACCGTACTCTCGAGGTATCCGCGGCACGTGTCGAGACCTCCACCGGAGAACTGCTCGGTGTAAATGAGCGGTTCCGGAGAAACCTGCCCTTGCAGCTTTCCAAAGATTTGGAATCCATAAGGAAGGTCATGCGTGTGGGAAAGATCGCCGTGTAAAACAAAGAAACCGCCGTCTGCTCCGAACTGTGCGCTGGCAATCTCGTTCTCATTCCCAAAGCTTCCTAACTGACCCAACTTCAGCGCGGCACCACGGATCCCAAACGAGAGACCCGTATCGAAAATCGTGACCGAATCCTTGGGTGCCCAGACCGCATTATAATTGAGGCGTATAGGCCAGTAATCGAGTGGAACATCATTCACATTGGCACCAGCAGCGGCTTGGCTAATCTGTGTGATTTGGTCGACATGTTTGAAGTCGATCCCCCAGTTGAACGATTGGCTGAAGTCTTTCTGCCCAGGCAACGCGCAGAGAAAGCGGAACCCTGCGGTATTGCCATTACCGAGAGAAGAGGCTCCACCTCCTAGGGTGGAAATGCTGTTCTGGTACCCGTAGGAGAGATTCAGGCGAAGCCAGTCCACAGCGGGAATCCTAGCCGTGTAAAAGGCATTCCAGTTCTGGACGGCCGATGGCTGCTGTGGTGCTGTCTGGTAGGATCCCCCCACCGAGTCGCCTCGCTGCCAGAGATTGTCATAACTGGAGGCCAGATTCAGACGAAGTTCGGGCGTCCCTGAGCTGTAACGATTATTGATTTCGGCGCTTCCATGCCATGGAAGTGTGTCGTTGACTTTAAGATTTACATCGACAGTTCCGGGCTCAAACCCCGGAGTCAGTGTCGGAATCACTTGCCGGTCGCTCCATTGGTTGAGAGCCATGATCTCGCTGGAGACTTTGTTAAAGTCGGGCACGGAACCAGGCTGCAGGGAAGGAACTTTTTTCTTAATCGCGTCCAGTGAAAAGTAGCGGGATCCCTCGACATTCAGACGCCCCACCTTCGCTTCGGTGACTTGAAGAAAGACGATGCCACGCTTGCCTGTCTGCTGGGGAATCTGGACGCTCACCGTCTGGAATCCTTTATCCTGAAAGGCCTTTTCCAATGCGGCACGTGCCTGCTCGACATCATCGGGTGTGCGATCCGGCCCCATGAAGGGATAGACCGCCTTCTCGATCTCTGAACGACTGAGCTGATGCGAGCCAATCACACGATACTCGCGCACATAGAGCATTTGACTGCGGTCCACCGCGTTCGTGGAGACTCCAGGTGGTGTCGCTGCCACAGGAGGCACTGGCGGGGGCCCATCGTCAGCAGATGCAGCCGCCATGGTGTTCACATCAGCTGATCTTAATGATGGCAGAGCAATTCCGGTCAGCAGGGCCATGAACATCAAAAGTTTCACGTGTCGCATGGGCACGACAGCGCAAACCTTTTTCAGAAGATGATGGCTATAATTTGGCACGATGTCCGATTGGATTTTTTTAACAGCAAGCAAACGGCTCGAAAAATTACCAGAGTACCTTCACTGATGGGAATACTTAATTGTGACAATTCCGTGACAATTCCGTGACAATCCATAATTTCTCCTCCTTTGCTTGGCTAATACTAAGCAAGTAACTAACTCAATAATTCCCAATACCTCCTCATATCGGAACCCCAATTCGAAAAAGTTCACCGTTCCATGTGTCTACCCTTCCAGTCGTATTTCCAACCCTCCATTAGATACTTCACCACTGGATCTTGCGCTGTCACTTTAAGAAACCGTTCATGGAGGATTCCGACTCATCGAACCCACCCCGTGAGTCCTCTGGCCATGGTGAAGCGGCATCCTAAAATGATACCACTAGGCGAGTAGGTAGCCGCTCTGATACAATAGCGAACGAGGCTTGCGATCAGAAAGCCGACTTCTTAGGAAAGATCACCTGAAAGGCTGTTGCCACCACCAAGGACAAATCAAGAAGGAAAGACCATTTCTCGATATACTCCAGATCACATTCGATCCTTCGGCGAATATCAATTTCCTGGCTCACTTCACCACGGAGACCCCGAATCTGAGCAAGCCCAGTGATGCCAGGTTTCACACGGGATCGGAGTTGATATGGCCTGAGTAGTTTCTCCCAGATTTCGTTGTGGGCCGCAAGATGAGGTCTTGGGCCGACAACGCTCATCTCACCACCAATGACGTTCAGAAACTGAGGCAATTCATCAAGCGATGTATGCCTGATAAATCTACCAAATGGAAAAACTCTCCGATCCCCGCGTGAAGCCGGCACCTTCTCGTCACTGCCATGGCAATACATCGAACGGAATTTCCAAATCATGAATGGCTTGTTGCCACGTCCGCTCCTCTCCTGTCTGTAAAAAAGAGGTCCCGGCGCCTGGATCCGCTGCATCAGCCAGACGCTTAGGGCCACGGGGGGCATGACCAGAGAAATCACTAATATGGATACGGCAAGATCAAAGAGACGCTTGATGATCCGGAAAAGCGGATTTTGCAATGGTTCCGTCCGGAACTGAAGTAGGTGCATCCCATTGGTCTCACGGAAGATAACCGGGCGGCCAAAATGCAACTGAAGATCATGCAGGATGCTTAGATGGACTCCTTTCGTTTCGCAAATTTCAATAATACGGTTGAGCTGAGCGCTTCGGGAGGGAAAATTTAGCATGAGGAGTGACCGAGCCCCGCTTGAATGAAGAACAGCTGTAAGATCCTCGATATCACCCAACTCTTTGATATTAGGATCGCCTTGGAGACGTTTATCTTTTCCCAATAAGCCGACAAAACACAAACCAAAGCGCGTTTGATCAGCAAGCCACTCCTGGAATGTCTTTTTTTCAAACTGGTCAGGGTGATGGGAAAAGATTTCTTCGGACTCATCTTCCGGCCATGCCAGTAAGAGGCATGACTCAGTAGCCTGCCCCCTGAAGACCCTCGTCATCAACCACTCGGGCACCAAAAGATTCGTCGTTGCAATGACCAGAAAGAGGACTGGGATAAAGGAAAAAAGGAAGGCGCGCGAAATGGTTACATCCTTTGTCGCCACAAGGAAGAAGACAAAGAAGGCAACCATCCAGATTGCTTGACGAAAGCTGTGACGGATGCGCTTCTCCCAGCCCCCACGAACGATGTCTTTTTCGAAATTTTTCGAAAGCACTGTCACCATGATCAATGCGATGAGAATCGCAAGAGCATAAAACAAATAATCGAGGCGATCACCAGCAAGATGAAATCGGACGATACGCTCCCACAAGAAGATCCACAAAAAGAATGTCCCCGTGAGGACTGCCCCCTGGATGGCAGTATGAATGGCAATCAATCCTGTCTGACGTTCAGAAATCATACTTATACAATTGACGGGCTGGAATGCCGGTATCGTATCACCAGCCAGATCAGCTTCATTGCCTTTAAATAACGGGGAATGAATCGCCGTGGGTTACTCAAACATCGGAACAACCATCCCAGGAAAACGCGATCCGCCCATGAGGGAATCCTAACTTGGTCTCCGCTCAAGAAACCGATGGCGGCACCGATACAGCAAATCATGGGATGGTAGGGCAGGTTCATCTTCAGCCAATAACCGAGCTTTTCCTGAGAGCCGCTCCCTGTGCAAAGAAAGATATGCGAAGGCTGACGTTCCATAATGATCTTAAGCAGCCTTTCATCCTCCACAGCTCCCACTTTCGGGTAAAGAGGCGCGATGTAACAATCCTGCAACAAAACAGGAAGACCTTGTGATTGAATCCAGTGGAGATTTTTCTCCATGGATTGCTTGTTGGGCATGATCCAAAACGTACGGGGGGATGAGCTGATAAATCTATCTGAATGAAGGAGATGGTCAAGAAAGCCAAGCCCGCTGGCGCGGGGGAGCGTGCCCATGCCAAGGAACTTCATCAACAGGATTGCCAGGCCGCTGTCGGTCAGATTGAGATCGCTCCCCAGCAAGGCATCCCTGTAATGGGAATCCGATGCAAGATCGCAGAGGCCAGGCCCAGATGGAGCAAGAATCAAGCCACCATCTACTGCATAATCCACGGCCTCTGCGACGTTTACCGAGGCAAAATCCACTCCCAAGAGTTTGATTTTGTGAACCATGGATAATAATTTTATCCCCTCAAGAGATTGTTGAAACGCAACTCGCGAAGCTTGCAATGAACGGATGTAAAATAGGATCCCTTCATTAGGGCGAAGAGCAGTCCTTGCACTCCGTCTCTGAATCCACCCATGAACAGGTAAGAGCCAAGGAAATAAAGTGGACCTGCGACAGGAGACTCCACAAGAAATGCTTTTACCCTTTGTTTCCATGTCCATCGCTGATCACCGGGGGTGCTAGCCTGGGCTTTGAAAATCCTAGTCGCCTCCCAAGAGGAATACTCGTTGTGCTGTTCTATGTATCGAAACATGGATTCGGACCCACAGTGATCAATCTTGGCTCTGATTTCGCCAATCTCACCAGAAATAACCGGATGCTCATGAACCTCCATATCGAGATTGCTCCAATGATACTCATCGATTTTTTCGTATTCGCCCGTTCCCAAACGGAAAAGGGCTAGCTTCTGGAGAGGATAGCCCCCTCGTAGTCTGCGACCGAGAAAATGAATTGAGTAATTAAGCCAAAATCCGGACTTATCAGTATGGGGAAGCGTCCGACGCAGTTCGTGACAGAACTCTGGTGTAAGAAGCTCATCCGCATCGAGAAACAAAACCCACTCACTAGAGATTCGATGATTTTGAAGGAACCAATTTCTTTTTTTAGGAAATCGGCCATTCCATTGAAATTCGATCACCTCAACCCCGTGACTCTGAGCAATTTTCCTAGTGTTGTCGACGCTAATAGAATCAATCACAATGATTTTTTTTACAAAATCCGCAGGAATGGAATTCAAGCAATCATCAAGGTGCTTTTCTGCATTTTTTGTAGGAATTGCGATTGTGACATTAATCGGCATGATTATGTAATTTTGAGAGATTAGTCTGTCTTGATTGATGCATGGAGGTAAAGCGAATACCAAGTTTCTTCCAACTCAGAGTTGACAACTATATTAGTGACAGCCGGGATCGTCATCTTTTTAATAAAAATCCTAATATTGAGAATAACCTGATCCTAATACAAAGATGATCGCTTGCATCACAACTGAATCAGCTTTAAACACCCTCACTCTTAGATAATCTAATGTGCTACGAATCCTCAATCACAGAAAGAAACTTCATTAAACTGCATTCTTGTTACATTATTGTCAAATAGCGTTTTCAAGAAATTTGGCTCGCCCTGAATGTGGTTTTCATGAGAAAACTAAACACTTGAAATCCTCCCACCAAAAATTTCCATTTTCGAAATTGTCGGTAGTGATAATTTTTCTCTACTTCGGATCCCTTCCAAGTAGAGGCCAGACAGCACAGCCTCAAGATCAGGCCTCAGTCTCTTTGAATCTTCCATTACCATCTGGCACGACATTGTCCATGGCATCACTTGGACAAATTGGGAAGAGCGTGCGGCAGGCACTGGCGGCTCATCCCACGAATGCTCCTGCCCTCATTGCCGAAACGATCAGCTCCTTACAGAGAGAGGGGAGAATCCACACGCAAACTCTTCCTTCATCAATCCCAGAGGCAAGAATCCAGCGCCTTCTGGTGAAGCAGGGACAGCAGGTCATGACAGGGCAGATCCTGGCATTGATTAAGCCTCCTGGAAAACCACCTGTTCAGCTCTGGTCGCAGGCAGAGGGAACCTTGGAAATCCTTAATGTCTCCGAGGGCAGCGTCTTGAAGTCTGGGCAACCGTTCGGCAGCGTCAGGCTTTCACCAGCCGGTATCAATAGCGCTATCGAAATGGTAATCATCTCGGCAGCAGGAACAATCCCCTCTCAGATCCTCGCGATTGTCGTCCAGGCAATCTATGCCTCTCCAAAAGCGGCAGAGATAATCACTTCAGCAGCCAAAGAATCCTGCCCCGCGCGAGCCGATGAAATCTCTAAAGCCGCCGCGCTCGCCGTTTCCAACTCACCTTCATCGCCCGCCTCAATACCCGCTCCGGTTCCTACAGCACCATTCGGACCTAAAGCTGGCGCCTTACCCCATGCTACAAACCAAATCGTCGCTTTCGAGCAACCTGAGGAGACCCTAAGTCCTGCTCAGAAGGAGATGAAACTTGAATTTAATCAGCTCAAGCAAAGCGGAGGTATCTCAGATCCCAAGCAGGTAGGAGCAGCTGTCAAACGGGTCCTTGACCGGCACACCGTCACGACTGAAATTCCAGCACCCTTAGGAGCAAAGGTCGTGGCTATCCACAAAAAGAAGGGCGAGATCGTCCACACCGGAGACAAACTCCTCACGCTCCAACTACCAGACGGCAAGGAAATACCAATTTTGGCGCAAAAAGACGGCGTGATGCAAGCGGTCAATGTCAGCAAGGGGGGGATCATCGGAAATGCTCGTCCCTCCAGTGTCCGTAATGATCGAGGGGCACCGAATGGTTTTGTACTCCTAACCCTTCGCTCTCTCCAATAGACATCGATTTCCCATGAAACAAAACAGACGCTTCGACTCCCTAAGGATCAGAGGGCCCCTTGGCTACTCGACCCTGCTGCTCTGTATGCTACTGCTCCCGATCTTCGTCGCAACAGCTCAGCAAAGCACTTCCGTTGGAGGCGTGACTTCCTGCCCCGAAGCCACTGTGATCACTAAAACGATCGTCACCCTGCTCGCCCGCTCCGATCTTCCTAAGGCCCAGATTAAGGCCAATATCAAGGTCGCCGTCTCCACGGCAGTAACAGCAGCACCTTACGCTGCCGCTGAAATTGTCAAGGCCGCTGTCTCTGCCGCCAACTTCATTCCCCAACACTCCCCTCCGGAACTGGCGGGGGGCAAGTTGGTCAAATATCTTGTCAAGAAAGGTCAAGAGGTGAGCGCGGGTGATCCCATCGCCCTCGTTGAGGTCAACGGGCAGGTCGTGGAATTCAAAGCAAGCGCCGATGGCGTTATCGAGAGCACAGACATTCCTGTGGGTCAGACGATCGGAGCGGACGATCAGATCTTCTCTATTCGCCATGATGATCCTGAACTGACAGCTGCAGTCGTGAGTGCCGCAGTGGCTGCAGCTCCCTCCCAAGCATTGGCAATCACCGCCGCTGCGACTACGGCGGATCCTGCACTAGCCGCGGTCATCCAGAACGCGGCCAACAGCGTCACCTCTGCGATTCAAAACCCCAATGCAGCGAATCAGTTGAGCAAAGACTTCACTCCGGAAAACAACCAGAATCCCTCCTCTTTTCAATCGAACCCTGTAGCGACCTCCGCACCGACCCCTACACCGACTCCCACACCCACCCCCTCACCAGTCTCCCCACGTTTTTAATCGATGATGATGTGGTTGTTAAAGACTTTTGGGTGCGTGCTTTCCAAGAAGCAAGTTAGTGCTTGTTTCATAGCTCTACTTGTCTTCATTTGTTTGAACACTCATGCATGGGGAGAGGAAACAACCAAGCCATCATCGGCTAATCTGCCCACTCAAGCTCAAGTCCCTTTCATGGGCTCCCCCACCCTACAGATCCCAGATAGCGTCATTGTTACGCACCCCGTGGATGGTTCAGGAGCACCAGGTATCGACCCCCCACCTCCACAACCTGGAGCGATTTCTAACGGAGCGGACTCGTCTGCGGGAAATTACGGAGATGTCAATGTGCCGACGGTTCCTAACCTTCCACTCAAACCAGATAAGGCGAAAGTCTCTTATCCTGGTGACGAATGGAGCGCCTCCACAAACTCTCCTGCGACAAATCCTGCTTCAACCATGGGACAGGAAACTGACGCCAATACCGGTCTCCCCTTCCTTCACGCATCGACTGATTTGGGTAGACTAGCCACACCGATGGTTCAGCCAGATCTCACAGGCCTTCCCAACACCTCGGAAATGGAGGCGCAAGTCAATGGTGGTACTCCTACCTCTCAGGAAGCGGGAGGGAGACTCTGGAGGATCGTCCCGAGGTTAAGTCTGGGCACTTATTACGATAGTAATATATATATTACCCATAACAATCCAATTTCCAGTATGGTCACGCAAGCAGGAGCAGGATTTTCCTACGAGTTGGGGGGATTCCATGGCCGCACAGGAAACGGCTTGGTTTTCAGTTACGATGGCTCTGGCGTCTTCTTCTCGAGCGCTTCGGCCCAGAATGCTTATAACCAAACAGCACAGTTCATTGGCCAATATCACTGGTCCCGTCTCATGGCTAAACTGTCAAGTAGTTACTACTACCTCTCCGGTCCCAACCGTGATACCGGAAACTTCATTAATTCCACGCTCATCCGGAACGAACTGGAACTCATTTACTCTTATTCCTCAAAGACGGATTTGAAATTGGGTATCGCTCAATTAGGCAATATTTTTCCCGGCCAGAACAGTTCCGAGGAATATTACCTCAGGTTAGGGGCCGATCATCAGGTCACTCAAAAGATGCGTCTTGGCCTGGAGGGCAGCGAAGGTTACAATACTCTCCAGAACAGTCCTAACCAGACTTTTCAGAGATATCAGGGAACAGTGCTCTACAATGCTACAGGCAAACTGGATCTCAAGGGGGAGGTTGGTTTCCAGAGCACACAATTCGGAACCAGCGGTCAGTCTCCTTTTGGATCGCCGATATGGAAGTTTGGAGGAGAGTATGTTCCTTTCGGAGACAAAACGGCCAAGAACTACACCGAAGCGGATTTCAATATTTACCGCTCCATCTTTAACTCCGCAAGCCTGACATCCCAGGATTTTGTAGCCACGGGCGTTGCGCTGAACCTCCTTCGAGGATACCATATGTGGCTGCCCTCGATGAATGTTGGGTTTGAAGACGACGCCTACTTCGCCACTTCTCCCGGCGTTTCCGCCACAAGAAAAGACAACTTTTTCTTTGTTCGCCCCAATCTAGGCTACGAGTTCACTAAATCCCTGAAGGGTAATATTTACCTATCATATCGAGAGAATCTTTCCAACATAGATAATTATGGTTGGAGCGGCTATCAGGCAGGTATCAACCTCTCCTTATCGTTCTAAAATCACATCATGAAGTTTCCTCAAAATAGTGTTGCCTTGATCCTTCTGATCATTCTTTTCCTAGTAAACTGCTCATGGGCCCTGTTGGCGCAGGACATATCTGCCCTACCACAACAAACTGCCTCCAATTACAAAATCAGCCCAAAGGATCTCGTTGACTTCAGGGTCTTCCAGGAACCCGAGCTTGATTCCGTGATCAGGATCTCTGGAGACGGGACAGCCATCTTCCCTCTGATAGGATCGGTCAAGCTCAACGGGCTCAGCGTTGCTGAGGCCACTCAGCTACTCAACTCGAGACTGAGGGACGGCTTCATCATCAATCCGCAGGTCAACATCACGGTCCGTGAATATGCCAAGAAGTATTTCACAATGCTCGGTGAGATCGCCAAGCCGGGCTCTTACGATATGGTGGGAGAGGACGATATGCCCCTGCTCCAAGCAATCGGAATGGGAGGGGGGTACACCAAGATCGCTAACCCCTCGAACATTACAGTGAAGCGGATCGTCGACGGAAAGGAAAAGATTCTCAAACTCAATGCCAAAAAAATGGCTAGCGGCACCGATTCCTCGGCTTTCATGGTTCACCCTGGTGATATCATCACCGTGGGCGAGGCGATGTTCTGAGCCTTACGCCTACTAAACACCGGTTTTTATGAATCAACCCGATAGAGTGGAAAATCCTGTTGTCTCTTCTCCCCAATCACCGGGGCATTATCCAGGGGATTACTCTTATGGCTACTCCCAAGGATCGGGAACAGGCGCTTCGATTGATCCCAAACACCTCTTCTTCCTGATTCTAAAAAAACTCTGGATCATCTCTCTGGTCGTCCTACTAGGGGAGATAGCCGTGACATCCAAAGTTCTCAATATGCCCACGCTGTACAAGTCCACCGGGGTCCTTCAAGTGGAACAGCGCGAAGAGAAGGTGTTAAAAACGGAAAACGTCTCCGGCGACAGCATTGGAAGCATTGAATATCTCAATACAGTTCTTCAAGCCATCTCTAGCAGACCGATCCTTATTTCCGTGGTGAGATCTGAGCATCTGGAAAAGAATCCCAAGTTCAATCCCGGCGGCGCCCTCTCCGATGACCAGATCGCAGCGCAACTCTCTCAGCAGATGGAGGCACACCTTCGTAGGGGAACGCGACTAGTTGACATTAGCGCCACCGATCAGGATCCCTCCACGGCCTGTATGCTTGCGACCGCAGTCATAAGACAATTTCTAAAAGAAGTCGATAAGCAGCGCACCTCAGTCTCACGCTCCGCAAACGAGTTTCTTTCAGATGAGGCGGAGAAACTAAAGACCAAACTCAAGGCATCGGAAAATGCACTCCAGCACTACAAGGAGGTCCACGACGCCATTTCCCTGCAGGATAACCAGAACCTCATCGTCGAAAAACTCCATCACCTGAGCACGGAGGTGAACACCGCGCAGGATCGAAAGTTCAAAATCGAAGCAGACCTGGAACAGTTCCGTCGAACCGATCCCTCCAATACCCAGGATCTTCTGAAAATCCAGAGCGTCGCGGATGCACCACGCGTCGCCTCACTCACCCAGCAGATCGCCCAATCCAACGCCGATTTCACTGCCATTAAAGATCGTTATCTCCAAAAGCATCCCAAGTACATCGCTGCCCTCAACAGAATCAAGGCCCTGGAACAGAGCCGCGCCGAGGCCGCCTCCAGCGCCGGAGACGAAATCACACACCAGTATAAGGATGCTTCCGATACTCTTGCAAAGCTGGAAGCCTCACTCAAGGAGCAAGAATCCAAATCAATGGAGTTGGACAAGCTAGCCATTGAGTACAACGTGCTGCGCAGAGATGTTGAATCCGATACAGCCCTATATTCCTCGGTCGTTAGCCGTATGAAGGAGACGGGCGTTTCGGCAGAATCAGAAAATAACCCGTTCCGTGTTATTGAAGAACCACTTCCCGGAGCAGAGATTCCGACAAAAGGGCCGCTGATCATCGCCGGCGCCTTTGTGTTCCTCTTTATCTTCTCTGCGGGCGTCATCGTCCTTCAAGACATGATGGGATCCTCGATCCGCTCTGTCGATCTGGCAGAGTCCTTGCTAGGACTTCCCGTGCTCGGTTGCATCCCCGAGCTCAGGCATAAAGGGAATAATCTGTTCATACCGGTAATAGACCGTCCCTCCTCTGCCATGGCCGAATCCTTTCGCACCCTGCGTGCAGGCATTCTACTCCACGATCCGGACAAGTCCCTGAAGGGGATCACCCTGATCACGAGCGCCATCCCCGAGGAAGGAAAGTCTACTACCGCTCTGAATATGGCAGCCTGCTTCGCTCAGTTGGGACACAAGACCCTTATTATTGATGGAGATCTTCGACGTCCCACTCTTCATAAACTTTTTTCCACAGACAACCCGAAAACAGCTGGGCTCTCGGATGTGCTTGCCGGAAAAAGCAGCCCAGAGGAGGCCATTCATGAGTCAGGGATTCCGAACCTGTTTGTTATGACGGCAGGAAATATATCCAAAAATCCATCAGAGCTTCTCTCCTCTTCTGCTACCGCCTCCCTTTTTAATCATATCAAAACAAGTTTTGCTCATGTGATCGTGGACACAGCGCCTGTAAATGCCGTGGGAGACACCCTCACGCTGACACATCTCGTCGATCGCGTCTGTGTGGTGATTCGCAGCGGCAAAACTCCAAGAAAGGCCGTCCAAAGAGGCATTCAAATGATTCGTAAAAGCGGAGTACAAATTACTGGCACCATCCTCAACAGGCTCCAACGCTCCGGTGCTGGCTACTACTACTATTATTACGCGGGAAAATATGCGAAGAAGAACGGTTACGTCACAACTGCTTACTCCAAACCCGATCCAGAAAACACCCTTGGGCCATCCTAATCGGATGTCTGTTTTGAGGCAGCTCCTCAAATATTTTACATCAATCAGGCCTCGGATCAATCCGAACGGCCACGGGCGGCAGCTTGCATCGCGGCGTATGGGGCTAATAATAGCGAGCCTGTCGTTTAAAACGGTATCTTTTCTGGCATTCCTCACTCTGGCCCCGTTGTCCGCCCAAGTATCCACTGGCCATGGCACCTTAACAAATCCCCCTGCTTCCCCTAAGACATCAACTTTATCAGCTCCCATACCTCTTCCTCCGACACCCACCCAAAGTGAATTGGCAACAGCGGGATGGCAGCTTGTCTGGGACGATGAATTCGAGAAAGAGGGATGGCCCGACTCCTCGAAATGGGGTTACGAAACTGGAATGCTTCGTAATTCAGAACCTCAGTATTACATACATAGCATGGATAATGTTCGTGTTACCAGCAAGGGACTCGAAATGATTATCCGAAAGGAGCACGTGTCACGGGACAGAAACGGTCATTCAGCAGAATTCACCTCCGCAAGCATCGACACATCAGGAAAAGCCTCCTGGCTTTACGGCCGCTTCGAGATTCAAGCAGTCATTCCACCCGGGAAATTCGTCTGGCCTGCTTTCTGGATGATGGGAATAGATAGACTAGAGGGGGTATTCTGGCCTAAGTGCGGGGAAGTCGACATTGCGGAGTATTTCGGTCGTTATCCCAACCCGGGAGTCTTTTCCAGCGTCCATTTCTATAACCCCTCCAAGCCGCCACCCCAGCATGCATCCATGATCCAGGGAAATACTCATGGGCTGTGCGTCACCTCTGTTCTCCACACCTACACGATGGAGTGGTATCCCGATCGACTCGATTTCTATGTAGACGGGTGGAAGTACAACTCCATTCCCATGTCGCGTATTGACGATGATGGCTGGGGTGCTTTCCGCAAGCCGATGTTCCTCCGCCTGAGCCTGGCTATGGATAAATTCGGGATGCCGGCCGACCCGGCCTACCTACCCGCCCGACTTCTCATCAGATGCGTCAGGGTCTATCAGAAGCAAGGTGCCGGCTTGAACTGACCACTTTTCTTCGATATGTCCGCTCCTCTCCAAATCAGGCATTACTCTCCAGAGCCCATATTCTCTCATCCCGTGAGAATGGCCCGATCCATTGCCTCGGATCTTTGGGTTGGTCGGGAACTCGCTTGGAGGCTTTTTCTCAGAGACTTCAGCTCCCAGTACCGACAAAGCTATCTTGGCTATGTATGGGCATTCCTCCCCCCGCTTGTGAATTCCTTTATCTTCGTGATGCTCACCTCCCTTGGAATGTTCAAGACCGGATCCACCGTCATTCCCTACGCTGCCTTTGCCATGATGGGTACCCTGCTCTGGCAAGGTTTTGCAGACTCACTGGCAATGCCGCTTTCCAGCCTCATTCAGGGAAAGCCGATGCTCACCAAAATCAATTTTCCCAGAGAAGCGCTCATTATATCCGGACTTCTCATGGTGCTCTGCAACTTCCTAATAAGACTCACTCTGATCGTCGGTGTGATGCTCTGGTTCCAGATTACCCCAGGATGGTCCCTCCTCTTCTTCCCTGTGGCAGCTACAGGACTTCTCTTAGCAGGAACATCGCTAGGTTTACTGATTGCCCCGCTGGGAGGTCTCTTCGGCGATGTCGGCAGAACCCTCCCGATGATCACCTCGATATGGATGCTCTTGACGCCCGTTGTCTATCCTGTCAAGTCAACCGGGGTTGAGGGGATTCTGGCGGCGTGGAATCCTGCAAGTCCTCTTATTCTGACTGCCCGAGAAGCCCTGACAGGTCAACCTCTGACTCACCTCATTCCCTTTACCTGCGTCTTCGTAGCCTCCCTGCTACTTCTTCTGGTTGGCTGGACAGGTTTCCGCATAACGTTGCCTCATCTGATCGCAAGGATGGGCGGGTAACAGATAAAGACTCATCCCCAGAACCCATGATAACCGCGACACCGCGAGCTTCCAAAACCTCAAGTCGCTTTCTTGCTATATCGCTTGTTGCAATAATTCTCCTAATCGGGACCTCTCTCTATGGCTCCTCCGCCTCCAATCGAGAGTTCAATGTTCGTTCTTTCGGCGCACTCGGCAATGGCATTACGAAAGATACCAAGGCCATTCAGCGTACAATTGATGAGTGCGCCCTGCGGGGAGGAGGATCCGTTATCCTTTCAGGTGGAACCTTCTTGAGTGGAAGCCTCATCCTGAAAAGCGGGGTCTCCTTAGAGGTACGGAAAGACGCTTGGCTTCAGGGAAGCGATGATTTGAACGATTATCCCGTGATCATCGCCCGATGGGAGGGGATCATGCGTCCTTCCCGCAGGGCTCTGATTTCTGCTGATCATGCCGACAACATCACGATCTGCGGAGGAGGAACCATCAGCGCCGACGGTTCCACTGGCAAATGGCGCCCACCGGCACCACGCGGTCCGATGCTGATCGAGCCTATCTCGTGCAGCAACGTGCTCATCCATGATCTAACGCTTCGCCAGTACTACATGTGGACGGTTCACCCAACCTACTGCACCGGGGTGTCCGTCAGGAATGTTGCCTTCGAAACCAGACTAGGGAACAGCGATGGCATTGATCCGGACTCCTGCCGCAGGGTTGTCATTGATTCCTGTCGTTTCCATACCGGCGATGACAACATCTCCATCAAATCAGGCAAAGGAATCGAGGGCGCCCAACAGGGAATCCCGTGTGAGGACATTACCATCAGTAATTGCCTCTTCGAATGGGGCATCTCATCCATTGCGCTGGGAAGCGAACTCTCCGGAGGGATCCGCAATGTGCATATCCTCAATTGCCGTTGTGTGGGGGGAAGCGCGGCACTTTATCTTAAAACTCGTGCGGGCCGTGGTGGCTATGTGGAAGATGTCGTGGCTGAAAATCTGGATGTGGGCCCCGAACCTTTACTCCTTCTTGAAACATCCTACAGATACACTCCGGATACACAGGGGATACTGGGAATTGAAGGAATCACTTGCTTCCGAAATATCACAGTGAAAAATGTGCAGTTCAACGGAAAGAAAGCAGTCACTGTGTTGGGAGCCGCCGAAAAACCCGTCGATGGTCTGCTTCTCGAGAGTATAAGAGGCACCTGTCAGGATTCATGGATTCTCTCGAATGCAAAAAACGTGCACCTTAGGGATATATGCTTGACCGGATTTTTGGGGTCGTCATTCCTGCTCGATAACGTGAAAGGTACAGGCTTCGATGACTTTTCGGTGAGTCCACCGCCAACGCCCCGTTAAAGGGTATCTCCTCCTGAAAATCATACCATTCCGGATGAAAACAGAAAAATCGCTGAAGATCGTTTACCCTCTGATCTCAGGTCCAGAGGATGAACATAGCTGGATGTGTTTCCTCTCCGTCATGACAGCTCGTCACTTCCATCCTAATGCGCAGATTTTTTGTGTTTGCGATGACAGGACTCATTCATTCCTTACGGAAAGTTCGCACCCCTTGTGCCATTCAGTAACGATAATCTCCTTGGGAGACTTGGGCGAGGATGGGCACCTAGCGAGTAGGAGGGCAAAGTTCCGAGGCACGCCACTCATCGAGGGATCCTGTCTTGCACTTGACACCGATACCGTCTTTATCAATCCGTTTGAGGGATTCTCACCACTACCTGATCAGGTTGCTGTATCCACAGTACGGGGCGATGCAAACGAATTGGGGCATTGGCTTGATCCAGTATTCAGGAGTCTCGGGTGGCCCCCTCTTACTGAATATTACAACGCTGGCGTACTTTACTTCGGAGGTGATTTCAACAAGGTTGATTTCTTCAAGCAGTGGGAGGGAGCGTACATGAAGTTTTTGGCTCCCAGATGCCGGAATGATCAACCCTCACTCGCCCATGTTTTACAGGAAATGGACTTCGGACTGACCTCGCTTCCCGATAGGTACAATTTTTCGGCATATCTCACAGAGAAGGGAAGGAACAGCGCCTATATTCTCCATTTTTGGGCATCAGATAAGCAGGCCTATGCATCCTCACGCTACGCGTCGATTGTAAGTATGCTTCGACGAAACCCTGAAATGTCTCCGGCGAAAGTTGTACGTCTTCTGCGCTCAAGAAAGCCTCTCTATTTTGTTAATCATCTCTATCGCCATTTGGAAACACGGGACTTTTCCGGATTCCTTTACCTCGGTGCTACCAAATTCGCACGAAGGATCCTGAGTTTGATATGGAAGTAATTTCTGCTCCATCCGCTCCCCTTCCGAACCACGGCGAAATCCTAATTCGCGCGACTGGTGTGGGTAAAATCTTCTGCCGTGATTTGAAGAAATCCCTCATTTACGGACTATGCGACATGGTCTCTGAACTACTTCCTTCCTCCAAAAGGAATTCCTCAGATGAACACCTCAGAAAATTACGGCCTGGGGAGTTTTGGGCGAATCAAGGCATCTCCTTTGAAGTTCGAAGAGGGGAATGTCTCGGCCTGATAGGTCACAATGGAGCCGGCAAAACTACCCTTCTAAAAATGCTCAATGGCCTGATCAAACCAGATGCCGGTAGCATCGAGATCCATGGCCGTGTCGGTGCGATCATCGCTCTCGGGGCTGGGTTCAATCCGATCCTTACAGGACGAGAAAATGTCTACGTTAATGGTGCGATCCTCGGACTCTCAAAAAAAGAGATCGATGATCGCCTGGAAGGCATCATCGAATTTTCCGGCATTAGGGAGTTCATCGATTCTCCCATACAATCCTACAGCTCAGGAATGCAAGTCAGGTTGGGGTTTGCAGTTGCTACGTCAATGGAGCCAGATGTGCTAATCCTCGACGAGGTGCTGGCCGTTGGCGACGCCGCCTTCAGGACAAAATGCATGCGGCGGATTGGTGAGCTCAGCAAAAGATGTGCTGTTATTTTAGTTTCTCATGATCAGAGCCAAATCTCAAGGTGCTGTGACCGTACTCTCATGCTAGATCACGGGAAGACTTGCTATCTTGGCGAAACTTCCGGGGCCTTGTTGCATTATAATGAGCAAAAAGAGGATGATGCCAACTTAACGGCCAGTGAACTCTTGCATCCCTCCGTTTCAGGGTTCAGAATTATCACTCCTCCAGAAGGATTGAGTCTAGACTCAGGTGCCACCCTCTCTCTTTCGATCGAACTTTCTTTGAAAGAGAAGTTTAATCCCGGTCTTAGCCTAATTGGCTTTGTTGATCATCGTGGATTAATTGTGGCTCAGGCCGATATTCAACAATATCTGCCCCAACTTCTGCCTGGGATGCACCGAATAAACATTGTGCTGGATCGGGTCGATCTGGCGCAAGGGAATTACACTATTAATATCAACCTCTGGGCAGACAATTGGCACACGATTCTTGTCAGTTCGCTGTCTCGCTATCGCCTCAAGGTATCGGGGGAAAGATTTCTCTGGTGTGCTTACAGAATGCCTATTCAAAAAGTTCGCGTTGAAAGGTTATCTGATGCTTAACCGATTCGTCACTTTTGGTAGCTTGATTAAACTTTTCATAAATAAACTAGGTCACACGAAATGAAAGCAGTTCGATAACCTGATTTTTGGATTTATATTTGCTCCCCATGAAAAATGCTTTTGCGTGCCTACGGTATATTTTTAACTATGTACCTCCAGAGCTTCCAGAATACCCAAAGGCACAGATTTCATGGGAGGGCTTCTCTGAGGAAATCACTCCACACTTGGAGGATGAGTCGCATCAGATTCTTTCAGCTTTTTTAAAAAAAACTTCTGTTTTCCTGGAATATGGAGCGGGCGGCAGCACATTACTGGCATTAAATTCGGGCGTTAGTGAGGTTCATAGTGTAGAGTCCGATTATGTATTTTTGTCCTCGATTTCTAGGAAGGTAGACTCATTAGATTTTACTTCTAGATTCCACCCTCATCCGATCGACATAGGGCCCACTGGTGAATGGGGGATACCCTTATCCCGCGATTTTTCTGCAACTTGGATGCTCTATCCGCTCATGGCATGGTGGAAGTTGATTATTAGTCGCTCATCACCCGAACTTATCTTGATTGATGGCCGTTTTCGCGTCTCGTGCTTTCTTGCATCCTACTGGTTTGCCAGAAAGGGTACCATCATCCTGTTTGACGACTATTATGATCGCCCATGCTACCATATCGTGGAGTTATGTATCAAACCTTCTAAAAGAGTGGGCCGCATGGCTATTTTTGAAAAAGATTCAACCTCCGGCATGAGTAGCATAATTTACATGCTACTCCATTTGAGTGACTTCCGTTGAATCCGCCAGTTTCCATCGTCATGCAGACCAAACAACCGATGGTCTCGGTGGTAATCCCAACGAAAGATCGGCTCAAGCTACTCAAAAATGCACTTCAGTCGCTGGAGCGTCAGACATACCCACACTGGGAAGCTCTGGTCGTCGATGACGGATCGACCGATGGAACCATTTCATGGTTTACGGAAAACAATGCCTTTTCCGGTCGCATAAGGTTACTTATTTCATCAAAGCTTGGAGCATCGGCATGCAGGAATCGGGGTCTCTCGGAGAGCGGGGGAGAATTTATCCTTTTTTTGGATTCCGATGATCTCTTGATGCCACGTTGTTTAGAGGATAGATTGGCTTCTTTTTTTAGATCCCCTTTGCTAGATTTTGTGCTTGGTGAAGCATCCTTGTTCTTAGAGACGCCTGGGGACACTGACATCACGTTTGGTGGTGGTCAACGGCAACATGACCTGGAGCGGATGATAGCCCTTCATTATTCCTGGCAGACTTCAGCTCCGCTCTGGAGGAGGAGTTTTTTAGAAAGTATCGGTGGATGGGATGAGTCCTTAGGGGTTGCTCAGGACGTAGATTTAATGTCGAGAGCCCTTGTCCAAGGCCCCCGATATGAACGTTTAAAAAAGGTGGATTACCATTATCGGATTCATCCGGGTGGACTTGGAAGTAAAACGGCTAATTCGGCTCATGTTCCAGACCATCTTAGGCGACTTGATACGCTGATTCATCTTCTTGAAGAAAGAGGAATGCTTAACTCCAGAATCAGACACAGTCTCGCGGGTAATTATCTCTGGCTCGCTCAAAACCTGATGATCGAAGGGAAGTTTCAACAGTCTCTCAGCGTCTGGAAATTGGCATTGGATGCGGGTCTTGCATCGGTTCCAGAGCATCAGTTGGGTAAGGCCTTGCTGTGGTGCGTACGTAAACATCGGATGAATCTTTTCATCCCGTTTTTTATTATACTGATGCCTCGCGGCAGCCTCATCCAACCATCGTTAGATCCCATGAACGATGAACACACGGATAGGCATGGCGATTATCTTCCGATGCATTTCCCATTGAGATGCAGACTCTTTGGTACAACGACTCACTTCAGTTTTCGAAAATGGGTTTCCTATATCGCCGCAAGAGTTCTGAGAACATGAATATGTATTCCCTATCGGTCATTCTTTGCTCTCATAATCCGAGACCTGATTATCTCCAGCGTACATTGGACGGCCTGCGGAATCAGGATCTTTCCTTGGATTGCTGGGAATTGATCCTTGTTGACAGTGCTTCTAGCCCAAACCTTGAAGGTTCGCTTCATCTCACATGGCATCCTCACCTTAAGGTCATCAGGAATGATAAACCCGGGCTTACTCTGGCAAGGTTATCTGGTATTAGTCATGCAGAGTCGGACCTGCTTGTTTTCGTCGATGATGACAATGTTCTTTCATCGGTATACCTTTCACGAGCACTCGAGATTTCCGAAAAACATCCGTTTTTGGGTGCATGGGGAGGGTCCGTCATACCAGTGTATGATACACCTCCTGCGCCCTGGCTTAAAGAGTTCGAGCATGTGCTGAGTTGCGGTATTAACATACGGGACTCGTGGTCGAACCTTCCGACCATCTCCGAGCCATGGGTCATCGGCGCGGGCTTGGTGATAAGAAAATCAGTTTCACTGACCTGGGCGGAGAATGTTCAGAAGTCCCCCGTAAGAATGAATCTTGATCGTCAAGGAACTTCGCTCATGGGCGCTGGTGATCTTGACATCGTCATGACGGCCTGCGACATGGGGTTGGGTAGGGGTGCATTCAAGGATCTCACCCTGGATCATCTGATCCCGCCCTCACGATGCACCGAGGAATACATCGAACGGCTCCTGTGCATGAACACGGCTTCGATCGAGATCCTCAAGCAGGCACGCGGACTACCGATGACCCAACCACCAGAACAGAGATCTCTCAGGAGTCTTGTGCAAAATCTTCTCCTCGGGGTGAGACGTCTGCGCATGGGAAGGATTGCAAGAATGAAGGACCGGGCCTACCGCAAGGGACTTGCCCTAGCCCATGGAACCGTGAGCTCAAAAACATCGTGAAGCACTCTGAAAAACCGGATCTGACCGTTGCGCTCTGTACGCGCAATCCTCGCAGGGAATACCTTGATCGTGTCCTTTCAGGACTCCAGGAACAAACCCTTCCCCTCGCGCGCTGGGAACTCCTGCTTGTAGACAATGCATCGTCCGTTCCGCTCAGGGAATCAGTGGATCTGGGATGGCATCCCAGGGCACGTCATGTCCTGGAAGCATGCGTCGGGTTCTGCCCCGCCAAACACCGCGCGATCCGCGAGGCCGCCGCTGGAATCATGGTCTACGTTGACGACGACAATGTCCTCGATCCGGATTACCTCCAGACTGCGCTTGCACTTTTCGAGGCAAATCCACGCTACGGCTGCGTGAGTGGCACGCAACGACCGGAATACGAAATCCAGCCGCCAGCCTGGTTCCGCGGGGAATATGAAAGCTGGATCGCCGTCCGGCATCTCACGCGCGACCTGTTTTCCAATTTCTGGCATCCTCTGTCGGAGCCATGCGGGGCGGGAATGGTGGTGCGTCGTGAAATCGTGCTTCCGATTGCCCTGCGCTCCGAAGCCATGGACCAGGCCTGTTTTGAGAAAAACTTCGGGGTCCGTCCTCCGACGGAGGATGTCGAGTTTTCCCATGCAGCACTGGATGCGGGTCTCTTCGTGGGACAGACCCCGTCCCTGCGGCTCAGGCATCTGATTGGCGCCCCACGTCTCAACGAACGCTATCTTTTCGGGCTTTACCGGAACAACATCGCGACCGGGCGATGGCTCTCGGCCCGCCGTGCAAAGGGATCCTCTGTCTCCATGTCACCCAGGGAGGCATTCAGGGAGGTCCTCAAGCTCCTGTTCAAGGACAGGATCGGGCGTCGCCTCGCTTGGGAACGCCTGATGGCCTTCCTGATCGCCCGGCACGCCTACCGTTTATGGCGCCTTAATACGAGATGAACAGTTCGTTGCCTTCCATCACTCCTTGTTGGGTTGTCCATCGTATTTTCACTACCATCTGAGCCTTCGCGTTCCGAGTCTCATCGATGTCGCCCGTAGTAACGATCCATAAAATTTGACCTCCATTCAAACCGCTCCGGCATTGAGATGAAAAGAACGGGGCTCACTGATTCACCAATGAAGATTCTCACCAAAGCTCCGTTGCGGGCAGTACTAGTGTCATTAGTGATTAACGGTACGCCGGACTTCAGGGGAAAAAGACATCTGCTCGGGGTGATGCGCCATCTATTTTTCGGCCGGACGATCCTCTTTCCCTGGCCGACAAAAAACGGCGGTCTCGTGGCGCTTTCTTCCAGCGATCTCTTCGAATCCTACGGGGTCGGCCCCTATTGCTTCCGCCACGGTGTCTGGGAGCCACACATTGAACGCCATGTTCTAAGTTATATGCCCCCCGGCTCAGTGGCCTTGGATATCGGCGCCAATGTGGGTTATTTTACAAATGTGCTAGCACGAAAAGCCGGCCTGGATGGCGAGGTTTATGCCTTTGAACCTGTACCAGTCACCGTGGATCACCTGAAACTTACTATCGAGGCAAACAATTTGCGAAATGTCACCGTCGTCGAAGGGGCTCTGGGAGCGGAGAACGGATATACCGAGATCACTTACTCCCCCGAAATTCTTGGAAATGCCTCGATTCATCCTCGAGAACACACGCCGAATGCAAAGCTTACCACGGTGTGCATGCGAACACTGGATTCGTTATACCATTCGGGGGTCATCCGGAAGTGTAATTTCATCAAGATCGACGTGGAGGGTCATGAACTTGATGTATTCAAAGGTGGCTTTGATTATCTGAAAGCCTCCACCCCTGACATTCTATTTGAATATAATCCACAGATGGCAAAGGGAGGAACCTTGGGGTTGGGTAAAATTGTAACAATCATCCGTGAGATCGATCCCCGATACGAATTTTATCGAATAAGCGCATCAGGGGATGCAGTGAGCATTGATGCCGAGTCCCTTGAGATACCTGTCGATTGCTACATCGACCTGTTAGCCTCGGTTCCTAAATAGAACCTTCAAGGAAGCTTACAGAGAATCCGCCTTGGCTCAAAAACTCCGTGAAACCACACTAACTGACTCATTCCATCAAACTATCCATTGATCATTAAAAAGAATCCGCAATGAACTCATGAGCCTTCTTTGCACCATGGCGTTTGGAACACGCTATGCCCTACAGGCACGCTATTTGATTGCTGATCTGCACGACCATGGCGTGACCATCCTGATACTCACTGATCATCCCGAGCTCTTTCTGGATTTCAGAAACGCGCTCGTTCGTATCCTCAAACCGCAACATTTCTCGTTCCATCTCAAGAAGGAAGCCATGCGTGTTGCTCTTGCCGAGGAGGGTTCAGCGACTTTTATTGATGCCGACTGTGTTCTTCGTCCTGGGATTCCCGCTTCGGTTCTCCGACAGGCACTACACCATAATTTCTCCCCAGGGTTTCATTGCTGGCGTGTCTCCACGATCGAGGAGGCAACCCCCTATCTTTTCCCTCAAGCCGAATCGGCGGCGCACGAGCTTGGGATTACCTATGACCGCGACAAGATCACCTGCCAGGAGATGCTCTTCAACATTACGGCAGAGGAGGGAAAAGAGGAGGTCTTCCTCGGGCTGTGGGATCGCCTGGAGGCACATCCCAGCGTGACTGGCCTCCCGCTGCGTGATCCCGTCCATGGAGGCGGGGGCGAGGGCGCGGTCATGGGGATCGCCGCCTCTGGTTCCGGAATCACGATGCACGGCGCCAAGGAAATGGACAGCTCTATGGTATCTCGTATTTTCTGGCACTGCGCTCTCGATTACCGGATGCGCCCGTATCATAAGGCTAGGGAATCGATCTTGAAACATTGCGGCTTACTTCAACCTGCCGACCTCTCCAAATCAGCCCTGGCATGAGGGCAGAGCCTCTTCTCCTCTCCGATGTGAAGATGCCATGGTTCGGCGCCAAAACCGGCTACGAACTCCTGCCACATTATCTGGAGGAGTTTGGAGAGGATGATATCATCGATCCCTCAGAAGGTGTAGCCAACCGTTTGCTTGGAAAAGCCGCTGCAATTTTTCTAGGGCATGGCGTCACAAATCATCAACTGGGAGGAGGGAGAGCCCGGGCCGCTCTGCGTATGTGTCTCACGGGGCGCCCTCTCCATCTTCTCTACGCCGAACATCATCTTCCCCACTGGGGGGATTACCCCCCGTGCTTCCGGAACCGATCCCTGCTGACCATCCATCAGCCGGTCGGATGGTGGGACAAAGCACGCCTCCGCTCCCTGTCGCGATTCGGAAACGTCATCCTGCTATCATCCCGCGATGCGGAAAAATTTCGCTCTCACCTGATGACGGGATCGCGGATCAGCGTGATCAGGCACGGGGTCGACACGGAATTTTTTCATCCCGCCGCGACGCATGACGCGGACCGGATCCTGTTTAACGGGGTCCACCTGAGGAATGTCGGGATGCTCTCGCGCGTCGTCACGATGCTTCTGAACAGGCATCCCGGCCTCCAGATCGACCTCCTGGTCCCGCGGGCGAGGCGTCAGGGGGAAGACTTCAGCCGTCTAGGATCCCTTCCCGGGATCACTTGGCACGAGGGATTGGACGACATGGAGCTACGCTCCCTCTATCAACGATCCCGCCTTCTTCTGCTGCCGCTGCAGGACAGCAGCGCGAACACGGCCATCGTGGAAGCGCTGGCTTGCGGATTACCCGTGCTCACCACCGATGTCGGGGGGATACGGGACTACGGCGGCAGGACGGTCTTCCCCGTCGTGCCCAACAACGATGATGTCGCCATGGCGGATCTGGCCAGCCGTTATCTGGAGGATTCCCCCTTCAGGGAGGAGGTCGCCATCTCATCCCGCCGGTTCGCTCTCGAGCATCTCGCGTGGCCCTTGGTTGCGTCGCTTCACCGCGAACTCTACAATCATCTCTGGACATGATCGCCGCCGTCTGCACGCTGTTCGAAGGAGACTACCACCATGGAGTGGCTGCATTGGCAAACTCCCTTTGCCGTAACGGCTTCACCGGGAGGATTTTCGCCGGATACCGGGGTTCCCTCCCCGACTGGGCCCAACGATTGACGGGGCATGCCGGAGTCGAAGCACCCATTTTCCAGGATGTTGCGATCCGTTTCATCCGTCTTGATCCCCCTGGCCATTTCACCAACTACAAGCCGGATTTCATGCTCGATCTGTGGGAGGGGGAGGCCAAGGACGTAGATCACCTTGTCTATGCCGATCCCGACCTGCTTTTCGACGCCCCGTGGGACTATTTCCGCGACGCGCTCGAATGCGGGATCCTGCTCTGCGAGGACGTGAACTCACCCATGAACGGTCATCACCCCACACGGACCGCATGGAAGCGCTATTTTCCTGAACTTTTACCGGATTCCTCCTGGGATCTTTTTGTCAACGGAGGCTTTATCGGAGTCCCGCGACAGGCCTCGGAATTCTTGGTCCGGTGGAGGGATCTTAACGCGCGCCTGGCGACCATTCTCGGAGGTCCCAAGGTCACGGGACTCGATGGGAAAAAACTCCCCGTCACACCCTTTGCAGACTGTTTTTCCCAACCCGATCAGGATGCCCTTAATGCCCTTGTCGCCGCCTCACCCGGGGAATCGGTCTCCATCCTCGGACGCCAGGCCATGGGCTTCTCTCCTGGCAGGAGTATCCTTCCCCACGCCCAAGGTTACTCTGCCCGGAAGCCGTGGTGCAGGAACTATCTCCGCGATGCACTCCGCGGGATACCCCCCTCGGCGGCTGACCGGGCCTTCTGGCATTACGCTGGCACCGGCCCTCTGCGAACATTCCCGGAGAATGTGATCAACGGGGCACGGAGCAGGCTGTCCGCCGCCGCACTTGCCGGACGATTCTATAGAAGAAGTTGAAAAGGCATGAGATTTTTCCAGAAATCCATCCATAGAATACGCTCCCTGATGTTCCAGTTTTGGAGAGAGATCTGGATTTATCCCCTCCTCCGACTTATGGGGATGAGGATAGGGAAGCGTACTGTTATGGCATTTCCTCATGTTAACTGGCCCCATAAGGTCGTCATTGGTTCAGACTGTCTGATCGAATCAGATGTCGTGTTCAAGCACGACGGGATCTGGAGTGCCGGCCCTAGCATCCGAATCGGCCGTCATGTTTTTCTCGGCAGAGGCACCGAATTCAATATACGGAAGGGACTCACCATCGGTGACAACGCTATGATTGCCTCCGGGTGCCTTCTGATCGATCATGATCACGGAACGGCACTGGGGCAACTGATGCGGACTCAATCGGGACCGGAAGTGGAAATCTGGATCGGGGAGGATGTCTGGATTGGCTTTAATGTAACAGTTCTGAAAGGAGTCGTCATTGGTGATGGAGCTGTTATCGGCGCAGGTTCGGTGGTCACCAAAACGATCCCCCCAAAAGAGATCTGGGCGGGTATTCCCGCGCGCAGGATTGGAATCAGAGGTGACTCCAGAGAAAACCTGCCAAGGGGAATCCCCGTTGATCCATAATGCCTGTGCTCTCTTGCTCCAGAAACCCTTCGGATGCCCCAATCGGGACCTTCCTCTCCCACTATCTTGATCTTTGGAGGATCATCGCGGCGTTCATGGTATTCACCATGCATCTCTTCCTCCCCCAGCTGAATATCTACCCGGTTCCTGGTAATGGATCATCCCCTTTCCTGCATGGGCAGGCACATCTTGCGGTGATTGTGTTCTTCGTTCTATCGGGCTATCTGATCTCCCATTCGATTCATAAGAAGCAGATAACGCCGGGAAAATTTGCCTTGGACCGCTCAGTGCGTCTTTATGCGGTCATTATTCCGTCGATTCTCCTGTCCGCTGCAGTCAGTTGCGTTGCACCCCAAATTTCCCCCCATTGGGCCTCTGGCTTCCTTGCCGAACCGATGCAGCCGGCGCGTTATCTTCTAAATCTGGTGAACTGCCAGCAACTCTGGTTCCTGTGCGTGGCACCAGGTGTGAACTGGGCGTTCTGGTCCCTGGGTTACGAAGCATGGTTCTATGTGCTTCTTGCCATGTTCGTTTTTCTGAAAGGTCGCGAACGCATCATCATATTGTCACTTGCCGGGCTTCTCATAGGCCCCAAGATCCTGCTGCTCTTTCCCTCATGGCTTTTTGGCGTCTTGGCGGAGCGCTTGACGGCAAAACATCACTCAGAATACAGAAACTCAGTATGGAAAGTCGGGTTCTTTTCCACTCTCATCCTTATTATAATAGTTCTGCTCGCCCCGGAATCGCTTCCACTTTGGAACCATGGCAGCAGTTTCGGACATCGTCCCTGGTTTTATTCCGCAAATGCCGCGGCGGATTCATTCTTTGCGATTCTCGTTGCAGCGAATTTTTTGTGTGCAGGAAAGCTCGGCGACTCCAACAAGATCATACCTAATAATTGCAGGAAACCGATCCGCTGGATCGCTCAGAGAACCTACTCGCTCTACCTCTATCATACCCCTCTGCTTTTCCTTGTCGGATGGTTGATACCTCACCATGACCATCACGTAGGGACAGCTGCTTTCCTTGCTGTGGCAGTTCTGGGAAGTGTGACAGTGCTAGCTCACTTCACGGAATGCCGGACGCCCGATCTTAAAAGGTTCATCGCCCGAGGATTATTCTCTGGAACCCTCCCATGAGACTGGTTTTTCTCTGTTCCTCGCTGGAACCTGGTCGCGATGGGGTTGGCGACTACACCATGCGTCTGGCAAAGGAACTCGCGTCGAGGGGACACGACGTCGCGTGTGTCGCGATGAACGATCGGCATGTGCAGTCGCTTGCCCCTTCCTCCTTCCACGCATCTTCGGGACAGGATGTCATTCCCATCCTGAGACTTCCAGCCCACGCCCGGTGGAGAGAAAGAATGCGGCATTTGCAGGAGTTTCTTGACGAACACCGACCCGACTGGGTCAGCCTCCAGTACGTGCCCTACGGATTTCATCGTAGGGGTATTCCATTTGGATTACCTGAAAGACTTGCCCGTCTGAAAGGAAATTTCAGATGGCATTTGATGTTCCATGAACTTTGGATCGGGGAGGAGGCCCATTTTCCACTGCGCCATCGCCTGATTGGCAAGCTCCAGCGAGCTATTGCCGGACGCCTTTGCCAAAAACTTGAAGCATCCGTTCATACAAGCAATTCCTGTTTTCGCGAAAGACTCCTCTCTCAGGGTTCACAGGCTGGTATTCTCCCTCTGTTTTCGAACATACCAGTCGCACAAGCCGATCCTAATCTGAGAAGAAAAGTCTTGTACGAAACTGGATGTATTCAAGACGGAATCACTGAAGCCGAGGCTTGGATCTTCGTGTTTTTTGGGGCTATACATCCCCAATGGCAACCAGAACCCATGATGAAAAGAATCCGCGAAGCCATGAGCGTGGCCGGAAAAAAGATTTCCCTATTCCTTTCGCTTGGAGAGACAGGTACCGCAGGCACCGAGGCATGGCATCGCTTGGCAGAATTTCCGGAGCCATCCTTCCGATTCCTAAAAACAGGAACGCTACCAGCAAATCGGATCTCTCAGTATCTGGGCATCGGTGATTTCGGGATCGTCACCTCTTCATTTCATCTACTGGGAAAAAGCGGTAGCGCGTCAGCGATCAGGGCGCACGGGGTACCAATGATAGTTACCAGGGTTGAGGCACCACTTAAAGAATCACTCCCCTCAGGGGTGATCCTGTTGGATGAAAATTTTATAAAGCATCTTTTGGAGCCCCCAAAACCTGACTCCACACCCTCTTTGGAAACGGTTGCCGATCTCCTAGACACCATGCTTAACACCTCCAATTCATGTTCCTCAATCAGTAAATCGCACCTCTCATGAAGGTACTCTACTGCTCGCCGAACAAATCGCACCACTACGGCTATGCCGGCGAACTTCAGCGGGCAGGGATGCTACATGCCTTCGTCTCTGGATTTCCACGCTTCGCAAGAGGGGCAGTATTTCCTGAACAGGATGCGCGGGTTGTCCGGGCGGACTACATCCAGGCTCTCTATCTTGCGACTCTGCGAGCACACCTCCCCCGGCGGATCACCTGTGAACTTGCCCATCTCTCTAAGGTCTGGATCGACCGACTCTGCCTAGGTGTTCTGGATGATGCCGATCTTTTCGTTTTCTACAACGGATGCGGCTTGGAAACAGCTCGCGCAGCGCGGCGGCGAGGAACTCTCACCATGGTAGAGGCTGTCAATTCCCATGTGATGACACAGCAGGAAATCCTGCGCGAGGAACACCACCGGATTGGTATTCCATGGCGCCCCTTTCATGGGAGAGAGACCAAGCGAAGGATTCTTGAATATACTGAGGCAGATCGAATTCTCGTGCCTTCGGAATTTGTTAGGAGGAGTTTTCTTAAACATGGAATCCCACCTCAAAATATCCTCAAGGTTCCATACCAAAGGGGATCTCACATCCCGTCGGGAAACATTTTCCCTTCTGATACGGATCCGAATACCCCGTTCAGAATCCTCTATGTGGGAACAATCTCCCCCCGAAAGGGAGTGCGCTACCTGCTCGAGGCATTCCGTCAGTTCCGGCATCCACGCAAGGAACTCTGTCTCGTCGGACCCATGGGATCACCCAGCGGTCTGGAAGGCATAACACTTCCCCCGCAAGCACGTCTTCTTGGAGTCTTGAAAGGGGATGCCTTGGCAGAGGCTTACCGCAGCGCCTCGATTTTCTGCCTTCCCACACTGGAAGAAGGACTCGCCCTGGTGCTGACAGAGGCTTTGGCTCATGGCCTGCCTGTGGTAGCCACGCGAAACTCGGGCGCTGAGGATCTTTATACCGACGGTGAAGGCGGGGTGATGACGGAGATCCGTGATGTAGCTGCGATGCGTGCCTGCTTCGAACGCTGCGTTGATGATCCAGAGTGGTTCCTTGGCTTAAAGGAGGCTGCTGCGTTAAGAGGCTCGGAATTGGCTAGCTCCAGTGGAAAGAAAAGTCTGCTTGTCGATGCTTTGCGGGATTGGGAATCCGGCGCAGGATGATTTATTCATGACAGTACAGCATTGTGAGTTTTTGCGAATCGGCGTGAGCCCGAACGACATTTCCCGTTTATCCTTCTAGAAACTTGGCATAGATTGTTGGGAATTTAAAAATGCATTTTCCTCATGCCGACATCAGCACCGGATTCATCGAAACACCGACTCAAAAGCGGCTGGAAAAAATCCTGCTTATTTTGATCGCAACGCTGATTCTTGAGGGACTGTGCCGGCGACTGGTGCCGCAGTTGAACATGGTTTTCTTTTTCGTCAAGGATCTGCTGACACTCCTTTTGGGAATTCTCACGATCACCTCGAATACCCATCCAATCGCAAAAAATCTCCTGCTTATGCAGGGAGTTTTCTTTCTCCTGATGATTCCTCCAGCACTCTCCACCTCGATGCATGATGCCATCCTGGCCATCTTCGGAATCAAACAGTATGTCCTGTTTCCCTTTGCTGCATCCGGACTATGTGCAGCCTATCTTCCCGGCCGTCGATTGGCACTCCAACGGCTTTGCGGAAAGGTCACCTACTCAATCGTTCCGACGGCACTTCTGGCTCTTCTCCAATCAAAACTTCCTGGTGATCATTGGCTGAACCAGACGCCCGATGGCGAAAGCCTGGAGGCTTTTGCTGCTGGTGGACAACTGCGCGTCAGCTCCAGCTTCCCATTCGTAGCCCAGTACGGGATGTATCTCAATGCGCTGATTCCCTTCATCGGCGTATGGTCCTGCATGAGACGCTTTCGCCAGAAAGCATTCCTGACAAAGACACTGCCTTTACTAGCCATTATTTTGCCGCTTCTGATTCTTTCGATTTTTATTACCGGATCACGATTAGCTGTTCTCGGCGTGGCCTCTTCCGTGGCGGTCGGACTGAGTGTCATCGTTTTCACGAACGGACGACGCTTTCTCCCTGCAATTCTCTTGGTGGTCACCGTGGGATGCCTTTGCTATCCGATACTGAAACTGCTCCATCCCGACTCCTTCGCCGCCTACGAGGCAAGAACTACGACCACGGACATCAATGGGCCGAATAACACGGAGTCTACATCGGGAAGGATTGTTGAGGGAATGGTAAACTGGTTCCCGATGATCTACCACCAGCCCCCGCTTGGGAACGGCTTAGGTATCATGTCAAACGGCTCCCAAAAAATCAGCTCCTATGCGGCCGGAATTCGTCGGGATAACTACTGGATGGAAACGGAACTTGCCACGATCATGTACGAGGGTGGTATCTATGTGCTCCTAGTCTGGTACGGACTACGTCTACTCATCATTGGCTACACGGGGCTCTGCCTGCTAACCATCGGCGATCCAAAGTTGGCGACGGGAGCCTGTTTCTGCTGGGGATTTGTCTTGGTAGAGGGACTCATGGGCACTCTTTCCATTCAGCCCCCCCTTGCTATCTGGTGGTGGCTTTGCGTCGGCCTTATCCTGTGCCTCAGGGAATTCGACCGCGAAGCAGAAACTCCCTACCCCCCTGATCCAAACCATGCTTGGCATCTTCGAAACCCATCCGGTCCAGTATAGAGCCCCTGTTTACCGGGAGCTCGAGAGGCTTGCCACCCCAGGGAGTTTCCATGTCTTTTACGCCACGGATACATCCCTGTGCGGCAACAGAGATGAGGGGTTCGGCATGACTGTGGCGTGGGATGAACCGCTGCTGGATGGATATCCCAATTCCGTGATTTTTCCGGGACAAAACCGGCAGGTGCACCCAGTGGCTTCATTCCTTGAATCAGGCCGTATCATGGAACGACATCGGCTATCCGAGGTTCTGCTGACAGACTTCCGCACGAGCCTAGGTTTACCAGTGCTTCTCCAGGCAAAGATTAAAGGGCTTCCCGTCTGGATCCGCCAGGAAACCCAGGACGAAGCCTTTGTCAGGAGTTGCTTGAAGTCGATGAGCCGTCATTTGTGCTATCGGGCTCTCTACTCTCAAGTGGATCATGCCTTCGCAATAGGGGAATTAAACAGAAGTCATCTCCTAAGACATGGTATAAGCAAAGAGAAAATCAGTATGGCCCGGTACTGCACCACCGATCGCTTTACGCAACGTTCCCCAGATGATATCGTGCGTCTTGGACAAGAAAAAAGGGCCTCCTTGGGGATCAATCCGGAGGAGTTGGTCATCGGTTTTTTTGGAAAACTTATTTCTAAAAAAAATCCACTTCTGCTCTTGGAAGCTGTCCAGATCCTTAACCAGTCCACAGAACGCCCCCTCAGGATTCTATTCGTGGGATCAGGGGAACTTGAGTCCACGTTGCGGTCCGCTGCCTCAAGACTAGAGTCCCAAGGAGTCAGAACCCTCTTCACCGGTTTTGTCAACCAGTCGTCGATTGCTGAGTATTACGCGGCGACTGACATCCTAGCTCTTCCTTCGCGCAGGATGGGTGAAACCTGGGGGCTGGTTGTCAACGAAGCCCTTCAGGCCGGTTGTTCTGTTGTGATGTCTGACGCAGTCGGATGCCGAGTGGAGTTTTCCCACCTTCCTCATTGCCGGATCTTCCGGAACGAGAATGCGGGTGACTTGGCTGCTGCACTCTCCTTCCTAGCTGGCTATCCTCCTCATGACAGGACATGGGCAAGGGCATTCATGGACTGTTACTCCACACAATCCTCGGCGAAGGCGCTTGCAGCTCAGATATTTCACTCTGCTGCTCACACATGAGTGTCACGGGAAATATACTCATCTACAGGCTTGGAAGCCTGGGGGACGCCGTTGTTGCCTTGCCCTGTTTTCATCTGCTGCAAAGGGCATTCCCAAAGCACTCCTTTACCCTCCTTACCAACCATCCCACCCTCGGCAAGGCAGCGCCGATAGATACAGTCCTTGGACAAGGTCTTTTTTATGACGATGTCATCAACTATCCACTCGGCACACGAAATCCAGCAATCCTATGGAGACTGGCCCGGGAAATCCGAAGGCGAAAGTTTCATGCTGTGGTGAATCTCTGCGCTGCACGCGGCCCCATAGAAGCGATGCGCGATCGGATGTTTTTTTATGCAGCTGGGGTGAATCGTCATATCGGCTGGCCCGTAAAATACCGTGATTTTTATCTTGCCGATGATCCGCTCACGCGTCTCAAGGAATCAGAAACACATCGTCTTTTACGTAGGATTGAAAGCTTGGGAACCCCGGATCTCAAGAATTCCGATTGGTGGGATCTGAAGTTGACCGGGTTGGAACTTGCCGAGGCGAAAACTCTTACTAAATCACTCACAGGAAGGTCTAAATTAACCTTGGCCATAGGAACAAAAATGCAGTCGAAGGACTGGGGGTCGGAAAATTGGCAAATCCTAATCAACAGGCTCTCAGAAAGATTGGATGGATGGGGACTTATCCTAATAGGGTCCGCTGATGAAATGGATAGGTCGGAGCAATGCTCCATGGGTTGGCGCGGCCCAGTTATCAATCTCTGCGGCAGGGTCACACCGCGCGTAGCGGCAGCCGCAATGATTGGTTCCAGGGCGTTCCTCGGACATGATAGTGGCCCCATGCATCTGGCCGCCGCAATGGACATCCCGTGCGTGGCAGTTTTTTCGGGCCGGAACAAACCGGGGCAATGGGATCCGAGGGGTGAATGCAATCGGATCATCCGTCACTCGATTGCATGTGGAGGATGCGGACTAGAAGTCTGTGTAAATCGGCAAAAAAGGTGCCTGACGAACATCTTGCCATCGGAGGTTGAAACCGCCTTCTTTGAGCTTTTGGAAACACCCTCCTCAACCTCCCCATCCAACCATGGATAAGAAAATTCACCTGATCTGGAAGAACCCCCAAGGGATTCCGAATATCTACGAACGTGAATATATTACGGATTATTTGTTCAGTAAAATAAAGTATGAACTCCATGATGATGAGTCACCGAACTCCCTGATCCATGATCGTTCGGTAATTATCTACTCGGAAAACTCCACTGATGTTTCCCTAGAGTTCAAACGCCATCTACGGGAATTTCAGAGGAAAAAATACCGCTTCGTGCTTTTCCATCTTTCCAACGAGTCCCTTGGTCACTCGTACCGATACGCCCGACATGCTCTCCATATCTTCAGAAATTACTATGATGAGAAACTAACCTCACGAAACATCACCACAGTACCCTTGGGATTTCAATCGGGGTTTCTGAACCACTACGATGACATCCTTGACTTCTCTCAAAGAGTATATGCTTTCAGTTTCATCGGACAGTTTAGCAAGACCCAAGATCGGATGGAACTAGCAGACTATCTGAACCATCGGAGTAACTGCTTCATTCATGCAACGAATAGCTGGAATTGCCCGACCTCACTGGGGGTTCCAGAATGCCGGGCAATCTATAAGCTGACACGCTTTGTGCCATGCCCTAGGGGTTGGACACATCCCGACTCCTTTAGAATCATGGAATCATTGGAGTGTGGCGCCATACCGATTCTAAAGCGATATGGTGATTTCAATTACTTCGACAAGGTATGGGGGACTTCCCCTGTACCTCGGGTTGATTCATGGAGTGAGCTGGATAGCTATTACTCCTTAAATGAGAATGAATATCATCGGTTACACGCAGAGGTGATGTCCTGGTATCACGGTTTTCGGCGGGATTACCCTCGGTACATCGGGGCGACGCTTTGCTCGATCTTTGATCCAGAGCCTAGAAGATTCCCCCCTTTAGAATACCTGGCGAGATGGTTCTATAAAAAAACACCTGACTTTGCTTGCCAAGAGAGGCACCCCACCCCATACGCAAAAAAGAGATGAGCCCGGAAAAGGTCATCTTTGATATCGGATCAAATAATGGGGATGACCTACCCTATTATCTCAAGAAATGTGACCGTGTTGTTGCAATCGAAGCAAATCCCGCACTTTGCGAGATCATCAGGAAACGATTTTTTTCGGAGATCAAAACCGGGCGTCTTATTGTAGAAAATTTTGTGCTAACGACAGACGAAAGCGCATCCGGCGTGGTCTGTTTTCACCTGCATCGCACGAACCATGTGCTCAGTCAGTTTCCAAAGCCCGAAAAGCCTGAGGATTTCGAGCGGGTGTTTCTACCATGCCTTCCTCTTCCAGATTTGATTAAGCGTCATGGCATGCCCCATTATGTGAAGATCGATGTTGAGCATTATGATGCGGAAATTCTCCGGGCAATGTTCTCGCGTGGTATATTTCCTCAATACATCTCCACCGAATCACACGGGGTGGTTCCATTCTGCCTGCTAGCAGGATCGGGACAATATCATGCATTCAAGCTCGTAGATGGTCCTACCGTCGCTCAAAAATACCATCATTACAGGATTACAGTCGGATCTACATCCGAGAAATACTCTTTTCCCAACCATTCGGCTGGACCTTTCGGTGAAGATTTGTCCGGTGACTGGATGACTGCAGAGGATTTTCTGAAAGTGATCGCCATGAAGGGACCAGGGCACTGGGATATCCACGCAAGTCTCCTTGATCCGGCTGACCCGCAGAAGTCGCGCCAGGAATTGAACTCCCAGATTCGCGCTATCTTCTCTGATAAGGCATGTTATTTTCTTAAGCGTTACTGGTTCTTGAAGTGGCTGACATTGCGCCGATACCTCTTCAATTGGGTTCAAGGAATCAGGTGAAACAATGAGGATTCTCCGCGTCATCCCGTCGATGGACCCCTCCACTGGCGGACCTTGTCAAGGAGTCAGAAATTTGATCCCTGCCATGCAGCTCTTGGGCTGTGAGACCG